>JAFALA010000060.1 GCA_019234815.1 Burkholderiaceae bacterium | reverse complement strand
GTCTGGCGATGGCCTTGACTCTTCTTGTAGTGCTTGCGACGACGCAGCTTGAAGATACGCACCTTGTCGTGCTTACCTTGCGCCACAACCGTGGCCTTCACACTTGCGCCAGCAACCAAGGGAGTGCCAACCTTCAATTCAGCGCCGTTACCCACAGCGAGAACCTGGTCGATCACGATCTCTTGGCCAACATCCGCAGCAATCTGTTCTACCTTGATCTTTTCGCCAGCTGCAACCTTGTATTGCTTGCCGCCGGTTTTTATGACCGCGTACATATTAGCCCTTTCAATGAATTCACTCGACGCCTGCATCTTCAAGCCGCTCGGCTTTTCAGCACTTGGCCTTTTTCAGCACCAGCTTTCCAACATTCGTCAAGCCCGCACCGCGCAAAATGCGCAGAGCCCAATAATGTAGCACAATCCAAGGAATTCCAGCAAGCCCTGTTGAACCCTGGCTTGCAACGCTCCTGACGACCGGCGCCCTTCCGGGGCGGAAGGGCGCACACGCTTCCTATAATCCCCCATTCCCTTCACAGTGAGTCTAGCGTGCACGCCCTGTCTGCCTCGGTTCCTTTGTCAGAGGTTTTGTCCGCACTGGATGCGGAGATGCGCGAGGTCGACGCCGTGATCGCGCGACGCCTCAGCTCCGAAGTTGCCCTGATCAACCAAATTTCCGGCTACATCGTGCATGCCGGCGGCAAGCGGATGCGCCCCAAGCTGGTGCTCCTGTTCGCCAATGCACTCGGATTCAACGGCCCCGCGCGCCACGAACTCGCCGCGGTGGTCGAATTCATCCACACCGCGACCTTGCTGCACGACGATGTGGTCGACGAGTCGTCGCTGCGTCGCGGCAAGAAAACCGCCAACGCCCTGTTCGGCAATGCCGCCAGCGTGCTGGTGGGCGACTTCCTGTATTCGCGCGCCTTCCAGATGATGGTGTCGGTCGACCGCATGCGCGTGCTTGACGTGCTGGCCGAAGCCACCAACATCATTGCCGAAGGCGAAGTGCTGCAGCTGATGAACATGCACGACCCCGACATCAGCGTCGAGGACTACCTGCGCGTCATCCGCTTCAAGACCGCCAAGCTGTTTGAAGCCAGTGCCCGCCTGGGCGCCGTCCTGGCCAACGCCGACCCCGCCACCGAGGAAGCCTGCGCCAGCTACGGCCGCGCGCTGGGCACCGCGTTTCAATTGATCGACGACGTACTCGACTACGAGGGCGATCCGCATGCGCTGGGCAAGAACATCGGCGACGACCTGCGCGAAGGCAAGCCGACGCTGCCACTGCTGGCCGCCATGGCCCGCGCCAGCGACGAGGAGCGATTGCTGATCCGCCACGCCATCGAGCACGGCGAGGTCGACAAGCTCCAGGAGATCATCGCCATCGTGCGCCGGACCGGCGCCTTGCAGGCCACGCGCGATGCCGCGCAAGCAGAGGTCGAACATGCCAAGCAAAGTCTTTTGCAGCTCCCTCTTAACAAATGGCGAGAAGCTCTGCTAGAATTCGCAATTCAGTCGGTTGGCAGGTCTTTTTAAGTAATTTAAAAACTGCACCAGCACTGAACACCAAGATCGGGGTGTAGCTTAGCCTGGTAGAGCGCTACGTTCGGGACGTAGAGGCCGGAGGTTCGAATCCTCTCACCCCGACCAGATTCTCCTTGTACATCAAGGACTTGCAAAAGCCGCGGAGACGCGGCTTTTTGTCATTCTGGCGGGCTCTGTTCCATTTCTGTTCCACGAGAACAGGATTGGTTGGCACAGACGCTCCGAAAAAATAAACCAGGGTTGCTTCAGGAATCTCCCTCGCAGGCTGGAGATTCCCCGCATGGCGGATCTCACCAACCGGTCCCGCTACCGGGCCGGATGTAGGGGTCGTTAGTTGAGCATCCTGGCTCAACCTGCCGATATCCCCAAAAGCGTCTTGCCCGGTAGCGGGTACAGTATGTCTGTATTGAACAGTGAACTCTTAAGATAGGGTTCGCACCATCGCGTTGCCCCATGAGCGAAGGCCATTGGCCAGACCGAGAACCAGACCGAGTCCCCCGAGCCCCAATGCAACCTGATACCACCCTGGTTGAACCTCCCAAAACCACCTTGTCTGGCGTTGCCCGGGTGCTTGTCCACGCCGGGAAATTGCAGGTCAAGGCGGCGGAAGACCTGGTGCGCCAGGCCCGCGAGAAAAAGGCCAGCTTCGTCAGCACCGTGATCGCAGCCGGCGTGGTGTCGGCGTCCGATCTGGCGCACACCCTGTCATCGGCCCTGGCGGTGCCGCTGCTGGACCTCAACGCCATCGATCCGCAGAAGCTGCCCGCCAACCTGCTCGACACCAAGCTGCTGCAGCAATACCAGATCATTGCGCTGGGACGGCGCGGCAACCGGATCTTCATCGGCGGCGCCGACCCGACGGAGCAGGAGGTTGCCGACCGCATCAAGTTTGCGACGCAACTTTCACCCGAATGGGTCATCGTCGAGTACGACAAGCTCGCCAAGCTGCTGCAGATATCGGCCACCTCGGCCGCCGAAACGCTGGAGAGCATCGCCGGCGGCGACTTCGAATTTGACGTCACGGAAGAAGAAACCGCGCCGGCGCAGGAGGCTGCGGAAGTCGGCGAGGTGGAAGACGCCCCCATCGTCCGCTTCCTGCAGAAAATGCTGATCGACGCCATCAACATGCGCGCGTCCGACCTGCACTTCGAACCCTACGAGTATCACTACCGGGTCAGGTTCCGGGTCGACGGCGAACTGCGCGAAATCACCCAGCCGCCGATCGCCATCAAGGACAAGCTGGCCTCGCGCATCAAGGTGATCTCGCGCCTGGACATCTCAGAAAAGCGCGTGCCGCAGGACGGCCGCATGAAGCTGAAGTTCGGCAGCAAGTCCATCGATTTCCGTATCAGCACCCTGCCGACGCTGTTCGGCGAGAAGATCGTCATCCGGATCCTGGACTCCTCGTCCGCCAAGCTCGGCATCGAGGCGCTGGGCTACGAAAAGATCGAGAAGGAACGCCTGCTGACCGCCATCCAGCGCCCCTACGGCATGATTCTGGTGACCGGCCCGACCGGCTCCGGCAAGACGGTGTCGCTCTACACCTGCCTGAACATCCTCAACCAGCCCGGCGTCAACATTTCCACCGTGGAAGACCCGGCCGAAATCAATTTGCCGGGCATCAACCAGGTCAACGTCAACGACAAGGCGGGCCTGAGCTTTGCCGCCGCGCTGAAGTCCTTCCTGCGCCAGGATCCTGACGTGATCATGGTGGGCGAAATCCGCGACCTTGAAACCGCCGACATCGCCATCAAGGCCGCACAGACCGGCCATATGGTGATGTCCACGCTGCACACCAACGACGCGCCCACCACGCTGACGCGCCTGCTGAACATGGGCGTCGCGCCGTTCAACATCGCGTCCAGCGTGCTGCTCATTACCGCGCAGCGCCTGGCCCGGCGCCTGTGCGAGAACTGCAAGGCGCCGGCCGACTATCCCCACGAGGCTCTGCTTCGCGCCGGCTTCAAGGAAGAAGACCTGGACGGTTCCTGGCGCCCCTACCGGGCCGTCGGCTGCTCGGGCTGCAACAACGGCTATCGCGGCCGCGTGGGGCTGTACCAGGTGATGCCGATTTCGGAAGCCATTCAACGCATCATCCTCTCCGAAGGCACCGCCATGGACATCGCGGAGCAGGCCAGGATCGAGGGGGTCCGCGATTTGCGTCAGGCCGGACTGGTCAAGGTGCGCGCAGGCGTGACCACGCTGGAAGAGGTGTTGGCCGCAACCAATGCCTAACTCATTCGACCCGCGCACGGCGCAGAATTCAAGTGATAGCTAAGTACAGGGCAACAGCCCGGGAGTAGATATGGCGACAAGCTCAAACGCTGCGAAAGCTGCCAAGGAACTCGTCTTTGAATGGGAAGGCAAGGACCGCAATGGCAAGATCATGCGCGGCGAGGTCAGAGCCAACGGGGAGGCCATGGTCACGGCCATGATGCGCCGCCAGGGCATCCTCGTGAGCAAGGTCAAGAAACGCCGCACCTCAGGCGGCAAGTCCATCAAGCCCAAGGATGTCGCCGTGTTCACCCGCCAGTTGGCCACCATGATGCGCGCAGGCGTGCCGCTGCTGCAGTCCTTCGATATCGTGGGGCGCGGCAGCACCAACCCGCGCATGACGCAATTGCTCAACGACATCCGCCAGGACGTTGAAACCGGCACCAGCCTGTCTGCCGCGTTCCGCAAGCATCCGATGCACTTCGACACCCTGTACTGCAACCTGGTCGAAGCCGGCGAAACCGGCGGTATTCTCGAAGCCCTGCTCGACCGCCTGGCGATCTACCTTGAAAAATCCGAAGGCATCAAGAAGAAGATCAAGGGCGCCCTGACCTACCCGATCGCGGTCGGGGTCGTGGCCTTCATCGTCGTCACGGTGATCATGCTGTTCGTGGTGCCGGCATTCAAGTCCGTGTTTGCTTCGTTCGGCGCCGACCTGCCCGGACCGACCCTGCTCGTCATCGCGATGTCCGAGTTCTTCGTGCACTACTGGTGGCTGATCTTCTCGGTGCTCGGCGGCGGAGTGTATTTCTTCTTCCAAACCTGGCGGCGCTCCGAGAAGATGCAAAAGACCATGGACCGCCTGATGCTGAAATTGCCCATCTTCGGTCCCCTGCTCTTCAAGTCGGCCCTGGCGCGCTGGACCCGCACGCTGTCCACCATGTTTGCCGCAGGCGTGCCGCTGGTCGAAGCGCTGGACTCGGTGGGAGGGGCCTCAGGCAACACCGTGTTCACGGAAGCCACCGAGAAAATTCAACGCGAGGTCTCCACCGGCTCGGCGCTCACAACCTCCATGCAGGCCACCGGCATCTTCCCGGTCATGGTGCTGCAGATGGCGGCCATCGGCGAGGAATCCGGCGCGCTCGACCACATGCTGGGCAAGGCGGCCGAGTTCTACGAGGAAGAGGTCGACGAGATGGTCAAGGCGCTGTCCAGCCTGATGGAGCCCTTCATCATCGTCTTCCTCGGGTCTCTGATCGGCGGCATCGTCGTGGCCATGTACCTGCCCATCTTCAAGCTCGGCCAAGTGGTCTGACGGTCAACGATCCGACGCCTTCATGAACTTCGACTATCAGATCTTTCTCACCCCTTGGGCCCTGGGCGTGCTGGGCCTGTGCGTGGGCAGTTTCCTCAACGTCGTCATCTATCGCCTGCCGGTGATGATGGAGAGACAGTGGGTGACGGATGCCTGCAGCCACCTGAGCGACGAGCAGGCGCTGTCGCGCACGGGCCAGCTCAGCACGCAAGAGGCGCTGGAGCTCAGCCGACGCGCACACGCCCTCGGAAGCAAGGTCGAAGCCCTGCCGGCCCTGAACCTCGCCGCCCCGCGTTCGCGCTGCCCGCATTGCGGCCATGTGCTGGCCTGGCACGAGAACCTGCCTGTGCTGGGCTGGCTGCGCCTGCTGGGCCGCTGCGCCTCGTGCAAGGCGCCGATCTCGATGCGCTACCCGCTCGTCGAGCTGGCGACCGGCCTGATGTTCCTGACGCTGGGACAGCACTTCGGCGCGCATCCCACCACCCTGCTGTGGTGCGGATTCGTGGCCGCCTTGCTGACCTTGGCAGGCATAGACTGGGACACCACGCTGCTGCCCGACAGCATCAACCAGCCCTTGCTGTGGGCCGGCCTGGCGGCGGCATCGCTGGGCTGGACCATCCCCTTGCAAAACGCGCTAACCGGCGTGTTCGTCGGCTACCTGTCGCTGTGGACCGTGTATTGGGTGTTCAAGCTGGCGACCGGCAAGGAAGGCATGGGCTACGGCGACTTCAAGTTGCTGGCCGCGCTGGGCGCCTGGCTGGGCTGGCAGATGATTCTGCCCATCGTGCTGGCCGCGTCCTTGATCGGCGCAGTCATCGGCATTGCCATGAAGCTCAACAGCCAGCTGCGGGAAGGCCGCTATGTGCCCTTTGGGCCCTTCCTGGCCGGTGCCGGACTGGTGGTGCTGTTCGCCGGCCAGGGCCGCGTGCTCGCTTGGCTGGGCTGGGCCTGATGCGCATCGGCCTGACCGGCGGCATCGGCAGCGGCAAGAGCACGGTCGCGCAGATCCTGAGCGAGGCCGGCGCCACCGTCATCGATACCGATGCCATCGCGCGCGCCCTGAGCGCCCCAGGCGGTGCGGCCATACCGGCCTTGCGCGATTGTTTTGGCCCTGCCGCGATCGACGCAAGCGGCGCCCTGGACCGCGCCTACATGCGCGAACTCGCGTTTCGCGACACCGAGGCGCGTCAAAAACTGGAAGCCATCCTGCATCCGCTGATCTCGGCGCAGACGCAGGAGCAGGCCCGGGCCGCCACCACGCCCATCGTGGTGTTCGACGTCCCGCTGCTGGTCGAGTCGGGAACCTGGCGCCAGCGGGTCGACTTCGTGCTGGTGATCGACTGCGAGGAACAGACCCAGATCGAGCGCGTGATGCAAAGATCAGGCTGGACGCGCGAGGCCGTGCAGGCGGTGTTGAACCAGCAGGCCAGCCGCGCCGAGCGCCGCGCCGCGGCCGACGCCGTGATCCTGAATGAAGGCAAATCGCTCGCCACGCTGAAGTCCGAGGTGCTGGCTTTGATGGCGCAGTGGCAAACCCGAACGCCTTGAGTGCGAACTTGCGCTCAGGCTGTGAAACAATCGCCGGATTCGGCGCTTGCGCCATCGCAATCCACGCTGACCGACAGGAATATTCGCTTTGGTCCTATACGAGTACCCGTTCAACGAGAGCATCCGCACGATGCTGCGGCTTGAGCACCTGTTCGACCGCCTTGCCCAGTTGATCGAGCGCGAATCGGCGCTTGATCACCATTTCGCGCTCGCCACGATCTTCGAGATCATGGACGTGGCCTCGCGCGCCGACCTGAAGGCCGATCTGCTCAAGGACCTGGAACGCCACAAGGCGCAGCTCAACAGCTATCGCGGCAATCCGGCGATTGCCGAAGAAGTACTGGACGAGGTGATTGCCCGCATCGACAGCGCCTTCAACAAGCTCAACCAGCTGAGCGGCAAGGCCGGCCATGCGCTCACCGCCAACGAATGGCTGATGAGCATACGCAGCCGCATCAGCATCCCCGGCGGCACTTGCGCCTTCGATCTGCCGGCCTATTACACCTGGCAGCAATTCCTGCCGGTGCGCCGCCGCAACGACCTGATCCAATGGACCCAGACGCTGCTGCCGCTGGCCGAGGCCCTGCGCGTGCTGCTGGGCCTGCTGCGTGACTCGGGCGCGCCGCACAAGGTCGCGGCGCAGGCGGGGCAGTTCCAGCAAAGCCTGGCGCAGAACCGCAGCTATCAACTGCTGCGCATGCGCATCGACCCCAGCCTCGGGCTGATTCCCGAAATCAGCGGGCACCGCCTGATGGTGTCGATCCGCCTGATGCGCCAGGACCAGGACGGCCGCCTCAAGCAGGCCGCCCAGGATGCCAGCTTCGAGCTGACGCTTTGCTCCTGAGTGGCGAACCATGACCGATCGGCAAGATACCCCTCCCGTGAAGGCACGCACCGTGCCCTGCCCCAGCTGCGGCGGCGAGAGCCTGTACGCGCCCTCCAATCCCTGGCGCCCCTTCTGCAGCGAACGTTGCCGCAGCCTGGACCTGGGCGCTTGGGCCAGCGAAAGCTTCCGCGTGCAGGCCGCTCCGCCTGCTGACGATCAGGACTTGCCGGACGAATTGGCCCACTGAAGCAAGGCCATCAAGGCCGGCCGCACCGCGCCGGCCGTGCTGAATTCCAAGCCCTGCCAGCCCTGCGCGCGCGCCGCGGCGATGTTGGCCGGCAAATCGTCCAGCAAGACCAGTTCCTGGGGCGCCGCATCGAAGGCTCGCGCGGCGCATTGAAACGCCTCGGCCGAAGGCTTGCTGCGCTTGACCCGTCCTGAAAACACACCGCCATCGAACCACTCGTGCAAGGGATAGCTGCGCTCGAGGTGATCGGCATAGGGCTCCGGCATGTTCGACAGGTAGTAGAGCCTGTGCCCGGCGGACTTGAGCTCCTCGATCAGCGCCACCGTTTCGGGCAAGACCTGCAACTCGTCCGGGACGGCGTCCACGACGGCGCGCACCTCATCAAAGGGCCAGCCCGTGCGTGCCGCGATCCGCGCCACGACCGTCTCGGCATCGATCAGGCCCTGGTCGAACGCACCCCAGTCGCCGCCGTAGTGCTGGAAGAACTGCCTGGCGACTTCCACGCCGGCCTCCAGGTCCGGCACCCGGTGCGGCCACACGCGCGCCAGAAAGCTCGGCGGGTGCCAGCGGAACAGCACACCGCCAAAATCAAAGACGACCTTCATGTCCTCAAACGCCCCATCAATCCGGCGGTCGAACCGTCCAGGCCCTGCACGTCGCCACTGTCCAGGCGAGGCAGCAGGCTGTTGCACAAGGCCTTGCCGAGCTCCACGCCCCATTGGTCGAAACTGTTGATGCCCCAGACGGCGCCCGACACGAACACGCGGTGCTCGTACAAGGCGATCAGGGCCCCCAGGCTGCGCGGGCTCAGGCACTCCAGCAGCAAGGTGGTGCTGGGACGGTTGCCTGCGAATGTGCGGTGCCGAGCCAGGATGGCCGCATCCAGGGTCTTTGACGCGGTGGGCGCCTGCTCGGCCAGCGCGTCCTCGAAGCGCTTGCCTTGCAGCAGCGCCTGCGACTGCGCCAGGCAATTGGCCAGCAGCTTGCGGTGCTGGTCGTGCAGACGCTCGGCCAGAGCGCCTTCAACATGGGCACCGAAGTCCGGCGTCTTGACCGCGATGAACTCGACCGGAATCACGTCCGTGCCCTGATGCAGCATCTGGAAGTAAGCATGCTGCCCGTTGGTGCCGGCTTCACCCCAAACCACCGGACTGGTCGAATACGGCAAGGACTCGCCCACGCGATCGACCTGCTTGCCGTTGCTCTCCATCTCGAGTTGCTGCTGATAGGCCGGCAGCCGGCGCAAGCCCTGGTGGTAGGGCGCGATGCTGCGGCTGGCGAAACCGTGGAAATTGCGATACCAAACGTCCAGGAGCCCGAGCAGGACCGGCAGGTTGCCCTCCAGCGGCGTGCGCGCAAAGTGCTCGTCCATGGCATGCGCGCCGGCCAGCAGGGCCTTGAAATGCTTAGGCCCGATGGCAATGGCAATCGGCAGGCCGATCACCGACCACAGCGAATAGCGTCCCCCCACCCAGTCCCAGAAGCCAAAGGTGGTCTGGATGCCGAAGGCCGCTGCGGCCTCGGTATTGCTGCTGGTGGCGACGAAATGCCGCGCCACGTCCATGCCGCCCTGCGCCAGGAACCAGGCCTTGGCGGCCTCTGCATTGGCCAGCGTCTCCTGCGTGGTGAAGGTCTTGGATGCGATCACGAACAGGGTCCGCGCCGGATCGAGGTCGCGCAGCACGGCCGCCAGATCGTGGCCGTCCACATTCGACACGAAGTGCAGTTTCAGGCGCGGATGCGCCACGCTGTGCAGCGCCTGCACCACCATCGCGGGCCCCAGGTCGGAGCCGCCGATGCCGATGTGCACGACATCGCTGAAGCCGCTGCGCTCGACATCGCGCACCGACTCGGCAAATGCCAGCATGCGTTCGAGCGCGGCGTGAACCTGGTCGTTGAAAGGCCACTCACCGACCGGCGCACGCAAGGCCGTGTGCAGCACGGCACGCCCTTCGGTGACGTTGATGGCTTCGCCGCGCAACATCGCGTCTCGCTGCGACTCCAGGCCCAGATCACGCGCCAGATCGAGCAGCAACGCCATCGCCTGCGCATCGATGCGGTTCTTGGACAGGTCGGCAAACACCTCCGGCGCCTGCAGCGACCACTGCTCGAATCGATGCGGCTCCTGCGCGAAGGCCTGCCGGACATCGAAGGCCGCGCCCTGCGCTTGGAAATGCGCCTGCAGCGCCGCCCAGACCGGGCTTTGATCGCAACGTGTGGCGGGCATCAGAGGCTTTCAATCATGTGGTCGAGCTTCACCGCGTCGGCCGCGAACAGGCGAATGCCTTCGGCCAGTTTTTCGGTCGCCATGGCGTCCTGGTTCAGCGCAAAGCGGAAGGCGGCCTCGTCCAGGTGCAGATGCACGTGCTCGCTTTGAAGCGCGGCCTCGGCATCGAGCGCGCGCGTCAGCGGCGCCTCGGCGGCCTGCAGTTGCGCCAACAGCTCGGGGCTGATGGTCAACAGATCGCAGCCGGCCAGGGCCTGGATCTGCCCGATGTTGCGGAAGCTCGCACCCATCACCTCGGTCGCTATGCCGAACTTCTTGTAATAGTTGAAGATGCTGGCGACCGACTTCACGCCCGGATCATTGGCGCCGGCATGGGCCTGCTCGTCCCAGGCCGCGCCGGCGCTCTTCTTGTACCAGTCGTAGATGCGGCCCACGAAGGGAGAAATCAGCTGCACGCCGGCCTCGCCGCAGGCCACGGCCTGGCAGAAGGAGAACAGCAGGGTCAGGTTGCAATGGATACCGTCCCGCTCCAGTTCGCGCGCGGCCTGGATGCCTTCCCAGGTGGATGCCACCTTGATCAGCACGCGGTCGCGGCCTATGCCCTGGGCCTCGTACATGCCCATCAGGCGCCGCGCGCGCGCGACCGAGGCTTTGCTGTCGAAGCTCAGGCGCGCATCGACTTCCGTCGAGACGCGGCCCGGCACGACCTTCAGGATCTCCAGGCCGAAACGCACCAGCACGGCGTCGACGATCTCGTCCAGCGGCCGGCCCTTGAGCCTTGCCACCGTTTCCTGCAGCAAGGGCGCGTAATCGGGCGACTGCACGGCCTTCAGGATCAACGAGGGGTTGGTGGTGGCGTCGCGCGGCGTGAACTGCGCCAGCTGCAAAAAGTTGCCGGTGTCAGCGACGACCGTGGTGAAGGCCTTCAGTTGTTCGAGCTGGTTCATGGGTTCAGTCCGTGTTGATGTGCAGCCGTATTAGAACTGCTGCACGGGGCGTTCCTGTCGGATGGCAGTTACAAGGCCATGGATTCGAATGCATATGGCGCGTCATGGGCAATTCGATCCTGGTTGATTTGCGGTTGACCCCAGCAAGAAACTCGTGCATCATAAATCAAGAAACTTTATTACATCCACCCCAACGTCAAGTCCTGGCACAACATTTTCAGGACTTCAACACCTCGAGCACAGCGCATGTCATTCGATCTTGTCTTCTTTGGCGGCACCGGCGATCTGGCATGGCGCAAGCTGGTCCCGGCGCTGTTCCAGGCCTTCCGCCACGGCAAACTGCCCAGCGGCGGCCGCATCCTGGCCGTGGCACGCGACGAGATGTCGGACGAACGCTACCGTGAATGGCTCAGGGAGCGTTTTCAGGCGGTCGACGGGGCCAAGCGTCCCAAGGACGAAGAGTTCGAGCACTTTGCACAGCTGGTGCATTACCGGCGCATGGACCTGTCGCAGCCCGAGCATTACCTGCGCCTGAAGGAATGGCTGGCCGAGCGCCAGGCCGACACCGTGGTGCTGTACCTGGCCACCAGTCCGCACCTGTTCACGCAGATCTGCGCGCAGCTGGGGGCCGCCGGCCTGAACGACTCGCGCATCCGCATCGTGCTGGAAAAGCCGCTGGGGCAGGACCTCGCCAGCGCGCAGCAGATCAACCGCGTGGTGCGCTCGGTGTTCGCGGAGCAGCAGGCCTTCCGCATCGACCACTACCTGGGCAAGCCCTCGGTACAGAACCTGATGGCGCTGCGCTTTGGCAACGCCCTGTTCGAGCCGCTGTGGCGGCGCGAGAGCATTGCCAACATCCAGATCACGCTGGCCGAATCGCTGGGCGTGGGCACCCGGGGTTCGTTCTACGAAGGCACCGGCGCGCTGCGCGACATGATCCAGAACCACGCGCTGCAGCTGCTGACCATGATCGCGATGGAGCCACCCTCCACGGCCGACGCCGACGCCATCCGCGATGAAAAGCTCAAGGTGCTGCGCTCGCTCAAGCCCTTCACCGCGGACAGCGTGGCGCGCGACGTGGTGCGCGGCCAATATCGCTCGGGAACGGTCGATGGGCAGGCCGTGGTCGGCTATCTGGACGAGGCCAACATCCCCGCGCACAGCCAATGCGAAACCTTTGTGGCGCTGCGCACAGAAGTGCAGAACTGGCGCTGGGCCGGCGTGCCTTTCTATTTGCGCACCGGCAAACGCCTGGCGGCGCGCGATGCGCAGATCGTCGTGAATTTCCGCCCGGTGCCGCACCCGATCTTCCCCAGCAACAACCAGCCGAATCGGCTGGTGATCAAGCTGCAGCCCGAAGACGGGCTGGAGCTGCAGCTGCTGGCCGCAAAGGGCAGCTCGCATGGTGAAACCCTGGCCCCGGTATCGCTGGACCTCGATTTCGACAAGGCCTTTGCCGCCAACCGCGTGGGCGCGTATGAGCGCCTGCTGCTGGACGCGATTGCCGGCCGCCTGAACCTGTTCGTGCGCAGCGATGAGCAGGAACAGGCTTGGCGCTGGGTGGAACCGATACTCGACGCCTGGCAGGACGACAGCAGCGGTCCGCGCAGCTATGCCGCCGGCAGCTGGGGCCCGCCCGCTGCCAGCGCGCTCGTGGCCCGCGACGGCTTCAGCTGGGCGGAAGAGCAATAGAGATCAAGATGAGCATCCTGGAACGCGTGAAAGCGGCATTGCCTACACTGCCTCCGGCCGAGCAACGCGTGGGCAAGCTGCTGCTGCAGGACCCGCGCGCCTTTGCCACCCTGCCCGTGACCGAGCTGGCCGACCGGGCCCATGTCAGCAAGCCCACCGTGGTGCGCTTTTGCCGCAGCGTGGGTTACGACGGCCTGACCGATTTCAAGCTCAAGCTGGCGGGCAGCGTCAACGAGGGCGTGCCTTTCGTGCACCGCGCCGTCGATGAGGACGACAAGCCCGCCGAACTGATCGTCAAGGTCATCGACAACGCCGTCGCCGCGCTGCTGCACTACCGCAATGACGCGGCCAGCCACGCCTTCGAGCGCGCCATCGTGGCGCTGAGCGAGGCGGGCCGGCAGGGACGCCGCATCGAGTTCTACGGCGTCGGCAATTCAGGTATCGTGGCGCAGGACGCGCAGCACAAGTTCTTCCGGCTGGGGGTCAACACCATCGCCTGCAGCGACGGCCATGTGCAGCTGATGAGCGCCACCATGCTGGGGCCGGGCGATTGCGCCGTGGTAATTTCCAACTCGGGTCGCAGCCGCGACCTGCTGGACGCCGCCGAAATTGCGCGCCGCAAGGGCGCCACCACCATCATCATCACGGCCAGCGGCTCGCCGCTGGCACAGATCGGACTGATGCCGGGGCAGATCCTGCTGGCGGTCGACCATCCGGAAGACTATGACCGCTACAGCCCGATGGTCTCGCGCTTGCTGCACCTGACCGCCATCGACATCCTGACCACCGGCGTGGCCCTGCGGCTGGGGCAAAAGCTGCGCCCGATGCTGCAGGAAATCAAGCGCAACCTGCGCAGCAAGCGCTACGCCAGCTGATCGGCAGCAGGCGCCTGCTCAGGCCACAGCAGGTCGCCCACCCCGTATACGCGGGCCAATTCCTGCAGCTTGGCGGGCACCTCAAACACCTGCAGCTGCAACTCGCGCTGCCGGCACAAACGCGCCGCGCTGAGCAGCAGCGTGAGCACGCCCGAGTCGAAATCAGTCAGCGGGGCCGCGTTCAAGTGCAACACCTGACCCGCGCCTGCGCCCACTTGCAGGGATTCGGCCAGCAAGGCCGCCTCGAGCTCGGCCCAGATGGCGGGCAAGGCGTCCAGGCGAACGCTGGCGGGCAGCTTGAGCATGGCCTCGGTCATGACGGGTCATCCCTTGGCGTTCGGGTTGGCGGCCGCCTTCTGGTTCTTGTCGACCAGCACCTTGATCAGACCGTCGATGCCGTTGGCGCCGATTTCCTGGGCAAACGTGCTGCGGTATTGATCGGCCAGCCAGATCCCGAGCACATTCATGTCATAGATGCGCCAGCCCGAATCGACCTTTTCGAGGCGGTAATCGAGTTGAATGGGATCGCCCTTGCCGCGCACCTCGGTCTTGACGACCACGTCCGTGTCGGTCGGCGCGGCGCGCAGGGGCTTGATCGCGATGCTCTGGTCCTTGATCTGTGCCAGGGCGCCGGCGTAGGTGCGCATGAGCAGGGTCTTGAACTCGTCCTGCAGGCGCTTTTGCTGCTCGGGCGTGGCCTGGCGCCAGTAGCGGCCGACCGCCGACGAGGTCATGCGCTGGAAGTTCACATTGGGCATGATCTTGCTATCGACCAGCGCAATGATCTTGTTGATATCGCCGCCCTGCATGGCCTTGTCGGACTTGACGGTCTCGATGGTCTCGATGGACAGCTGACGGATCAGGCCATCGGGCGTGGAATTGTCGGCCGCATGGGCCAGCCAGGGCAGGCCCAGGCCGGCCAGGCCAAAGCCCAGCGCCATACACAGGCTGCGGATGAGGGAACGTTTGCTGATCATTGCTGAATGTCCTTTGAATCGGGTTGATCGGGGCCTCGCGCTTGTTTCAACGCGCGAGCCCTGCATGGGGTGCACCGGGAGGTCAATGCTCCGGCGGCGTGGCGGCGGGCTGGGCAGGCTGATCGGCCTGATTGGCCTGATCGCTTGTGTTGGCCGGCATGTCCGCCTCAGCCGGCTTGTCCTTGCCGGCGCCATCGGATACCGGGTCGATCACCTCGAAATCATCGTCGTCGCGATAGATGTTGCGACGTTGCAGGTAGGCGTCGCGGATGAACGTGTACTTGTCCAGCGCAATGTCCTCGAGCATGTTGCCCGCCTGCAGCAAGCCGGACCGGTAATCGACCAGGCCCAGGCCATAGACAGCCGTCTTCTCAGGCCAGGTGGACACGAACAATGACGGCGACACGCTGAAATCCAGCGGCAAGGCCGCCGTATCGCGCACGGACGACGGCCCGAGCAGCGGCCACACCACGTAGGGTCCGGCGCTGAAACCCCATCGACCCAGGGTCTTGCCCAGGTCTTCGCTGTTGCGCTCCAAGCCCATCTTGGTCGAAACGTCCGCCAGGCCGAACACGCCGAACGTGGAGTTGAACACCACGCGCATCGATTGCAGCGCCCCGAGCCTGACCCGGCCCTGCAGCATCAGGTTGAAGGCGGACCAGATGTCCGACACATTGCCAAAAAAGTTGTTGACGCCCGTTCGCACCATGGACGGCACGACCTGGGTGTAGGCCTCGGCCGTGGGCTTGAGGATGTGCTGGTCCAGGGACTCATTGAACGAGAACACCTTGCGGTTCCAATGCTCCCAAGGGTCGCGCGGATCGGCTTGTTGCCCCCCCGCCGCTTGCGCCATGGCCTGGCCGCCCAGGGCCAGCATCACCACGGCCAGAACCGTCATGCGCAAACCCTGCGCGGCACGGCGCGACAGGGAGGAAACTGCGATCGAGATCATCGCCCACACACTCATTTCTTGTCGCCTCCTCCGGCATCGGCAGCCTTGTTGTAGAGGAACTGTCCGATCAGATTTTCCAACACGACGGCCGACTGCGTCTGCGTCACGACATCACCGGCCTTGAGGTTTTTCTCGTCAGCGCCCGGCTCCAGGCCGACGTATTGCTCACCCAGCAGGCCTGCCGTCAGGATCTTGGCCGAGCTGTCCTTGGGAAACTGCAGGCCGGCGCGCAGCTTCAGCGAGACGCGGGCCTGGAAGCTCTTGTCGTCAAAGCTGATGGACTCGACCCGGCCCACGACCACGCCAGCGCTCTTCACCGCCGCGTTGACCTTGAGGCCGCCGATGTTGTCGAACTTCGCGGTCACCGAGTAGGTGTCGTCGAAGTTCAGGCTCAGCAGATTGCCGGCCTTGAGCGCGAGAAACAGCAAGGCGGTCGCGCCCAGCACCACGAAAAATCCCACCCACGCATCATGACGAGAGGCTTGCATCCTCTGCTCCTTCAAATCGAAAACATCATTGCGGTCAGCACGAAATCAAGCGCCAGCACCGCCAAGGAAGACACCACCACGGTGCGCGTGGTGGCATAGGAAACACCTTCAGGCGTGGGCTTGCAGGTGTAGCCCTGCAAAAGCGCCACGAAACTGACGGTCAAGCCGAACACCACGCTCTTGGTCACGCCGTTGCCGACATCGGCGAACACATCCACGCCGCCCTGCATCTGCGACCAGAAGGCACCCGCGTCCACGCCGATCAGCAGCACCGCCACGATCCAGCCGCCCAGCACGCCCACGGCGGAGAACACGGCCGACAACAAAGGCATGGCGATCATGCCACCCCAGAACCTCGGCGCCAGCACGCGAGACACCGGATCGACCGCCATCATCTCCATGGCCGTCAATTGCTCGCCCGCCTTCATCAAGCCGATCTCCGCGGTCAGGGAGGTGCCGGCGCGTCCCGCGAACAGCAGTGCTGTCACCACGGGTCCCAGTTCGCGCACCAGGCTCAGCGCCACCAGGAGGCCCACCGCCTCGGCAGACCCATAGCGCTGCAGCGTGTAATAACCTTGCAGCGCCAGCACGAAGCCGACAAACAGGCCCGACACGCCGATGATGGACAAGGAACGGTTGCCCAGAAAGAACACCTGATCGCTGATCAGGCGGAAACGCTTGAAGGCTTTGGGCGTGCTGGCCAGCAGTTGCAGCAGCAGACGGGCCGCACCACCGATCTCGACAAAGCTGCGGCGCGTGCCCTGTCCAACGCGGGCGAACCACTCGATCATGCCGACGCTCCTTGCAAGCCAAAATCCTGAATCACCGGAGCCGCAGGCTGATGGAAATGAACCGGGCCGTCGGGATGCGCGCCGACGAACTGCTGCACCAGCGGATCGCTGCTGTGGCGCAACTCGTCTGGCGTGCCTTGCGCCACGATGCGGCCATTGGCCACCATGGCGACCTGGTCGGCAATGGCAAAGGTCTCATGGATATCGTGCGACACGATCACGCTGGTCAGGCCCAAGGCATCGTTCAGGTCGCGGATCAGGCGCGAGGCCACGCCCAGCGAAATGGGATCCAGCCCGGCGAAAGGTTCGTCGTACAGCACCAGGTCGGGGTCCAGCGCGATGGCGCGCGCCAGCGCCACACGGCGCGACATGCCGCCCGAGATCTCGTTGGGCATCAAATCGCGCGATCCGCGCAAACCCACGGCATTGAGCTTGAGCAGCACCAGGTCGCGGATCATGGCTTCGGACAGATTCGTGTGTTCGCGTAGCGGAAACGCCACATTCTCGAACACGCTCAAATCGGTGAACAGGGCGCCGAACTGGAACAGCATGCCCATGCGCCGACGTACCCGGTACAGGCCCGCCTGATCCAGGGTGGCCAGGTCCTGGCCGTCGAAGAACGCTTGGCCCCTCAGCGGCGTGATCTGGCGTGTCAGGGTCCGCAGCAGCGTCGTCTTGCCGCCGCCCGAGGTCCCGATCAGGGCCAGCACATGGCCGCGCGGCAGCTTCAGATTGACATCGGCCAGGATGGTCTTGTCACCATAGCCGCAGCACACGCTGCGAAGCTCGATCAAGGGTCGAGCTTCGTTCGGACTCGCAGAGGACGGGCTGGATGATCTTTGCAAATTGGGCAGCGTCATGGGCTTCGCGCAAAGGGCCCCTGGGTGCCCGGCAATCGAAAACATGGATCATAGGGGAAACACCACCCCGCTGCTTGCCACAAAACAACTTTACCGTGGCGCAATGCCCGTCAAGCTGAGACCAAAGCATGCCGCCTGACGGCCGGCATGCTTCAGGCGCTCAATGCACCCGCCATGAAATCGGCTTGTTGGACACGGAGCTGGTCACGGTGCCGCTGCCCGGTGCGGTCGACTGCGAGGTGCCGCTGCCTGGATAGAAGGTCGTGGACGTGCCCTTCTGGCCCGCACTCGTGGACGGCGCATAGGGGCTGCCTTGTCCCAGGGCAATCACGCCGTTGGTCACCAGGGTGCCGTTGAAGCTCACCGTTCCGTTCGGCGTCGTGCCCGTGGTCAGGTTGAACACGTCGTAGTAGCCATTGCCCAAGGCGCCACATGACGCGCCTGACGACGGCACATAGACCGGCACGAACAGCACCCCATTCACGGCCGTCGGCAAAGCCGACACCTGTCCCGTGGACTGCAACGCGTTGACCGTCACGCTCTTGGCGCTGGTTCCGACCGGGCTGGATCCGCCGCGCGTGGCCCACTGGTACTGGCCAATGCCGTTCGCCAGGGCGTACACAGACACCTGATATTGCGTTGCGGCCCACAAATAGGGCTGGCCAGCCACTTCGGTGTAGCCCACATAGTTGATCGCGTTGGGCGTGGTCGACGGCGTCAGGCTGCTCACCACCTTGTAGGCACCGCTGGCGTCCGTGCTGGCCGATCCCGTCAGGCTCAGGCTCCAGACGCCGCCGTTGTTGTCGCCCAACCAGAGAATGCCGGTGTTGGTGACGTAGTTCATAGAGCTACTGACCACGAAGCTCAACGGCCCCGTCACGGTAGAGCCTGCGCCGGTAGCCACGTTGATCTCATACAAGGTGCTGGTGGTCGTCGAACCGGACGTCGTATTGACGATAAAAATCGCGTACTGCGCTCCGTTGATCGTGGCGATGATGGGGGCCTGCTCCTGCGGTGAAGTGCCCCCTGTCACCGATATGCCCCAGGCCTGGCTGGTGGGCTTGGCCGCCGCCCCCGTTGAACTCACATTGGCGAGCTTGAGCGAATAGTGATACGCGCCCGCTTGCGCCGTGCCCACCACGTAGGTCGCCCAATTGCCGGAGCCGTCGACGGCATCGGCCGTCTGGAAGCCGCCGTCAAAATAGCCCTGGGTGTAGAAGATGCTGCCGCCGGCGTAGTTGTACAGGTACTGCACGAACGGTCGAGGCATCCAGCCCCATTGCATGTACCCGCTGGTCGAATCAGAGGATGCGTCGATGGCATACAGGAAGCCGTCATTGTCGGAAAACAGCAGCAGCGGCAAGCGACCGTTTTGGCTCTTGGCCCAAGTCACATACCCGGGCTGCGTCAGCAGATTGCCATTTCCCGGCGGGCCCAGGTACTGCACGGTGTTGTTGACGTCAAAACTGCCCAGTTCCCAGCCGGCAACTCGACCCGACAGATAGGAGCAGCCAGCCACGGAGCTGGTGTAATTCGGGTCGATCGTATAGCCAGTAATGATGGTGATCGCCTGGGAGACCGTAGTCCCGAGGCAGCCACTAAAGGTCGACGCAGTGACCTGCGACGTCGTCAAATTGAAGGCTGCAGTGTCCAGGGCGTTGAAAGCCACTATCGAGCCAGAACCCGCTGGCGTGGACCCGCCTGCATTCACCCCGGTGGACATCAGATTGCTGGTGCGGTTCGACGGCGACATGTGGGTGGAATCGCCAGCATCCCAAAGCGCATTGCCCGTGGCCGTACCCAGCGGAGAACCGGCCGTCGCCGTTGTCACCGTGGCGTAGGCCGTCACATGGCCTGCTGCAGGCAAAGGGTTCTGATTGGACGACACGGTGAAAACCAGCCCCCCGGCCGACACGGACAAAGGCGCCACAGGTGCACCAATCGCCGAGTTGGCTGGGGCCGCAATGAAGCAGGTGATTTCGTGAATGTTGGTACCGCCACCGGTTGACGCACCAAAACCGAAATACAGATTGGCCGGCAAGGTAGCGAACGCCGCATTGCTGGCATTGGAGATATTGAGGTTGGTGATCACCGGCGTGTAAGTGGCCGAGCTGCCGCCTGTGCTGTTATATGCATACCAGACGCTCAGCAGAGGCGTGGTGCCCGGCGTGATCAGCACCTTGTACGTGATGGGCGTGGCGCTCGTTCTGACACCGGTCGCCTCGTTGGCAATCGGCTGCGTCGTGGGCAAGGTCACACCCGTCACATAGGCATAGTCCTGAACGGTGACCGTCGGCGATACCGCATTGTTGCCGCCGCCCGAAGCAGCCGTGTAGAGTTTTCCGTTCTTGCAGGCATTTTTTATCGCCGTGTTGCCCTGCGAGGTTCCATTCTGCGAGGACGGGAAATAGGCAGGATAAATACTATTCAAATAGCTATAGGCAATACTTCCAGAGCCCCGAATTCCAATTTCACCTGGATTTTGCGTATTCAGGAAACCAGTATTTGAGGCATTTGGGTAGCCGGAGGCCGTATTGTCCCCGACATTCAGGAAATTCCCATACTCATCGATACCCAACCCCATATAACCGCCAACCATGCCGTTAAAAGGTGAATTGGTATTGGAACAGCTGTAGCCCAGACTGCCGCCATAGGCGCCAATGGCCGGGGTATAGGCGGCATCGATCAGGTAAAAGCCGATACCATCCGCACCCGGCGTCTTGCCATTGGTGGATGGATAGCTATTGCCGCCATAGGTATAGGTGGTGAAGGTCACCTGCAACCCTTGCGACAAGGAAAACGGCGTGGTCGAAATGATGGCACCGTGCAGATCGCCGCCCGCTCCCGTCAGACGCAATGCGCCGCTGCCAACTGGATCACTGATGCCGGAGCACGCCGGAACGGATCCCGAACCATTGCCGGCAGTCATGCAGGGGTACCCGGCGGTTCCGGTCACAGTCCAGGTCTGTGTTGCCGAAACACCGGTAAAACTGTCCTGGACGATGGTTTGTGCGTGGATTTGAGAATAAAAACACAAGCCCAGGCACAAGCCCGATATTTTCAATGCAGCATCAGTTCTCATCGCGAACCTCCCGCTCGAAGCAAACCCATGCATCCAACACCGAATGCCTCTTGAAACCTCATGCGCTCACCACGCACAACTTGAAAATACTCTCCGTCACCGAAGAGGTGGTCGCCGCCGTGCCGGACGAAGAAAAATTAGGTTCCATGGTGCTCAGAAAAATATCGTAGTACACCGCCGTCAATCCCGAGGTCCCGCAGTTATAGGGATCTACAGGCAGATTCGACGGCACCACCACGGCATAGACCTGGTAGCCATTGGGCACATTGGCGATCGAGCCGCATTGGCTCGCTGCAATGCAGGATGACCAAAACGTGGTGGAAGGCACCGTCCAAGGCGTCGTCGTCGGCGTGTAGTACCACGGCTGGCCAGCGCCTGCCGAAATTTCAAGCGGCGTGGAGCCGGCGCCCTGCGAGGTGGTGATGATCAAATTTTCCACCAGGCGCAAGGCCATGTCGCTGGCCTGCTGGTTTTTCTGGTGCTGCAGGGTGTTGCCTGCCATCACCGTCTGAAGGATCGTGCCGCGCATGGTGAAGAGCGCGCCAAACAGCAGCGCCGTCATGGTGAACAGGACCAGCAGCAGGGTGTAGCCCGCCTGGCTGCGCCTGGAACGTGCAGGGATGTTCAGCGCTGCCATAGTTGATTCCTGATGGCCACTTCGGACTGCATGACCGTGAAGTGGTTGAGGTTGTATGCGGCGGGGATCGTGTAGGCCGTGAACGCATCATTGCCTGTTCCCGATGGGCTGGGAATGGGCACCGGATTGGGCGAGGCGGCATAACCCGGCGTCGCATCAGACTGCAGCGATTTCGCGACCATCGAGAACAACACCGTGCGTACGTTGGCGGTGAAATTGCCCGCCAGCACGTCGGCCCAGGTCAGGTAATTGGTGACGTTGCCGCTGCCGGTTTCATCGACCCCATACAGGGCCTGCAAACTGACGACCCCGGCCGCCACCGGCACCGGCGCGGTGATGAGCGAATCGTCGAGCGCATTGACCACGGCCCGGTACAAGACCGGGAAATTGCCCGCTGCGGCTGTCGTGCCGTTCGACATGCCGACGTAGTACACCACCACTTGCTGGTTGGTCGAGGCTGTGACGCCCGCGATCAAGGTAGCGTCGGGGGGATTCAACATGGGGTAGTACAGCCGGCCATAGAGCAGGCTGGCGTTCACCAGGTTGGTGCCAGAGGCCAGGATGTTGTACGTACCCAAGGTGGCGCTGTACCCATTCAATCCCGTGCCAGGCATCAAGTTGGGATCCTGGATATTGAGCGAACTCCCCGCTGCAAGCGCCGTGCCTGCCGCATTGGCACCGCGAGGAACGCGCACGCGGAAGCAGGCGGTGGACGTGTTGGTGCCGTTGCTGAGATGCAGGCGCAGATAGCCCACGGCGCCATAGTTGATGCCCGTGGTGCTGGAGATGGGCAAATTGGCCAAGCCTGCAATCGGTCCAGAGGTTGACGAATTGGGAACGCTGGTGATGCTGGCGTTCTGCACCACGCTGTAGACCAGCGGCGCGCCCGCCGCAGCGGCGGCAGTCAGCGCGGTGGCCGTGGTGGTAATGCTCAAAACCTGCGAGACCGTGCCACTGCCGGTGATGGTTGGATAGGTGCCCAGCGCGGAAGCACCCGTGGGCAGAGTTCCGGTGGTCATCAATTGGGACGTCGTGGTCTGCCATGTGGACGACACCGGAAACTGACCGAACACGCCCGATATGGGCGCCGCGCTGTCATACGCCAGGATGAGGCCGCACTGCGGCTGCACCCCTCCCATCACGAAGCCGGCGCCGGCCAGGTCCTGGCCCACCATGTCCATGGCCGAGCGCAACTCGTTGTCGCGCAGATAGGTGTCGGACAACTTGTAGTTGGCTTGCACCAGGGTTTGCTGGATCTTCAACACCGACAGCGCCAGGAACAAGCCGATGACGATGCCCACCAGCAACTCGATCAGCGACACGCCCCGCTGCGCTCGCCCTGGCAGCACGCCGATTGCCTTCATTCAGAATCCCACTTGATAGTTGAACGTCTGGGTCCGCGTGGTCGCGCTGTTGGCGAGCGTCGTGGCCACCGGGGTCCAGGTAATGGTCAGGGTCACGCCGCACAGCATGGCGTTGACGGGCACAAGCACACAGGCCGTGCCGGCCGAATCCGCACCCAAGGTGATGGTGACGCTGGCATTGCTCAGGGACACCAACTGGCCGGTAAAAATATTGTTCAACCAGGGCTGCAAGGTGGCAGGCGCCGATCCCACCGAAGTGCTGGTGTAAGTGACCGTGTTGCCCGCGCCTATGGTGTTCAGTGCCGCGGGATTGGCCTGGATCAGGCCCCAGAACTGGTTGCCGTAGCCAGCCACGCTGCTGGTGTATTCGCTGGAGGTCTGCGCGGGCACCAGAATGCCGTAGACCTTGGAGATGGCGAGCAGGCCGAAAATGAACATGGCGACCGCAATCAAGGCCTCGATCAGGATAAAGCCGCTTTGACGACGATGGGCTCCGCTGCTGGCTCGGTACTTCATTGCGCAGTCCCCGAATTTACCAAGGCACTGCCGGACGCCAGCACGGTCACGGTCCAGGTCTGGCCTTGCGCCGTCTGGACCGTCAAGGTCGGCAGGCTGGTGGCATTGGCGCCGCTGGAGGTAGTCACCTGCCCTTGCGTGTTGAAGGACAGCACATTGCCGGTCGGCGCCGTCCCGCTCCAGGCCAAACTACAGGTCAAGGTCGGAAAATTCGCCAGCTGCGCCGTGGTCATGGAATGAGCGCTGACGGAGTTGGCCGCCGTACCGCTCGCCGCCGCCGTCCAGGTGCAGGTCGAGGTGCTCAGGGTCATGGTCACGGTCTGATCCGATGTGGCTGCCGTGTTCCGGACCCAGGCCATGTCCTGCGCGAACTGGTTGACCAGCTGCGAACCGCTGCTGGACGTGAACATCTTGGTGAACATCGGCGCGGCCATCGTCATCAGCAAGGCCACGATGGCGATGGTGATCATCAGCTCGATCATGGTCATGCCGCGCGCGACTTTCATCAGCAGGCTCCGGATTGGTTTCTCACCCAGCAGTTATTGGGACTGGGCTGGGACCAGCCGGTGGGCACCTGGGTCGTCTGGCGATTACCCGACTGGTCGAGCGTATAAACCATCGCCGGTGAACCTATACCGCTTGCCGCGGTACTGGTCGCAGTGATCACGAATGTCGTGGCCGTCAATGTGCACGCATAGGTGAAATAGGTCGTGGAACTGGTCAGGCAGCCATTGCTGGTGGCATTGGTATAGGCCCGGTTATCCTGGAAAAACTGCTGGAGTGCCGCGGAATAGGAGGTCATTCCAGAAAACGCATCAGGGAGTTTGCTGCGCACGACATAGCTGGTGTAGGCCGGCAGCGCGACCCTGGCCAAAATGGCGACGATGGCCACCACGATCATCAATTCGATCAGCGTAAAACCTCTGGACGTTTTCATGCGCGCCTACTCTCATCAAAGTCATCAAGGTCATCAAAGTCATCAAGGTCATCAAGGTCATCAAGGGCGACCCGGCCTACCCATTCAGACCTGCATCGCAAACAGTTAGCACAAACCTGTATGGCATTCAGATATTGCGAGCCTGTCGACCGTGCATTCTCCAACATATCAGCAGGTTAGATGAGATGCTGGCTCGCCAAGTCTGCATCTTTTCGCCATCGACGTCACCGCTCAGATGTTTCTGCAGGTATCAAGTGGCGATTATCAGCGCCGTTTCGTGAATATTGCTCAAAACGACAAACCCCGCCGCAGCGGGGTTTGCCCTGATCCGGGGTATTGCTCAGCGTGGCAAAAGGCTGGCGCCCATCAGGAACTCGTCGACCGCCCGCGCGGCCTGCCGACCCTCGCGTATGGCCCAGACCACCAGCGACTGGCCGCGACGCATGTCGCCGGCCGCGAACACCTTGCCCACATTGGTCTGGTAGGCGGCGCTGGTTTCAGTGCCGGCCTTGGCATTGCCGCGCGCATCCTTGGCCACGCCGAACGCGTCGAGGATGGTGGCCACCGGATTGACAAAGCCCATGGCCAGCAGCACGAGGTCGGCCTTGAGCACCTGCTCGCTGCCTGGCACTTCCTGCATCTTGCCGCCTTGCCATTCCACGCGCACCGTCTTGACGCCCGTGACCTTGCCCTTCTCGCCGAGGAACTCCTTGGTGGCGACGGCGAACTCGCGCTCGCAGCCCTCGTCATGGCTGCTGGAGGTGCGCAGCTTGTAGGGCCAGTAGGGCCAAGTCAGCGGACGGTCCTCGACTTCAGGCGGCTGCGGCATCAACTCGAACTGGGTCACGCTCTTGGCGCCATGGCGGTTGCTGGTGCCGACGCAGTCGCTGCCGGTGTCGCCGCCGCCGATCACGATCACGTGCTTGCCGTCAGCCCGCAGTTGTCCCTTGAGCTTGTCGCCGGCGTTGATCTTGTTCTGCTGCGGCAGGAACTCCATCGCGAAATGGATGCCCGCGAGGTCGCGGCCCGGCACCGGCAGGTCGCGCGAGGCCTCGGAGCCGCCAGCCAGCAGCACAGCGTCGAACTGCGCCTTCAAGTCGTCGGCGCTGACGGTTTCCTTGGCCCAGTTGGTGACCTTGCTGTCCGCAGGCAGGCTGGCAACCAGCACGCCGGTGCGGAACACCACGCCCTCGGCTTCCATCTGCGTGACGCGGCGGTCGATGTGCGACTTCTCCATCTTGAAATCGGGAATGCCGTAGCGCAGCAAGCCGCCCACGCGGTCGTTCTTCTCGAACACGGTCACGCTGTGGCCGGCGCGCGCCAATTGCTGTGCCGCGGCCAGGCCTGCCGGGCCGGAACCGACGACGGCGACCGTCTTGCCCGTCTGGGTGGCGGCAGGTTGAGGCAGGACCCAACCCTCTTCCCAGGCGCGATCAATGATGGCGTGCTCGATCGACTTGATGCCCACCGCGTCGTCATTCACGTTCAGCGTGCAGGCGGCCTCGCAAGGCGCGGGGCAGATGCGGCCGGTGAACTCGGGAAAATTGTTGGTGGAGTGCAGCACGGCGATGGCGTTCTGCCAGTCGCTGCGGTACACGAGGTCGTTGAAGTCAGGAATGATGTTGTTGACCGGGCAGCCGTTGTTGCAGAACGGCGTGCCGCAGTCCATGCAGCGGGCCGCCTGCTGCTTGGACTGGTCAGAACTCAGGCCGATCACGAATTCCTTGTAATTCTTGACGCGCGCTGCTACGGGCTGGTAGCCCTCTTCCAGGCGCTCGTATTCCATGAAGCCGGTGACTTTTCCCATGATGCTTCTCGATTCCTATCTTGTTCAGACCTTGGCAGCCACGTCGGGCTGCTTGGCGTGGGCAATGGTTTGTGCGGCTTCCTTGGCGGCGTTCAACTCGGCCAGGGCGCGACGATATTCGTGCGGGAAGACCTTGACGAACTTGGTCCGCGAAGCAGCCCAGGCGTCGAGGATGTCGCGCGCACGCTGGCTGCCGGTCCAGCGGTGATGGTCTTCCAGCAGCTTGCGCAGGATGGCGTCGTCGGTCTGCGGCTCGCTGCCTGGCAGGTGGTGCCAGATGGCCTTGTCGACCTTGGCCGTTTGCTCGTCGGCTGACATCAGCGGCTCCAGGGCCACCATGGCGGTGTTGCAGCGCTTGGCGAACTGGCCATCTTCGTCATAGACATAGGCCACGCCGCCGCTCATGCCGGCGCCAAAATTGCGCCCGGTCTTGCCAAGCACAGCCACGGTGCCGCCGGTCATGTACTCGCAGCCGTGGTCGCCCGTGCCTTCGACGACGGCCGTCGCGCCCGAGAGGCGCACGGCAAAACGCTCGCCGGCCACGCCGCGGAAGAAGGCCTCGCCGCGCGTAGCGCCGTACAGCACGGTGTTGCCGACGATGATGTTCTTGGTGGCGTCGCCGCGGAAATCAATGCTGGGGCGCACCACCACGCGGCCGCCCGACAGGCCCTTGCCGGTGTAGTCGTTGGCATCGCCGATCAGGTACAGCGTCACGCCCTGGGCCAGGAAGGCGCCGAAGCTCTGTCCGCCCGTGCCTTCCATCTGGATGAACACGGTGTTGTCCGGCAAGCCTTCGGGGCGGCGGCGGATCAGCTCGCCCGACATCATCGCGCCCACGGTGCGCCGCACATTGGTGACCTGCTCCATGAACTGCACCTTCTCGCCGCGCTGGAAAGCCGGTTCGCACTTCTCGATCAGGCGCACGTCCAGGGCCTTGCTCAGGCCGTGATCCTGCGTGGACACATGGGTGCGCGCCACCTCGGCCGGCAGCTCGGGCCGGTGGAACACGCGGCTGAAGTCCAGGCCTTTGGCCTTCCAGTGGCTGATGCCCTTGCGGGTGTCGAGCAGGTCGCTGCGGCCGATCAGCTCATCGAACTTGCGCATGCCCAGCTGCGCCATGATCTGGCGCGCTTCCTCGGCCACGAAGAAGAAGTAGTTCACCACATGCTCGGGCTTGCCGGTGAACTTCTGGCGCAGCACCGGATCCTGCGTGGCCACGCCCACCGGGCAGGTGTTCAGGTGGCACTTGCGCATCATGATGCAGCCCTCGACCACCAGCGGCGCGGTGGCGAAGCCGAACTCGTCGGCACCGAGCAAGGCACCGATCACCACGTCGCGGCCGGTCTTCATCTGGCCGTCGGCCTGCACGCGCACGCGGCCGCGCAGGCGGTTCAGCACCAAGGTCTGCTGGGCTTCGGCCAGGCCGAGCTCCCAGGGGGTGCCGGCGTGCTTGATGGACGACAGCGGCGAAGCGCCGGTGCCGCCGTCATGGCCCGCGATCACCAGGTGGTCGGCCTTGGCCTTGGCCACGCCGGCGGCGATCGTGCCCACGCCGACCTCGGACACCAGCTTGACCGAGATGTCGGCACGCGGGTTGACGTTCTTCAGGTCGTGGATCAGCTGCGCCAGGTCTTCGATCGAATAGATGTCGTGGTGCGGCGGCGGCGAGATCAGGCCCACGCCCGGCACCGAGTAGCGCAGGAAGCCGATGTAGTCCGACACCTTGCCGCCCGGCAGCTGGCCGCCCTCGCCCGGCTTGGCGCCCTGCGCCATCTTGATCTGGATCTGGTCGGCAGAGACCAGGTATTCGGTCGTCACACCGAAGCGGCCCGAGGCCACCTGCTTGATCTTGGAGCGCAGCGAGTCGCCGGCCTTGAGCTCGTAATCGGCTTCGATGACCTTGGCGCCGATCACGTCGCTGACCTTGGTGCCCTCGATGATGGGGATGCCCTTGAGCTCGTTGCGGTAACGCGCCGGGTCTTCACCGCCCTCACCCGTGTTGCTCTTGCCGCCGATGCGGTTCATCGCGACGGCCAGCGTGGCGTGGGCCTCGGTACTGATCGAACCCAGCGACATCGCACCGGTGGCGAAGCGCTTGACGATCTCGACGGCGGGTTCCACTTCTTCCAGCGGAATCGCCTTGGCCGGATCGACCTTGAACTCGAACAGGCCGCGCAGCGTCAGGTGGCGGCGGCTCTGGTCGTTGATCAGTTGCGCGTATTCCTTGTAGGTCTCGAACTTGCCGGAGCGCGTGCTGTGCTGCAGCTTGGCGATCACGTCGGGCGTCCACATGTGTTC
>JAFALA010000103.1 GCA_019234815.1 Burkholderiaceae bacterium | reverse complement strand
GTTGTGCAGCATGCAGGGCCCCAGGCCATGGCCGCCCTCGCGGTGCGCGCCGTCGCCGTTGCCGATCAGGAAATAGCAGCCGGGCTTGTCAAGCAGGTAGTAGCTGAAGTCCTCGGCGCCCATGGTGGGCTCGAAGTGCTGCACGTTCTCGGGGCCGACCATCTCTTCCAGCACCCCGCGCGCAAAGGCGGTCTCGGCGATGTGGTTGATGGTGGGTGGATAGTTGCGGTGGAATTCGAACTCCACCGTCATGCCGAAGGTGGCCGCGATGCCTTCGGCTACTTCCTTCATGCGCTTCTCGATCAGGTCGAGCACAGGCAGGGTGAAGGTGCGCACGGTGCCTTCCATCACGACTGAATCGGGGACGACGTTGGTGGCCTCGCCGGCATGGATCATGGTCACCGAGATCACGCCCGCATCGATCGGCCGCTTGTTGCGAGTGATGATGGTCTGGAAGGCCTGCACCATCTGGCAGGCGGCGGGCACCGGATCGATGCCGTTGTGCGGCATGGCCGCATGCGCGCCCTTGCCTCGCAGGGTGATCTTGAACTCGTTGCTGGACGCGAACACCGGGCCGGAGCGCAGCGCGAACTCGCCTGCCGCCATGCCGGGCCAGTTGTGGGCGCCGAAGATGGCTTCCATGGGGAACTGCTCGAACAGCCCGTCTTTGATCATTTCGCGGGCGCCGCCGCCGCCCTCTTCGGCGGGCTGGAACACCAAGTAGACCGTGCCGTCGAAATTGCGATGCTGCGCCAGATGCTTGGCGGCCGCGAGCAGCATGGCGGTATGGCCGTCGTGGCCACAGGCGTGCATCTTGCCGTGGTGCGTGCTGGCGTGCGCGAAGTGGTTGTGCTCGGTCATGGGCAGGGCGTCGATGTCGGCGCGCAAGCCGACGGCACGCGGGCTGCTGCCGTTCTTGACGATGCCGACCACGCCCGTCTTGCCGAGGCCGCGGACGATGGGGATGCCCCAGTCCGTCAAGGTCTTGGCGATCAGGTCGGAGGTGCGCTCTTCCTCGAAGCAGAGTTCGGGGTGGGCGTGGATGTCGCGGCGCAGCAGGGCGATCTGGGCTGCGTCGGTGAGGATGGGTTCAATCAGCTTCATGGCTGCTCTCTCGCGGTTTGCATGCCAAGTTTAGCCCTCGGCACGCCTTGGGATTCGCCGCTGTGCAATAGTTCAGGGGATGAATGCTCCCGCCAGTTCCACTGCCAGCGAAATCCGTACCGTCCACGGCGCCTGCCCGCACGATTGTCCCGACACCTGCGCGCTCAAGGTCAGCGTGCAGGATGGGCGCGTGATCAAAGTGCAAGGCCGCGCGGAGCACGGCAGCACGCACGGCGCCCTGTGCACCAAGGTGTCGCGCTATCCCGAGCGCACCTACCACCCCGAGCGCGTGCTGCACCCGCTCAAGCGCGTCAGCCCCAAGGGGGCAGCGCCGGAATTCCGGCGGGTCAGCTGGACCGAGGCCTTGGCCGACATCGCGCAGCGCCTGAGCGCCATCGCGGCGCGCGACCCTCAAGCCATCGTGCCCTATAGCTATGCCGGCACCATGGGCCTGGTGCAGGGCGAAGGCATGGCGGCGCGCTTCTTCAACAGGCTGGGCGCCTCGGCGCTCGAGCGCACCATCTGCGCCTCGGCGGGCGCCGCGGGCCTGCAGGCCAGCTATGGCGGCAAGCTGGGCATGCACCTGCGTTTCTTCGCTGAAAGCCGGCTGATCCTGATCTGGGGCAGCAATTCGATCGCATCCAACCTGCATTTCTGGACCTTTGCCAACCAGGCCAAGCGCGACGGCGCCAAGCTGATCTGCATCGATCCGCGCAAGACCGAGACGGCCGACAAATGCCACCAGCACATCGCCTTGCTGCCCGGCACCGACGGGGCCTTGGCGCTGGGCATGATGCACGAGCTGATCCAGAACGACTGGCTCGATCACGACTACCTGGCCGTACACGTGAGCGGTTTCGAGGGGCCTGGCGGCTTGCGCGAACGGGCGCTGGCCTGGCCGCCGGAGCGCACGGCCGAGGTCTGCGGCCTGAGCGCCGATGAAGTCAGGCAGCTGGCGCGCGATTACGCCCAGAGCGCGCCCGCGGCGATCCGGCTGAATTACGGCATGCAGCGCGTTCGCGGCGGCGGCAATGCGGTGCGCCTGATCGCGCTGCTGCCTTGTCTGACCGGCGCCTGGCGCCACCGTGCGGGCGGCCTGCTGCTGTCCAGCTCGGGCTGGTTCGCGCCCTACAAGAACACCGCGGCGCTGGAGCGCGCGGACCTGCGTGCCGGCCGGCCGCAGCGCGCGATCAACATGAGCACGATAGGCGACGACCTGTTGCGCCCCGCATCGCCCGGGTTCGGCCCGAAGATCGAGGCGCTGGTGGTCTACAACAGCAATCCGGTGGCGGTGGCGCCCGAGTCGCCCAAGGTCGTGCAGGGCTTTTCGCGGTCCGATCTCTTCACCGTGGTGCTGGAGCATTTCATGACCGACACGGCCGATCTGGCCGACTACGTGCTGCCCGCCACCACCCAGCTCGAGCACCTGGATGTGCACACCAGCTACGGCCACACCGACGTGCTGATCAATGAGCCGGCCGTGGCGCCTCTGGGCGAGGCCAAGCCCAACACGCAGATCTTCCGTGAGCTGGCCGCCGCGATGGGCTTTGTCGAGGCCTGCTTTGCCGACGACGACGAGGCGCTGGCGCGCCAGGCCTTGCGCGGCATCGATTTCGAGGCCCTGCGCGCGCAAGGGTGGCAAAGCCTGCCCCTGGCCGAGGCGCCTTTTGCCCAGGGCGGATTTCCGACGCCTGACGGCAAGGCGCATTGCGACGACGCCCTGCTGGGCCCGGCCGACCACGTGCCCAATTACGAAAGCGCCGTCTCGGCGCCTGAATTGGCCAAGCGCTTTCCGCTGGCAATGATTTCGCCGCCGGCGCGCAATTTCCTCAATTCGAGCTTCGTCAACGTCAAGAGCCTGCGCGACATCGAGGGCGAGCCGCTCCTGGAGATGCACGTGCTGGACGCTGAAGCGCGCGGGCTCGAGGACGGCGCCACCGTTGCGGTGTTCAACGACCGGGGCGTCTACCACTGCCGCCTGTCCGTCAGCGCGCGTGCCCGGCCCGGGGTGGTCAACGGGCTGGGGGTATGGTGGCGCAAGCTGGGCCTGCGCGGCAGCAACGTCAACGAGTTGACGCACCAGCAGCTCACCGACTTGGGCCGCGCGCCGAGTTTTTACGATTGTCTCGTGGAGGTGCGGGCGGCTTGATGCGCGGATTCGCTAAAGTGCCGAACTGATATGGCAGACATCCGCATACACCGTCCCCATCACCTGGGTCTCAAGCAGGCCCGCGCAGTGGCCCAGTCATGGGCCGATCAGGCCGAACGCAGGTTGGGCATGACTCACACCGTTGAAAAAGGCGAGACCGAAGACTTGGTCCATTTCACGCGCTCAGGCGTGAAGGGCACGCTCACGGTCTCCGACCGGCATTTCGAAATCAAGGCCCGGCTGGGCCTGCTGCTGGCGGCCTTCAAGCACGCCATCGAGCACGAGATCGAAAAGGAGCTTGATCAGCTGCTGGCGGGCGCCAAGCACGGCAAGAAGAAATAATCCTTCTGTTGCGGGGGCGCTTACTTCAAGGACTCGATCAGCTCGACGTATTTCTGCATCGCTTCGTCGTGGCTCAGGCCCTTGAAGCCATGCCAGGCGTCCCATTTGGCACGGCCGACCATGTCGCCGAAGCCGGGGCGGGAGCCGTCGGCGTCGCCGACGCTGGCCTGCTTGAACAGCGCGTAGATCTTCAGCATCGACATATTGTCCGGACGCTCTGGCAGCTGTTTGGACGCGGCCACCGCGGCGTCGAATTGTTCTTTGATGTTCATCAGAGCTCCTTGATCGGGTTAGAGCTGTGCCCCTAACCAATTACTGGTGACAATGGGTGCAGCGACGAACATGTTACCCAGCATTGCATGGGGTAGAAACTCTAGAAAAATACTCTGAAACAACAAGGAGTGCGCGGTGAGGCAGACAGAGGCGCATGCGCAACGCATGTCGAGGGTGGATACCGCCTGGTTGCGGATGGACACCGAGGCGAACCTGATGATGATCGTGGGGGTCTGGATGATCCGTCCGGGCATCACGGTGCAGGCCCTGTGGGAGCGGGTCGAGGAGCGGCTGCTGCAATACACGCGTTTTCGCCAGAAAGTGGTCGAAGACGCGATGGGCGCGCAATGGGTGCTCGATGAGCATTTCGATATCGCCGCCCACGTCTGCCCCGAAACGCTGAACCTGGGCCGCAAGCCACGCAATGCCCACCACCTGGAGCTGGCCCTGCAGGCGCGTGTCGGGGAACTGGCGGCGCGGCCGTTCGACCCCGCGCGGCCGCTGTGGCAGTTCCACCTGGTCGAGGACATGGATGGGCAGAGCGCCCTGATTGCCCGCATCCACCATTGCATCGCCGACGGCATCGCCTTGATTTCCGTGATGCTGTCCATCACCGACGGAGGCAAGACGCCGCCGGCGAATCGCCAAGAGCCGAGCGACGATGTCGACTGGCTGAGCGATGCGGTCATCAAGTCGTTCTCCGGCCTGGCGATACGCGCCATCGGCCTGGCCGGCGCCAGCGCTTCGCGCTCGATCGACCTGATGATGAACGAGCACCATCCGCTGGACAGCTCGGTGCAAGCGGCGCGCATGGGTTACCAGGCCGTGTCCGATGTGGCGTCCCTGGTGCTGATGGCCGACGACGCCCACACCCGGCTCAAGGGCAAGCCGGGCCCGTCCAAGCGCGTGGCCTGGGCCGATCCCGTGCCGCTGGATGCCGTCAAGGCCGTTGGCAAGGGCTTGGACTGCTCGGTCAACGACGTGCTGCTGAGCTGCGTGGCCGGTGCCATCGGACGCTATCTGATGGACAAGGGCGACCCGGTGGCCGGGCAGGAAATCCGTGCCATGGTGCCGGTCAACCTGAGGCCCGCTGATCAGGCCTGCGAGCTCGGTAACCGCTTCGGCCTGGTGCCGCTGGTGCTGCCCATCGGCATCGAGAACCCGGTGGCGCGGCTTTACGCGGTGCGTGCGCGCATGCGCGAGCTCAAGGGCAGTTTCCAGCCCATCCTGGCGTTTGGACTGCTGTCGGTGGCGGGCCTGCTGATCAAGCCGGTGCAGCAGGCCATGCTCAATCTGTTTGCCAAGAAGGCCACGGCCGTCATGACCAACGTGCCGGGCCCTGCCGAGGCGCTGCAGTTCTGCGGCTCGACGGTCGAGCGGGTGATGTTCTGGGTGCCGCAGTCGGGCGACATCGGCGTGGGCGTGTCCATCCTGACCTATGCGGGCCAGGTGCAGTTCGGCCTGATGGTCGACAGCGGCCTGTGTCCGGACCCGCAGGCCGTCATCGAGCACTTCGAGCCTGAGTTCAACAAGCTGCTGATCCTGGCCTTGATGCTGCCGTGGGGTGGGGAGGATTGATGGATAGGCCGCAGTCGCGGCCTATTCTTCTATTTCCTCACGCGCCAATTCGACGTCCAGGCATTCCATCGCATCCATGGGCTCGCAGGCGGCAGCCGCGGCGTAGAGCTGCTCGGCGAGCTTCAGGCGCTTGTCGCCTTCCAGCATCACCAGGCCGTTGGCGCGCTCGATCATGGCGATGGCGCTGTGGGGATTGAGCTTGAGCGCCTGCTCGAACATGGCCAGCCCCGTGGCGGTGTCGGCGCCTTGCGTGCGGCCCAGCAGCTTGCCGACCTTGTCGATCACCTCGGCATGGAAGGCGCCCAAGGCGATGTGTGCGTCGGCATGCTTGGGCTGAAGGGCCACGGCCTTTTCAAGTGCTTGCTTGACCTGCGTGCCCAGGCCTTGCGCCAGCGCCTTGACCACGCTGATGCCCTGGCTGTAGCGCCCCAGGGCGTAGGCCTGCCAGTAGTAGGCGTTCGGGTTGTCGGGCTGTTCGGCCTGCTGCGCGCTGGCACGCTCCGCCACGGCCAGGAACATCTCCAGCTTGGTTTTTTCCTTCTGTTCCAGGTAAGTGGCGTAGATCGCCTGGGCCTTGTTGGCGACCGTAACGCCGGCGCCGCCCGCCGCCAGGCCGGCTTCGCAGGCCTGCTGGAACTCGCCGGCATGGAAATGGATCCAGGCCTCCTGCACCGCCGTCTCCTTGGGCCAGGGTTCGGCGTCGCCGAGGTGCAGCCGCGCCCAATGCTTTTTCAGGCTGGCTTTGTCGTGGCGGAAGCCGGCGTTGTCGTAGGGGAAGGCGGTCCATTTGGCCATGTCGCGAAGTCTCCGTCAGGTTTGGTAGCGACCGGCCAGCGCGAACAGGTGTTCGCGCGAGCTCGGTTCCAGGTAGGGCAGGAGCAGGCTCAGCACGTGGAAGGCGCCGCGCATCAGGGCGGCGCCAGCGCGCTCGGGCTCCAGCGCATGACGCGGGTCGCGCACGTATTCGAAGCTCAGCCAGTAGCTCAGCAGCACCACCATCGAGTGGGCGACCGGACTGGCCTCGCGCGCGTCCATCTTCAGCGCGCCGCCATGCTGCAGGCCCGACAGCACGCTGCGCATGGCCTGGCCCTTGTGCTGCAGCACGGCCTGGAAATGCGTCTCCAGGCGGCGGTTCTTGGACAGCAGGTCGTTGAGGTCGCGGTACAGGAAGCGGTGCTTCCAGATCAGCTCGAACAGCATGTGGAAGAACAGCCAGGCGTCTTCGACATTCCGGACGTTGCCGGAGGCGCCAAGCAGGTCTTCCAACTCGCGTTCGTAGCGGCCGAACAGCGCGTTGATGAGCTCGTCCTTGGCCGGGTAGTGGTAGTACAGATTGCCCGGGCTGATGTTCAGTTCGGCCGAAATCAGCGTCGTCGACACATTGGGTTCGCCGAATCGATTGAACAGGTCGAGCGTGACTTCGAGTATGCGTTCGGCGGTACGGCGAGGCTTCTTGGTGGCCATGGAGTTTCTTTTTAGAGTGAGGCGCTCATGTCCGACTGATTCTGGCACCAAGAAGCCCGGGCTTGCTAGGGGATTGGCTCCAAGCCAGCGCGAAATGATGGCGCTCCCTACAATCGCGCCCCATGCAATCCCGTATTCAAGCATCCGTATCCGTATCCGCATCTGCGGGGGGCGAACCGGCCATCCGCTTCAACCAGGTCAGCAAAACCTATCGCGGTGGCCAGGTCCGGGCCCTGGACCAGGTGTCGTTTGACATCGCTCAAGGCGAATTCTTCGGCCTGCTGGGACCCAACGGCGCCGGCAAGACCAGCCTGATCAGCATCCTGGCCGGCCTGTCGCGCGCCAGCGGCGGCAGCGTCAAGGTGCTCGGCCACGACGTGGTCGACGACTACGCCGCCGCGCGCAAGGCGCTGGGCATCGTGCCGCAGGAGCTCGTGTTCGACCCGTTTTTCAGCGTGCGCGAAACGCTGCGCATCCAGGCCGGGTATTTCGGCGTGCACGGCGTCGACGACTGGATCGACGAACTGCTGAGCAGCCTCGGCCTCGCCGACAAGGCCAACGCCAATATGCGCCAGCTCTCCGGCGGCATGAAGCGCCGCGTGCTGGTGGCGCAGGCGCTGGTGCACCGTCCGCCCGTCATCGTGCTCGACGAGCCGACGGCCGGCGTCGACGTGGAGCTGCGCCAGACGCTTTGGCAGTTCATTGCGCGCCTGAACCGTGAAGGCCACGCCGTGCTGCTGACCACGCACTACCTCGAGGAAGCCGAGGCGCTGTGCGGCCGCATCGCCATGCTCAAGCAGGGCCGCATCGTCGCGCTGGACCGCACGAGCAGCCTGCTCTCGGGCCGCGCCTCGACGATGCTGCGCTTCAAGACCGACCACGCGCTGCCTGAAAGCGTCGCCGGCCAGGCCCGCGTGACGGGCCGCATCGCGCAGATCAAGGCGCACGACGCCGCGGAGGTCGAGTCCATTCTCGCCACGCTGCGCGGCGCCGGCTGCGCCATCGAAGACCTCGAGATCGGCCGCGCCGACCTCGAGGACGTATTCCTCGAAATCATGAATGGAGCCGTGCAATGAGCGCCATCCGTCTCGCCGGGGCGCGCACCCTGTTCCGCAAGGAAGTCCTGCGCTTTTGGAAAGTCGCCTTCCAGACCATCGGCGCGCCGGTGCTGACCGCCGTGCTGTACCTGCTGGTGTTCGGCCACACGCTGGCCAACCACGTCAAGGTCTATGGGCAGGTCGACTACGTCGCCTTCCTGATCCCGGGCCTCGTGATGATGAGCGTGCTGCAAAACGCCTTCGCGAATGCCTCGTCCAGCCTCATCCAGAGCAAGATCACGGGCAACCTCGTCTTCCTGCTCGTGACGCCGTTGTCGCACTGGGCGTGGTTCGTCGCTTACGTCGGTGCGGCCATCGTGCGCGGCCTGGCCGTGGGCCTGGGCGTGATGATCGTGACGGTGTGGTTCGCGCCGCCGGGGTTGGAAGCGCCGTGGTGGATCCTCATCTTCGCCGTGCTGGGTGCCGGGCTGATGGGCGCCCTGGGCCTGATCGCCGGCCTGTGGGCCGAGAAGTTCGACCAGATGGCGGCGTTCCAGAACTTCATCGTCATGCCCCTGACCTTTCTGTCGGGCGTGTTCTATTCGGTGCATTCGCTGCCGCCGCTGTGGCTGGCGGTGAGCCACGCCAACCCGTTCTTCTACATGATCGACGGCTTCCGCCACGGCTTCTTCGGCGTCAGCGATGTGTCGCCGTGGATCAGCCTGGGCATCGTCGGCGTGGCCTTCGTGGCGGTCTCGGGCGTGGCGCTGGAGCTGCTGCGGCGCGGGTACAAGATCCGGCACTAGCCCAGCGCCCGAGCCACGCGGGTCGCGTGGCTCAGTCCGCTTGTACGGCTGATTGCACTGTCAAGCGCAGACCCAGCGCGGCACATACCCGGGCGATGGTGTCGAAACGCGGTTGGCTGCCAGGACGAAGTGCTTTGTAGAGGGCTTCGCGCCCGATGCCGGCGGCCTCTGCCATTTGCGCCATGCCGCGCGCCTTGGCAACGACGCCCAATGCATGGGCGAGCTCGCCCGCATCGCCATCGGCCACCACCTGGTTCAGATACTCAACCAGATCGGCCTCATCCTGCAGGTATTCAGCCAGATCAAACGGGGCCAGTTCCGAGATCTTGATCTTCCGATTCATGGCACATCACTCCTCTAGGGTTTCAGCCAGCGCCTTGGCGCAGGCGATGTCAACGGCCTGCGTCGATTTGTCGCCACCACCGAGCATGACGATCAATACAGTGCCGCGCTGCACGTAGTACATGCGCCAGCCCGGGCCGAAGTGTTCGCGCATCTCGAACACGCCTGCACCGACAGGCTGCACATCGCCAAGTAAACCGCGCTGCACGCGGTCCAGCCGTCGCGCCAAGCGGATGCGTGTGCCACGGTCCTTGAGGCTTTCAAGCCAGCGAGCGAACTCGGGTGTGCGCAGTACTTCGTACATCTGTGAATTGTATTCGATCGAATACTTCTGGCAAACTCGCCGGTCGAGGATCGTGCCAGCGGACTCGGCATACACATCCTGAATGCGGCTCAACTGCGCTATCGCGCGGGCAATCCACCCGCTATGCATTCGCGGCCGCGTAATGGCGGAATAACGCGGACACGTTTTGATAGGGCGCCTGGTCGGGCCTTCCGTGCGACGCACGTGCCTGTCCGTTAGAATTCGTCCCACCATGGCCGACCCCACTCCCGCCGAAGTCCAACAGTTCATCGCCTCCGGGCTGGACTGCGCCGCGCTGCAGGTCGAGGGCGACGGTCGCCATTTCTTCGCCACGATCGTTTCGGCGGAGTTCGAAGGCCTCTCCCGCATCCGTCGCCATCAGCGCGTTTATGCGGCGCTGGGCGACCGCATGCGCGAGCAGATCCACGCGCTGTCGATGAAGACCTTGACGCCTGCGGAGCAGGCGTCATTGAATAACTTGCCTGCTGAGCACGAAGTGCCGGCGGCCGTTCATCACCATTCCTGAAACCACCCGCTGCTGCGGGTGGCCGGTCGGCGCCATTGCAGTCCCTGCGCCACCGGACCCCTCGGGTGGCGCACCGCGACATGACGACACCGATCACCCTGGCCCTCTCCAAAGGCCGCATCTTCGAAGAGACGCTGCCGCTGCTGCGTGCCGCGGGCATCGAGGTCCTTGAGGACCCCGAGACCTCGCGCAAGCTCATCCTCGCGACCAACCAGCCCCACGTGCGCGTCGTGCTCGTGCGCGCCAGCGACGTGCCGACCTACGTCCAGCACGGCGGCGCCGATGCCGGCGTGGCCGGGCGCGACGTGCTGATCGAGCACGGCGTCGAAGGCCTGTACCTGCCGCTGGACCTGGGCATCGCACGCTGCCGCATGAGCGTGGCCGTGCGCGAGGACTTCGACTACGCCGCCGCCGTGCGCCAGGGCGCGCGCCTGCGCGTGGCGACCAAGTACACGCGCATCGCCCGCGAGCACTTCGCCGAGAAGGGCGTGCACGTCGACCTGATCAAGCTCTACGGCTCCATGGAGCTCGCGCCGCTGACGGGCCTGGCCGACGCCATCGTCGACCTCGTCTCCACGGGCGGCACGCTGCGTGCGAACAAGCTCGTCGAGGTCGAGCGCATCATGGACATCTCCTCGCGCCTGGTCGTCAACCAGGCCGCGCTCAAGCTCAAGCGCGAGCCGCTGCGCGCGCTGATCGACGCATTCGCGAAGGCCGCCGCATGACCACGATCCGCCGCCTCGATACCCGGAGCGCCGACTTCGACGCCCAGCTGACCGGCCTGCTGCAGTGGTCGGCCGAGACCGACGCCGCCATCGAGCAGCGCGTCGCCGACATCCTCGCCGACGTGCGCACGCGCGGTGATGCCGCCGTGCTCGACTACACCGCGCGCTTCGACCACCTCGCGGTGCCCGGCATGGCCGCGCTCGAACTCGGCCGCGATGAACTCGCCGCCGCGCTCGACGCCATCACGCCCGCGCAGCGCGCCGCGCTCGAAGCCGCTGCCGCGCGCATCCACCGTTACCACGAGGCGCAGAAGCAGGCTGCGGGCCAGAGCTGGCAGTACCGCGACGAAGACGGCACGCTGCTGGGCCAGAAGGTCACGCCGCTCGACCGCGTCGGCATCTACGTGCCTGGCGGCAAGGCCGC
>JAFALA010000066.1 GCA_019234815.1 Burkholderiaceae bacterium | reverse complement strand
GCTTCCGCGATCAGAGGGATACGGTTATAGCCTTCCGCGGCCAGCGATTTGAATTCGAGTTCGGTCATCTCTGCTCTCCATGCCGCCTGGGGAATGTGGGAGGTTCAGGCGGTGAGTTTTTCAAAAAACCTGCCGGGTGGGGACCTTAAACAAGGGCGCACGACGGCAGCAATCAATATGGCTTAGTTTTGCCAGGATTGCCAGCGTCGCCACAGCCAGGCCTCAATCGAGCCGGCTTGGTTGACATTGTGTTTTTTGTGCAGAGACATTAGTCAGGTTGGTTCAGTTTTGTGAACGAATCAGGTTTGCGGCATCGAGCAGCGTGCTCACTATACCATCGGAATTGATTTTGTGTATAGCCTCCCCATGATTGTAACCATAAGGCACAGTCAGGACCGGGCAGCCCGCCGCCCGCGCGGCCTGCGCGTCATTCGACGAGTCGCCGATGGCCACCACCTGCGCCGGCGCCAGGCCGAATTCGCGGCAGACCGTTTGCAGGGGCAGGGGATCGGGCTTCTTGCGCGGCAGGGAGTCGCCGCCGTAGACCAATTCGAAGAAACCGTCTAAACCCTTTTGCTTGAGCAGGGGTGTGGTAAAGGAGATCGGCTTGTTGGTGACGCAGGCCAGGCGCAGGCCTTGCGCCTGCATCGCCCGCAGGCCTTCCAGCACGTCCGGATAAAGGGCGCTGTGATTGCCGTTGATGCTCAGGTAGTGCCGCTGGTAGGCGTCCATGGCCGTGTCGAAGCGCAGTTCGATGGCGTCCTTATCCCAATCGAGCGCCAGGACGCTGCGGATCAGGTGCTCGGAGCCTTTGCCCACCATCAGGCCGATCTGCTTCTGCGTGATGGGCGCGAGGCCGAAACCGGCGCGCATGCCGTTCAGCGCTACCTGAAAATCAGGCAGCGTGTCGAGCATGGTGCCATCGAGGTCGATGATCGCGGCCTGGACGCCCGCCAGCTTGATCGTCATGCTTATACCGTCGCCAGCTGGGCGCGCATGGCGTCGATCACGGCCTTGTAGTCCGGCTGGCCGAAGATGGCGGAACCGGCGACGAAGGTGTCGGCGCCGGCACGCGCGGCGGCGGCGATGTTCTCAACCTTGATGCCGCCGTCCACTTCCAGCAGGATGTCGCGGCCCGACTCGTCGATCTTGCGGCGAGCGTAGGCGATCTTGTTCAGCGCTTCGGGGATGAAGGACTGGCCGCCGAAGCCGGGGTTCACCGACATGATCAGGATCATGTCCAGCTTGTCCATCACGTGGTCCAGGTAGTGCATGGGCGTGCCGGGATTGAACACCAGGCCTGCCTTGCAGCCGTTATCCTTGATCAGTTGCAGGGTACGGTCGATGTGTTCCGACGCTTCCGGGTGGAAGGTGATGATGTCGGCGCCGGCCTTGGCGAAGTCGGGGATGATGCGGTCGACTGGCTTGACCATCAGGTGCACGTCGATCGGCGCCTTCACGTGCGGACGGATGGCCTGGCACACCAGCGGGCCGATGGTCAGGTTCGGCACGTAGTGGTTGTCCATCACGTCGAAGTGGATGATGTCGGCGCCGGCCGTAATCACATTGCGCACTTCCTCGCCCAGGCGGGCAAAGTCGGCGGAGAGAATGCTGGGGGCGATGCGGAAAGTGGTCATGATGTCAGGCGGCGCGAGGCTTGCTATTGGTAAAGACCGATATTTTAAGCCAAAGTCGTGTACTTCTTGCGCCTTGCGCCAATTTGCGGTGCAATGTGGGACTGGCGCGATGTTCAAGCGCCAAGCTTGAAAAAAGCGCATTTTTAAGGAATTTTAATGGCAACTTATGAGTTTACTGTGTCGGTCAGAACCCAATATCTGCCCGAGCAGTCGGACCCGGACCGCACCAGCTTCGTGTTCACCTATTCGATCACGATCAAGAACACGGGCACGGTGGCGGCCCAGCTGATTTCGCGCCACTGGGTGATCACCGACGCCAATAACCATGTCGAGGAAGTGCGCGGCCTGGGCGTGGTGGGACACCAGCCCTTGCTGCAGCCGGGCGAGCAGTTTGAATACACCAGCGGCTCGCAGCTGCAAACGCCGCAGGGCTCCATGGTCGGCGAATACTTCTGCGTGGCCGAGGATGGCCATCAGTTCGAAGTGAAGATTCCGGAGTTCGTGCTGTCGCTGCCGCGCACTCTGCACTGATTTATTCGGCCGTATCCTTGTCCTGCGGTGGCGTCGTGGGCTTTTTGCCCGAGTACATAGTCCACCAGACGATAAACACCAGCAGGAAAAACGCGACAATCGCTTCTATCATCAAGACCCACATAGCAATCCCTATCTCCTCTTATGTTATTTACACGCCGTAGTCTACTCGTTCCGCTGACGCTTGTGGCGGTGGCGCTGGCCGCCTGTACCTCCACGCCGCTGCCGCCGGCCCAGCCGCTGCCTCCCGTGCCGCCTGCTCAGCCCACGCCGCCGGTCCCGCCGACGCCAACGCAGCCGCCCCAGCCGTCCAAGCCGGCCGCCATGCAGATGGTCCCGGCCAGCTTCTCCGCCCTGCCGGGCTGGGACAAGGACGACCTGCGCGCCGTCTGGCCGGCTTTCATGGCCTCGTGCGGCGTCCTGGGCAAGCAGATTATCTGGAAGGAGCCTTGCGGCGTGGCCCGTACCGTCAACGCGGGCGACGAGCAGGCGATCCGCACCTTCTTCGAGGCCTTCATGGTGCCGAACCAGGTCATCGCGCCCGATGGCGCCGCCGATGGCCTGATCACCGGCTACTACGAGCCCCTGCTGCGCGGCGCGCGCAAAAAGGGCGGCCCGTTCCAAACTCCTTTATATAAAGTGCCGGATGACCTGATCACCGTCGATCTGGCCAGCGTCTATCCCGAATTGAAAGGCATGCGCCTGCGCGGCCGCCTGGTGGGCAAGAAGGTCGTGCCCTACGCCACCCGCGCCGATATCGAGCGCGCCGAAGGCTCGGGCAAGGAGCTGCTGTGGGTGGACGATCCGGTGGAGTCCTTCTTCCTGCAAGTGCAGGGTTCGGGCCGCGTGCAGCTGACCGATACGCAGGAAACCGTGCGCGTGGCGTACGCGGACCAGAACGGCCATCCTTACAAGTCCATTGGCCGCTATCTGGTCGATACGGGAGAGCTGACCTTGGAACAAGCTTCGGCCCAGGGCATCAAGGCCTGGATCGCCGCCCATCCAACGCGCATGCAGGAGCTGTTCAACGTCAACCCAAGCTATGTCTTCTTCAAGGAGGAGCGCCTGCCTGATCCCAAGGTGGGACCGAAGGGCGCCCTGGGCGTGCCGTTGACGCCGCAGCGCTCGGTGGCTATCGATGCCTCCCAGCTGCCGCTGGGCGCGCCGATCTTCCTCTCCACCACCCAGCCGGCCAGCGATGTGCCGCTGCAGCGCCTGGTCATGGCGCAGGACACGGGCGGCGCCATTCGCGGTGCGATCCGGGTCGACTACTTCTTCGGTTTCGGTGGCGATGCGGCCGACAATGCGGGCCGCATGAAGCAGCGCGGCAGCATCTGGGTTCTGCTGCCCAGGCAGCCGCAGCCAATGAGCAGTAACTAGCGCAATACCAGCACGGGCAGAGTGGTGTGGGCCAGCACCTTCTGGGTCTGGCTGCCCAGGAATAGGCTCTTCAGGCCCGTGTAGCCGTGGGAAGCCATCAGGATGATGTCGCAGTTGAACTTCCTGGCGGCTTCCACGATTTCTTCAAAAGGGCTGGGCGATAAAGTCACCAGCCCCTCGAACGGGATGCCCGCCTCGCGCGCGGCGATGGCGATCTTCTCCACATTGCGGCGCGCCGCGCTTTCCATCTGATGTTCAAAATTGCCGGCGTCGATGACGGCGCCGCTGTCGCCCATGGAGGGGAAGGGCAGGGGCTGGATGACGCAGATGCCGATGATCTTGGCCTGGTTCAGGCGGGCAAACTGGATGGCCGTGGGGATCGCCTTTTCCGATTGCGGCGAACCGTCGGTCGGCAACAGAATGGTCGTGAACATGGCTCTCTCCCGGCAAAGTACACGGAAGCCAGCTTAGCCTCTTCCTCCGCCTACCGGCGCACAGTTAAGACGCTTCGGCGGGTTCCGGCACGGCGGCAGGTTCGGGCGCCGACGGCCCCACGGCGCGGATCGAGGGCGACAGCGCCATCGCCAGCGTCAGCAGCACGCCGCAGGTCGCCACGCCGGCCATGGCGGTACGAATGCCGAAATGCTCGGCAGCCTGGCCGGCCGCCATCGCGCCCAGCGGCGCCATCGCCACGGTCAGGAAGCGCATGGTGGAGATCATGCGGCCCAGGAATTCATCCGGCGTCACCTTCTGCCGCAGGGCCATATAGGGCATGAAGAATAGCATCACGCCGCAGTCGAGGAAGAAGGACAGGCCGGCGCAGGCCGCCGCGCTGAAGTGCGGATTGCCGAACAGGTTGGCTGGAATCATGGGCATCAGCGTATAGGTCAGCGCGGTCGAGCCCACGCCGATCAGCATGGTCACGCCGGGGCCGTAGCGGCGGTTGAGTGGTTTCAGCACCATGGAGCTGGTGAATACGCCGACCGCGCCCACCATCTGCGTGATGCCCAGTGTGCCGGGATTCATGCCCAGCTCGCGCGTGGCGTACAGAATGCCCAGCGCGCTGTAACCGTAGAACACGACATGCCAGAGACCGGCGCCCCAGGCCAGGGAGCGCAGCAGCGGGCGGCTCCAGATAAAGGCCAGGCCGTCGCGGATATCGCGCAACGGGTGCTTGTCGGACGGTGTGGGCTCAGGATCGCGTACGCTGATGCGGCGCAGGTTGAAGACGGAAACGACAAAGCCCAGTGCGTTGACGATCACGGCAAACGGCGCCGTCAGCCACTGGATCAGTACGCCGGCCAGGCCGGGCGAGATCAGACGCGAGGCGGAATCTACCGTCGCAAACTTGGATTGGGCGTCGATCAAGCCTTCCCGTCCGACCAGGAAAGTGAGGAAGATCTGTTCGGCGCCGCCGCCGATCACGGAGCAGGAGCCGAGGATGAAGGCGGTACAGTACATCCAGTGTATGGACAGCAGGCCCAGCCAGTACGCCGTGGGGATGCTGGCCAGCGTCAATCCCTGGATGGTTTGGCTGATCAGCATGATGGGCAGTTTGCGGCGGCGGTCCAGCAGCACGCCGGCCGGCAGGGCGAACAGGGCGAACGGAATCGCCTGCGAGGCCACTAGCGTGCCCATCTGGGATGGCGTCGCGTGCAGCAGCAGAACTGCGCACAAAGGCAGGGCAAGTGCGCTGATATAGCCGCCAAACCCGTTCAACACACTGCTGAACCAATAACGGCGGAAGTCGGGTTTGCGCAGCAGGGCGTCGTTGCTCAGCTTGTCGCGCAGGTATTGGCGGGCGGCGGTAAAAATGGTCTGCTCTGCGGGTGATGGTGTTGAACTGAAATAATAACAGCTACAATCGGCAATAAGCATTCCAACCGGAGGAGATATCCATGCAATATGAAGACCTGATCGTAGAAACCCACGGCAAAGTGGCCCTGATCCGCCTGAACCGTCCCAAATCGCTGAACGCGCTGAACGACCGCATGATGAACGAGCTGGGCGATGCCTTCGCCAGGTTCGATGCCGATCCCAATATTGGCTGCATGATTCTGACCGGCAGCGAAAAGGCCTTCGCCGCCGGCGCCGACATCGCCGCCATGGCGGACTACACTTATCAGGACACTTATCGCGACAATTACATCACCCGCAACTGGGAGCACATCCTGCGCGTGCGCAAGCCGGTGATCGGCGCGGTGGCGGGCTATGCCTTGGGCGGCGGCTGCGAACTGGCCATGATGTGCGATTTCCTGATCGCGGCCGACAACGCCAAGTTCGGCCAGCCGGAAATCAAGGTCGGCGTGACGCCGGGCGCGGGTGGTACCCAGCGCCTGCCGCGCGCCATCGGCAAGTCGAAAGCAATGGATCTGCTGCTGACCGCCCGCAATATCGACGCCGTGGAAGCCGAACGCATCGGCCTGGTATCGCGCGTGATCCCTGCTGACAAGCTGATCGAAGAAGTTCTGGCCATCGCAACCCAGATCGCTTCCATGCCGCTGTCGGTGGCCATGCAGATCAAGGACGCCGTCAACCGCGCCTTTGAAACGACGCTGACGGAGGGCGTGAACTATGAGCGCCGCCTGTTCCACGCCGCGTTTGGCACACCGGCCCAGCGCGAAGGCATGCACGCCTTCCTCGAAAAGCGCTTGCCAAACTTCGAAGGTCTTTGATATAGTTCGGCCCCTCGCGATTCACGGCGTTAAACGTTAAGAAAAACGAGGGGTTGACGAGATAAACGATGTGCTGCATAATCTCGCTTCTGTGCTGCTGAACAAAACGCTTCAGCAAATAAGCAAAAGTCTTTAAAAATATACAGTCGATAAGTGTGGGCGTTTGATGGAAGTGCACGCGGAACTTGTTTCGCGAAACTTAAAATATCAAATGCTCGCAAGAAATACAGTCAGTATTTTGAGTGAGCGACACGTCCTAACGGACGTTAAACAGGAATTAAACTGAAGAGTTTGATCCTGGCTCAGATTGAACGCTGGCGGCATGCCTTACACATGCAAGTCGAACGGCAGCGCGGACTTCGGTCTGGCGGCGAGTGGCGAACGGGTGAGTAAAATATCGGAACGTACCCAGGAGTGGGGGATAACGTAGCGAAAGTTACGCTAATACCGCATACGTCCTAAGGGAGAAAGTGGGGGATCGCAAGACCTCATGCTCATGGAGCGGCCGATATCTGATTAGCTAGTTGGTGGGGTAAAAGCCTACCAAGGCGACGATCAGTAGCTGGTCTGAGAGGACGACCAGCCACACTGGAACTGACACACGGTCCAGACTCCCACGGGCGGCAGCAGCTGGGAATATTGGACAATGGGGGCAACCCTGATCCAGCCACGCCGCGTGAATGATGAAGGCCTTCGGGTCGTAAAGTTCTTTTGTAGGGGACAAAGGGAAACTTGATGGTACCCTAAGAAAAAGCACCGGCTAACTCCGTGCCAGCAGCCGCGGTAATACGGAGGGTGCAAGCGTTGCTCGGAATTATTGGGCGTAAAGCGTATGTAGGCGGTTTTCTAAGTCTGATGTGAAATCCCGGGGCTTAACTCCGGAACTGCATTGGATACTGGAAAGCTAGAGGACGATAGAGGATGGTGGAATTCCTGGTGTAGGGGTGAAATCCGTAGATATCAGGAGGAACATCAGTGGCGAAGGCGGCC
>JAFALA010000017.1 GCA_019234815.1 Burkholderiaceae bacterium | reverse complement strand
TGCCCTTCAATTCCAGCAACAGTCGCTCGGCGGTCTTCTTGCCGATCCCAGGCACCTTGGTCAGGCGCCCTGCTTCCTGCAAGGTAATCGCCTGCGCCAGATCGGCCACCGACATGCCCGACAGTATCGACAAGGCCGTGCGCGCACCGATGCCGGAAATCTTGATCAACTGACGGAACACGTTGCGCTCTTCCGTCGACCCAAAACCGAACAGCAGATGCGCATCTTCACGCACCGTCAAATGCGTCAAGAGCTGAACCTTCTCGCCCAGCCCCGGCAGGTTGTAGAAGGTGCTCATCGGCACGTCGACTTCGTAGCCGACGCCTTGCACGTCAATGAGGACGAGCGGTGGCGATTTTTCCGCAATGACGCCTGTGAGTCTGCCTATCATGGGTGCCGATTATGCGGCCCCGCCCTCAGTTGCGGCCGAACAGGCCCAGCCGCTGAGCTTCCAGTGCCGCCTCGGCGCGCGATGAAACATTGAGCTTGCGGTAGATCTGCTTGACGTAGTCGGCAATGGTGTGCCGGGACAGGCCCAGCTGAACGCCGATTTCAGGCAGCGTGAACCCCTTGGCGACTCGCAGCAGGACTTCGCTTTCGCGGTCGGTCAAGGAGACCTCGATCAGTTGTGCCGAGGCCTGGGGCCGGCGTTGCGACGCGAAGTGCGCGATCACCTTGCGTGCGATGCTGGGCGACAGGGGCGGCTCGCCCTGGCTGATGCGCTGCAGGTGCTCGATCAGCAATTCGCGCGGTTGCTCCTTGAGCAAGTAGCCAAAGGCGCCTGCCTGCAGGGCGGGAAACAGGTGCTCGTCGTCGTCATGAATCGTGACGATGACCGACTGCACGTCGGGCTGCTTGTCTCGCAGGGCCGCCACCACGTCAACGCCGGAGCCGTCCGGTAGGCCCAGGTCCAGCAGGGCCAGCGAGAACTTCTGGCGGGCCACCTGATCCAGCGCATCGTGCACCCGCGAGCATTCGGTGATGTCGGCGGCCGGAAATACCTGCAGCACCAGGGACTTGAGCCATGCACGAATTTCGGGAAGATCTTCAAGCAACAAAATTTGGTTCATGGCGTCCAGGTGCAAGGGGTGTGGATGAGGTTCAGCAATGGGCCAGCGGGTCAATGCGCAGTCAACTCACTATATGCAATTTGCTCCTGCCTTCATAGCGGGATTGTCAGGCGTATCACGGTGCCCAGGCCGGGTCCCGACTCCACCAGGCACTGCCCTTGCATTTGCTTGGCGCGCGACTTCATGCTGGCCATGCCATGTCCGCGATCCAGGCGCCCGTCCAGCTCCATCGGGATGCCGTGCCCGTTGTCCTGGATGGACACGTGAAAGTCACTGCCTTGCATGCCGCAGGCCACGATGCAGTGCGTGGCCCCGCTGTGCTTGATGATGTTGCTGACGGCTTCCCGCAGGATGCGGGTGGTTTGCACATAGGCGCGGGCTTGCAGCGTATGGCTCACCTCTTCGGCGGGCGATTTCCACTCGGCCAGGATATTGGCCTGCGACAAGCGCGAAACCACCTCGGCGCGCCAATCTCCCAGGGCATCCAGCAGGTGAACGGGCTTTCCGGTCAGCCCTCTGACGGACAGGCGCATCTCTTCCAGCGCCTCGCGCGCCAGCGATGAAATCCGGTCGGACTCGCTGGTGTGCACGATGGTCAAAAGTTTGGCGCCCAGATCGTCATGGAGGTCGGCGGCGATGCGCTTGCGCTCCCGCTCGGTGACTTGCTCAAGCTTGCGCTCGGCCATGGCGCTGTATTCGCGTTCGACTTCGGCGATGCGTTCGCTCATTTCAGTTTGAAGGCCCAGCACCTCCGCCTCGGCAATTCGCCGGGACAGCGCCACGCCGCGGATGGCCTGCATGCCCAATCCCAGCAGCGCCAGGGGCACGCCCACCGTCGCCAAGCTCATCCAGGCCGGCTTGTGCGTCAGTTGCAGCAGCAAATCAATCAACACCGTCAGCGTCGCGAGTCCCATCAGAATGACGCTGAACGATGCCTGCGCGGAATTTGCCGCCGTCAAGGTCGAGTCCGACGGCGGCGTTGCTTCCTTGCGCAGCCACACATACAGCCCGAGGCTCAGCACCAGCTCCACGACGAACAGGGTGTCCCAAAGGCTGGAAAGCAGGAACAGCCTGTTGTCGCGGACCAGCCAGAAGGACGCTGACGCCAGTACACATTGAACGATCAGGAAGGTGTCCAGACCGGGGTGTTGCCAGCCCTGCATGCGCAAAAGAAACTGCACGGCACACAGGATCATCAGCGGGGCGATGCTGGCGAGCACGACCTCCAGCAGGGCGTGCGGCATGGCCAGGTCGCTGACCCAGAGCGGGACGGACTCCAGGGTCCAGCACAGCATCAGGCCCGACAGGAAGATCAAAGGTCGCTCGCGCCGGTCGGTCTGGCTCAACAGGGCCATGGCAATGGCCATGATGGTCAGCATGGCGCACAGGGCTTGCGGCAGCTGGATCTGCCAGAAGTCGAACCAGGCCCGCCGGTGTGCCAGGCGGTCGTAGGGGCCGACCTCGACGGAGCTGAGGCCAGCGGTCTGCGCGGTGGCATGCAGCGACTGGCGACTGTATCCTGCCAGATTCAGGTCCAGCAGGTTGTCGCCGTCATTGAGCAAATCGGGAGGCAAGGCGACCAGGAAGGGGGCGTTGCAATGATCGCTGATAGGGTCGTCCAGGCGGCCGGTGGCGGGCAGATCGCGGCGGTTCAAACGCACCTGGACCTGGCTGCAGGCTTGGGCCATGTAGACGGCGAGGGGTTCGTGCGAACGGGTGTCGCCGGCGCTGTGGGTGAAGTGCAGCCGATACCACACGCGGCCTTGGAAATCGGGGCGGCTGTCTCCCCAGTAGTCCGGCAGGGTGATTTCCTGAACGGGACCTTGCTCGGGGAAGGCTGCGGCCTGGCTGACCACGGCCTGGGCCTGTTCCAGGGTCAGGGACCGTGCTGCCGGCAATAGCCCCGTGCTCATGACCATCCACAGCACGAGACGGGTGAGCCATCGCAAGGTTGGCGAGTTGTGTTTCATGGGGGGGCATTGTGCAGGAGTGACGACGGCGGCGTTCCCGGGGCCAGCATCAGGCAGCGAGGCGCGCGACAATAGCGCGCCTCCATCGCCACTGCCCTGAAAGCGCATCTTGATCATTCGCCACGCATTCACTCCGATCGACAACATCCGGCTGCAGCACTTGTGCGGCATGCTTGACGAGTATCTGCGCCAGATCGAGGTGGCCATGGAAGTGCGCATCAGTCGTCGGACCGAACAGTTCAGGATTGAAGGCGCCAAGGCTGCGGCCGAACGAACGCTGGCATTGCTGGAAACCTTGTATGAGCGCGCACGGCGCGTGATCTCGGCCGAGACACTGCAGCTGGCCCTGGTCCAGGCGCAGGCCGATGTGCGCGCGGCGCCTACGCGTTCACGCCGTGCCGCGGAGGGGGGCGAGGGGCTGCCGGCACCTGCTTCGACGGAGTCCGAGCTGGTGCTGCGCACCCGCCGGGCCGACCTGGCCGCGCGCACGCCCAATCAGCAGCAGTACCTGCGCCACATTCTTTCGCACGACATCAGCTTCGGCGTGGGGCCGGCGGGCACCGGCAAGACCTTTCTGGCCGTGGCTTGCGCGGTCGATGCGCTGGAACGCTCGTCGGTGCAGCGCATCATCCTGACGCGGCCTGCCGTCGAGGCGGGCGAGCGCCTGGGTTTCCTGCCGGGTGATCTGACCCAGAAGGTCGACCCCTATCTGCGTCCGTTGTACGACGCGCTGTACGACTTGATGGGATTCGACCGGGTCACCAAGGCCTTTGAAAAGGGGCAGCTGGAGGTCGCGCCGCTGGCCTTCATGCGCGGCCGCACGCTCAACCACGCGTTCGTCATCCTCGACGAGGCGCAGAACACCACGCCCGAGCAGATGAAGATGTTCCTGACGCGCATCGGGTTTGGCAGCCGCTGCGTGGTGACGGGTGACACCAGCCAGATCGATTTGCCGCGCGGCGTCACCAGCGGCTTGATCGACGCCGAACGCGTGCTGGCGCGCGTCAAGGGTATTGCGATGACCCGATTCACTTCCGCCGACGTGGTGCGGCACCCGCTGGTGGCGCGCATCGTCGACGCCTACGAGGCGCAGGCCGTCGAGAAGGCCCGCGCGCAGGGTGCAAGGCCCTGATCGCACCTGATCGCGCCCGTTCAGTATTCAGCCCCCCAATTGCCGAGCGAATCCATGTCCAAGCCTGAACTTCAGCTCTCACTTCAATTTGCAGATCCGCGCCACAAGGCCTTGTTGCCGCGCCACAAGGTGGCGCGCTGGATTCGTTCGGCCCTCGAGGCGCCGGGTGAAATCACGGTGCGCGTCGTCGATGCCGACGAAGGCCGTGCGCTCAATCGCGAATACCGCGACAAGGACTACGCCACCAATGTGCTTACCTTCGACTACAGCCACGAGCCGGTCGTGTGCGCCGACCTGGTGATCTGCGCCGAGGTGGTCGAGCGCGAGGCACAGGAGGCGGGGCTGGACCTGGTCGCGCATTACGCCCACATGCTGGTGCATGGCAGCCTGCACGCGCAGGGCTACGACCACGAGGACGACGAAGAGGCCGAATGCATGGAGGCGCGCGAGAGCGAGCTGATGCAAGGCCTGGGCTTCGCCGATCCCTACGCCGGGCGGCGGCGCTGAAGGCTTATTTCAGCAGGCGCGCGGCTTCCAGCGCGAAATAGCTGAGCACGCCGTCGGCGCCGGCACGCTTGAAGCCCAGCAGGGCCTCCATCATCACGGCATCGTGGTCGAGCCAGCCGTTGGCGGCGGCGGCCTTGATCATGGCGTATTCGCCGCTGACCTGATAGGCGAAGGTGGGGACGCGGAATTCGTCCTTCACGCGGCGCACGATGTCCAGGTAGGGCATGCCGGGCTTGACCATCACCATGTCGGCGCCTTCGGCGATATCGAGCCCCACTTCGCGCAAGGCCTCGTCGCTGTTGCCGGGGTCCATCTGGTAGGTCTTCTTGTCGGCCTTGCCCAGGTTTGCCTTGGAGCCCACGGCGTCGCGGAAAGGGCCGTAGAAGGCGCTCGCGTATTTGGCGCTGTAGGCCATGATGCGGGTGTGGATGTACCCCGCGCTCTCCAGCGCCTGCCGCACCGCGCCGATGCGTCCGTCCATCATGTCGCTAGGCGCCACGATGTCGACGCCGGCCCCGGCCTGCACCAGCGCCTGGCGCGTCAGCAGATCGACGGTCTGCTCGTTGATGATGTAGCCGGACTCGTCGAGCACGCCGTCCTGCCCGTGGCTGGTGTAGGGGTCGAGCGCCACGTCGGTCAGTATGCCCAGCTCCGGCACCTGCGCCTTGAGCGCGCGCACCACGCGGGGAATCAGTCCGTCCGGATTGGTCGCTTCAATGCCGTCAGGCGTCTTGAGGCTGGCATCGATCACCGGGAACAGCGCCAGGACCGGAATTCCCAGCGCGACGCATTCGTGGGCCACCTCCAGCAGGCGGTCCAGGCTCAGGCGTGACACGCCGGGCATGGATGCCACGGGCTCGACCCGGTTTTCGCCTTCATGAACGAAGACCGGCAGGATCAGGTCCTGGGCGCTCAATGTGTTCTCGCGAACCAGGGCGCGCGTGTAGGCGTCGCGGCGCAGGCGGCGAGGGCGGCTGAGCGGAAAAGGCGGCGGGGTGATACGAGACAAGGAAATCTCCTGGCTGGATGCCTGTGGCGTGTTTGGCGCTCGGATTTGAGCGAGTATCAATTTATGCGAAGACCCTGCACATTTAGCGCCCGCAATGTACACAAATGTGTGTAGTTTTGCCGTAAATAAGCGCAATCCCGTAGCAGCAACAAACTTATTGATCTGATAAACTTGAACGCGAATGATAGCCGCAAGGCGTCGTTCCCTGCTTTTCCTCCCTGAGCAGGAGCCTTAGCGTGATGACAGCGATAAGGCTTTACCGCCCCGGCCCTGTAGCCGGGGCTTTTTTTGTGGGATTGATTTAAATCAACCTATTGAATATGGAGCTCAGGCGCCAGTTCTCGGACCGATAATTGCAGCATGCTCTGGGTTAAAGCGTTTCATATCGTTTTTGTCGCTGCTTGGTTTGCGGGCCTGTTTTACATGCCGCGCATTTTCGTCAATTTGGCGATGGTGCCGCCTGACAGCCATGCCGAGCGTGAACGCCTGCTGCTGATGGGGCACAAGCTCTATCGATTCATGAGCTTGTTGATGGTACCGGCCCTGGCGCTGGGCCTGACGCTGTGGCTTTATTTCGGTATCGGCCGCGCACCGGGCAATTACTGGCTGCACGCCAAATTGCTGTTGGTACTGGGTGCGGTCGCATACCACTTCATTTGCCGAGCTATCCTGCGCAGCTTTGAGTTGCTGGCCAATCGTCGCAGCCATCGCTGGTACCGGGTCTTCAACGAAGTGTCCGTGCTGCTGTTTGCAGGCATCGTGGTGCTTGTGGTGGTCAAGCCGATTTGACTCGGCGGGAGCATTGAGATGCGTCGCCGCAGCTCTGCCAGTTGGTTGGTATTGAGCTATCTGCTGCTGGTGATCTATGCCAGCCTCTATCCTTTTTGGCCTTGGCGTCTGCCGCCGGGCATGAATTGGCAGGGCGTGATCGGCTTGCCCTGGCCGCATTACTGGCAGTTGTTCGATGTCTGGGCCAATGTGCTGGGCTATATCCCATTGGGCGTGCTGGTGCTGGCGGCCGTGATCCGCAGCGGCGGATCGCTTCGTGTCGGCGTGGCCTGGGGGCTGCTGGCCACGCCGGCCTTGTCTTTCGCGATGGAGACCTTGCAGTATTTCCTGCCTGGCCGCGTGCCTTCGCTGGCGGATTGGCTGCTCAACAGCCTGGGCGCCTGGCTGGGGATCCTGCTGGGTCTGGTGCTGCATCGTTTCGGCGGCATGCGCCGCTGGCATCTGGTGCGCGAGCATTGGTTCGTGCGGCACAGTGCGGGTGCCTTGGCGCTGCTGGCCCTGTGGCCGGTGGGCCTGCTGTTTCCCGCGCCGCTGCCGCTGGGCGAGGGGCAGTTGCTGCCGCGTCTGCGCGACTGGAGCGAGGCGGCGCTGGTGGGCACGCCCTGGGCCCTGACCCAGGACGAAGGCTGGTCCGATCTGCCTTTGCCGCCGGGCCTCGAAATCGTGGCCATTGCGCTGGGCCTGCTGGCGCCCTGTTTGCTGGCCTTGTCAGTGGCGAGGCCGGGCAAGCGGCGCGTGCTGCTGGTGCTCCTCGGGCTGGCGGTCGGCGTGGTCGTGACCACGGGTTCGACCATGATGAACTTCGGGCCTCAGCATGCCTGGGCCTGGATCACGTCCGGAACCTGGACGGGCTTGCTGATCGCCTCCGTCCTGGGCCTGGTGGCTTGCATGCTGCCGCGGCGCGTGAATGCCGCGCTGGGTCTGGTGGTGCTGACCAGCCTGATCGCGCTGGTGACGGTGGCCCCGACGGATCCCTACCTGACCGTCAACCTGCAGGCCTGGGAGCAAGGGCGGTTCATTCATTTCTACGGACTGGCGCAGTGGATAGGCTGGACCTGGCCCTTTGTCAGCCTGATCTGGCTGCTGTGGGGCGTGGCCCAGCCCGATCAGTGATGCCCCTTGGGTCCGACCGGCTCTGCCTACAATCGGCGTATGAGCTATTTCCAACGCCACATCTTTTTTTGTCTGAACCAGCGCGACAACGGTGAGAACGCCTGCGCGCAGCATGGCGCCCAGGAGGGCTTCGACCACTGCAAGTCGCGGGTCAAGGCAGAAAGTCTGGCGGGCGCGGGCGGGGTTCGCGTCAACAAGGCGGGTTGCCTGGACCGCTGCGCGGGCGGACCCGTGGCGGTCGTGTATCCGGACGCGGTCTGGTACACCTACGTGGACCGCTCGGACATCGACGAGATCGTCGACAGCCATCTCAAGCACGGCAAGGTGGTGGAGCGTCTGCTGCTACCCGACAACGTGGGGCGTTGATCGGCATGAACAGTTCTACGCTCAGGCAGCAGATCGCCGGTCCGGCAGGCCAGCTCGAATGCGCCATCGATGCGCCGGCCTCTGCGGCGGACGGGCAGGCCGTTCGCGGCGTCGCCGTGATCTGCCATCCCAATCCGACCCAGGGCGGCACGCTGGACAACAAGGTGGTGCAGACCTTGGCGCGCGCCTTGGTGCAACTGGGTTACCGCACCGTGCGTTTCAATTTTCGCGGCATAGGCCGCTCGGAAGGCGCCTGGGACGAAGGGCGCGGCGAGGTGGATGACTGCCTGGCCGTGGTGCATGGTTTTCGCGTCGAAGGCCTGCCGCTGGTCCTGGCCGGGTTTTCGTTCGGCGGCTTTGTGGCTTCGCGTGCGGCGCAGCAACTGCCAGCCGAGCAGGCCGCCGAGCGTTTGCTGCTGGTGGGGCCGGCCACTTCTCGGTTCGACACCGCGCCGGTGCCGGCCGATACTGTCGTGATCCACGGCGAGGTCGACGACGTGGTGCCGCTGAGTGCCGTGCTCGACTGGGCCCGGCCGCAGTCCCTGCCTGTGACCGTGGTGCCAGGCGTCGGCCATTTTTTCCACGGCCAGCTGCCTTTGCTCAAGAATATCGTGTTGCGCAGCTGGCATGCTGCCTGAAGCAGCTGTATTGCACGCACGAGCAGACCGATACCGATTTGTTTTGACCCCTTGAAAGCTCGAATGAAGAGTCTGATCGCTTTTGCCATGGCTGCGGCCATGTCCCTGTCGGCTGTCGCCGAGGCCCCCCAGCCGCCTGAAATTGCGGCGCGCAGCTATGTGCTGGTCGACCTGACCGCCGACAAGGTGCTGGCGGAACGCGAGGCCGATGCGCCCAATGATCCGGCCTCCTTGACCAAGTTGATGACGGCGTACATCGTGTTCAACGCCCTGAAGGAAAAGCGCCTGACGCTGGAGCAGACCCTGCCGGTGTCCAAGCTCGCCTGGGACGAGCGCAAGGGCGATCCTTCGCTGATGTTCATCGACACCACCATGCACCCCAAGGTGGATGAATTGCTGCGCGGGCTGATCATCCAGTCGGGCAACGATGCGGCGGTGGCCCTGGCCGAGGGCGTGAGTGGCACGGTCGACCAGTTCGTCGGCATGATGAACCGCCAGGCGCAGGCCTGGGGCCTGAAGAACACGCACTTCAGCAACGTCACTGGCATGACGGCGCCCAGCCACAAGAGCAGCGCGCGCGACATGTCCGTGATCGCTGCGCACATCATCAAGGACTATCCGGAGTACTTTCCGTACTACTCGCAGCGCGAGTACACCTTCAACAAGATCCGCCAGAGCAACCGCAACATGCTGCTGGGACGCGACCCTTCGGTGGACGGCATGAAGACCGGCTATACCGACGCGGCGGGTTATTGCCTGGTGGCCAGCGCGCAGCGCGATTTCCCCAACGGCAAGCGCCGCCTGCTGAGCGTGGTGATGGGCACCGCGTCCAAGGAAGCACGTGCCAATGAAAGCCAGAAGCTCTTGAACTGGGGCTACGTGGCCTTCGACGCCGTGCGCCTGTTCGAGAAAGACCAGGCCATCGCCACGGTCAAGGTCTGGAAGGGCACGGTCTCTGAGGTCAAGCTCGGAGCCGATAGCGCGGTGTATGTGGCGGTGCCGCATGGCGATGGCACGCAACTGCAAACGCAAATTGAACGTACCGATCCGTTGGTGGCCCCCTTGACCCGCGGGCAGCGCGTGGGTACGGTGAAGGTCAGCACGGCGGCCGGCACGCCGGTGGCGGAAATCCCTCTGGTCGTGCGCGATGCCGTGCCGGTGGCAGGATTGTTGGGGCGGGCCTGGGACGCCATTCGCTTGTGGATCAAGTGAATGCTTTGTGGTGTTGAAGCGTGCTGATGGCCTGAACAGGAGAGACCGCGATGAACGCCTTGTTGCCTGATGTGACTTGTTACCTGAACGGCGAGTTCTCGCCCTTGGCCGAGGCCAGGGTTTCGGTGATGGACCGCGGTTTCATCTTCGGCGACGGTGTCTACGAGATGATCCCGGCCTATGGCGGACGCCTGTTCCTGTTCGACGCCCACATGGCGCGCCTGCAGCGCAGCCTGGACAAGGTCCGCATCCACAACCCGCTGTCCCATGAGAGGTGGTTGGCGCTGGCGCGCGAACTGGTGTCGCGCAATGGCGGGGCGGATCAGCTGGTTTACCTGCAGGTGACGCGCGGCATGGCGGCGCGCGACCACGTGATGCCGCTGGACATCCAACCCACGGTATTTGCTTACAGCACCCAGGCCCAGCCAGTGCCGGCCGAGCAGCGCCACCTGGGCGTGGCCTGCGTGAGCGCTCGCGACTTCCGTTGGGAGCGCGGCGACATCAAAAGCGTCTCGCTGCTCGGCAACGTGATGGCGCGGCAGATGTCTGCCGACCAGGGCGCGGCGGAAACCATCCTGTTTCGCGACGGCTTCCTGACCGAGGCCTCGGCGTCCAATGTCTGGATCGTCAAGGAAGGCGCCTTGCTGGGCGTGCCCAAGAGCGAGCATGCCTTGGAGGGCATCCGGGTCGACTTGCTGCGCGAGCTGTGCGAGGAGGTCGGCGTGGCCTACAACCTGTGCCCGATCGCGGAAGCGGACGTTTTTGCCGCCGACGAAATCATGCTCACGTCGGCCACCAAGGAAATCCTTGCGGTCACGCAGCTGGATCATCAGCCCGTGGGGCACGGCGCCTTGCATGGCAAGCCTGGCCCGGTCTATGCACGCTTGTACGAAGCCTACCAGCAGGCCAAGCTGCTGCAGTCGATCTGAGCCCAATTGCCTATTTGTTGAAGAGGTCCGCGCATGGCACCGGAAATTCCGCCCGAGCAATCGCTCATTGAGTACCCCTCGCGCTTCCCCATCAAGGTGATGGGTGCCCATGTGGAGGGCTTCGTCGAAGCGATCGTGATGGTGGCGCAGCAATTCGATCCCGGGTTCGACGCCGGCGCGGTGGAGCAGCGGCCCAGCAAGGGCGGCAACTACCTGGGCCTGACCATCACCGTGACTGCGGTCAGCCGCGAGCAGCTCGACGAGCTCTACCGCACCTTGAGCAGCCACCCGATGGTCAAAGTGGTGCTCTGATCACAGCGCTGGCTCCTGGATCAGGCGTGCGTCGAGCTCCTTGACCTTGAACGGCGCGGCCTCGTCGCCATTGGCCGCCGCCGCTGCGTACCAGTAGCGGGCGAGGCGCAAGTCCTGGTCGACTCCCAGGCCGTTTTCGTACATCGAAGCCAGCAGATACTGGGCGCCGACGTCGCCGCCGGTGGCGGCCTGCCTGAACCACAGGGCAGCTTGTTGGGGATCCTGCTTGGCGCCGCGACCCAGGTAAAAGGCGGTGCCCATGGCGACCTGGGCGTCGACGCTGCCGTGCTCGGCCGCCAGCGCGTACCAATGCACGGCCTGCTGCAGATCTGGCATGCCGCTGCGATGCTGGCGCCCCTGTTCATAGAACTCCCCCAGCGCCAGTTCGGCGCGGACGAAGTGCTGGCGGGCCGCCCGCAGCAGCAAATGATGCGCGGTGGCGGCGTTGGCCTGCGGCAGCTCGTTGCGCAAGTGCATCATGGCCAGGTTGTATTGCGCCAGTGCCGAGCCTTGCTGGGCAAAGCGCGTGAAACCCTGCGCCGCCGTGGGCAGGTCGTCTGCCGCGTAGGCGGCGATGGCGGCTTCCACGGAAGGCGGCGGACCCGCCAGTGCGCTGCCCACCAAGGCGGCGCCGAGTGAGATGCCAATGACCAGTCTTTGCACAAAATGAACGCGGTGGGTGGGGTGTGAAGCCATAGTTGGATGAAAGTCCATGGGGCGGCTCGCTGGAGCGGCCACGGTGATGCAAGGGTCGAATTTGCCTGTGTCTTTCCTGCAGCGGGTAGGGGGTAGACCCCGTGTCGCGCTACCATTTCACGCATGTTGCTGAAAACCATGGGTCGCGTCGACTATGCGGCCACCTTCGAAGCGATGCGGAATTTCACCGAATCGCGCCAAGCCGACACTCCAGACGAAATCTGGCTGTGCGAGCATGCCCCTGTCTATACGCAGGGCTTGGCCGGCCAGGCGTCCCACGTCTTGCATGCCGACGGCATTCCCATCGTGCAAACGAACCGCGGTGGGCAGGTGACCTACCATGGCCCGGGTCAGGTGGTGGCCTATCCGCTGATCGATTTGCAGCGCCTGGGTATTTACGTGCGTGAATACGTCTACCGCCTCGAAGAGGCCGTGATCCAGACCTTGGCGAGCTTTGGCGTCACCGGACACCGCGTTGCCGGAGCCCCCGGCATTTACGTGAGGGTGGAAGACCCGGGCGCGCATGCCGCGTTGAGCGGGCCGGCGCACCCTGAGGACCCGTTTCGCGGCCTGGGCAAGGTGGCGGCGCTGGGTATCAAGGTCAGCCGTCACTGCACTTATCACGGCGTGGCCTTGAACGTGGATATGAATTTGAAGCCCTTTGATGGCATCAACCCTTGCGGCTACGCAGGGTTGCAAACGGTGGACCTCGTTACACTGGGAGCTTTGACCGACTGGCCCACAGTGGCCCAGCGTTTTGGCGAGCGCCTTGCTGCGCTGTTGACGCGCTGAATTCCGGGGCCGACATGCCTAGCGACAACACCACTCACGAAGTTCAGACCGGCGAGGCCTACGACGCCAGCGCCAAGCAAAAGGCACAGGCCAAGACTGCGCGCATCCCCATCAAGATCGTGCCTGCGGAAACGCTGAAGAAACCCGACTGGATTCGCGTCAAGGCCGGCTCGCCGTCCACGCGCTTCTACGAGATCAAGCAGATCCTGCGCGAGCACAAGCTGCACACCGTCTGCGAGGAAGCGTCCTGCCCCAACATCGGCGAGTGCTTCGGCCACGGCACGGCCACCTTCATGATCATGGGTGACAAATGCACGCGCCGTTGCCCGTTCTGCGACGTGGGGCATGGCCGCCCCGATCCGCTGGACGCCGATGAACCGGTCAATCTCGCCAAGACGATTGCGGCGCTGAAGCTGAAGTACGTGGTGATCACCAGCGTCGACCGCGACGATCTGCGCGACGGCGGGGCCGGCCATTTCGTCGAATGCATCCGCAAGATCCGTGAACTGAGCCCCAGCACGCAGATCGAGATCCTCACGCCCGATTTCCGGGGGCGCATGGACCGCGCGCTCGATATCCTGCGCGCCGCGCCGCCCGACGTGATGAACCACAACCTGGAAACCGCGCCGCGCCTGTACAAGGAAGCGCGCCCGGGATCGGACTACGAATTCAGCCTGAACCTGCTCAAGCGCTTCAAGGCTGAAGTGCCGGATGTTCCGACCAAGAGCGGCATCATGGTGGGCCTGGGCGAAACGGACGAGGAAATCCTGCAGGTCATGCGCGACATGCGGGCCCATGGCATCGACATGCTCACCATCGGGCAATATCTCGCGCCTTCAGGCCACCATCTGCCGGTGCGCCGCTATGTGCACCCCGACACCTTCAAGATGTTCGAGGCCGAGGCCTACAAGATGGGCTTCACCCATGCGGCAGTCGGCGCCATGGTGCGCTCGAGCTATCACGCCGACCAGCAGGCGGCGCATGCCGGCGTGGGTGCCTGAGACCTTGGGGGCTTAAGACTCGGCCAGCAACTGGTTGATCAACTCGTGCAGGGCGGCGAAATCGGGCTCGCCCACGAAGCGCTTGACGATTTCGCCGCGCTTGTTGATCAGCAACGAGGTGGGCGTGAGCCGGACCTCGCCGAACTGGCGCGCGATGTCGCCGGTGTTGTCGATCGCGACATTGAAGGGCAGTTGCCGGCTTTGCGCAAAGTTTGAGACGAAGGCGGGCGGGTCGTAGCTCATGGCGACGGCCAGGGTGTCGAAGCCGCGCGCCTTGAACATTTCATGCGTGGCGATGATTTGCGGCATCTCGTGCACGCAGGTGCTGCAGCTGGTGGCCCAGAAGTTCACCAGCATGACCTTGCCCTTCCAGCTGTCGGAATTGGATGGGGCGCCGTCGAGCAGCACATAGCTGACGCGGGGCGCCCTGTCATGGCTGAGCAGGCTTCGATAGCCTAAGGTGCCTGCGGCGGCGAGCGCCAGCACGAGCAGGCCTGGAATGAGGACGGTACGGAGCTTCATCTGGGAGTCCTTGAGCGGATGGACAAGTTTAGGCCAATCCGGAAAGGAAGGCTTGGACCCAGCTCAATGCGTCTTGGACATTTCGAAAAGCAGCACAGTCGACAAGGCTTCGCTTAGGTTCTTGCGCGCGACGCGGGCAATGCCGTCGGCGGTCGCCGTGGACAACTGGGTGGGTTGCGCGTCGTCGAACACCTCGACGAAGCACAGCCCCGCGACATCCTGGTGCACATCGGCAAACAGATGCTCGAACGCCGGGCCGCGTTGCGCCGATTCAAAAATGATGGCGTGCGGCAGTCCTTCGGCGCACAACTGCAGCGCTTCCGACGCTGAATTGACGCAGTCGATGATCAGGCCCATGTGCCTGACGGCGTCCTGGACCTGCAGGCGCAGGTCATGGCGTGGCGTGACCAGCAGCACATGGCTGCCGGCCAGCGGGCGGGAGTTGAGGCCCGTGGTGGGCGCCGCGTCCACGCCATGGTGCTCGTCCCGGCCCGACATGCCGGGCTCTTCACTCAAGGTATGCGGGAATTCGAGCGTCAACACGGTGATGCCGCTTTCGTCTTCGCGCAGCGCCAGCACGCCCATGGTCATGGCCGTTTGCTCGACCAGACGCCAGCGCATCGAGTTCAGGGTCTCGGGCAGGTCGTCGGGGCTGGCATCGTCGATCATCTCGAGCGAACGATGCGCAAAACGGCACACCAGACGCGCCTTGGCGGGCCAGGGTGTCAGGTCCAGGCGCAGGTCGATGGACGAATGTGTGCAAGCCAGCGCCCAGTCCATCAGGGCGTTGAGCAAGGAAAATATCAAGGCACCGTCGCCCAGCACTTCCATGGGCTTGAGCAACTGGCGGATCTGGATGCCGCGCGCCTGCGACTCCCGGCTGCGGTGCGCCAGCACATTGCGCAGCACCTGCGCCAGTTGCACGCGCTCGCGGGCCAGCCGCAGCCGACCCGAGGCCAGGCGCGCCAGTTGCTGGGCGATCATGCCCGCTTCGCGTGCCAAACTGACGTTTTCACGCAGCGCGCGCAGGCTTTGGCGGTCGATCTGGCCCGTGGCGATCAGGTCGTGGATGCGCTCCAGCGCCGCACTCAGCGGCGTCGCGATTTCAGCGCCCAGTTGTTGCACGATTTCCGCCCATTGCAAGGGGCTCGGCGCCTGCGTGACATCATTCGCGGCGCGCGGAGCGGCAGTGGGTGGAAGGGGCGGCTTTTGCATGGCTGGTACTGCTGAAGGACCCAAATCGGCCAAGGGATGAAGCCCTTTCATAGAGTGCGCCATCGTTCCAGCTATGGATGAAAGCGTCCATCCCGCAATTCGGGGGAAATGACGGGCTCAGCCCACGACACCTTTTGACTTCAGGGTTTGGACCTCGTCATCGCTCAAGCCCATGGCGGCCAGGATCTCGTCGCCATGTTCTCCCAGCAGCGGCGGCGGGCGGCGGTATTGCACCGGGGTGGCCGACAATTTGATGGGACTGGCCACCAGACGCAGCTCCGGGTTGAGCGGGTGGGGCACGGTGACGCTCATGTTGCGGGCCACCACTTGCGGGTCGTCGAAAACCTCGGCAAGGTTGTTGATGGCCCCGCAGGGCACCTTGGCTGCTTCCAGGGCGCTCAACCAAGTCTGGCGGGGGCGGGTCTTGATGCATTCGGCGAGTTGCGGCACCAGAAGTTCGCGGTTGCGGACACGGTCGGCGTTGCGCGCGAAGCGGGAGTCTTGTGCCCATTCCGGGTGATTGGCGAGCTCGCAGAACTTGGCAAATTGCGCGTCATTGCCGACGGCCAGGATCAAGTGGCCGTCGCTGGCCTCGAACACCTGGTAGGGCACGATGTTCTGGTGCGCGTTGCCCATGCGCTTGGGCGCAACGCCCGTGCACAGGTAGTTGGCGCCCAGGTTGGCGAGCATGGCGGTCTGGGTGTCGAGCAGGGCCATGTCGATGACCTGGCCTTCGCCGGTCAGGTCGCGGTGGCGCAAGGCCGCCAGGATCGCCACGGTGGCATACATGCCGGTGAACAGGTCCGCCACGGCCACGCCGACTTTTTGCGGCCCGCCGCCGGGCAGGTCGTCGCGCTCGCCGGTGACGCTCATCAGGCCGCCCAGGCCCTGGATGGCGTAGTCGTAGCCGGCGCGATCCTTGTAGGGGCCGGTCTGGCCAAAGCCGGTCACCGAGCAGAACACCAGCCGGGGATTGAGGGCGCGCAGCGTCTGGGCGTCGAGCTGATAGCGGGCCAGGTCGCCGACCTTGAAGTTTTCCACCAGCACATCGGCCTGCAGGGCCAACTGCCGGATCAGCGCCTGGCCTTCGGGTGCGGCCAGATCGATGGCGATGGAGCGCTTGTTGCGGTTGGCACCCAGGAAATAGGCGGCTTCGCTGCTGTCCCCGCCTTGCGTGTCCTTGAGGTAGGGCGGGCCCCAGGCGCGGGTGTCGTCGCCCATGCCAGGACGTTCAATCTTGATGACTTCGGCGCCCAGGTCGGCCAGGGTCTGGGTGCACCAGGGGCCGGCCAGCACGCGGGAAAGGTCCAGTACCTTGACGCCGGCCAGCGCGCCAGGGGCCATGACATCCGTGGAAGCGGGAGATTGGAAGGCAGTGTTCATGCTGACATTGTCTGTCACTCCGAGGGCAAAACAGCGCGTCGAGGGCTGGACGTGACGCGTGGTCATAATGGATTCATGCGTTTGTCTGGAAGGTTTTCATTGCATCCTGGCCCAGGGCCACGCTTTGCGGCGTTTGTGCCATTCATCGGTTCGGCGATCGCGGGCCTGATGGCCTGCTCGCCGGCGCTGGACTGGCGCGAAATCCGTATCTCGGCGGCGGATATCCGGATGGCCTTCCCCTGTAAACCGGAGGTGGCGCAGCACGAGGCCACGGCAGCGGGTCCCGCGATGGGGTTGGCTGTCTGCACGGCGGCAGGCCAGCGCTTTTCGCTGGCCTGGGCCGATGTTCAGGATCCTCGCCTGCTGGAACCTGCCGTGAAGCAAATGCGCGATACCTTGGCTGCAAAGCTCGGACATGGCACGCCATCTGAACGCCCTGGTGGCATGAATCTGCGCGGCGCCACGCCGATGGCTGGATCCGGTGTCTATGAACTTCAAGGCGCACCGCAGCAGGCCAGATGGGCCGTCTTTGCGCGCGGGCTGCGGGTCTACCGGGTGCTGCAGCAAGGAGACCGGATCGACGATGCGGCCTGGTCCAGCTTTCTTGACTCCGTCAGCTTTGCGCCTTGATGCACAGACTTGCGCTGCGCCTGCGGCGGTAAATTTGTCTGATTTTCGTGATGTGTGGCGACAGGCGGGGTGTCAATCGAGCGGCAAACGAGCGACAGCGTCGATAATGCCGGCATGCCCGGATTGCTCCTGATTGCCCATGCTCCACTGGCCTCGGCCTTGAAAGCCGTTGCGGAGCACACGTTTCCGACCTGCGCATCGAATCTTGCGATTCTGGATGTCATGCCGGACATGTCTGCCGACGCGGTCGAGGCACAGGCCCGGGAGCAGATGGCGGCGTCAGGACATGCCGAATGGCTGGTGCTGACCGATGTGTTCGGCGCCACGCCCAGCAATGCCGCGCAACGCCTGATGGCGCCCGATGGGCCCGTGCGGGTCCTCAATGGCGTCAATGTGCCCATGCTTTGGCGCAGCCTTTGTTACGTGCAGCAACCGCTGGATGCGCTGGTGCAGTTGGCGGCCCAGGGGGGCGTCAAAGGCATCCTGCCCTGCGAGTTGTCCGATCCCAATCCAAAACCCTGAGACATGATCAAGTCGACCCTTACCATCAGCAACAAGCTGGGCTTGCATGCCCGCGCCAGTGCCAAGCTCACCAAAATGGCGGGTTCGTTTCAATGCGAGGTGTTCATGAGCCGCAATGGCCGGCGCGTGAACGCCAAGAGCATCATGGGCGTCATGATGCTGGCGGCAGGCTTGGGTGCACAGGTCGAACTCGAAACCGATGGCGAAGACGAAGCGCAAGCCCAGCAGGCCATCACGGCGCTGGTGGACGACAAGTTCGGCGAGGGCCAATAAAAAACGCAGCCCATGGGCTGCGTTTTTCTGCTTGATGTCTGCTTTCAGGCTGCGCCCAGGAAATGGCGGCGATAGCGTGAAGGCAGGTCGGCAATGCGCATCATCATCGGCAAGTCGGCCGTGTTGAAGTCGGGATCCCAGGCGGGGCGGCCCAAAATCTTGGCGCCGCAGCGCAGATAGCCCTTGATCAGCGGCGGCGGTTCCACCTGCAAGTCCTGGCGCAAATCGTCAACGGGCAGCGGCAGGCGCGGGCGCACCTGCCATTCCGGACTGGCCAGATGTGTCTTTTCCAGCTGGTTCCAGAGGCTGGCGGCATAGTGGCCGCCATCGCGCATGCTGACGCTGGCGCAGCCGATCATCGTGTCCAATTTGTTGCGCACCATGAACTCTGCCAGGGCTCCCCACAGCGACATGATGGCGCCGCCGGAGCGGTGATCCGGGTGCACGCAGGAGCGGCCCAGTTCCACCATTTGTGAGCGCAGGCCGCGCAGGCGCGTCAAGTCGAATTCGGTTTCGCTGTACAGGCCGCCGGCGCGCTGTGCCGCCTCGGGGGTCAGCACGCGGTAGGTGCCGATGACTTCATCGGGCTGGTTGTCCGATCCGACGGTGCGGACCAGCAGGTGTTCACAGTAAGGGTCGAACAAATCGACGTCGTGCTCGGCCGGGGCGCCTTGGGGGACGCTCAGGCGAGCGCCCATTTCGTGCACGAAAACCTGATACCTCAGGCGCTGGGCCTGACGGACTTCATCATCCGTGCGCGCCCAGGCCACGTCCAGGCGAGTCGGCGCAGCATTTTGTGATGCCAAGTGCTCGCTTGCTGGAAGTGACCTCCGGTCCGCCTTGGGCGGTCGAAGTTCAGAGAACGGCAAAGTCGGCAGCGGAATATCCCTCATGGATGGCCTCGTCGTTGTTGGCCCTGTCATGTTCGGGGATTGCCGTGACGTGTCCGTGAACCTTCTTTGACGGTCGTGTGACGGCTTGTGTGGTGGTCTGTGTGACGACTTATTTGATTTGATGATCAAGATATGTCAATCACACGTTGGTGGGCAGCTTTTGTCGTGCGCACGCTGCTAAAGTCAATGCATGAGCTTCCAAGTCTTTGGCATTCCCGTTTCCCGTGGCGTGGCGATTGGCCGGGCCGTGCTGGTCGCATCCAGCCGGGTGGATGTTGCGCATTATTTCGTGGACGAGGCTGACATCCCGGAAGAGACCAAGCGCGCCTTGCGGGCGCGTGACGAGGTGGCTCGGGAGCTAGAAACCTTGAAGCAGGAGCTGCCCGACGACGCACCGCAGGAATTGGCGGCCTTGCTGGACGTGCATCTGATGCTTTTGCATGACGAAGCATTGATCGACGCCACCAAGCAGTGGATCGTCGAGCGGCACTACAACGCGGAGTGGGCACTGTCTGCCCAGCTGGAGGTGTTGGCGCGCCAGTTTGACGAGATGGAAGACGACTACCTCCGGGAGCGCAAGGCCGACCTGGAGCAGGTGGTCGAGCGCCTGCTGGCGGCCTTGTCGTCGGATGCGCAAGGGGCGCAACTGGGTGCGGCATCCATCGTCCAGCGCGATTTTGACGGCGAGGATCCTTTGCTGTTGGTGGCGGCCGACGTGGCGCCGGCCGATATGCTGCAGTTCAAGAAAAGCGTGTTCCAGGGCTTCATCACAGACATCGGCGGCAAGACCTCGCACACCGCCATTGTGGCGCGCAGCATGGACATTCCTGCAGTAGTGGGTACGCGCGAAGCTTCGCGCCTGATTCGGCAAGACGACTGGGTCATCATCGATGGCGATGTGGGCGCGGTCATCGTGAACCCTTCTCCTATCATGTTGGAAGAATATCGCTTCAGACAACGGCAGAGCGAGCTGGAACGCGCCCGGCTGACCCGCTTGCGCCATACGCCAGCGGTGACCCTGGATGGCGAGCGCATCGAATTGCATGCCAATATCGAGATGCCTGCCGACGCTACGGCGGCGGTGGCTGCCGGCGCCACGGGCGTGGGCTTGTTCCGCAGCGAATTCCTGTTCATGAACCGCGGCGGCGATCTGCCCAGTGAGGAGGAGCAATTCCAGGCCTATAAGGCGGCTGTCGAGGCGATGGGCGGAATGCCCGTCACCATCCGGACGGTCGACGTTGGCGCCGACAAGCCGCTCGATCGCATGACCGCCAACGAATTACGCCACGAGCATGTGCTCAATCCTGCCATGGGCTTGCGGGCCATTCGCTGGAGCCTGGCCGAGCCGGCCATGTTCCGCCAGCAACTGCGCGCCATCTACCGTGCCAGTGCGTTCGGTAAGCTGCGCCTGCTGATACCGATGGTGGCTCATCTGGCGGAGATTCGCCAAATCCAGGAAACGATTCGACGTGTCAAGCAGCAGCTTGCCGACGCGGGTCAGGCTTTCACAGATATCGAGCTGGGGGTGATGGTTGAGATTCCAGCGGCGGCGGTCATGCTGCCCTTGCTGTTGCCGCACGTGGATTTCATCTCCATCGGGACGAACGACCTCATCCAATACACCCTGGCCATTGACCGCGCCGACGAGGCGGTGGCCCATCTGTACGATCCATGGCATCCGGCGGTGTTGCAGCTGATTTCCACGTCAATTGCGCAGGCGCGCACAGCCGGCAAGTCCGTCAGCGTGTGTGGCGAGATGGCAGGAGATGTGGCGTTCACAGACGTCCTGCTGGCCATGGGCTTGCGCAGCTTCTCCATGCATCCGTCGCAGATCCCAGCCGTCAAGCAACGTGTGCTCCGTGCTGACGCCGGCCGTTTGGCGCAGGCCTTGCCCATGGTGCTGCAAGCCGAGGATCCCGAGAAGGCCGCACAACTGGCGTTTGCGACGCCCGGCCGCGCGCAATGAAGTGATTTCTCGCTGGCTTGTGAAAGTCATGCTATAGTCGCAGGCTCGCTGCAGAACGAAGCTTCTTTTGAAGGGCTTTGCGGCAGTGAGGCGAATGCAAGGTGTTGCGAATAGAAGTTGAAGAACAAGAAATTCAACAAAAAATTCGAAAT
>JAFALA010000007.1 GCA_019234815.1 Burkholderiaceae bacterium | reverse complement strand
GGGAATGGGCCAAGCGCGCCCTGGGCGGGCTGGTGGTCGCCGGCGTCGTCGCGATCGGGTTCGGCCTCGACACCAGCTTTCTGACGCGGCTTGCGCCAACCGGGACCTCCGGCGTGGAGCAGTCGCTGCTCGACCGGCTGCAGCCCGTCAGCGCCGCCGAAGCCGCGCCCGCCGCGGCTTCGTCCACCATGGCCGTCTTGCCCGTCGAGGGCGCGCTGCCGCCGCTGGGCGGCGCGGTGCAGTGGCTGAACTCTCCGCCGCTGACCGCGCAGGCCCTGCACGGCAAGGTGGTGCTGGTCGATTTCTGGACCTACTCCTGCATCAACTGCCTCGCACCCTGCCCTATGTCCGGGCCTGGGCCGCGAAATACCGCGACGCCGGGCTGGTCGTGATCGGCGTGCACACGCCGGAATTCGAGTTTGAAAAGAGGTCTGTCAACGTCAGGCAAGCCGTGAAGGACCTGGGCATCAGCTACCCGGTGGCCGTGGACAGCGACTACAAGATCTGGAATGCCTGGCGCAACCAGGCCTGGCCAGCCCTGTATTTCGTCGACGCGCAAGGCGTGGTCCGCCACCACCAATACGGCGAAGGCCATTACACCGATCTGGAGCGCCTCATACAGCGCCTGCTGCGTGACCGTGGCGCCGCCGCGGTGCCGGACGGCTATGTGGAGCCGCAGGGCGGTGGCGTCCAGGCCGCGGGCGGCAGCGGCCGCGTGCTCACGCCCGAAACCTATCTGGGCTATGCGCAAGCTCAGGGCATGACCCATCGCCTGGTGCCCGACCGGGCCCAGACCTATGCGCACCCCGGCGCCTTGGGCTTCAATCAATGGGCCTTGGGCGGCGACTGGATGGTCGAGCGCGAGTACGCCGTGGCGCAGGCCGCCGGCGCGCGCGTCCTCTACCGATTCGGCGCGCGCGATCTGCACCTGGTCCTGGGGTCCGACGACGAGCGCGTGCCGTTTCGCGTCCTGCTCGATGGCAAGCCGCCTGGCGCCGACCATGGCACGGACGTCGATGCACAGGGCTATGGCGCGGTGGACCGCCTCAAGCTGTACCAACTGGTGCGGCAGGCCGGCGACAAGCGCGATCGAAGCTTCGAGATCGAATTCATGCAGCCCGGCGCCAAAGCCTTCGCATTCACCTTCGGCTGATGCTGCCGCGCCTGGCGGCAGCATCAGCCGTCAGACGACCTCGATGTCGTGGAAATCGATGGACAGAATCACTCGGTCGCGCAACGGCAGGTTGTCGGCACCCACGGCATAGACGCGGCGTGCCGAGGGAAAGACCAGTCCGTTGAATGCCTTGTGGCCGCTTGCATAGTTGGCGCTGGAGGTTCCACCTATCACGTCAACGCTGTAGTCGTGGCGGCGCAGCAGCCCGTCGGCACCAAAGTAGAAGGTCTGGACCGGGCTGTGGCTGGGAACGGCCTCGGGGAACCGGACCCTGACCCTGCCTTCGCGTCGACGATCAATGTGAATGCGACGCTCCCGCAGGCATGGTGAAGGTCACTGTCTGGCTGCATTCCGTACATCCGGGAAACACGCGATGCTGGGCATTGACCAATTCGATCAGCATCTTGTGCTGACCCGGCGGCAAACCCGCCACGCTGATCGTGTTGTTGTCGCTCGCCTCCACCCAGCCCCAGGGGAGGTCGTCCATGTGCACGTGCAAATGGCCAACTCGAGGTGAGACATTGACGGCGCCCGCGCCGAATACCGGCACGACATGCACGTTCTCCACGCGGTATTGAATCCACACGATGCCGATGGCCAGGCCCCTTGCAAGCGGCACGGGGTCCACGATCAGCTTGGGTTGGGCTTCGTTCTCGATGGAGACATAGGGCGACGCAACGCCAATGGGGCCCGTACTCTGGGCGAATGCATTCGTGGCAAGGCAGCCGACAGTCGAGACGGCAGCAAAGGCGAGCATTTTGAGATGTTGAATCATTTTCGACCTCAGTCATTGATGGATGGTTTGAACTCGGCGCGCACCTCTTCGACCGTTCGGTCCGGATCCTGCAGGTGCGGGTAATGCCCGACGCCCGGCAGCACCTTGAGCGGCGCGCCGGTCCTTTGTGAAAACTCTTCGCCCATGCGCTTGTCGATGTAGATGTCCTTGTCGCCCCAGAGCACCTTGACTGGCGTCTTCAACTGGTCGAGCCGGGCTTCGAAGTCGTGCTCGTCTTCGTTGAAATGCAGGTAGTAGTGGTAGAAGGAATCGGCCGAGCTCATGCTGCCCTGGCTCCAGCCTTGGTTCATGTCCTGCTGGAGCTCGCTGGAGATGTCGAACTGCTCGGCCTTGTTCAGCCCGCGCCGGTAGGCATTGGCCAGGATCTCGTCGCTGGTCTTGTTCATGTAGGCGCGCGTGCCGTCGGCACCCGGCCTGGCCTTGAGGCTTTGCAGCGCCGGCCACATGGCCTGCGGGCGATCAAAGGGGGCGAAGTCGCCGACGACGATCGCCTTGGCAATGCCCGGATCGTCCAGCGCCAGCAGCAGCGGCGGCAAGGCGCCAATGTCGGTGGCGTAGATCACCAGCTTCGAGGCGGGGATGCCCGACTTGCTGAGGTAGTCGCGCAGCACGCCGGCGTAGTCCCGGGGTGCGTAGCCAAACTGGTCCGCGGGAGGCCGGGTGGATTGGCCATAGCCGGGCCAGTCGAAGGCATGGACTTCAAAATCCTTGCCCAACCTGACGGCAATGTCCTTCCACGCATACGCCGTCTCGGGGAAGCCGTGCAGGAACAGCACATAGCCCTTGGGATTCGGATGGTGGACGACCAGGGTCCGCAGCGTCATGCCGGGTCGGACCTCGGTGTAGCCGAATTCCGCCTCGGGGGCGGGCGCCACCTGGGCCAGGGCACCGCCCGCCAGCAGAGCCGTGGCAGCAAAAAGGGCAGCGACCTGCGGCTTTCGATACGGGAGCTTGGACATGGCTTGTTCTCCGGTTTGGACCATGCGACCGGGAAGCACCGGTCAATGGCTGGGAACTCTAGGGGCCCTGCCCGCGGGAATAAACCGCTGTGCCTACAAGGCAGTTTTCATCAATTCGCAATGAAGGCAGCAAGCCCCGCCGAACCGCAACACGCCAAGAGCTTGTTATTCCTGAAATATCAAAGGTCTACTGTCCGATAGCCTCTTAATCTGAGCGCACCCATTTCATAGAGTTCATCCACTGGCTCGACCGTTTTGAGCCTGATAGGAATGACCTTCAAATGGAAACGACTCAATCTGACAAGGGTGTGGCGCTGATCACAGGCGCTTCGGGCGGCATTGGTGCCTGCTATGCGGACCGGCTGGCCAGGCGCGGCTACGACCTCATCCTGGTGGCGCGCGACCTGAAGAAGCTGCAGGCCCAGGCGGACCGGATTTACCAGGACACCGGCCGCTACGCGGAATTCATAGGCGCGGACCTCACGACCCTGGACGGCCAGCGACGCGTCGGACAGGTGCTGGAAACCGACTCGCGCATCAGCCTGCTGCTAAACAACGCGGGCGTCGGCGCGACCCAAACCCTGATCGAATCCGACGTCAATCGCCTGTGCAAGATGATCCAACTGAACGTCATCGCGGTGACCCACCTGGCGCGGGCCGCCGCGCCGGCGTTCGTGGCCCGCGGACGCGGCACGATCATCAATATTGCATCCATCGTGGCGCTGGCGCCAGAGCTGCTGAATGGCGTGTACGCGGCGAGCAAATCATTCGTGCTGACATTGACGCAATCCCTGCATCACGAACTGGCCGCCAAGGGCATACAGGTACAAGCCGTGTTGCCCGGCGCCACCAGCACCGACTTCTGGCAAGTGGCGGGCACGCCCGTGCACAAGCTGCCCTCGCAGATCGTGATGCCGGTCGACGCGATGGTGGACGCTGCCCTGGTCGGCCTGGACCGCAAGGAACTGGTCACGATTCCCTCGCTGCCAGACGCGGCGGACTGGGAGCGCTTCGACACGGCCAGAAAGGCCCTGGGCCCCAATCTGTCGCGCTCGTCTCCCGCGCCACGCTACCGGGCCCCTGTCGCCTGATCGACACCCATCCCAAGTGCGCAAGCCGTGACGGATCACAACGTACATGGCTTCTGTCGTACCACGCGAAAACATAAACCGTTAGATACACCCGCCAACAGCGTGACCCAACCAGACCTACTGGAGCATTACCTTGACGCACACGACTCTTCGCACCCGTCGCCGACTCTGGTTGGCCGGCACAACCATCACTGCCGGTGTCTCGGTCCTGGCAACCCTTGCAGGTTTGCGCAGCGGACCCGCCGCCGCCACGTCCATGCCCGCGGCGCCCAAGCCGGTAGCGGTCGGCGTCGCCGCCGTCGTCAGCGCCAATGTCACGCCCTGGAAGGAGTTCTCGGGACGTCTCGAGGCGGTTGACCGCGTCGACATCCGTCCGCGCGTGCCCGGCACCATCGAGCGCGTCTACTTCCGTGAGGGCGCCCTGGTCAGGGCTGGCGACCCCCTGTTCACCATTGATCCCGCGCCCTATCAGGCCGAAGTCGAGCACGCCGACGCCCAGGTCGTGGCGGCCCAGGCGCGGCTGACCCAGGCCAGGATCGATTTCGAGCGCGCGCGGCGCCTGCTTGGCGACCATGCCATCTCGCAACGCGAGGCCGACCAGGCCACCAATGCGCAAAACGAGGCCGATGCCAATCTGCGCGCCGCGCGGGCAGCGCTCACCTCCGCCAAACTCGATCTCGGCTACACCGAGGTGAGAGCGCCCGTCTCCGGCCGCGTCGGCAAGATCGAGATCACCCCGGGCAACCTGGTGGCGGCCGGCCCGACGGCGCCGGTGCTGACGCGCCTGGTCTCGGTCAGCCCCATCTACGCAAGCTTCGACGCCGACGAGGCGGCGGTGACCCAGGCGCTGCGCGAGCTGCCCGACCAGCGCAGCGCCACGCATGCTGCGGTCGAGCAGATTCCCGTGCAGCTCGGCACCGCGGCCGACGCCGACACACCAATCAAGGGCCATCTGCAGCTCATCGACAACCAGGTCGACGTCCGCAGCGGCACCGTGCGCGTGCGCGCGGTGTTCGACAACGCCGACGGCACGCTCATTCCGGGCCAGTTCGCCCGCGTGCGCATGGGGCAGACGCATCCGGAGGCGGCGCTGCTGGTCAGCGAGCGCGCCATCGGCACCGACCAGAACAGGAAGTTCGTGATGGTGGTCGATGCCGAAAACAAGGCCAGCTACCGCGAGGTGACGGTGGGCGTCGCCATCAACGGCCTGCGCATGGTCACTTCGGGCCTGAAGGCGGGCGAACGCATCGTCGTCACCGGCCTGCAGCGCGCGCGCCCCGGTGCATTGCTGGCGCCCCAGGATGTGCTGATGTCCCAGCAGGCGCAAGCCGACGCGGACGCCAAAACCTCGACCCACTGAGGGCCAAGCCGTGAATCTCCCAAAATTCTTTATTGATCGCCCGATCTTCGCGGGCGTGCTGTCGATGCTGATTTTCATCGGCGGACTCATCGCGGTGCGCGGTCTGCCGATCTCCGAGTACCCGGACGTCGTCCCCCCCTCCGTGGTGGTGCGCGCGAACTATCCGGGCGCCAACCCGCAGGTCATTTCCGAGACCGTGGCCACGCCGCTCGAAGAGGCCATCAACGGCGTTGAGGGCATGCTCTACATGAGCAGCCAGGCGACGACCGACGGCCTGATGACGCTGACCGTCACCTTCAAGCTCGGCACGGATCCCGACAAGGCGCAGCAGTTGGTGCAGAACCGGGTCCAGCAGACCGAGGCGCGACTGCCAGCAGCGGTGCGCGCGCTGGGGCTGCAAACGGTCAAGCGCTCTACCGACCTGACCATGCTGGTGCATCTGACCTCGCCCGGCGGCCGCTACGACCAGACCTATCTGCGCAATTACATCGTCCTCAACGTCAAGGACCGCCTGGCCCGCATCGACGGCGTCGGCGACGTCGGGCTGCTCGGCGCGGGCGATTACGCCATGCGCATCTGGCTGGATCCGCAGAAGGTCGCGGAACACGGCCTGTCTGCCAGCGACGTGGTCAATGCGATTCGGGAGCAGAACGTCGAGGCGGCGGCCGGCATCGTCGGCGCATCGCCGGGCGTGAAAGGTCTGGACTTGCAGCTTTCGGTCAATGCGCAAGGTCGCCTGCAGTCAGAAGAAGAATTCGGGAACATTGTTGTCAAGACCGGCGCTGACGGCGCCGTCACCTACCTGCGCGACGTCTCCCGCGTCGAGCTGGGCGCCTCCGATTACTCGCTGCGTTCCATGCTGGACAAGAAGGACGCCATCGGCATCCCCATCTACGCATCGCCGGGCTCCAATGCCATCGCCATCTCCGACGCCGTGCGCGCGACGATGGCAGAACTCAAGAAGAGCATGCCCGAGGGCGTGGGCTACGAAATTGTCTACGATCCCACGCAATTCGTGCGCGCTTCAATAGAGGCGGTGGTGCATACACTGCTGGAGGCCATCTTGCTGGTCGTGCTGGTCGTGATCCTGTTTCTGCAGACCTGGCGGGCCTCCATCATCCCGCTGCTGGCCGTGCCCGTCGCCGTGGTGGGTACCTTCGCGGTCATGGCCGTGTTCGGCTTCTCGATCAACGCACTCAGCCTGTTCGGCCTTGTTCTGGCGATCGGCATCGTGGTCGACGACGCCATCGTCGTGGTCGAGAACGTCGAACGCAATATCGAGAACGGACTATCACCGCGCGAGGCCACCTACCAGGCCATGCGCGAGGTGTCGGGCCCCATCATCGCCATTGCGCTGGTGCTGTCGGCCGTGTTCATCCCGCTGGCCTTCATCAATGGCCTGTCCGGCGTGTTCTACAAGCAATTCGCTCTGACGATCACCATTTCGACGGTGATCTCGGCCATCAATTCGCTGACACTGTCACCCGCGCTCGCCGCCCTTCTGCTGAAGAGGCACGACGCCCCCGAGGACAGACTCACGCGCGGCATGAATTACGTCCTGGGCGGCCTGTTCTCGCGCTTCAATCGCCTGTTCAACACCGGCGCCACTCGCTATGGCGGCGGCGTCACCCAGGCCATTGGGCGCAAGGGCCTGATGCTGCTCATCTACCTGGCGCTGGTCGCCGCGACCGCTGGCCTCTTCAAGACCGTGCCGGGTGGCTTCGTACCCACGCTGGACAAACAATACCTGGTCGGCGTCGTGCAATTGCCCGACGGCGCGTCGCTGGACCGCACCGAAGGCGTGCTGCGCCGCATGAGTGACATTGCGCTCGCGCAAACGGGCGTGAACCACGCCATCGCCTTTCCAGGCCTGTCGATCAACGGCTTCACGAACAGCTCCAATTCGGCCATCTTGTTCATCAACCTCAAGCCGCACGACGAGCGTCGCGACAGCTCGCTGTCGGCAGCGGCGATCGCTCAGGCGCTGAACAAGAAGTTCGCGATCATCCAGGACGCCTCCATCGTGGCCTTCCCCCCGCCGCCCGTACAAGGCATAGGCACGACGGGCGGCTTCAAGCTGCAGTTGGAGGACCATGGCAATGTCGGCATAGAAGGTCTTGCAGCGGCGCAGAAAGCGTTTCTCGAAAAGGCACGTAAGGCCCCCGAACTCGCTGGGCTGTTTTCAACTTACCAGGTCAACGTGCCCCAACTCTATGCAGACATCGACCGCATCAGAGCCCGCCAGCTGGGCGTACGCGTGACCGACGTCTTCGATACGTTGCAGATCTACCTCGGCAGCCTCTACGTCAACGACTTCAACAAGTTCGGACGCACCTACACCGTACGCGTGCAGGCCGACGCGGCATTCCGCGCGCATGCCGAAGACATCGGCGCTCTCAAGGTTCGCTCGAACACGGGCGAGATGATTCCGCTGTCCGCGTTGCTGAACGTTTCCCAGACGCACGGCATGGAGCGCGCGGCGCACTACAACGCCTTCCTGTCGGCGGATATCAGCGGCACGGCTGCGCCGGGCTACTCCTCGGACCAGGCGCAGGATGCGGTCAAACGGATTGCCGCTGAAACCCTGCCCGCCGGCGTGGAGTTCGAATGGACCGACCTGACCTACCAGCAGATCCTGGCCGGCAATTCGGGGGCGCTGATATTCCCGCTGTGCATCCTGCTGGTGTTCCTGGTGATGGCAGCCCAGTACGAAAGCCTCGCGCTGCCGCTGGCGATCCTGATGATCGTGCCCATGGGCCTGCTGGCCGCGATGACCGGCGTGTGGCTGACCCATGGCGACAACAACATCTTCACCCAGATCGGCTTGGTGGTGCTGGTGGGCCTGTCGGCGAAGAACTCGATCCTGATCGTGGAGTTCGCCCGCGAGCTTGAGTTCAAAGGACGCACGCCGATCAAGGCCGCGGTCGAGGCCTCACGCCTGCGCCTGCGGCCCATCCTCATGACCTCGCTGGCCTTCATCATGGGCGTGCTGCCGTTGGTGACCTCGCACGGCGCAGGAGCCGAGCTGCGGCATGCCATGGGCGTGGCGGTGTTCTTCGGCATGATTGGTGTGACCGCATTCGGACTGGTCCTGACCCCGGTCTTCTATGTCTTCGTGCGTGGACTGACAGGCAACAGGCCATTGCGTCTGCACGGCCGCGATCCGCTCGCGCCCGAGGCGAATCCTGCCCATGCCGCGCACGGCCACGGCGGTAGCCAGGCAGGCAAGCCATTGGCGGCCGCGCCGGTACACCCCATCGAATGACGGATGAAGCCGTCACAGACCTCGATGAAGGAATCCAAATGAAGTCGATCTTCAAGACAACAGGCCTGGTGCTGGCCATGGCGGCCGCCTTGGGCGGGTGCGCCAGCACGTCCAGCTTTACACCCATCGCCGCGCCCGCGCCGCCCCAGGCCTTCAAGGAAGACAGCGGCGCCCGCTTCGTCCAATCCGCGCCAGCAGACAACCTGTCGCGCGGCCCCTGGTGGCAGGTCTTCCAGGACGCCGTGCTGAACGATCTGGAGACGCGGGCAGCGGCCGGCAACACCAGCCTTCAGGCCGCTGCCGCGCGCGTGACCCAGGCCCGCGCCCTGCTGCAGGCGGCCAGTGCCGAGCTGCTGCCCCAGGTCGGCGTGGGCACCAATGCCCAGCGCGTGACCGTGCCGCCGGCCTTGGCCTCGCACCCCGGCGAAGTGGGCAATCCCGCCACGGCCGGGCTGACTGCCTCCTGGGAGCCCGATTTCTTCAACAAGCTCGGCCAGGCGCGGGACGCCGCGCACCTGGACGCGCGCTCGCGCGAGGCCCTGTTCGAGAACACCCGCCTGGTGGTGCAGGCCGAGGTGGCGCAGGTCTATTTCAAGCTGCGCCACCTCGACACCGAGCGCGCCCTGGTGCGGCAGACCGTCGCGGCCTACCAGGACACGCTGCGGCTGACGCAGCGCCGCTTCGAAGACGGCGATGTCGACGAACTCGATCTGGCGCGCGTGCGTGCCGAGGTCGCGTCGACGACCGCGCAAGCCCTGGCACTCGATCTCGAACGCAGCGTGCTGGAACATGCGCTGGCCGTGCTGCTGGGCGAGCTGCCTTCGCACTTCGGCCTGGCCACGATAGACGGCTGGCAGGGCGCATTGCCCATCGTGCCTGCAGGCCTGCCCAGTACCTTGCTGGCACGCCGCCCTGATGTCGCCGCCGCGCAGCTCGCCATGCAGGCGGCCGAGCAGCGCTTCGGCGTGGCGCGCAAGGCCTGGTTCCCCGACGTTTCATTGACGGCCAGCGGCGGCTACGCATCGACCAATGTCGACGAACTCTTCAAATGGTCGGCGCGCGCCTGGGGCGTAGGCGCCTTGCTGTCTCTGCCATTAATCGATGGTGGCCGGCGCGACGCGGCGATCAAGCAGTCTGAGGCGCAATGGGATGTGGCCGCCGCAGCCTATCGCGACCAGGTGCTGGCGGCCTTCCGCGACGTCGAAGACCAGCTCGCCAGCCTGCGCCTGCTGGCCGACCGCTGCGACGCCGAAGGGCAGGCCGTGGACGCCGCCGCGCGAGCCACGCGGCTGTCCGACCTGCGCTACCGCGAGGGTCTGGTCAGCCAGCTCGAATTGCTGGATGCGCAACGCAGCGAGCTCGCCGGCCGGCGCGCCGCCGTCCAGGTGCGAGCCGCGCAGTACCAGGCGGCAGTGGGCCTGATCCGCGCGCTCGGCGGCGGCTGGGCCGCGTCGTCCTCCCTCGCTGCCCTTTGAGGATTCTGGAAAAGTCATCTGGCCCCAGGCCCATTTTTCCTGCGCCGGCGTTTTCCTACATTGACCCCATCGGTTGCCGGCGTGCAGCAGTTCGCCACACGGCAGCGATGCAATCCGCAGCCCCACCACTCCTCCCCCCGGGCCTGGCACGGCCCGGGAGAACTCAGGAATCAACATGGACAAACGTCTTCTCGTACTCGCCGGCGGCATGTTCGCCCTCGGCACCGACAGCTTCGTCGTGGCCGGCATATTGGCGCAGGTGGCGGCGTCGCTGCACGTCTCCGTCGCGCTGGCCGGCCAAATGGTCACGATCTATGCCCTGACCTACGCCCTGCTGTCGCCAGTGATCGCAGCCGCCGCGGCGCATGTGCCGCGCAAGCAGTTGCTGATGGCCGGGCTTGTGGTGTTCGTGATCGGCAACGTGATCACCGCGGTGGCGCCCGGCATTGGCCTGGTGCTGCTGAGCCGCTTCATCGCCGGACTGGGCGCGGCGATGTTCAGCCCGACCGCCACCGGCGCCTCGCTGGTGCCGCCGGAACAGCGCGGCCGCGCGCTCGCCATTGTCATCGCGGGCTTGTCCAGTGCCACGGCGCTGGGCGCGCCGCTGGGTACGTTCATCGGCGGCCTGCTGGACTGGCGTGCAACGATGTGGTTCGTCTCCGCAGTCGGTACGGTCGCAGCCTTCGGCGTGGCCCTTCTGCTGGCAGCCGTACCTACGCCGCCCGTCGTCAGTCTGCAGCAACGTCTGGCGCCCTTGGCCGACGTGCGCGTGCAAAGAACACTGCTGACCACCTGGCTGGCCTATGCGGGCCTGTTCCTGGTCTACACCTACATTGGCCTGAGCTTCGACCGTGCCACGGGCGGCAATCCCAGCGTGCTCGCCGGCCTGCTGCTGCTGTGGGGCATCACGGCAACCATCGGCAACCTGATGGCGGGCCGACTGACCGACCGCTTTGGCAGCCGCCGCATCATCAACGCCACCGTCGCCATCGCCGCCGTGAATTTCGCATTGCTGCCGCTGAGCTCGGCGCATCTGTTGACTGCGGCCCTGGCCATCGTCGTGTGGGGGCTGTGCGGCTGGGGCTTCGTCGTGCCGCAGCAGCATCGCCTGATCAACATCACCCCTTCGGCCGCACCGCTGTTGCTGGGCCTGAACTCGGCGGCCCTGTACGTCGGCGTGTCGATGTCGGGCCTGCTCGGCGGCGCGGCCATCAACCACATCGACCGGCATTCGCTGGGCCTGGTCGGCTCGGTCTTCATCGTACTCGCGCTCTTCACCGCCGAATGGGCCCACAGCAGCATGGCGCGGCCCGCAGGCGGATTGGCCGCAGCGGCCGCGGCATCCCGCTGAACACGGCCCCTCGCCTCTCACCGTCCCCTTGCCATTGAAAGTCATTCCATGAAAGCGAAACAAGTCTTCTCCCTGGCGCTGCTCGTGCTCGGCGCCTCTGCCGCCCTGAACACAGCACAGGCCCAGCAGGAGCTCAACTTCCTGGCCTCGGTCGCCGCCGCACCGGTGGAACGCGCGCCGCAAGAAGACATCGGCCGCGCCGAGATCCAGCGGCACGACGCCGTCGTGCCGGGCTACGAAACCCTGCAGGTGCGCGTGGACCTGCCGCGCGATGCCAGCTTCCCGCGCCACTCACACCCCGGCGACGAAGCAGCCTTCGTGCTCACGGGCACGATCGAGTACCAGCTCGACGGCAAGCCGCCCGTCACTCTGCACGCGGGCGAAGGCATCTTCCTGCCGGCCGGCACGGTCCACGCCGCAAAAAACGTGGGCAACGCCAAAGCCTCGGAACTCGCGACCTACCTGGTCCGCAAGGGCCAGCCCGTCGTCCATCTGGCCGATTGATCGCCGATTGATCACCGCAAGGAGCAACACCATGAAAGCCGTCATCGCCGCGTATGCGCGCTCCCCCTTTCACTTCGCCCGCAAGGGCCGCCTGGCCGAAGTCCGGCCCGACACCCTGGCCGCGCAGGTCGTGCAAGGTCTGCTGCAACGCACCGGACTGGATCCGGCATTGCTCGAGGACGTGATTCTCGGCTGCGCCTACCCGGAAGCCGCGCAGGGCAACAACCTGGCGCGCATCGTTGGCCTGTTGGCCGGCCTGCCCGAGGCCGTCGGCGGCATGACGGTGAACCGCTTTTGCGGATCATCCATGCAAGCGGTGCACATGGCCGCCGCACAGATCGAGGCCGGCATGGGCGACGCTTTTCTGTGCGTGGGCGTCGAGTCCATGAGCATGGTCCCGCAGGGCGGCTTCAACTTTTCGCCCAACCCCGAATTGCAGGCACATACCTCGGCCTATATCTCCATGGGCGAAACTGCGGAGAACGTCGCGCAGCGCTGGGAGGTCAGCCGCGGCGACCAGGAACTGCTCGCGCTGCAATCCCACCAGAAAGCCGCTGCCGCCCGCGAGGCGGGCCGCCTGTCCGGCGAGATCGTGCCCATACGCCTGGCTGACGGCGAGCGGGTCGACGCCGACGGCTGCATCCGCCCCGGCACCACGCTGGAAGCACTGGCCGGGCTCAAGCCCGCGTTCCGGCCCGAAGGCGTGGTCACCGCCGGCACCTCGTCCCCGCTGACCGATGGCGCCGCGGCCGTGCTGGTCACCCGCGACGACTTTGCCGCGCGCCACGGCCTGCAGGCGCTGGCCCGCATCCGCAGCTTCGCAAGCGTTGGCGTGGACCCGGCCATCATGGGCATCGGCCCGATTCCAGCCACGCGCAAGGCGCTGGCGCGCGCGGGTCTCTCGGTGGCCGACCTGGACGTGGTGGAAATCAACGAGGCTTTTTCATCCCAGGCCCTGGCCTGCATCCGCGACCTGGGCCTGGACATGAACACCGTCAACATCGACGGCGGGGGGCTGGCCATCGGCCATCCGCTCGGCGCCACCGGCGCCCGCATCACCGGCAAGGCCGCGGCCCTGCTGGCGCGGCATCAAGGCCGCTACGCGCTGGCCACGCAATGCATAGGCGGCGGCCAGGGCATCGCGACGGTGTTGGAGCGCCTGTGACTCGACGCGCTTCCGGATCCGGGCGCGGCACTTCGAGAACACATCTTTTAATGTTATTCAATCCGGCAAGGACCATCATGTCGCTTCGAATCCCGTCCCTTTCCATCCTGGCCTGCGGCCTGCTTCTTTGCGCCAGCGCATGGGGCCAAAGTCCGTCGGAGGACCGCATCCCGCCGGCAGCGCCGCTCACACCGACCACCAGGATTCTCGCAATCGGCACGATCGCCGAGGACGCGAATCCGGCGCGGCTGCTCGCGATCCTGCCGGACGAAGCGCGCGAAACGGTCAAGCTCTACCTCGAGGGCAAGATTGACCAGTGGTACTCGCTGCAGTCTCGGCGAGGTGTCGTCTTCGTTCTGAACAGCACCGACGCGGCGGCGGCGCATGACATGCTGGAGAAGCTGCCCCTTGGGCAGGCGCACCTGATGAGCTTCGAACTGTTGCCGCTCGGCCCGCTCCATCCGCTGCGACAGCTGCCGGGCATCCGATCCACGCAGTCCGTCACGGCGGGGACTGGAGGAGACGATCGTTAACTGAGGTCCAAAACGGCTGCAGCCTCAGGAGTCTCGCATCGAATCGAAAGCAATGTGCTCCAGCGTTCGGCCGCCGAGCATCACCTCGCCGCAGGCGCGGGCCAGCCGCTCCAGTTCCGCGTCCTGCGCATCGAGTTCGCGGCGCAGTTGGGCAATTTCGGCGCGCCGAGTCTCCAGTCCGGCCAGGATCTTGTCGAGCGGGAACTCCTGCGGATTTTCGGTGAACAGACAGCGCAGGTTGTCCAGCGAAAAGCCCAGGCGCTGCGCCAGTTGGATGAACTGGATGCGCTGAATGGCCTCAGGGCCGTAGTCCCGGTAGCCGTTCTGACCACGGACGCCGGGCGCGAGCAGGCCGCTCGCCTCGTAAAAGCGGATGGCCGAGGTTTTCAAACCGACGCGATTCGCCAATTCACCAATGCGCATACAAGCTCTTGACATTCAAGTTGACTTGAATCTTATCCTGCCTGCATTGCCACCGTCGAGAGATACCATGCCGAGCTCCAAACCCAGCCATGCGCCCCTGTTCGAACCCCTTCCCCTACCCTGCGGCCAGACCTTGAAGAACCGCATCGCCAAGGCCGCCATGGAGGAAAGCCTGGCTGAGCCGGGCCAACTGCCGGGCGCATCGTTCCAGGCCCTGTACCGCCGCTGGGCCGAGGGCGGCGTGGGCCTGCTGATCACGGGCAACGTGATGGTGGCGCGCGACGCCCTGACCGGGCCTGGCACCCTGGTGCTGGAGCACGACACGCCGCTGGCGCCGTTCGAAGCCTGGGCCGCCGCGGCGCACGCGGGAGGCGCGCGCATCTGGATGCAGATCAGCCATCCGGGCCGCCAGGTGCTTGCCGCCCTCGGCAATCCGGGCTATGCGCCGTCCGCCGTCGCGCTGCAGATGGGCAAACACGGCAAGCTGTTTGCTCCGGTGCGCGAATTGACCGGGCAACAGATCGAGGCGGTCCAGCAAGGCTTTGTCGAGACCGCGCGCGCGGCCGCGCGCGCCGGCTTCGACGGCGTGCAGATCCATGCCGCCCACGGCTACCTCATCTCCCAGTTCCTTTCCCCGCTGACCAATCGACGCACTGATCGATTCGGGGGCGGCATCGAGCAGCGCTCGCGCCTGCTGATCGAGGTCGTGCGGGCCGTCAAGGCGGCCGTTCCCAGCGGCTTTGCCGTGGCGGTCAAGCTCAACAGCGCGGACTTCCAGCGCGGCGGTTTCAGCGAGGCGGATGCCAAGGCGGTCGTGTCGCTGCTCAACGACGAAGGCATAGACCTGCTCGAACTGTCCGGTGGCAGCTACGAAAGTCCCGCCATGCAAGGCCGGACCGCCGACGGGCGGACCCTGGCGCGCGAGGCCTATTTCCTGGAATTCGCGCAGGAGCTCGCGAGACTCGCCAAGATGCCGCTGATGACGACCGGCGGAGTGCGCCGGCGCGAGATCGCCGAACGCGTGCTGGCGGGCGGCGTGTCTCTTGTTGGCATGGCGACCGCGCTCGCCTTCGATCCCACGCTCCCTAAGCGATGGCAGCATGCCGAATCGGCGGTCGATCCCCTGGTCGTCGACTGGAAGGACAAGGCGCTGGCCAGCCTGGCCGGCATGGCGACCGTGCGGCGCCAGCTGCGCCGGATGGGCGCGGGCCAGGAGCCCGCCACTAGCCTCTCCCCGTTCGGCAGCCTGATCGTGGATCAGCTGCGTGCCAGGCGGCTGACCAGGCGCTACCTGGGATGGCACAGACTTTCGCGTGCATCCAGCCCCCTGCCCGCCAAGCCCATGGAGGCGCGTGGCGCTGAGCTGCCCCAAAGCTGATTCATTCCGCATCGATCCAGATTACGACGTCCGGGCTCGCGTTATGCCTGCACGGCGGCGGTTCCATCGATTGAAGTACCATCCCATGCTCTGTACTGAACGATTGAACCAAAGAAATCAGTCTCGATGCGGTTTTCCGACGAATTGGAGGCGCCTTGCAAGGTGCCTGGGTCCTTCAGCAGTTTCCGCAGCCTCTGCAGCTTCTGCGCCCTCTGCGTCACGGCAGCCTTGATTCAAATCCCGGCCATGGGCGCGACCGGACCATCCGCACCGCGGGCGGACGTGCCCCCCTTGCGCGTGGCCGTGAGCAGTTCATGGGGCATGCCGTTTGCGAAATTCCAGGGCGATCAGGTCGTTGGCGGATTGGTGCCCGATCTTTCCAAGGCATTGGCGGTTTCGCTCGAAATGCCGCTCCGCTTTGTCATCCTGCCCGGAAAGCGGTTCGAGGCCGCCTCGATGGACGGCCAGTTTGATTTGCGCTGCTATCTGGAACCCGCCTGGGTGGAGGCTCCTGAGGCCTACGAATGGAGCGGCGCGCTGTTTTCATTCAACGATGTCGTCGTCGGTCAGCGCGACAGCCCATCGCCGCGCGCCTTGAAAGACCTGGCGTCGGGCGCCCGCGTCAGCGTCGTGGAAGGCTATGTCTATCCCGGCGTGGATGCGCAGTTCAAGTCCGGCGCGCTCAAGCGCGATGTCTCCCCGGACCAGGTCAAGGTGCTGGCCAAGGTGGCCCGCGGCCATACGCCCTATGGCATCAGCAATGTGCTGGCGTTGAGCTGGTTCGTGAGGCACAACCTCGATGCCAATCTGTCGAATTGGCAGCTGGCGGTGGGTCATGTGGACTTCCAATGCGTCGTCCCCCACGCCAGCTCCCTGGATGCCAGCAAGACCTTCAAGGCGCTCCATCAACTGAAGCAGTCGGGCGCGCTCGACGAAATTCTCGGCAATTACCGCTGACGCGCAGCTCAGCCGGCGCTCCGTCCCGGCTCCAGGGCTTCGCGATAGGCCTGGCAAAACTCTGCAGGCATCCTCTTGGCCCGTCCGCTGCTGATCTCGATGCAGACCAGCTGCCAGCGCGCCCGCATGACGGTCTGCCCGTCCGCGGGCCTGATGAACTGGAAACAGCGCTCCATGCGCAGCTTGCCGTCGCCCGACTGCAGCCAGGTGCCCAGCAGCAGCTGCTCGCCCAACAAGGTGGGGGCCAGGTAGTCGTACTCGCCGCGCTGAATGGCCATGGCCCGGTCCAGGCGCTGGTAATCGGGCAGGCCCAGCCCCAAGGCCTCGGAATGGGCCCATCCTATGCGTTCGCACCACTGCACGTAGACGGCATTGTTGGTGTGGTTCAAGCCGTCGATATCGTCGGCCGACGGGCTCAGGGGCAGCGTGAAAAGATTCGGGCGGTCCCAGTTCATTGATACGCGCAGTGAGAAAGACAGATGCCCGTGATTCTCGCCCAGAGCCCGAACCTCTCTGCAGCGGCCCGTCTTCGCTCAGGGATTGCTTGCCAGATGGTCGAAGGGCGCCGAACGCCAGACAACCCGCCCGCCGACCATGGTGAGCAGCACTTTCGTGAATGCCAGCTGGTTCTCGGGCGCCGTCATGAAATTGCGATCGAGGACCGCGAGGTCCGCCAGCTTGCCGGGTTCGATCGAACCGACCTTGGACTCCAGCCTCAGCTGGTAGGCCGCATGGGCCGTGGCGGCGCGAATCACGTCGGCGCGCGTCAACAGGGGATCCTGGTTCAGGCGTCCGGCGTATTGGGGACCGAATCCCGCGGGGTGCGCGGGATCGCCGCTGCGCGTGACGCCGACCCGCAGATTGTAGAAATAGGCCATCTGGTCCACCGGCCAGTCGCTGCCATACGCAATGCGCGTGCCGGCGCCCTTCAGGCTGCCTTCCGGCTCCATGCGCGCGTAGCGCTGCGGCCCCAGCTGATGCTCGACGGCGTCGACCGAATACGGCGCGCGTTCGGCCCATTGGAACTGCATCACGGCCGTGACGTCCAATTGCTTGAAGCGACGGTAGTCGGCCGGATCGACCAACTCCGCATGCGCAATGGCCGGGCGGAAATCCAGCTCCGGATAGCGGTGGCGTTCGTCGGCAATGCCGTCGAGCGCGAGGCGCACCGTTGCGTCGCCGATCGCGTGCATGTGCACGTCGATCCCCGCCTTGGCCGCCTCCGCCAGAAGTCCGTCGACCTGGTCGCGCGTGAAGTAACTCTGTCCCTGCGCGGCTCCCGCATGCCATTTCGAGTGCCCCGCCGGGCCGGTCTTTTCAAGATAGGGAGCGAGCAGCGCCGCGGTCTGCGCGGGGGCCTGCAGCACGCCGTCCATCCAGAGCTTGATCGTGTGGACATCGACGGCGGGACGCGCGTCGACGGGCGACTCGTTGTAGCGGGCCGCGATGTCATGCACGGCCGCGACCGCCTTGACGGGATCTTGCGCCTCCTTGGGATCGACCTTGATGGCGAACTCGGCGCGCGCCGTCAGCTCCCCCGAATGCGACAGCGTGGCGAAGGTCTCGACCTCCTCGGTATTGCTGAGCGCCGACAGGAAGCTCGTCACGCCCTGCTGGCGCATCATGTCCAGGGCGATGCGCGCGAACTGGAGGCGCTCGGCTTCGGTCGCCGGCGGAATGGCCTTGTCGCTGAACAGCAGGGCGCCGTCTTCCAGCATGCCGGTCAGGTGCCCTTGCGCGTCCTTGGCGATGACCCCGCCGGGCGGATTGGGCGTGCTGTTTGCGATGCCCGCGGCCGCCAGCGCCACGCTGTTGTTCAGCCGCGAATGCCCGTCAATGCTCGTGACAATGATGGGACGAGGTGCCGCCAGCGCATCGAGATCCGCCAACGTGGGGTCCCGGTCGATGGATGACATCGCCTGGCGGTCCCAGTTCACCACTTGCAGCCATTCCTTCTCGCCCTTGTCCGCCATGGCCGCGATGCAGGCGCGGATCTTGTCCTGCATCTGGGCCACCGTGAAGGGCTTGTATTCCATATTGCACCTGAGCATGCCTTCGCCGCCGCCCAGCGGGTGCATGTGGCCGTCGATGAGGCCCGGCATCATCATGCGGCCGCCCAGGTCGACCACGTGCGTGGACGCCCCGACAAAGGCCTGGGCCTTGCGGTCGCTGCCGACGAACACGATGCGGCCGTCCCTGACCGCGACCGCCTGGGCCCTGCTGTTCTTCGCATCCACCGTGTACACGTCGCCATGCATGAACACCGTGTCGGCGGGCTCATTCGTCCCGGCCCAGGCCCACGAGCCGAGCAGGCCGGCCGCCGCCGCGCCAATGTGCGCCGACATTCGCCAGGCCCTTGCAACACTTCGATCACCAAGTTTCATGACCTGTCCTTCGCCGGCTGTTTCAGAAACGGTAGTTCGCGGAGGCGCCGAGCATGCGCGGCTCCAGGGCTGAACCGTAGAAATGCGTCGAGCCCTGCCCCGTGAGCGCCGACATGATGAAGGTGTCGGCACGGCTCATCACGGTGCGCTCGTTCAGGGCGTTCTTCACGTAAAGACTGAAGTCCCAGGCGCCCGACTTGAGTCCGGTGCGCAGGTTCAGCATGTGAAAGGCGTTGATGTCGCGGGTGTTCGGATCGTAATTTTGCGTGCCCTGGCTGCCCACCGCGTCATAGCCGGTGGCGAATTGGTAGTCCGCGCGCGCGTAGGCGGCGCCCATGCCGTCCCAGTGCCATGCATATTCGGCCCCCAGGCTGGCCGTCCAGCGCGGCGTCGGCAGCGTGTCGCCGGCCTTCACCAAATACTGGATGGACGACAGGCCCAGCGTGTAGCCCGAATTGACGACCGACTGCGTGTAGGTGGCCTCGTCGTATCCGAGCGCCGCCGACAGCGTCAGCTGCCGGGTCAGCTTGGCCTCGGCCTCCAGGTCGAAGCCCTTGCTGGTGGCCGTGCCCACGTTGGCGACGTAGCCGAATCCGCAGCTGGGCAGCTCGACCTGCGTCTGGACCTTGTTCCAATTGATCCAGTACAGGCTGCCGCCGATCCGCGCGGCGCCGCCGGCCACGGTCTGCTTGGAGCCGAATTCATAGCTCCACACCGAATCCGAGTTGTACAGCAGGGGTTCGACACCGGGCCCGCCGAGGTTCCTCAAGTCGGTCTGGCAGGTCGGGTTCGACGCCAGCGAAGGATTCGCCCCGCCCTGCCGGAATCCCTTGCTGGCCGTGGCGTAGTACAAGCTGTCGGGCGTCGCCTGGTAGGACAGGCCGAATTTGGGCGTGACCGGATGCTCTTCGTTCGTGCCGGTGTAGAAGCTCTTGGCACCGCCAACCCACCAGCCGTTCAAGGTGCTGTCGAAATAGGCCGTCATGCGCGTCAGCCGCAGGCCCAGGGAGGCCGTCAGATTCGGCATCAGCTTGTAGCTGGCTTCGCCGTACAGCGCCTGCTGGGTGGTCTTGTAATGATCGTTTTCCGTATAGCTGAGATTGCCGCCCAGGGGATCGTTGGGGTCGTAGAGGCTGCCGCCGCCGCCCCACAGGGCGTCGTACATGGACGAGAGCTGGGCGACGTTCTCGTAGATGTACTGGTCGTAGCCCTGGTGCGCCACCTGGAAATAGGCGCCGGCAATCCACGAAAGACGCGCACTCTTGCTGTCAGTCGACGTGAAGCGCAACTCTTCCGTCCAGGTGTTTTGCGTGTTCGTGGTCAGGGACCTGGCGGTCGCCATGCCTTTCATGGCAGGCAGCGGCTGATCCAGCGCCGCCACGGGGAAATTCGGCGGCAGGTCGAGGTTGTTGAGGTACTCCCGGCCTTCGCCGGAATTGGAATAGTCGTCCGTGCGGTTCTCCGTCCTGCGCAGGTTGGAAACAATGGCCTTGAAGTTGAACGCATCGAAGTCGTAGTCCACCGTGACCGCGCCGACGCCGAACCGGTCGTGGTTGGGCTGCGGAATATTGAACTTGCTCTTGTCGACGCCCAGCGATTCGTCGAAGCTGGCGCGGTCGGCCTGGTTGACGTTCTGGTAGTAGAGCGACGGCGTGATCGACAGCCTGTCGGTGGGCATCGCCTTCACGGAAAGCCGGACCACCTGGGAGTCGCTCGAATTGATGTTGCGCTTGAGCAGCTCGCCCGTGGCCGGCGAGTAGGCATCGACATAGCCGCCTTCATGCTGGCTCCACAGGCTCAGCCGGAAGCCCGCGAGGTCGGTCACGAGCGGTGCGTCCAGCACCACGCCGGCTTCGGCGCTGGGCGCGCCGCCCTGCCAGGTCGAGATCTCGGTATGCGCCATGCCCGTCAGTTCGCCGCTCAGCTTGGGCGCCGCGGTGATGAACCTCACCGCGCCGCCTTCGGAGCTCGAGCCGTAAAGCGTGCCCTGGGGCCCGCGCAGCACCTCGACGCGGTCGAGGTCGAAGATCCTGGGGCTGGTGTTGCCCGAGCACAGGATGGGGCAGCCTGAGATGTTGAGGATCTGGATCGGCACGTCGTCGATGTAGATGCCCGTCGTCGACGCGCCGACCGTGGAGCTGATGCCACGGATCGATATCGTCGTTTCGCCGGACGGGTCCGGGCTGCTCAGGGTCAGGCCCGGCGTCAGATGGCTGATGTCGCTGAGGTCATGGACCGAGCTTTTCTCCAGCGCGGTCGAATTCATGGCCGCCACGCTCATCGGCACCTTGCTGATGACCTGCTCCCGCCGCTGCGAGGTGACGACGACGGTCTCCAGCTGCCTGTTTTCGATGTCCGCGGCCGCCTGCTTGGATGCCGCGCCCGCGGCATCGGCCGGCACGGCGTTTGCATCGCCCTGGGCCCAGGCGCACGAGACGCACAGTGCGCCCGCAGACAGCGCAAACCAGATGGGAACAGTCAGGTTTCTTTTCATGCAACTTCCTTTGAATGGTGTGAGCCCGTGGACCTTCAAGTTCGACAAGCAGGACCTCGGGACGTTCCACCGGGTCTCCTCTCCGGTCGAACGGCCGCCAAAATGCGATCAGCAATTCGATGATAGGAATTCGCCGTCTGCGTCGAATTCCCAGTTGGCGACGCTCACATTGGCGGGCGTCAATGTTTGAGGGCGCGGCGGCACGCCATCCGGCCGCGACAGGGCCGCGCGGTCATCGCGCTTCGCGGCGGCGGCCATTCAAAAGGGGAATTCAGGCGTGGGCGGCCTTGATGCCGAAAGCCTTGAAGACGTCGTCGCAGAACGCCTTCACGACCGGCTTTTCGACGCTGGAGCGCATCGTCACCAGGTGGAATGGCACGTCGAAGCCGAAGGTGTCGCGCTCCACGGCGCGGATCAGGCCGCGCCGCTCGAAGGCCTCGGCATGATGCGAAGGCAGATAGCCGAGGTTCCCGCCTGACAGGATCAGGATGGTGGCGGCTTCGATGTTGTCGGTCGTGGCGGTGATATGCCGCTGCGTCAGCGGCAGCTGCTCCTCGGGCACGTGGTAGCTGCGCCAGACCCAGTCGAAACCGAGCAGATCTTCCACCGTCACGCGCTTGCGCGAATGGAACAGCGGATGCCCCCGCCCGCAATAGATTTGCTGGCGTTCGGCAAACAGCTGGGTGTAGCTCAGGCCCGGCACGCGATGCCAGAAATAGCCGATCGCCAGGTCCAGCTGCTTGTTGACGATGCCTTCCTCGAGCGCCTGCGAGGGCGCCACCGTCATCGTGAATCGAACCGCCTGGTCGCGTTGGCGGAAAGCGCCTATGGCCTCGGCCAGGCGCGCGTTCTCGGTCAGGGGCGCCTGGCCGATCAGGCCGATGGCCAGCGTGCCCACGAGCTTGCGGTCCACCTCGCGGACCTGCACGACGAAGTCGTTCGTGGCGGCCAGCAGGGCGCGGGCCGAGGCGGCAATGCGCTCGCCCTTGGAGGTCAGCCGGAAGCCGCCGCGCCCTCGCTCGCACAGCTTGAAGCCCAGGCGCGTTTCCAGTACCGACAGCTGCGTGCTGATGGTGGACTGGCGAATGCCCAGCGAGGCCTCGGCCGCCGTGATGCCGCGCGCGTCGACGACGGCAAGAAACACCCGGATGAGGCGAAGGTCGAGATCGGTGGTGTTGGAAAACATGCGCGCACGGTCTCAGGAGCTGGCCGACGATTGTAGGAGGCAGGCGCCGCGCCTCTACATGGGGAATCCGAGCGCCTTGATGCCCTTGATCCAGGCCCGCTTCCAGCCGCCTTCGGCGTCCGCGCCATCGAAGGCATGGAAGGTGATGCGCGCCGCGATCCAGCGGAACGGCTCGGGCGGGATGTAGGACGGACTCTTGCGCGCGATGTCGAGCTGGCGCTCGGGGCTGTCGCGGTCGAACAGCATGTTGAGTCCCATGAAGGCGCCGAAGCGGCTGGCCGCGACGCCGAAGCCGGTATAGCCCGCCACAAACACAGCCTTTCCGCCCAGGTAGGGCTTGGCAAACACCGAGCCGCGCGAGCAGTAGTCGATCGGGCCGCCCCAGGCATGCGAGAACTTCACGTCGGCCAGCTGCGGAAAGGTCCGGTAGAACGCCGCGGCCAGACGGTGATAGGTTTCCCGTTGCTCGTCCTGTGCCGGATTGGGATTGCCGTCGAAGTGGTAGTCAACCAGGCCGCCAAAGATGATGTTGTTGCTCTTGGTCAGCCTGAAGTAGTTCAGCTGCGTGCGTGTGTCGTAGATGCCCTGGCGCCCAGCCCAGCCCAGGCGGCCCAGCTGCTCCGCCGTCAAGGGCTCCGTGGCCAGCACATGGTCGCGCACGGCCAGGACGCGCCGGTTGATGTCGGGCAGGCCCACCTTTGCCGTCCCGGTGCCGAACAGCACGCGCCGCGCCGTGATACGTCCATCGGGCGTATGCGCTTCCACCAGAGAGCCCAGGTCGACAAATCGGCGCAGGGGCGTGTTCTCATACACCCGGACACCCAGCGACAGGGCCGCGCGCCGCAGCCCCCAGGCCAGCTTGGCCGGATGCACAATGCCGCTGCGATGCCGCGACCACAGCGCGCCTGCAAACAGCGGCGAGCTGATCTGCGCGGCGGTCTGCTCCCGGTCCAGCAGCACCACGTCGTGCCCGTAGCGGCGGTGCAGCTCGTAGTCGTCGCGCAGATGCGCCAGATGCGCGTCATCGACGGCCACCGTCATCTCGCCGTTCCACTCGATGTCGGCGTCGATGCCGTAGCGCTTCAGCGTCTCCTCGAATCCATCGAGGTTGGCCTGGCCCAGGCGCTCCAATGCCTCGATGTCCTTGGGAAACAGGCGCACGGCATTGGGCAGTCCGTGCATCACCGAGGTCGAGATGATGCCGCCGGCCCGCCCGGACGCCCCGAAGGCGATGCGCCCCGCTTCGATCAGCACGACGTCGAGCTCGGGCATCTGCTCCTTGGCCTGGATGGCCGCCCACAGGCCCGTAAAGCCGCCGCCCACGACCAGCAGGTCGGCGCGCGTGGGGCGTTCGAGCGGCGGCAAGGGCGTCGGCGCGGCCTGGCTGTCCAGCCAATACGGAAACAGGCGCGCATGGGCCAGGGCTTCTTCCACGCCGAGTGGATTCACCTGGGCCTGGCCGGTCGGTTCGCCTTTCAAGATCATGGCTTCCATTGTGTCAAGACTCCCGATGCGCTCAAGCTTTCAAGGTCGAATCCGGTTTTTCCAGCAGCACGTAGAGCTTCTTGGCGTCTTCAAGAGTTTCCCAACGGCCCGCAAAGCCCGCCTGCACGAAATAGGCGTCGCCGGCGGCGAATTCGCGGCGCCCGCCTTGTGCATCCGTCAGCGCGATGCGCCCTTCGGCCAGCCACACCACTTCGTCCGCCGTCGTGGCGGGAAAGTCGACGGCACCGACCTTGCCTTCCCACCAGCCGACGACATGGCCTTGGCTGGCGCCCGTGAGCGCGCACCAGTCCGATTCGTCCATGCCGAAGTCAAGCTGCGTGAAGCTGCCGACGCCGGCGCCCAAGGTCTTGATATCCTGAATGAGTTTGCTCATGCGATGTCTCCATTTGAAAGTTGAAACCAGACCCGGCTCAGGCCGCCCGGCGCCGCACCACATGGCGCAGCTCCTGAAAGGCCCGCAAGCCTTCCAGGCCGAGCTCCCGGCCCAAGCCGCTGGCGCCGAAGCCACCCCAGCACACCTGGGGAAAGATCAGCTGCGGGGTGTTGATCCAGACCAGCCCCGTGCGCAGGCCCGCCCGGTACAGTTCGCCGGCTTCGGCGCTCTCGGTCACGACGGTCGCCACCAGGCCGTAGGCCGTGTCGTTGGCGGCCGCAATGGCCTCGGCGTCGTCGCGGAACGAGCGCACGCAGGCCACCGGGCCGAAGATCTCCTCGGTCCACAGCACGTTGTCGGGCGCGGGCTCGGCCACCACCAGGGGCGCCATGAAGAAGCCCTCGCCCGCGCAATCGGCCAGACGGCCCGAGAAGGCCGTCTGCGCGCCGGCGGCCAGGCCTTGCTTCACCTTGGCCTGCACCTGGCCCAATTGGGCCTTGGAGATCAACGGCCCCATCTGGCTGGCCGCGTGCTCGGGCGGACCCGCAACCAGATCGTGCACCACCGTCTCGAAGGCACTCATGAACTTCCGATACACGCTGTCGTGGACCAGGATGCGCGAGGTCGCCGAGCACATCTGGCCGGCATTGCCGAATGCGCCGGCGACGGCCAATTCAACGGCCAGCGCCATGTCGGCGTCCTCGCGGACGATCAGGGCCGATTTGCCGCCCAGCTCCAGGGTCAGGCGCTTCATGCCGTCGGCGGCCTGCCGCATGACCTGCGCGCCCACCGCCGTGCTGCCGGTGAACGAGATCTTGTCGACGCCAGGGTGCGCAGCCAGCGCCGCGCCCACCTTGGCCCCGCCGTTGACGAGATTGACCACCCCGGGCGGCACGCCCGCTTCAGCCAGCAGCTCGAAGAGCGCGAGTTCGGCCGGCGAGGTCAGCTCCGAGGGCTTGAGCACGACCGTGCAGCCCGCGGCCAGGGCCGGCGCCAGCTTCCACGCGGTGGTGACCATGGGAAAGTTCCAGGGCACGATCAAGGCGGCCACGCCCACCGGCGCGTGGAAGCGCTCGGCCGCGACCCCGCTCTCGGGCACCGCAACCGGCTCCCGATCAAATAGGCCGCCCTCGGCGCAGAGCTCGCCGTAATACGCAAAACACGCGGCCAGGTCCGAGACGTCCAGCTCGGCTTCAGCGCGCGGCTTGCCGTTGACCCGCATCTGCAGCTGCACCAAAAAGTCGCGGCGCGACTCGATCAAGGCGGTCACGGCGCGAAGCAGCTCGCCGCGCACGGTCGCCGGCGTGTCGCGCCAGGCGGGAAACGCCGACCTGGCGCTCTGCACCGCCGCCTCGATCTGCTGGGGCGACGCCACCTGCTGCCAGCCGAACAAGGCGCCGCTCGCCGCCGAGAAGACGGGGGTGCGCGAGGCCGGGGCATACAGGCGCTCGCCTGCGATACAGGCGGCAGGAAATACGGGTTCGTTCATGAAATCGATGCAGGTCTTTGGCTGCGTCTCTTGAAGGTCAGCGGAATTGAACGCCGGGCATGACGCACAGCATTTCGTAGGCCAGGTTGGCGCCCACCAGGGCCGTGGTGCCGGTCGTGTCGTAAGGCGGCGAGACCTCGACCAGGTCGGCGCCCACCACGTTGAGGCCCCGCATGCCGCGGATGATTTCCAGGCCCTGGTACACGGAGAGTCCGCCGATCTCCGGCGTGCCCGTGCCCGGCGCGAACGCGGGATCCAGGCCGTCGATGTCAAAGCTGAGATAGACCGGTGCGTCACCGACCCGCGCCCTGACCTCGGCCATCAGTGGCACCAGCGAGCGGATCCAGCACGCCTCGGCCTGGACGACGGTGATGCCCTGGCGGCGGCACCAGTCGAAGTCGTCGGCGTGATAGCCGGTGCCGCGCAGTCCGATCTGCGTCATGCGGTCGCATTGCAGCAGGCCCTCCTCGATCGCGCGCCTGAAGGGCGTGCCATGGGCGATCTTCTCGCCGTTCATCGTGTCGTTCACGTCGGCATGCGCGTCGACATGGACGACGGCGAGCGGGCCATGCCTCTTCTTCAGGGCGCGCAGGATGGGCCAGGCGATCGTGTGGTCGCCGCCCAGCGTGATTGGGCGGCAGCCCGCGCCCACGATCTCGTCGTAGGCCTCCTCGATCATGCGGACCGAGTCCTTGAGGTCGTAGGGGTTGGTGGCGACATCGCCCAGGTCGGCCACCTGCAGCGAATCGAAGGGCGCCGCGCGCGTGGCCAGGTTGTAGGGCCGCAGCAGCACCGACTCGCATCGGATCTGGCGCGGGCCGAACCTTGCCCCCGAACGGTTCGAGGTGCCGATGTCGAGCGGCACGCCGACAAAGCAGACATCGAGGCCCGCCGCGGTCTGGGCCTGCGGCAGCCGCATCATCGTGGCGATGCCGCCGAAGCGCGGCATGGCATTGCCGCCCAGCGGTTGGTTCAGTTCTCGTTGGCGCTCGCTCGACATGGATTCAGCATCTTTCAATGGATGGGCAACACGGTCATGCTAGGCGGCCCCGGCCCGGCAGGGATTCCGATCTCGCGACCTTTACATTGACCGGAATCGTTGCAATGGCCGGACTTACATCGAGGCCGCGGAAGGAGCACCCGCGCGCAGGGGCTGGGCATCAGCGTCGGCTGCGGCGTCGGTATCGGCATCTACTCGGCGCATCCAGAGCCGCCCGCGCGGGCCATAGACCGCATCCGGCTCCGGGAAGACCCAGAGCAGACCGCCGTACAGCAACCCGCCCGTCAGCAGCGACACCGGCACGCTCACGTCCAGGCCGCCCACGAACAGGCTGAGCGGGCCGACGAACTGGCCCGGCACATTGGCAAACAGCAGTCCGGTCGCGGAGCTCGGCACCCAGGCTCCTATGGCGCGCAGATTCCATCCGCCCGTGAACCAGTAGTGCCCGCCCCGCTGTCCCCGGTTGAAGACCTGCAGGTCGTCTGGCAGGTAGTGCCCGCGGCGGCTCGCATAACCGATCACCATGATGGCCAGCCAGGGGCAGCTGAAGGTGTCGATCAAGGTCGAGAAGGTGGAGACGCTCTCCACCATGTTGAAGGCGAAGCGGCCAACGAAGATGAAGCTGATGGCGAAAATGCCGATGACCACCGTGGCGCGGACCCGGTTGAGATGGCGGGGCAGCATGCTGGACAGGTCCAGGCCGGTGCCGTACAGCGCGGTCGTGCCGGTCGACATCCCTCCGATGATGGCGATCAGGCAGACCGGCAGGAAGAACCACCGCGGCGAGACCGCCAGCAGCCCGCCGACATAGTCGCTCGACGCGATGAACTGAGGTGCCTTGGACGCGATGATGGTGGCCGTGGCCAGGCCGAACAGAAACGGCACCAGGGTTGCGGCCTGGGCCACGAACACCGCCAGGATCACGCGCGGCTTGGGCGCGTCTTCCGGGATGTAGCGGGCCCAGTCGCCCAGCGTGGAGGCGAAGGACAGCGGGTTGCTCAGCGCCACCATCGCCGCCCCCAGGAAGGCCGGCCAAAAGCCCGGCAGCCCCCATTGCAGACGGCCGGCGTAATGGGTGTCGAGCAGGCCCGCGAACGCGAAGATGCCCACGACAAAGAGCAGGCTGGCCGTCCACACCGCGATCTTGTTGACCCACAGCATGAAGCGGAATCCATAGATGCACACCGTCAGGACCAGCACGGCGAACAGGCCGTAGGCGCTGCTCAGCGTCAGTCCGTTGACCGGCAGGCCCACCATTTCGTGCGCGCCGCCGACCAGGGCGTCGCCCGAACTCCACACCGCCAGCGAGAAGAACGCAATGGACGTCAGCAAGGCCAGGAACGAGCCCACGATGCGGCCGTGGATGCCGAAGTGGGCGCCGGACGAGACCGGATCGCTGGTGCCGTTGCGGGGTCCGAACAGGCTCATCGGCGCCAGCACGCAGGTGCCGGCCGCAACGCCGATGACAATGGCCCAGACACCGGCCCGGAACGACAGGCCCAGCAGCACCGGGAAGCTGCCCAGCACCGAGGTCGAAAAGGTGTTGCAGCCGCCGAAGAGAAGCCGGAACAGATCGACCGGCCTGGCATGACGCGACGCGTCCGGAATGCGCTCGAAGCCGAAGGGCTCGACCTGTGTGATGTCATTGCTCATATCTACCCAGTACCGCAAGAACGTAGGGAGCGGTCGCAGGGAGTATGAAAGCGGCCTCCCCGCTGATGGGTCGGGATCTGGCGATCTTCAGATTGACAGGCATCGATGCGTGGCCGGCGCCTACCCGCTCCCCTATCCGCTCCGTGCCTACGGCTAGCGCGCCGCGCTTCCTTTGCGCTTGCGCAAATCCGGACAGGCCTCATGTCGGCAGAATCTGTAAAGGCGCTCATGCGCCTCGCAGGTGGAGCCTTTGCAGAAGAACATCCATCAAAGCCGGTAAGTCATCTGTTTTTTTATGAAGTCCAGTTAATGCAGAACATTGAATTGTTTGAAACGGATGAGCATCGCTTCATCCTGCTCAATGAGAGTGAACCTGGCGAAGAAGATGGAGTTCGCTCGAATCAATACCTGGTGCAGCACGGTTCGGACGGGGTCCTGCTCGATCCAGGCGGCTTCGGCGTCATGCCCCGCGTGCTCACGGAACTGCTGCGCTATTTGCCGCCCGACAAGGTCAAGGCCATTGTTCTCTCGCACCAGGATCCCGACATCCTGGGCGGGATCTCCGCTTGGCTGGAATTGACGCATGCGCCGGTCTACATCTCCCAGATCTGGACGCGATTCGTTCCGCATTACGGCGTCGAGGACATCCACCGCTTTCGCGGCATTCCGGATGGCGGGATGACGCTCAACGTGGCGCCCGGGTTCGACCTCCAGCTGGTGCCCGCGCACTTCCTGCATTCGGAAGGTCATTTCAATGTCTACGACCCCATCTCCAAGGTCTTGTTCACCGGCGATATCGGGGCCGCGATGATGCCGACGGACAACGACGAGCCCTACGTCGACGACTTCGCCGCGCACATTCGCAACATCGAAGGCTTTCATCGGCGCTACATGAGTGGAAACCGTGCCGCGCGCGCCTGGGTGGAGCGGGTGTCCAGGCTCGACATTGCCATGCTGGCGCCGCAGCATGGCCCGGTTTACCGAGGCGCCGCAGTCGCCGCATTCCTGGACTGGTTTCGCGAAGTCGAATGCGGCATGGACCTGCTTGAAGAGTTCGCGCAGGGGGCCTGACATGAATGCCGCCGGATTGCCCGCGCAGCCGCAAGGTATCGCGGAGTTGCGCCTGTACATGGTGCAGCGTTTTGCCGCCTTGCTGGAAAACCAGATGCGCAACCAGCGTTTCTCCGGCGCCATCTCGCGCATGGTGTACGAGGTGCACAGCGAGCTGGTGCTCAGGCTCGAAAACATCGTCGCGAGCCTGGCGACCAGCGATATCGCAGCACACCACCGCAAGGAACTCATTGACGGCATCGACCAGACCCTCAAGCGCTGCAAGCACTTTGAATCCGCCCTGCCACTGCTGATCCAGAACCGGAACCAGCATGTCGTCTCCAACCGCAGCGATTTGCGCAGCGTGCTGCTGCGCTTTGACGACACGGCCCAGAAACTCTCGGGAACGCTGGTTCAGAAAGAACTGCTGGAACGCCAGAGCGCGGTGCTGGAGCAGATCATCCTGTCGCAGGAGAAAGTGACGCAGTGGAAAACCTTTGTGCAGGAGATCCTCTCCAGCTTCCAGGACGTCTTTCCGTTCCAGTTCTTTTTCATCGCCTTTGGCGAAGAACACTGCCTCTCGCTCAACCTCTACTACGCGGGCCACCCCACGGAGGAGAACAAGAAACTCGCGCGATCGCGCCTGGCGCGTCAAATGCTGCAGCAACTGAAGCTGCCGGACGACACGCCGCTGGACATCGAGGAATTCGAGATCAACTGCCATCACGATCAAAGCCCGATCGACGATGTGGAGATGATCATGGTCGCGGTGCCCGAGATCGAAAAGGTCAATCTGGCGGGGCTGCTAGGCGTCGCGTACGCCTGCACGCGGCAGCCTGACGCCCAGGAAATCTCCATCATCCGTTCGATCCTGGCGGTGATGGTGATGGTGGTCGGATCGAGCAAGGCCCTGGCTCGCACCTTGTCCGAACTTGAATACTATTCAAGCCACGATCCACTGACGGGCCTGCACAACCGGCGCTACTTCAATGAAATGCTGGAATACGAGGTGGGCCGGTCCAAGCGCCATGAGCACGCGTTCTCGCTGCTCATGCTGGACCTGGATGACTTCAAGGACGTGAACGACACCTGGGGCCATCCCTGCGGCGACACGGTATTGCGCCTGATCGCAGAAAACCTGCAGGCCGAAACGCGCGTCGGCGACCTGTCAGCGCGCCTGGGCGGCGACGAATTCATTCTGCTCCTGACCGAAACCGGGCGCGAAGGCGCGCAAGTGGTGGCCGACAAGCTGCGCCGCAGGCTCAAGGACTGCATCTACACCTCGCCGGACGGCAAGCCGTTTCACGTCACCACCTCGATCGGGCTCATCACCTTTCCCGACGACGCCAGCACGGTGTCCGACCTCATGACAGGCGTGGACATGGGCCTGTACCGCGCCAAGACGCAGGGCAAGGACAGCATTGGCACGATGGACTCGATCAGCGAGCACGTCCAGCACAACCGCGTGAATCGCGACCTGGTTGAAAAGCTCCGCCTGGCGCTCAAGGAAGACCGGATCGTCCCCTACTTCCAGCCCATCTTCGATTGCAAGTCGGGCAAGCTGTACGCGTATGAAACCCTGGCCCGCATGAAGGAGCCAGATGGCACCACGGTGTCCGCCGGCGCATTTATCGAGACGATTGAAAAGTACGGGCTTTCACGCGAGCTGGACCGCGCCGTGATCGGCCATGCGCTGCACACCTTGCGCAATCGCCTGGACGGCGGCCATGAACCCGTCAAGCTCTTCATCAACCTGTCGGTGCAGGAAATGCAGGGCCGGGGCGTGATCGGATACGCCGAACAGCTCTGCGCCAGGCTGTGCATCCCCCCCAACACCGTCGTCTTCGAGCTGCTGGAAAGAGACGCCATTGGCGACATGACGCACACGCGCAGCTTCCTGAACACCCTGCGGGAAAAGGGTTTCCTGTTTGCGCTCGATGACTTTGGCAGCGGCTACAACTCGTTCCACTACCTGCGCGAACTCAAGTTCGATTTCGTGAAAATCGATGGCGACTTCGTGCGCAACATCCTGAATTCAAAGATCGACCACTCCCTGGTCCGCAACCTGACCCATCTATGCCAGGACATCGGCATCAAGGTGGTCGCGGAGTTTGTCGAGTCCGAGGAGCTTGCCACCGCGCTGAAATTGATAGGCACGGATTTCGCTCAAGGCTTTCACCTGGGGATGCCCAGGGCGCTCATGTCCTGACCAGGAATGGCTGTGGCCAGATCGACGCCTGGCAACCGGAATACCCTTTTGCCGCCCAGGCCGATTGATCAAAATGATTGCCTAGGACGCTACCAAGTCACAGAAAAAATGCGGTGAACAAGTCATGCTCACTTGCATTATATTGCCTAGGCAATTTAAAATACACAGAACTAAGGAGCAAGGACATGGACGTCGAAGCCGCTTCCACCAGCTACGCGCACCGGGCCGACGTGGCCAGGCTCACGCATCAGGTCCAGTCAGCCCTCGTCGGGGAACTGGACGAAGCGCTGGCACCCTTCGGCTTGTCGGCCGCGCAGTACGCCATCTTGTCGACGCTGGCGTCCGGGCGCCTTGAAACCGCTTCGCAAATCTGCAAGGAAATCTCCTACACGCCCGGCGCCATGACGCGCATGATCCACCGGCTCGAGGAGAAGCGGCTGCTCGTCCGCAGCGAGTGCCCGGACAACCGCCGCAAGAACAAGCTCGAGCTGACGGAGACGGGACGCTCCACCTACCCGACGATGCAGGCGGCCGCAAGCCGGGCCATCGATCGGTATCTCGGCAGCTTCGATCCCGCAGAGCTGTATCAGCTCGAGTCGATGCTGCACAGGATGAAGCCACGGAATTGATTTTCTTGGCCCGACCGACCATGAGCCGGCCAAGGCCATTTGATGGGGGTGGCCTGCATGCCTTGCTCGCGACTGCAGTCGGCAGGCAGCCGCCTCGTCCCCAGGCAGCGCCTTCTGCTTCAGGTGGCACAATGGCGCCATTTGCAATTCAGAGGGAGTTCTGTCGTGCGACCGTTGACGGGAGCAACTTCGAACAGCGGTCGCAAGGGCCGATTCGATTTCTCGGACGGACAACTGTCGTGCCAGACGGAAGGGGTCGAAGCGTTTGTGCGGGCGAGTTCGTGGGCTGCCGCCTTGCAGCCCGACAGCATGAGCCGGCTGCTCGCCGCGACGACCGTCTGCAAGCTCGCGCCGGGCGAGGTGCTTTGCCACCAGGGCGAGAAGCCCTTGCATTGGTACGGGCTCATGAAGGGATTGCTGCGCCAGGATGTCTTCACCCATGACGGCGAGCGCGTCTCGCTGGCCATCGGCCGCAAGGGACTCTGGATCGGCGAAGCGGCGCTCGTGATGGGCGAGCCCAGGCGCTACGAAATGTCGGCCCTGCGCGAAGCCGTGGTGGTCAGCATCGGCGCGCAGGCCTTCGCACACACCCTTTGCGACGATCCGGAATTCAATCGTGCAATGATGCTGACGATCAGCCACCGCATGCACTATTACATGGAACTCTATGTGATCCAGCACAGCTCCGTCCCCGAACAGCGGGTCGCCTGCGTGCTGCGCTCGATGGTGGGCGAGATGCCGCAGGAGGCGCACCTTCATCTGACCATCACCCAGGACGAAGTGGCGCAGCTGGCCGGCATTTCCCGCCAGCGCACCCACCGCGCGCTGCACGAGATGCAGCAGCGGGGCATCATCGAGATCGCCTACGGCGCCATCACGATTCTCGACTTCGAGGAATTGAAGCTCTTTTGAGCGGCGCGCCGGCTTGTGCGCGGCCAGCAGGCGCCAACTTCGTCACGAACGGCGAAGAAGCCGTCACAATCCCTGGCAAATGCGCGGCAAATGTCGTCCTGAAAACAATGTAGCGCCGGCCCGCCGCCTAGACTGACTCCCATCGTTCATTCGATAGGTCAATCCAAACCATTTCAAAACCATTTCCCATGCCGGTCTGGGGTCGGCGCGGGCGCCATGCCGTGGTCCGAGTCGGGTCGGGTGTCACGGGGAAGAGTTCGTCGGGCATAGGGAGCCGCTCAGGTGCGCCAGATCCGCACCAGGACGCGAATGCTGAGGCAGGCTATCCCGATGTGCATGTCCCCAGCCAACGATGCTCCAACCTACGTCCATGAAAATGTTCCCTGCCCTCGGTCTGAGATTTCTCGCCGGTTCGAGTGGAGAAAGCGCGGCCGGCCCCCTGCCCTTCGAAGAACGAGGATGGGATGCCAGCAGCTATTCTGAAACTGCCGGACGCGCAAGGTTCGCCGGCAATGCATGGCCGGCTCCGACGCAAGGCGCCGCATGGTGGTGGGGCGTGGCGCTGCTGCTCGCGCTGGGCATTGCGCTGTCGCCGCTTGCCGCGTCGCTGCCCCGGCTCGGCTTGCAGGCGCGCGTGGAACTGCACCTGGGCCTCAAGATCGTGGGCATGGCGGTCGCGCTCGCGATTTCCCTGCTGACCTGGAATACCCGCCAGGGCCAGCCGACCAACTTCGTGCTCGCGGGCTTCGGCTATTTCGCCATCGCGATTCTTGGCGGCCTGGAATTGATGCTGCTGGCGCTTGCGCCGGGCGTGACATTTTTCGACGAAGGTCCCCTGTCCATCGCACTGCAACTCAGCGCGGACGGCGCGGCCGCGGCGGCGTTCATGACGGCTGCGCTCGGGCCATCCAGGCCCGCTTCGGAGCGCGCCATCCGCCTGGGCACCGTGCTGACGGCGGCCTTGGTGCTGCTCAGCCTCGGCCTGGAATTGTCTGCCTTGCAGGGGTCGCCTTCGATCGCCCGCGCCAGCGCGGGCATTGAAATGGTGCTGGCCGCCCTCGTTCTTGTCGCGGCTGGATTGTTCCTGCGACGCGCCCAGCGCGGCGAACTCGCCTTCGGATTGCTGTCGCGCGCGGCCTTGTTCGCGGCGATCGGCATCGCCTTCGGCACCTACCTGCCTCTGGGGGACCTGTCCAAGGGCCTGTTCAGCGGCGCCTTCAAGGCGCTGGCCTGGCTGCTGGTCTACCGGGCCCTTTTTCTTGAAGGCGTGCTGGAGCCCTGGCACAGGCTGGTCGAGTCGGGGCGCGCGGTAGAGGAGGACAGGCAGCGTTATCGCCAGTTGTTTGAGACCACGCCAGACGGGCTGCTGCTGGTCGATGCAACGGGCACCATCGTCGACGCCAATCCCGCCGCGGCGGCGATGTTCGGCTGGTCGGCCACGGGCGTGACCGGCGTGTCTGTCGAGGCGCTGATACCCCAGCATCTGCAGGCCCGCCACGAATCCGAGCGCATGCGCTTCGTGACGGCGCCTCGAACGCGCCCGATCGAGTCCGGCCGCACGCAATGGGCGGTGCGCCGCAACGGCGAATCGTTTCCGGTCGAGGTCGCGCGGGTGCCGCAGACGTTTTCCGGCGGACACACGGCCCTGTACATCGTGCGCGACGTGACCGAGCGGCAAAGACTCGAGCAGTCGCTGCTGCGCCAGGCCCTGCACGACCCCTTGACCGAGCTCCCCAACCGGCGCCACTTCCTGAACAGCCTCACCAAGGCGCTTGCACGCGCCGAACGCCATGGCGGCACGCTGGCGGTGCTTTTCATCGATCTCGATCACTTCAAGCATGTCAACGACACGCACGGCCACAGCCACGGCGACGAATTGCTGCGGCAGGTTGCGCGCCGGCTCAGCGAAACCCTTCGCGCCGGCGATCTGCTGGCCCGCATGGGCGGCGACGAGTTTGCGCTGCTGCTGCAAGACGCCAAGGCCGACGATGCCGCGGCCGTCGCCAGCAAGGTCCTGAGCGTGCTGGAGCAGCCCATTTTTTACGAGGAGCAGACCATGAAGGTCGGAGCCAGCGTGGGCATCACGCTCTTTCCGGCCGACGGACGCAAGGTCGAGGAACTGCTGAGCAACGCGGACCTTGCCATGTACCGGGCCAAGGGCGACGGCCGCAACGCCTGGTCCTTCTTCAAGCAGGACATGACCGAACGCGCGAGAGCGCGCTCGTTGCTGCAACAAGACTTGAGCCAGGCGATCGAGCGAGGGCAGCTCTCGCTCGAATTCCAACCGCGCGTCAGGGCGGTCGACGGGATGCTGACCGGATTCGAAGCGCTGCTGCGATGGAAACATCCCCGGAATGGCATGGTCTCGCCGGATGTCTTCATCAAGCTGGCCGAAGAGAGCGGCCAGATCGCGACGATAGGCGCGTGGGTCTTGCGCGAGAGCTGCGCTCAAGCAGCCCGCTGGCGCGATGCAGGCGTGGAGAACCTGACGATGGCCGTCAACGTATCGACCCATCAATTGCGGCAGCCCGCTTTCGCCCGCCATGTCGAGCAGACGCTCGCCGAGACCGGATGGCCCGCCGGCCAGCTCGAGCTGGAGATCACGGAATCCGCCTTGATGGAGGACCCCGCCGAAGCCGCCCAACTGCTGCGCAGCCTGGCGGCCCTGGGCGTGCGCCTCGCCGTCGACGACTTCGGCACCGGCTACTCGTCGCTGGCCTACCTGAAGGACTTCCCGCTGCATCGCCTGAAGGTGGACCGCAGCTTTGTCCGCGGCCTGCCCGACCACAGCACCGACCGCGTGATTGCGTCCTCGATCGTCCAGCTCGCCAAGGCGCTCGGCCTCCAGGTGACCGCCGAGGGCGTCGAAACGCCCCAGCAACGCGAATTCCTCGAGCAGCAGCAATGCGATGAACTTCAAGGTTACTTGTTCAGCGCGCCGATTTCTGCGGCGGCCTGCGAGGCGTGGATGGCGCCCTTGCGCTCATGTCAGGACCGGGCGTAGCACGCCCTGGAGACATTCCAGGCATATCGGCGGGAGGCCGTGCCTTGTATTGATGCCATATTGATGGGCATCGACTGAATTTCGCCATGGCCTTGATCTGCGTCGATCTAAATTGAGTGCCTAGGTTCTGTCAAGCAGCCAGGAGAACTCATCATGATTGCCCAATATCGCCAGCATTTTGCACAGCGTGCAACCCAGCGGCTGTCGCGTCGGGTGGCCTCGGGTTCGGACTGGATGGAAGAGTGGATGCGCAAGCCCATTCGCAAGTGAACCGGTGCAATCACGTCATCCACGCACGTCCACCGACGAAAGGCCAGCAGTATCTTGGCTATCAGCAACACGTCTGACGAACAATCTCCTTGTTCATGCACACCGCGCATTCGCATGGCCAGAGTCTCCGATCTGGAGAATCTGTGCGTGCTGGAGCAGACCGCATTCGCCGGCGACCGGATATCCCGCCGAAGTTGGAAACGGCTCATTGATGGCACATCCAACGTGGTGATGCTGATTGAATACAGCACGGAACTGGCCGGCGCGCTGGTCATGCTCTATCGCAAGGGCAGTACGGCCGCAAGAATCTATTCCATTGCCACGGCGCCGTCCTATGCCGGCAAGGGTTTGGGCGGGCATCTGCTGAGCTTCGCCAAGATGCGCGCCCGCCACGACGGCTTCACTTGCCTGCGCCTGGAAACGCGGATCGACAACCATCGAGCCCAGACCTTGTTCCGACGCCATGGCTTCGAGGCCTTCGAGCGCAAATTCAACTACTACGAAGATGGCGCGGATGCCCTGCGCTTTCACATGCCGCTGCGCAGGCCAGAGCGGCATTGATGCATTGATGGCTCCTTCCACGCCCATTTGATCTGAACACAAAACATGCCAACCGAATGCATCATCGTCGTTGAGAAACGATCGGACTTCCGCTGGGACGATTCAGACTTGCAACTGATCACGGCCGAGGAATTCATTGCTGAATTGCCGCAATTGCGGCACCGGCAGCGCAAGGTGATCAACCTGTGCCGCAGCTTCGAGTATCAAGGCATCGGCTACTACTGCTCACTGCTGGCGCAGGCACGCGACGACCGGATCACGCCCAGCATGGAAACCTTGATCGACTTGAAGCATGGCAGCGTATCGGCGCCCGTCTTTGCCGAGTTGACCCGCTGCATCGGTCCCGATGTCGATCTGCCTCGCTCGCTCAGCACGCTCACCCTGCAAGTGATGTTTGGCCAGATCGAAGACGCCGAATGGGCCAATCTCGCGCGCAAGACTTTCGAGCAATTCCGCTGCCCCCTGCTTGAGATTCACCTCGAACGGCAAGAGGGTGCGAACGGCTGGGGCGTGACGGCCGTCCGCTCGCTGGACTTGCGAGACATCGATCCCTCCCGGGATGCATTTTTCCTTCACGCGCTGAACAGCTGCATCCGGCAACACTGGCGCCCGACGCTGTTGCGTGCCAGGCCTCGCATGAACCTGGCGGTGCTGCATCAGCCACGCGACCCGCTGGCACCGTCCAGCCTGGAGACCTTGGAGAAATTCAAGGCCGTGGGGCGCGACATGAACATTGCGGTGGAATTGATCGAAAAAAAAGACTTCCCCCGTCTCACGCAATTCGATGCCCTGTTCATCCGGGAGACCACCGCGGTCACCCACCACACATTCAAGTTCGCCAGGAAGGCAGCCTTGGACGGCATGCCAGTGATCGACGATCCGGACTCCATCGTCAAATGCACCAACAAGGCCTTTCTGGCGGACATGTTGAATGAACACCAGATCGCCGTGCCGCGCACCCAATTTGTCAGCCGAAGTACGCTGGCTCATGTGGAGCGCCAGCTCAGCTACCCGGTGGTTCTGAAGGTTCCTGATGGCGCCTTCAGCCTGGGCGTGAAGAAGGCCGACAACGGCCCGCAGTTCCGCGCCATGGCGCAGGCCATGTTGAAGGCGTCGGCCATCATCCTGGTTCAGGAGTTCATGTACACCGAATTTGACTGGCGCATCGGCGTATTGGGTGGGCAAGCCCTGTTCGCGGCGCGCTACCACATGTGCCGCGGCCATTGGCAAATACTCCGGCACACGGACGACGGAGGACACGCCGAAGGACGCACCGAAGCGGTCAAGCTTGGCGACACGCCCACTGAAGTGCTGCAGGCCGCGCTCGCCGCCACGCGCCTGCTGGGCGACGGTCTCTACGGCGTGGACCTGAAACAGACCGCTGCCGGGGTGTTCGTGATCGAAATCAACGACAACCCCAACATCAACCTGGGCGCCGAGGATGCAATTCTGGGCGACGAGATTTATGGCCGGGTCCTGAACCACCTGCTGCAAAGCCATGAACGGGGCATCAGTGAGCGCCGCGCCACTGCGCCGCAGCTGACGAACCTGGCGGATGCCAGGCACGGCAAGCTGCCCCTGCCCCGCATCCATTCTGGCGCACGGCCCGCATCGCTGAACTTGCAATGAAGGCACGAACTGCGATTTGATCTGGCAAGGTTTTCGTGGTGAATCGAATCCGCACGTTCCCGCTGTTCATTCGAAGCCGATGGCCCGGTTCAGCCGTTCAATGATTTCATCCGGCACCGCTTTATTGCAAGCGATGTAGCGCCTCTCCCCTGGCGGCATTCCCGACGGCAAAAGCAGATGCAAGCCAGCCAGATTCGAACCGATTTCGTCGAGCAGGAAATGGGCCTCTTCTCCTGAAGCAAACATGATGTCAGCCCGGTTTGCCTTCAGCATGGCGACCATCTTCACGACCTCGACATCGGTCACCACCTTGGTAGAACCCAGATTCATCAGCAGTTCGTCGATGACCGGACCGTAGGAATAATTGCTCTTGAGAAGAACCCTGACATTGCGGGTCTCCAGTATCTTTTCAATGCTGTCGCCGTCCAAGGCATGGAAGTCGTTTCTTGCAATCAGGACCTGGGGCTTGTCGCGGTATATGGCTTTGGTGAACTTGAGCAGCTTTTCCCTCTCCCTGGTCTTGAACCACCCGATCACGCAGTTCATTTCTTCCGCCTTTTGCAGTGTGTACCACTGCCGCCGTGCCGAGGAGCGCGCCCACACAAATGGAACATCGGCGTCGTGAAATATCCGCTCCGCTTGAGAAACCAGGACGCCGACGACAGCGCCATCCTGCTGTTGCATCGCATAGGGCAGCCGATCATCGAACTGCAGCGTGATCGCGGGAAATGCAAAGGATGCAATGCCGATCTGCAGCCCAGACAACCCTGCCGCAAGCCTGATCGTGTTCTTGATTTCCATGTCATGTCCAAAAGGTCTGATTGGATATCTCAACGACGGCCTCGTCTTGGATATTCAGTGCCCGAGGAGAATTTTCAGCATACGCAAGTTGCCTGGCCCTGACAACCGTGCCGCGCCATGTGGCGGTGGCCTCACTTGATCTGGTCCAGCAGCAGCCCGACGTCGGCGTTCTCGAAGTCGCCGTCGCAGTTCGCGGACAGCTCTTGTTTGACTGCGCGACGAAAGCGATCTTTCGTCGGCCCGAAAACGCCCTGCCTCTACTTCAGCACCGCGCGGAAGAACAGCGCCATGCGGGCATCCATCGCCGCCTCCGAGGCGTCGCCCGTCGGGCGATCGAGGCTGCGCGCCAGCGTGTCGCCGACGACGCAGTTGATGAAAAACACCGGCAGTTGCTCAAAGGGCAGGTCGTCGCGCAGCTGCGCGCGCACGTCGGCCCGGTCGAAGTAGGCGCGCAGAAGCTCGAGCGTGATGCCGGGCCCGGCGCGATAGAAGGAGTCGACCAGCTCAGGGTTGTCCTTGCCTTCGGCGGCGATCATGCGGCGCAGCGCCTGCGATTCGGGCACATGCAGCATCGTGTGCAACTGGCGCGAGAACTCGCCCAGCGCCACACGAACCGGCCGCGGGTCGGTCAGCAGCGCCTTGCCGGACATGTAGCTGTCGCGCTTGGCCTCGATCAGGGCGCCGACCAGGCCGGCCTTGCCGCCGAACTTCACGTAAATGGTGCGGATCGCGACACGGGCCGCGCGCGCAATCATCTCCAGGCTGACCTTGCTGTAACCGTGCTCCAGGAACAGCGCGGCCGCCGTCTGCAGCAGCGCCTGCATGCGCGCCTCGACATCGGCCGCGCGCGGCCGACCGGCGCACCGGCGTGCAGGTTTCGCCGGGACCTCATTGGGCACTGGATGCGTCTTCATGGCGCCAGTTTAAATCCCTACTAATGAAATGAAAAGGTTTCATTTCTTGACAACCACGATTGCTCAACCAATAATGAAAACCATCAATTTCATTTAACCCGGACCGGATCATGGACGACAAGCCCTCCACCCCGCCGCAGGCCAACGCCGCTGCCGCCCCCGCCGCCAAGCGCCGCGTGCTCGTGATTGCGGGCCTGATCGCCCTCGCCGCCCTGGGTGTCGGCGGCCGCATGGTCTGGCGCAGCCACTATTTCGTCGAGACCGACGACGCCTATCTGGCCGGCCACCTGCACCCGATTTCCTCGCGCATTCCTGGCACCGTCGCCAAGGTGCTCGTCGACGACAACCAGATCGTCCATGCCGGCGACGTGATCGCCGAGCTCGACCCGGCCGACCAGCGTGTGCGCCTGGAACAGATCGAGGCGCAGATCGTCCAGGTCCAGCAGCAGGTCGCCCAGGCCGACGCCCAGACCGCCCAGGCGCGCGCCTCGGCCAGCGGCGCGCAGGCGCAGGTGCTGCAGTCGCAGGCCACACTGCTGCGCACGCAGCAGGACGCCACGCGCTTGTCCGAGCTCTACACCACGCAGATGAAGGCCATCTCCAAGGCCGAGCTCGACGCCGCGATCGCCGCCCGCGCCAGCGCCACCGCCGACCTGGCCGCGCGCAAGGACGCCGTCACGGCGGCGCAGGCGCAGATCGGCGCCTCGCAGGCCGCGCGCGACGTGCTCAAGGCCCAGATCAAGGTGCTGCAGACCCAGGCCAAGGATGCCCAGCTGCAGCTCGGCTACAACCGCATCGTCGCGCCGGTCGACGGCCGCGTCGGCAAGCGCGACATGGAAGTCGGCCAGCGCGTGCAGCCGGGCCAGCAGATCGCCGCCATCGTGCAGGACGACATCTGGGTCCAGGCCAACTTCAAGGAAACGCAGCTGGCCAACCTGCGCCCGGGCCAGGACGTCGAGGTCAACATCGACGCGCTGCCCGACGAACATCTCTTCGGCCACCTCGACAGCTTCTCTCCGGCCTCGGGCAACCAGTTCGCGCTGCTGCCGGCCGACAACGCGACCGGCAATTTCACCAAGATCGTCCAGCGCATCCCCGTCAAGATCACTTTCGCGGCGGCCGACATCAAGCGCCTCTCGGGCCGCCTGGCCCCGGGCATGTCGGCCGTGATCTCGGTGGACTTGCGCCAGGCCGCCGCGCCCCAGGCCACGCGAACGGCTCAGCGCTGAGACCGCCATGTCCAAGAACGCCCCCACCCTCGCCCTCGCGCCGATGCTGGCGGCGCACGACGCCAAGGTCGACCTGCGCACCTGGCTCGCCGTGGCCGCCGGCCTGCTCGGCGCCTTCATGGCGGTGCTGGACATCCAGATCACCAACGCCTCGCTGCAGGACATCCTCGGCACGCTCTCGGCCACGCAGGAGGAAGGCTCTTGGATCTCCACGGCCTACCTCTGCGCCGAGATCGTCGTGATCCCGCTGACCGGCCTGCTCGCCCGCGTGCTCAGCATCCGTGCCTACATGATGGGCACGACGGCGCTGTTCCTGGTCTGCTCGACGCTGTGCGGCTCGGCCTGGAACCTGCAAAGCATGATCGTGTTCCGCATGATGCAGGGCTTCACCGGCGGTGCGTTGATCCCGATGGCCATGACGCTGGTGCTGGCCAAGCTGCCACCAAGCAAACGCGCCATCGGCCTGGCCATGTTCGGCCTGACCGCGACGATGGCGCCCACGCTAGGCCCGACGCTGGGCGGCTACCTGACCGACCTCTACGGCTGGCCCTCGATCTTCTACATCAACTGGGTGCCGGGCCTGCTGCTGATGGGCGGCATCGCCTGGGGCCTGGACCCCGAGCCGCGCCACTGGGCGCTGCTGCGCAACGCCGACTGGATCGGCATCACCTTCATGGCTGTCGGCCTGGCCAGCCTGACCATCTTCCTCGAAGAAGGCAACACGCACGACTGGTTCGCGTCAGACTTCATCCGCAACTTCGCCATCGCCGCGCTGGTGGGCATTGTCGGCTGGTTCGTCATCACGCTGCTGCGCGACGAGCCCTTCGTCAACGTGCGTCTCTACGCGCACCGCAACTTCTTCGTCGCCGCGCTGCTGGCCGCCACCACGGGCATGGCGCTGTACGGCTCATCCTACCTGCTGCCGCTGTACCTCGGCCAGATCGCCGGCTACACGCCCATGCAGATCGGCGAGGTCATCATGTGGGCCGGCCTGCCGCAGCTCTTCATCATGCCCTTCGTGGCGAAGCTCTCGACGCGCGTCGACAACCGCCTGCTGTGCTCGATCGGCCTCGGGCTGTTCGGCATCTCGTGCGTGATGAACGCGCACATGGACACGAGCTACGGCTACGACCAGCTGCTGTGGTCGCAGATCGTGCGCGCGCTCGGCCAGCCCTTGATCATGCTGACGCTCTCGAACTTCGCCATGCAGGGCATCTCACCCAAGGACACGCCGTCCGCCTCGAGCCTGTTCAACATGACCCGCAACCTCGGCGGCTCGGTCGGCCTGGCCCTGCTGGCGACCATGCTGACGAACCGCGAGCACCTGCACTCGGCGCGCCTGGGCGAATCCGTCTCGATGCTGGCGGCCATCACGCGCATCCGCCTCGACGCGCTGACCGCTGGCTTCAGCGCCAATGGCATAGATGCCGCCGGCGCTTCGCGAAAGGCCATGGGCGTGGTGGACCTGCTGACGCGCAAGCAGGCCTACATGATGGCCTACAACGACGCCTTCCTGGTGATGGCGGCCGTGCTGTTCGGCTGCATCTTCATCCTCTGGCTGGCCGACGGCGTCAAGTCGCCCTCCGGCGGCGGCAACGCCGCGCACTGACGGCGGCAACGCCGCGCACTGACGGCGCGCCCCTCACAGAAAAGTTCAAGCCATGTTCAAGACCCCCATCTCCCTGACCGCCGCGGCCGCCGTGGCGGCGCTGAGCCTGCTGTCCGGCTGCGCCGCCCTCGGCCCCGATTTCAAGGCACCCGCCGCACCGCAGCAGGCCGCCTACCGCCATGCCGCCGGCAGCGCCGACGCCGTGCTGCCCGCCGCCTGGTGGAACGCGTTCGGCGATGCCACGCTGGCTGCGCTCGAACAGCGCGCCCTGCAAGACAGCCCGAGCGTGAAGGCCAGCGCCGAACGGCTGGCCCAGGCGCGCGCCCAGCTCGGCGCCGCGCGCGCGGCCACGCGGCCGCAACTCGGCGTGTCGACCTCGGCCGCCTATGAGCGCAGCTCGCAGAACACCTCCCAGGCCATCCTGCTGCATCACGTCTCGGTGGTCGGCATGGACTACGAGGCCGGCGCCTCGATGTCCTACGAGCTCGATGCCTGGGGCCGCGTGCGCCGCCTCGTGGAATCCGCCAGCGCGCAGGTCCAGGCCGCCGAGGATGATCACGGCGCCGTCGTGCTAACGCTGAGCAGCCAGATCGCCAACAGCTATTTCCAGCTGCGCGGCCTCGACGCGCAGGCCGATGTCCTCGGCCAGGCCCTGGCGAGCCGCATCGAGACCGAAGCGCTGGTGCAGTCGCGTTTCGATGCCGGCGTGTCCAACGAGCTCGACCTCTCGCGCGCCCGCGTCGAGACGGCCAATGCGCGCGCCCAGCTGATCGACGTGCAGCGCCAGCGCGCCGATCTCGAACATGCGCTGGCCGTGCTGGTCGGCGCGTCACCCAGCGAGCCGCTGGTGCCTGCGGCCACGAGCGCCAAGCTGGCGTCGCCGCCGCAGATCCCCGTAGGCCTGCCGGCCAGCCTGCTCGCGCAGCGTCCCGACCTGGCCGAGAGCGTCGCCACGTTGCGCGCGCTCAATGCCCAGGTCGGCGTGGCCGAAGCCGCCTTCTACCCGTCGATTTCACTGACCGCCAGCTACGGTTTCGCCTCGCAGCCGCTGAGCGACCTGCTCAAGGCCAGCTCGCACCAGTACAGCATCGGCCCGCTGGGCCTGTCGCTGCCGATCTTCGATGGCGGACGCAACCGGGCCAATCTAGCCGCCGCCAAGGCACGCTACAGCGAGGCCGCGGCCAATCACGAGCAGCGCCTGCTGACGGCGCTGCGTGAAGTCGAGGATTCGCTCAACGACGTGCAGCAGTTGCAGGACCAGGCCCTGGTGCAGGCCCAGGCCAGTGCGGCCGCCGAGCGCGCCTACGAGGTCGCACGTGCACGCTGGGAGCGCGGCGTGTCCAACTACCTGGACGTGACCGACGCCCAGCGCAGCGCGCTGTCGACCGAACGCGATGCGACCCAGATCGCGACCCAGCGCCTGCTCGCCGCCGTGGCCGTGGCGCGCTCGCTCGGCGGCGGCTGGACGCCGGAGCGCTGAACTCAAGCGACTGGCGGTGAAGGCCGATGGGCCCACCGCCAGCGCGGCGATTCGGTAAAAATGGTCCCATGGATACCAAGACCGAATGCAAACCGCGCGCCCATCGTTTCGGCGACCGCGATGTCGTGACCTACGGACTCAAGCATCCATGGGGCGCCAATGCCTACCACGTCTTTCTCAAGATGCGCTGGTGGCAATTCTTCGCCATCGCGGCGCTCACATTCCTGGCACTGAATACGCTGTTTGCCGGCCTGTACCTGCTGGGAACTGCTCCGATTGCCAACCAGAACCCAGGCGGCTTCTGGGGCGCATTCTTCTTCAGTGTCGAGACCCTGGCGACCGTCGGCTATGGCGACATGCACCCCGACACACTGTATGGCCATGTGGTCGCCACCGCCGAGATTTTCGTCGGCATGGTCAACGTCGCACTCGCCACCGGCATGATCTTTGCGCGATTTTCACGTCCGCGTGCCTTGATCCAGTTCTCCGACCAGGCCGTGGTACACCCCGTGAACGGCAGGCAGACCTTGACGATCCGGGCCGCCAATGCGCGCCAGAACGTGATCCTGGAAGCCTCGGCCAGGCTGCGGCTGATTCGCTCGGAATTGACGCAAGAAGGACAAATGATCCGCCGCATCCATGACCTCCAGCTGATCCGGGAGCAGCAACCGATGTTCATGTTTGGCTGGACCCTGATGCATGTCATCAACGAGACCAGCCCCCTGTGGGGCGCGAGCGCTGAGGAATTGTCCCGGCAGGACGCCGGGCTCATCCTGACCCTGTCAGGCATTGACGAAACGACTTCGCAGCCCATGCAGGGGCGCAAGACCTACGACTTGAGCCAGGTGCAATGGAACAAACGCTACCGCGATTTCATGCATGTCGACGATGAGGGTGTGACGCACCTGAACTTCAATCATTTCCATAGTGTCGAAGCCTTGCCCGAAGAGCCAACGCGGCGACGAGGTTGATGATCTTCGGATGCAGAAATCCGGATGACGCTGACAACGTGCGAGACATGCTCAGCCTTGGAGACCGGGCCATGTACAAAGCAAAAAGGGGTGATCGCAACGCAGTTGAGGTAATTGGCTCTGCGTTGAAGTCAATTGATCACGCTTGATGCTATTTATCTAGAGTATGGCAATTCGACTCTGCGGTGAAGCGCCCGGGGTCTGCCAGTCTTCCATCCTTACGAAGAAAATGTGATGCAGAACTGGGCCTTGCTCTGGAACAGCAACCTTCAATAGGCTCGCCCGTCATCCTGATGTGCAGGATCCACCAAGATGGAAAAGGGTCACTTCCTACGTTTTCAGGATGCAGCCGGCTGTGCCTAAAGGTCGAGTTCTCTTACATTTCTGCCAGCCGCATTCTTGGGAAGCCTCCGTGACCTTGATGCAAGGTATCCTTTGTGCACGGCTTAAAAATGCTGGCGATACGGAACCGGCGACAAACAATCGGCACCGCCATTTCTGGAGACTCGACCCATGTTGGATTCAAGGATTCTGGGAGCGCTCGCTTCCTTGGGTGGTTTGGCCGTACCCCTGTCGGCGCACGCAGACATTGCCTATACGGGTGTCCATGTCCAGCAGAACATCTATCGGAATGCCAATGGCGTCGTGCGGCGGGAGGCGTCATGAACCGAATCTGGCTGATGTTTTGCGGCGCAGCCGTGTTCACATTGCTCACATTGCGGACGATGCCGGTGGCGGCGGCTGATGTGACGCCGGCGCCCGTGGTCCAGCGTTTCCACGACATCTTCAAGGAATTGGTGGAAATCAACACCACCAACTCCAGCGGCAATTGCACGGTGGCTGCACAGGCCATGTCCAGGCACCTGCGACGGGCCGGCTATGCGGAATCCGACATGCAGTTGATCGCCCCCCCCGACGGTCCAAGCAAAGGGAACCTGGTCGTGCGGCTCAGGGGCACCGGCGAGCGGCGGCCGCTGCTCCTGCTGGCGCATCTGGATGTGGTCGAGGCCCGGCGCGAGGACTGGGCGCGGGATCCATTCAAGCTGGTCGAGGAAAACGGCATTTACTACGGGCGCGGGACCGCCGACGACAAGAGCGACGCGGCGAGCCATGTCAGCAACATGATCCGCTACAAGGAAGAAGGTCTGAAGCCGAAGCGCGACCTCATCATGGCGCTGACTTGCGATGAGGAAATCGTGCCGTCCCCATTCAATGGCGTGGCCTACCTTCTCAAAAACCACCGCCCGCTGATCGACGCAGAGTTCGCGCTCAATGAGGGCGGCGGCGGCGATCTTGACAAGAACGAGAGGCTTTATGCCTACGAGTTTGCGGTCGGCGAAAAGGTTTACGCCACCTATGAAATGGAGGTGACGAGCCCAGGCGGCCACAGCGCCGTCCCTGAACGAGACAACGCAATCTACCGCCTGGCGGCAGGCCTGGAACGATTGTCGAAGTTCGACTTTCCGATTCATCTCAACGATACGACGCGCGCCTACTTCGACCGCATGTCCAAGCTTGACAGCGTCAAGGACGACGCCGCCGACATGCACGCCCTGCTCGCCGATCCGCCTGACGCCGCGGCATTGGAGCGTCTGTACGCCAAGGCGCCGGGCTATAACGCTGTCGTTCGGACGACTTGCACCGCGACGATGCTCGATGCCGGCCACGCGGAAAACGCCCTGCCCCAACGGGCGCGGGCGAAGGTGAACTGCCGCATCCTGCCCGGCGAATCAGTGGACATGGTCCGCAAGACACTGGTGGACGTGCTGGCTGACGACAAGATCACGGTCCGCCAGACCGCCCTGGACGTCGTCTCGCAGCCGCCGCCGCTCTCGCCGGTGGTCCTGCGCGCGGTGGAAAGCGTCACCGCCGAACTCTGGCCGGGGGCGATCGTGATCCCCTCGCTGCTGCCGGCCACAACCGATGGAAAGTATCTCAACAACGTGGGCATCTGGACCTATGGCTTCGGCGCAGCTTCGGCCGACGGGGAGAATGTCGGCGTCCACGGTTTGAACGAGCATGTTCGGGTCAAGGCACTCGATGAGCACCAGGAGTTCCTGTATCGGCTGGGTAAGAAGCTTGCCCTGTGACGCCTGAAGCCCGGCCGAGTCAAAGGTTTTGTGAACGCTTTCTGCCGCCGAGGAACTTGGAACGGCTGTTTGATTTTCGGGTCCGAACGACCGTGATCGCCATGACAGGCTCGGAGCACGAAATATTGCAATGGTGCAATTTGAGTCAATCCAGGATGAAGCCCTTTTCCTGGGGCATGGCGATCAGGTTTTTCTCACCCTGCATGTCCCTCAGTGAATTTTCAATCGTCCATGACAGGGCATTCAGTGCCAGATCGTTGGGTTCGAGACCAAAAGGCTCCTCAAGCTGTGCACTCAGGGCTTCCAAAGCAAAAAAGGTGTACGCCACGAACATCACCACAAGCGGCGTCATGGAACCCACCGAATCAACCAGGCCGAAAGGCAGCAGCCAGCAGTAGAAATAAATAATACGGTGGATGATGACGCCATACGTGAATGGAATGGGTGTGTTGGCTATGCGCTCACAGCCGCCCAATACCTCGCACAGCCTCCCTAGATGAACTTCCATCGCCGGCAAGAGCACAGGCGATAACTTTCCCCCGAGGCGAAGTTGCTGCAGCCATTCGCCAGCCATCAATAGCAAGATGGCGGGCTTGTAGAGCGCTTGATCGAGTCGCTCACAATCTTGCGCCGACAGCAATCTCCTCAAGTCCGAGGTGGGATCCGTACCTCTCAGCTGGTGACGCAATGCATGCGTAAAGGCAATCAGTCTGTTGATCAGGACGGAAGCTTGCTCGCGCTCGTCCACCAAGGTGAGTGCTTGTCGAGCGAGCGAACGCGACTCATTGAGCAGCCCGCCCCACAAGCTGCGCGCTTCCCAATAGCGTGCGTAGCTGGTGTTATTTCGGAAACCAAGAAACACCGCCAATGTCAGGCCAATCAGCGAAAAAGGCACGAAGGTCAGTGGAATCTTTGATTTGAAAATCTGGCCATGCAACACCGTGACCACGATTGCAATGCCTGTGGTGAGCAAGAGCTGAGGCGCGATATCAAACAACACCGAACCACGCCAGACAAACAACATGCGAAACCAGTGGAGGCGAGGACGGACGATCACTTCAGTTTGACGCAGGGGGTTTGATTTCAGTGTATGCCAAAGTCGCGAAGACGAAGCTGGCGGCATCGCGCTGCTGTGGCGGAGTCAGGTGGATTCCCGCGAGCGAACCGTCAGCAACTGATTGACGAGCACGGCAAGGCCAGCCCCCAAGATCTCTGCCGCAGCGAAACCCGGCACGCTGCCCGGCGAGATGCCGGCAAAGGTGTCGCTGAACATGCGCCCGAAGGCTGCGGCCGGATTCGCAAACGAGGTGGAGGCCGTGAACCAGTAAGCCGCGCCGATGTAGGCCGCGACCATCGCTGCCACGCGTTGCTGCGGCGCCCTCAGGATGACCAGCAGCAGCCCGAACGTCGCCACCGATTCGGCGATCCACTGGCCAGGCCCGGTCCGCAGCTTGGTCGAAAACTCCAGCACGGGCAGGTCGAACATCGCATGTGCAAGCCATGCGCCCAGCATGGCACCCAGCAGTTGAGCCAGCACGTAGGGCGCGAACTCGGCCCAGCGCAGCTGCCCGCGGGCAGCCAAGACCAGAGAGACCGCCGGATTGAACTGCGCCCCGCTGATGGGGCCGAAAACCTCGATGAGCACGTACAGGCCACCCACGGTCGCCAGTGTGTTCGCCAATAACGCCAAGGCGACGTTGCCGCCGGCCAGCCGTTCGCCCATGATCCCCGAGCCGACGACCACGGCCAACAGCAGCAGCGTGCCCAGGCCTTCGGCCAGAAGCCGCTTCATCAACGATGCCTGCACCTCAGTCCTCCGAAATGTCGACCAGCGCCTGCTGGAGTTCAGCGGTGTCGAGCGTATCCAGGGGCAGCAGCGCCAACTGGAGCATGCGGTAGCCGATGGCCTGCCGGGTCAGCTCAAAGGCTTGAGCCTTCTGGTCCTGGGGCGCATTGGACGGGTCCGGGTAGCCCCAGTGGACTTGAATCGGGCCGCCAGGCCAGTACGGACACTGCTCGGCTGCCGCGCTGTCGCAGACCGTGATGACGATGTGCATGGTCGGCGCGTCGGGCCCGGTGAACTCGTCCCAGCTCTTGGAGCGGAAGCCGCCGATGTCGATGCCGGCATTCGCCAGGGCGGTCAGGGCGTGCGGGTTGATACGGCCGCTGGGCGCACTGCCCGCGCTGAAGGCCTTGATGTCTTTGCCGAGCTTGGCGGCCCAGTGGTTCAACATGCCCTCCGAGAGCACGCTGCGGGCCGAGTTGTGGGTGCAGAGGATGAGGACGTTGGTGGTCATGCGCTGGCCTCTCGTATCAGCAGCAGGACTTGCCACCGGGTGCGACCTTGCAGGCGGCACCCTGGCAGCAGTTCTCGGTCAGGTAGTCCAGCAGCGCGTTCATCCGCGGGTAGACCGCGCGGTAGATGACCTGGCGGCCGGACGGCTCCGCGCTCACAAGGCCGGCCTCGCTGAGGTCCTTCAGGTGGAAGCCGAGCTTGGCGTAGGCCACGTCGAGCATGTCCACGAGCGCACCGGGCGTGAGGCCGTCATTGCCAGCCACCACCAAGGCGCGGAAGGCATCGAGGCGAATCGGATGCGCGAGGGCCCCCAAGGCGGCCAGTGCGGCGAGTTTGTTCATGGCATGAATATTACAACAATCTTTGTAATATTGACAATCTCCCCACTGAACCGCGACCCACGCCAATGCCTGCCGCCGAGCGAGGCGTACCGAAGACGCTTACACTCAGCACCCATGTCTCGCCGGTCTACGCATCGCCTGATCACTGTGCTCCTCGTGGCGCTCTCGCTGCTGTTCGGTCAGCTGGCGATGGCGAGTTACGTGTGCCCGGCCGAGGCCGATCCGAGCGCGATGGCTGAAGCCATGGCGTCGGGTCAAAGCTGCGATCAGATGGATGCGCAGCAGCCGGCGCTCTGTCACCAGCACGCGGTTGATCCGGGCAAGACCTTCGAAGTGGCCAAGGTGCCTGTGCCTTCGTTGCCGGCCCTGATCCTGGTTCTCGAGCTGGCGCCCGCCGGCGAGTCCGTGGCCGTGCAATCCGTGCTGGACGCACGGCCGCTGGACGAGCGCCCGCCGCCAGCACCGCCCTTCCTTTCCACCCTCAGACTCCGAGTCTGATCGCTCCGTCGACCGACTGGCGCCGATGCCGCGTGACTGCGCATCGGCAGGCCCCCTGTTCGTCCACGGAGTTCCCATGTCCATTCTTTTGCTGCGTGCGGCCGTCCTGGCTGCCGCCGGCGTTACCGCCTTCTTGCCGCCCTTCGCGTCGGCCGATCCGCTCTCGCTCGACCAGGCCTTGAGTCTGGCCGTGCAACGTTCCGAAGCAGCGCGCGCCGGCCGCGCGGCCTCGGACGGGGCCCGAGCAGCCGCGCAAGCCGCCGGCCAGCAACCCGATCCGACGCTCCGTGCCGGCATCGACAACCTGCCGGTCGCCGGCGCCGACCGCTTCAGCACCACCCGCGATTCGATGACGATGAAGCGCGTCGGCATGAGTCAAGAATGGCTCTCTGCCGACAAGCGCGCCGCACGCGAAGCCGCCGCGCAGGCCATGGCAGCCCGCGAGGCCGTCATGGCTTCAGCGGCCGAGGCCGATACGCGGCTGCAGACGGCGCAGGCCTATCTGGACGCATGGTTTGCGGACGCAAGCGTGCAGCTCGGCGTTGAGGCCGAACACCACGCGCATGAGGCGCTCGACGCGGCCCGCGCTCGCCTTGCCGCGGGCGCGGCAGGCAGTCCCGAGGTGCTGCAGTTGCAGGCTGCGCAAGGATTGGCCGAGGACGACAGCGAAGAGGCGCGCCAGCAGCAGACAGCGGCGCTCCTCGCGCTGCAACGTTGGACCGGCGTCATGCCCGACGCGCTGCTGCCGCTCCCCGCCTGGATCATTCCGACCGAAGACGACTATCTTGCGCGCGCGCCAGCATGGACCGTACGCCAGCGCGAGATCGGCGCCGCCCGAACGGCGGCGGCGGTCACCGCGCAGGATCGCCACACCAACTGGACCTGGGAGGCCTCCTACGGTCAGCGCACCGGGTACTCGAACATGGTGTCCGTGGGGGTCAGCATTCCGCTGCCCATCGCGCCGAGCCAGCGCCAGGACCGCGATCTCGCGTCGAAGCTCGCGCTTGTTGAGAAGGCTGAAGCTGACGCTGCCGAGGCTCAGCGCGCGGCCAGGCTGGAATACCAGACGCTGCGCAGCGAAGCAGAGCGGCTGCAGCAGCGCCTGGACCGGTATCAGGCGGCCGTCGTCCTGCCGTCGCGACAGCGCACCGAAGCCGCACTCGCGGCCTATCGATCCAACCTGGCACCGCTGTCGACCGTCTTCGAAGCGCGGCACATGGAGCTTGACGCGCAGCGCCGCCAACTTCAGCTCCGGCGCGAGCTGGGCAGGGTGCAGGTCCAGCTTGTCTTCAAACCCATTGCTGCTGGAGCCTTCCAATGAAGCGCGCACGTCTCGTCCTCACTCTCTCCCTCGCCGTTGGCAGCCTGGTCCTCGCAGGCGGGGGCTTCATCGCCGGGCGCCTCTCGCAGGGCTCGCCAACAGGGACAGCCAGGGCCGTCGCCGCGGCGCACAACGCGGTCTCGGCGCCTCGCAAGGTGCTCTATTGGCACGATCCCATGGTGCCGGGACCGCGCTTCGACAAGCCCGGCAAGTCGCCCTTCATGGACATGCAGCTCGAGCCCGTTTATGCGGATGAAGGCAGCAACACAGACGGCGACACGGGCGTGCGCATCCGTCCGGCGATCCAGCAGAACCTGGGCATCCGCACTGCAACCGTCCGCCGCCAACAGGCCGCTGCCTCGATCGAGGCCGTCGGCACCGTGCAATTCGACGAGCGCCTGAGCCAGGCCGTGCAGACGCGCGTGGCGGGCTACGTCGAGCACCTCGCGGTGCGGGCTCCCATGGAGCGCGTTCGCCAAGGCCAGGCGCTGGCCACGCTGTTTGCACCGGACTGGCTGGGCCCGCAGAACGAGCTGCTCGCGCTGGAGAAGGCGGGGGGCGCGCCCGACATCGTGGCCGCCGCACGCGAACGCCTGAGAGCGATGTCCATCCCGGACGCGTTGATCCGCCAAAGCGAGGCCGCGGGCACCGCGCAGGCGCGCGTCACGCTGACGGCGCCGATCAGCGGCGTGGTGGCCGAGCTGGGCGTTCGCGACGGCGTAGCGGTGTCGCCTGGCACGACGCTCTATCGCCTGGCCGGCCTGGACAAGGTCTGGGCCGTCGCGGACGTGCCCGAATCCCAGGCGGCGCAGTTGCGCCCAGGGCAGACAGTGACGGCGGTCCTGCAGGCCGATGCCTCGCAAACCTTTGCCGGTGCGCTGGCCGAAATCCTGCCGCAGATCAACGCCGGCACGCGCACGCTGCAGGCCCGCTTCGAGGTCGACAACCGCCGCGGCAAGCTGGTTCCCGGCATGCTGCTGCGCCTGCAACTGGCCGGCCCGGTGGCATCCCGTCTCGTGGTTCCAGCCGAGGCGGTGATCCGCACCGGGGCGCGGGCGGTCTCGATCGTACGGACCTCGGGCGGCGGATTCGAACCGCGCGAAGTCCAGCTCGGCGTGGATCTGGGCGACCAGATCGAAGTGGTCCGCGGTCTCGCCGAGGGCGACGAGGTGATCACAAGCGGCCAGTTCCTGATCGACTCCGAAGCGCGGCTCAAGTCGGTGACGGACAGCATGGCCGCATCGGGAGGTGCACGATGATCGAAGTCCTCATTCGCTGGTCCATCGCGAACCGCATCCTCGTGCTGGTCGCCACGGCCGTGCTGGCTGCGGCGGGCGCCTGGTCGGTGGCCCATACACCCGTCGATGCGCTGCCCGACCTCTCGGACACGCAGGTGATCGTCCGCACGACCTACCCGGGCAAGCCACCCCAGCTCGTCGAAGACCTGGTGACCTATCCGCTCACTACGTCGCTGCTGGGCGTGCCCGGCGCCAAGACCGTGCGCGGCTACTCCTTCTTCGGCGACTCCTTCGTCTACGTGCTGTTCGACGACAAGACGGATCCCTACTGGGCGCGCTCACGCGTGGTCGAGTCGCTCAACCAGGCCCAGGCGCGGCTGCCCGCAGGCGCCACGGCGACGCTCGGGCCCGACGCCACCGGTGTGGGCTGGGTCTACGAGTACGCGCTCGTAGACCGAAGCGGCAGCAAGGACCTGGGCCAGCTGCGTGCCCTCAACGACTGGTTCCTGAAGTTCGAGCTCAAGACCGTGCCCGACGTGGCCGAGGTCGCAAGCATCGGCGGCATGGTTCGGCAGTACCAGGTCGTGCTGGACCCCGACCGCATGCGCGCGCTGTCGGTCACGCAGGAGGCCGTCGCCGAGGCCATCCGGAAGGCCAACCAATCGTCGGGCGGCTCGGTCGTCGAGATGGCCGAGGCGGAATACATGGTGCGCTCGCGCGGCTTCCTCCAGTCGCTCGACGATTTCCGCACCATCCCGATCGCCGCGTCCGGCGCCACGCCGGTGCTGTTGCGTGACGTGGCCCATGTGCAGCTCGGGCCCGAAATGCGCCGCGGTGTGGCCGAGCTCGACGGCGAGGGCGAAGTCGCCGGCGGCGTGGTCGTCATGCGCTCAGGCAAGAACGCCCGCAGCACGATCGCGGCCGTCAAGGCCAAACTCGCCGTGCTCAAATCGAGCCTGCCGCCCGGCGTCGAGATCGTTGAAACCCATGACCGCTCCAAGCTCATCGACCGCGCCGTCGACAACCTGCGCGGCAAGCTGATCGAGGAGTGCGTCGTCGTGGCCCTCGTCTGCGCAGTGTTCCTGTTTCACCTGCGCTCGGCCCTGGTCGCCGTGATCACCTTGCCCGCGGGCATCCTCGTGGCCTTCGTCGTGATGCGCTGGCAGGGCGTCAGCGCCAACATCCTCTCGCTCGGCGGCATCGCGATCGCGCTGGGCGCGATGGTCGATGCCTCGGTCGTGCTCGTGGAGGCCGCACACAAGCATCTCGAGCATTTCAAGGAGCGGCATGGGCGTGCCCCCGATCTCGCCGGGCGCTGGGCCCTGGTGGCCGAGGCGGCCGTGGAGGTGGGGCCGGCGCTCTTTTTCTCGCTGCTGGTGATCACGCTGTCCTTCCTGCCGGTATTCACGCTCGAAGCGCAGGAAGGGCGGCTCTTCGCGCCGCTGGCGCTCACGAAGACCTACGCGATGGCGGCCGCGGCCGGCCTGTCCATCACGCTCGTGCCCGTGCTGATGGGCTATTTGATTCGCGGCCGCATTCCGAAGGAGGCGGAGAACCCGCTCAATCGAGCGCTCGTTGCGGCCTACCGGCCGGTGCTGGAGATCGTTCTGCGCCACCCCAGGGCCACGCTGCTCGCGGCCCTGCTCGCGCTCGCAGTCACGGCCGTACCGCTCGCGCGTCTGGGCGGCGAGTTCATGCCGCCTCTCGACGAAGGCGACCTGCTCTACATGCCGTCGGCCTTGCCTGGCCTCTCGGTCGCCAAAGCCGCCGAGCTGCTGCAACAAACCGACCGCCTCATCAAGACCGTCCCCGAGGTGGCGCACGTCTTCGGCAAGGCCGGCCGGGCCGACACCGCCACCGATCCGGCGCCCGTGGAGATGTTCGAGACCACGATCCAGTTCAAGCCCAGAGATCAGTGGCGCACCGGCATGACGCCGGAAAAACTTGTCGAAGAGCTGGATCGCGTGGTCAAGGTGCCCGGCCTGTCCAACGTCTGGGTGCCGCCGATCCGCAACCGCATCGACATGCTCGCAACCGGCATCAAGAGTCCGGTGGGCATCAAGGTGTCAGGCAGCGACCTGGCGACGATAGACCGCTTGAGCGCGCAGATCGAGGCCGCGGTGACGAACGTGCCCGGGGTGTCCTCGGCGCTTGCCGAGCGCCTCACGGGTGGGCGCTACATCGACGTCGACGTCGACCGCCTGGTTGCCGCTCGCTACGGCCTCTCGGTCGCCGACGTTCAGTCTGTCGTGGCCGCGGCCATTGGCGGCGACGAGGTCGGTGAAGTGGTGCTGGGCCGCGAGCGCTTCCCCATCAGCCTGCGCTACCCACGCGAGATCCGCGATTCTCTGGAGCGGCTGCGCGTCCTGCCTTTCGTCACGCGCCAGGGCGCGACCGTGCTGCTGCAAGACGTGGCTCGACTCTCCGTGCAGGACGGACCGCCGATGCTGCGCAGCGAGAACGCGCGCCTCTCCGGCTGGGTCTACGTGGACGTCCGCGGCCGCGACCTCAGCGCCGTGGTCGGGGACATGCAGGCCGCCGTGGCCCGGCAGGTGGCCACTCCGCCAGGCTACGCCATCGCCTGGTCGGGCCAGTTCGAGTACTTGCAGCGCGCGGCCGAGCGGCTCAAGCTCGTCGTGCCCGTCACGCTGGCGATCATCTTCGCGCTGCTCTACCTGCTGTTCCGATCCGGCACCGATGCGGCACTCGTGATGGCGGCCGTGCCTTTCTCGCTGGTGGGCGGTTTCTGGCTCGTCTGGGTACTTGGGCACGCCCTTTCCGTGGCCACGGCCGTGGGTTTCATCGCCCTGGCCGGCGTGGCGGCGGAGTTCGGTGTGGTCATGCTGATCTATTTGCGCAACGCGCATCGGCAGCTCGTGTCGGCGGGCGCCCCCGACGACGAAGCGACGCTGTTGACCGCGATCCGCGAAGGCGCAGTGCAGCGTGTCCGACCGAAGGCGATGACGGTCGCGGTGGTGACCGCCGGCCTGCTGCCGATCCTGCTCGGGCACGGGACGGGGTCCGAGCTCATGTCACGAATCGCGGCGCCCATGCTGGGGGGCATGCTGTCCGCGCCCTTGCTCAGCATGCTGGTGATTCCTGCGGCCTGGTACCTGGTACGCCGCAGGCGGTGCGACCGCCCGACTGAGGTTGAAGGAGCGCATGGGCGCCAAGAGACATAACGCTCACTAGGGTCAGTGCCAGGAGAGTGTCTTCCTGCCTGCGCTGACAATCGCCGCCATTCCCCCAACGCGAGGCTCCGATGTCCTGGCTCCGCAAAATTTTCCTGTTCCTGCTGTTGCTCGTCATCTTGTTGGCCGCGGGGCTGTACGGCTTCCTGTGGTCCAGCTTGGCCCAGCTCGATGGCCAGCGCAGCATAGGAGTCAGCACCCCGGTCGAGCTGAGCCGCGACGACCACGGCTACCTGACCGTCAGCGCCGCGAATCGGCTGGATGCCGCGCGCGCCCTCGGCTTTGCGCATGCGCAGGATCGCTTTTTTCAAATGGACCTGCTGCGCCGCAATGCAGCCGGCGAGCTCTCAGCGCTGGTCGGTGCCAAGGCGCTGAAGCTGGACAAAAGCCGCCGCATCCATCGCTTCCGCGCGCGCGCCGAAGCGGCTATCAAAGCCATGTCGGTTGAGGAAAAGACGCTGTTGCTGGCCTACGCCGATGGTGTCAACAAGGGTTTGGCAACGCTCAATGCACGTCCCTTCGAATATGGCTTGCTGAACCAGCCGCCCAAACAATGGCAGCCAGCCGATTCGCTGCTCGCCGTGCTCTCCATGTACCTGGATCTGCAACGCGGGGAGGGGCGCGACGAATTGGCCATGGGCGCCATCAAGGAGGCCGTTCCTGCCGACTGGTACGCCTTCCTGATGCAGCACAGCGCCGACTGGGATGCGGCCGTGGACGGCAGCAAACCCACGCCCATTCCGGTACCCGCCTCGCCCTGGCCGCAGCAGCTCGGCGCTGCCGCCAAGCTGGCCTGCTCCGACTGCGGCCTGCGCGACTCGTGCGACATCGGCTCCAACAACTGGGCTGTGGGCGGCAGCCTGACGGATACCGGCGCGGCCATGGTCGCCAACGACATGCACCTGGGCATCCGCGTTCCCCACACCTGGTACAAGGCGCAACTGCGATGGAAACAAGACGGGCGCGACCTTGTCATCACCGGCGTGACCTTGCCTAGCATGCCAGCCGTGATCGTAGGCTCCAACGGCAAGCTGGCTTGGGGCTTCACCAACAGCACGGCCGACTGGACGGACGTCATCGCGCTCAAGCTCGACAAGGCGGGCACCAAATATCAGAGTCCCTCGGGCGAGAAGCCGCTCATGCTCTTCAAGGAACGTATTGAAGTTGCCGGGGGCGAAAGCGTCGAGATGGAGGTCAAGGAAACCGAATGGGGCCCCGTCCTTGCTGCGCCTTTCGATCGTTATGCCTTGCGCTGGGTGGCCTACGACAGGGAAGGCCTGAATTTGCGTTTCATCGGCCTGGAGAATGTGGGCAGCGTCGAGGAGGCCCAGAAAGTGGCTGTCGGCGTGGGCATTCCGGCGCAGAACTTCATGACCGCCGACTCGCAAGGCCACATCGGCTGGACGATCATCGGCTCCATCCCACGTCGTCACTATGCAAGTGACGCAGACATGGATACGCCGCAGGACTGGAGCAGCGGCGCCAATGGCTGGGACGGTTACTACGTGTACGGCGACAAGCTGCCCAAGGTCTACGACCCGGCCGATGCGCGCCTGTGGAGTGCCAACCAACGCATGGTCGGCGGAGCCGACTTGGGCCTGCTCGGTACCGGCGGCTACGACCTCGGCGCCCGTGGCCAGCAAATCCGGGACGACCTGCGCGCCAGGAAGCACTTCAATGAAGCCGATATGCATGAAATTCAGCTCGACGATCGCGCGCTCTTCCTGCAGCGCTGGAAACGCCTGCTGCTCGACGAAGTCCTGACCGACGAGTTCGTGACCCGAAACGGCTTGGCCGACTACCGACTAGCCATCGAGACCAGCACCGACCGTGCCAGCGTGGACGCAGTGGGCTACACCTGGGTGCGCGCCTTTCGGGTCCACGTGCACGAGGAACTGCTACGGCCGATCTCCTCGTACCTGGAAAGCAGGAGCCTGTCGCAGCGTGACCTCAAATGGGCGCCCGAAACACCCGTGTGGGCCCTGATCCAGGCGCGCCGAATTGACGTGCTGGCGTCCGGCGACAACTGGAAGCAGTTCTTGGAGCGCGCCGTGATCGAAAGCCGCAGGAATGTACTCAAGACGACCCAGGGCAATCCGGACGAAGTCCGATGGGGCCGCCAGAACCTCTCAGCCATCCATCATCCACTGGCCAGCGCAATCCCGTTGCTGGGCCGCTACCTGAATATGCCAGAGACCGAGTTCAACGGCGACAGCCACATGCCGCGCGTGCAGCGGCCCGAGAATGGACAAAGCGAACGCATCGTCGTCTCGCCGGGCCATGAGGAAAACGGCATCATGGTCTTGCCAGGAGGTCAGTCGGGCAACCCCATCTCGCCCTACTATCGCGCCGATTTCGCCGACTGGGCCAACGCCAGGCCCCTGCCCTTCCTACCCGGCCCAACCCTGCACAAACTGACACTGCTACCTTGAACCGCAGGCGCTTGATGACGCCAAATTCCTCCCGGCAACTCGGCAATCAGGCGGCATTGACTGCCTGGACTCACCCCAACTTAGCTCCCAGGAAGCCGGGGCGGTTCACTTCGTTTTTACTTTTGATACGTGACGAGCACTCGACTCATTTGCCGGACAGCCGCTCTGAAGACGTTTTGACCTGAAGGACACACAAGGCCGCTATCCCCAACAGGATTCCGGCCAGCCGAATGACATTCTCTGGACGGCCTCCCAGCAGACTTTCATAGAACAGCGGCAGGGTGAGAGATTGAATCAGCATGGGAATCACGATGAACATGTTGAAGATGCCCATGTACACGCCAGCCCGCTCAGGTGGAATGCTGCCTGCGAGCAGTACATAGGGATTGCCCATGATCGACCCCCATGCCAGCCCTATGCCGATCATCGGCAGGAACAACAAGGTCTTGCTGTGCAAGTCAGGGAGCACGCACATGCTGCCTGCGGCGCACATCAGCGCAAAAGCATGCACCCACTTGGCGCCAAATCGTCTCGTGAAGGAAACCATCGCAAACGCAGCGAGGAAGGCGATGACGTTGTAGAACCCGCCAATTTGCCCATTCAACAACGCTGCGTCCCGGAAGCCGGCACTGTGCGCATCCCTGGTGTTGAACATCGTGGCCGCAAGCGAAGGGACGATGTAGATCCAATAGCAGAGCATGCCGTACCACTGGAAGAGCGCCATCCACCACAGCCGGCGCATGGTTTGCGGCATGTCCCGCAGCGCAGACACGATCTCCCGGATCGACGGCCCCAGGCCTCGCGGCAAGGCTTCGATCCTGCGCAATTCCGCATCCGGCAGGGGCAACTCAGGTACGCGCCTGATCGACCAATACACGGTGACAAAGGACATCAGGGCACCGATGATGAACGCCAGCGTGGTGGTGTAAGGGATGCCGTTGGCGCCGACCGCATTCTTGTTCATGCCCAGCGCCACCAAAAGACTTGGCGTGAGATACGCCAAGGTCTGGGCCAGTCCGGTAAAAGACGCTTGAGTCAAAAAGCCGCTGGCATGTTGGTCGTCGCGAAGACGGTCGGTGACGTAGGCCCGATACGGCTCCATCGTCACGTTGTTGGCGGCGTCCAGGATCCAGAGCAGCCCTGCGGCGAACCACAGCGAGGGACTGAACGGCATGGCGAGCAGGCCCAGGCTGCACAACAGCGCGCCGAACAGGAAATACGGCGTGCGGCGCCCCCAGCGATGCGTGGTCCTGTCGCTGGCCGCTCCAATCAGAGGCTGGACCAGCAAGCCGGTGATCGGACCTGCAAGCCACAGGTAAGGCAGGTCTTTGCCCTGCGCGCCCAGCATCTGATAGATGGGGCTCATGCTGGCTTGCTGCAAGCCGAAGCTGAACTGAATGCCAAGAAAACCGATATTCATGTTGACGATCTGCGCGAACGTCAGGCGCGGCTTGGGCGCCGATGAACCGGCACTCATGACGCATCCCCCGCCGGGAGTCCCGCCAGGGCTTCCCGCCAGGCCGTCAAGCCTTCAGGATGGTCCGGAAGCGGCCCCTTGATGCCGCAGACAAATGCCGCATATCGGTTGGCGAGTTTCAGCACTTCTGCCATGTCGCGGCTCAGGCTCAATCCCGCCAGAACCAGCGCCGCAAACGCATCGCCTGCCCCGACCGTATCCTGCACATGCGACTGCCGGACCCCATCTGCCTCGATTTGCAGGCACCCTGACTGGTCATACAGCAGATAACCCTGCTCGCCGCGCGTGACCAGCAGGCGCGTCAACGCAAATCTGGCCATGAGGCAGGACACGTCATCCAATCCATACCAGGTCTGCAATTGGCGCCATTCCTCTTCATTGACCTTGACCCAATCGGCCAGCATCAAGGACTCGGCCACCCGCTCTCGAAGAGCGTCCCCTGCCCGCAGGTTCAAATCGAGAAACACAGGCCCGCAGTGCCGCTTGACCAGCTTGCGCAAGCTGGCGCATGACACAGGGCTGCGCTGGGCCAGCGTGCCAAAGTACAGCCACCCGCCCTCGCCGTTCAGGTCGAGATCCGGCAGCGCAATGTGATCCCAGGCCGACTCGGCATGAATCTCGAACCGGTGCCCCACTTCTCCCGGACGCTGAACGACGCTGACTCGACCCGTTGGGTGCGATGCATCGCGCTGCACGCCGGACATTGGCAGTCCATACCGGGATGCACTTTCCAGCACCAGCGCCGCCCCGGCATCGTCAGTCCCTATCCTGCTGACAAATTCAACCGACGCGCCCAACTGCACGAGCGAGCGCGCCACATTGAAAGGCGCGCCCCCGGCGACCCAACCATCCTGAAATTCATCGACCAAGGCCTCGCCCAACACGAGGATAGGCCGTGCAACTGATTGCACCGCGGGCATTTTTGTCTCCTGTCTTGCTGTTTGACGCCCCCATCCAGGGCTGCATCGCGCCCCGTATTCTGGACGCGTCTTCAGTGTTTTGCAATCGATTGCATACAGGGCTTTCCAGCACAAACCAAGCGCGTGGAGCGCCTTCCTTGCTAGGCCCCTGCCAGCGTGCTTTTGCGCTGGTACAAGTAAACAGGCATCGTGCGCGACAAAGCTCGATCACCGCTCATCTGGGCAACCAAAGCTTCCACCATTTGAACGCCGGCCTCGGCCACCGGCTGATGCACTGTCGTCAACGGCGGATCGCAATAGGCGGCCAGCGGCATGTCGTCATAACCAACGATGGCGACATCCTCCGGCACACGCCTCCCTTGTGCACGCAAGACCTGGATCATGAGCAGCGCCAGTACATCGCTGCAGCACAGCGCTGCGTCGAAATCCTGATGGAGAGCACAGAATTCACGCAGGAATTCTGTTGCTGCGCTTGGCTCAAACGGGGCGGCCAGTTCCAGTTCGGGATCCGCTTTCAATCCCGCTTCTTTCAGTGCCAACGCATAACCCTGTTGACGCAACCACACCTCAGGCAGCTTGGCATCGCCTACGAACGCCACACGGCGCCGGCCTGATTGCAGCAGATGCCGGGTTGCCAGTGCGCCCCCAAGCTGGTTGTCCCCGCCTACGCTGCAATAGAGCTGCTGCGGCATTTCTCCTCCCCACACCACCAGCGGCAGTTTTCGCATCGCCATTTCGTTGAGCTGATCGTGATGGCGCCATTGTCCGATCAGGATCAAGCCGATGGCCTTGCCCGAATCCAGCCAGCCGGCGGCCAGATCCAGGCGTTCTGCATCGACTCGCGACAGCAGCATGTCGTAGCCACGGTCGGTCAACGCGTCGGCGATCGAACCGACGATGGAAAGGAAAAAGGGATCCGAAATGTGCTGGCGGGACTTTGCGTCGTAGGGGACGACGACCGCCACTGTGCGGTTTTCCTGAATGCGCAAATTTCGCGCCGCCACATTGACGGTGTAATTGAGCGACCGCGCGAGTTCGACGATGCGCTTACGCGTCTCCTCGTTGATGAGCTTGCTCCCGTTCAAGGCACGCGACACGGTTGCCGTTGAAACACCCGCCAGCCTGGCAATGTCATCCATTTGCAGTCGTCGCGGATCGGGCGACGAACTCGTCGAATCAGTGGCAGGGGGCTGTTTGGATCTCGGCATAGGGGCATTCCTCGCAGGCCGAGCAGCATCGGGGCAAGTCGATCCCCGCATCAAGGCGGCCCTGCAAGCTGGAATTGTCGCAGCTTCGCCATCGACTTCCAGCCCAGACCTCATACCCTTGGGTCAATGATTCAATTCCTAACGTTCACGCCCCAACGTCGCCCCGGCATCGCGATGAAAATGGCTGAACTCCGAGTCACCACTGCTTCTGATCCGCAATGAGTGCCTGACCAGATCCACGTCCAGCTGCGCCCATGCGTCCTCCCTGCTCCAACGCAAGCTCAAAACGTCGCTGCCGCCGGACAGAAGCTCGAATTCACCTTGAAAGGAGGGGTGGCTGTTGCGCCAGCGAATCAAGCCCAACAAGGTCTGCACCACAGGCCTTTGCACCGCCTCAGCCACTTCTCCTACCTGGTAGTAGTGGCGGTTGATATTTCGGCCGACACCTGACTTGAGCAGCAAGTCCATGTCGTTGCAACCCGCCAGCAGTCCGACGTAATACACCTGAGGCACGCCTGGCACGAAGAATTGAATGGCACGTGCAATCAAATAGTCGGTATCGTTGCGGCCCAATGCATCGTAAAAGGTGCAATTGACCTGATAGAGGTCCAGATTGGAGGCTGCTGCACCGGTGGCCTGGCGACTTTGGTCCAGAGACGCCGTGTGAATCCGTTCCACCAGCGCATCAAGTTCGCTGTCCGGCACCAGTCCTGGCCTGCCGCTTCTGTCTGCCTTGTCCGCGCCGATGTCGATGATGCCAATGCCGTCATGCGTGTCCAGCACGGTCACGGCATTGCGCGGCCTGATGGACAGCCAGCGCCTGAGCCCTGCGCTGGTGTTGAAGTTGAGCGCGTGCAACACCAGGGGCGGCAGCGCGAAGTCATAGACCCAGTCCACATACCTGGCAATCTCGATCTGCGTTTGGTAGTAAGAATGAATCTCCACCAAGATTTCGATCCCCAGCGCCCGCGCCTCGGCGGCGAAGCCGGCAATGAAATCAAAAGTCTCCGGCAGCATGAAGCAATTGCTTCCCGCCTTCTTGATGGCGTAGCCAATCGCGTCCAGCCGCGTCATTCGAACACCTGCCGCAGCCAGTTGCTTGAGTATGGCGCTCAGGTAGGCGCGCCCTTGCGTATGGTGGACGTCGATGTCGATCTGCTGGGGCGTGAAAGTGGTCCAGAGCAGCTGGGTTTGGCCGCCTTTCAAGACGACCGGCGTGAATGGAGAACCCGGCCTCGGACGGTAGATGGCCTTCAGTTCCGCGTCGCTGGCGCCCTTGGGGAATACGGCATCCCGGGTCAGGAACATGCCATTGAATTCAGACGCCTGGCCACGCGCCAGAAAATCCTGGAACTGCGGCGATCCGGAAGAAACATGGTTCACGATGACATCGGCCATCACGTCCACTTTCTCCGACAAGGCGGCCACATCAGACCAGTCGCCCAGGCGGTCGTCGACACGCAGGTGATCGATGGGATCGAAGCCGGCATCGGCGCCATCGATCTGGTAATAGAAAGGCAGCAAGTGGACGCCGCCAAACAGATCGTGGAGCGGGCCGTCCGGTTCGCAAAGCATGGCTTGAAGCTCATGCAGGGAGCCACCTGACAGGCGGTCGACGTAGGTGATGAGCTGGACCTGGTTTTTCATTGAGATGGACTGGATTCGCTGGAGGGGCCGCTCTAGGCAACCCTCGTGGAGCTGCACAAAGAGCGGCGCCGCTTCCCGGGTCAGAAGCTGTACTTCAAGCTTGCCTTGGCTGTCCGCCCATTGAGCGCACGGGCACTCGTGGTGCCATCCAGCTCGGTGTAGGCCAGCGTGTTGAAGAGGTTGTAGACACCGATCATCAGGCTGGTTTGCGGATTGAAGTTGTAGGCAAAATGCCCGTTGACGACGGTGTAGGCCGGCAGCGTGTTGTTGGGTGCGACGTTATCGGTTTCCGTCGCGCTGCCGACACCTTGAATGTTCAAGCCGACGTCCAGCCGATCCGTGGTGTAGCCAGGGCCGAATTGATACATGAACTTGGGCTGCCGATTCGTCGGCTGCCCGACCTGGTTGGTATTGCCGGTGTATGAAACCGTGTTCGAATCGGTATAGGTGAGCCCGGCGCTGAGATGGAAATCTCCCATCCGATAGCCGGCTTCAATTTCCACGCCCTTACCGTCGTACACGCCTGCGCCCGCATTCTGCGTGGTTGCGCTGTAGTTGTATTCGGACGTACGAGCGTCAAAGAAAGTGACAAAGGTACTCAGCGCACCGTAGCGCGCCTTCATGCCCGCCTCCAGTTGCTTGACCACGTTCAAGGGCACATGGGCCGATCCACTCAAGGGACCGTTGAACATGATCCGATCGGCATTGAATGACGCGCCTTCGCTGTAACGGCCAAAGAAGGCGACGTTCTTGTTCAGGGCGAAATTGGCTCCCAGCGAGTATTCGGTATGGCTCAGGCTGTAGTCGATGGGCACCTGGTTCGCCTGCACATAGGCGCTGCCCGTGGGACTGGTGCTGCTGGCCACGCCCTGGTTGTAATACCCGCTGGCCTTCTGGTTGTCCTGGCGGACGCTGCCGTCCAGCGTCCAGGATCCAATTTCGTAGGTTCCAAACACGTAGGGCGCAGTGGTCTGGTAACTGGCTTCAATATCGCGGGCGCAGCACAGTCCGAACGCAGGCCCTTGAAATCCATTGCCGCTGGCGCCCGCTGTCGCACTGTTGAGCGGCATGGGCGTGCTGGCGGCGCTGGTCAAGTAGCTGTTGAAATTCCACACCAGGTCGACATGCTGTGTGTCGGTGAACAGGCCCGCCCCTGCGGTCAGCCGCCCCCCATAGAGGTTGTCGAACACCTGGGTCAGCTTGGCGTCGTTCACCGTATTGCCAAGGTCTTTGACGTTCACGTCAAAGACCACATTGGTCAGGGCCAGTCCGGCGTAGGCCTTGCCAGCGCTCGGGCCATTGGCATAGACCGCATCCGCCGGCGCCGCCGCCACTGCGCTGCCGGGAAAGAAGGCCGCCCACTGCCCCGAATTCGAGGCGATGCGGAACTTGTCGTCCAGCACCCATCCATCGTTCAGGCGCAAGTGTGTTTCCAGCCCCAGCGCATTGGCCGTGCTGCTCATGCCGTTGTTGAGATTGATCGTCGAAGGGGTGTTGTTGTTGTTCAGCACCTGGTCCGTGGGCATGAAGGGCGAATAGCCGGTGTACGTTCGCGGATCAATGCCTGGAATAGTGTTGATCGAACCGCCGCTGATACGCACCGGCGCAGGCATGTACATGGGTTGCTGGTCGTCGAGATGCTTGAAGTTCAGGCGGACATAGCCGATGTCGAAATCGTGCGTGATGTTGCCCTTGATCTGTCCGCCTTGAAGTGCAGTAGCGCTGTCGATGCGCGGACCTTCGCCGGATTCGTAATAGCCGCCAATGAAGAAGCGGGTCTTGGCGTCGAGCTTGCCGCCGTAGCTGAAATCATAGCGATTGTCCTGGAACCCCAGACCGGTCGTCAGCCCGACGCTGCCGCCCTGCTCGTCGCCGGTCTTGCTGATGAAGTTGACGATGCCACCGGGTCCGTTGGTGCTCAACGTTGATCCGGTACCTCCGCGCAATGCCTCGACATGATCGACCGAGGTGTCCATGCGGATGAAGTCGTCAGGATTGCCGAATGCGATGTCGCCGAACAGGACGACAGGCAAGCCATCCTCCTGAAACTGCAGATAGCGCGAGCCGCCGGCCGTGATGGGCAAACCGCGCACCGTCACATTCGCGTTGCCGCCTCCGCCGCTGGACTGCACGAACAGGCCAGGAATCGCGCTCAGCACGTCGGCCGCGTTCTGCGGCTGATTCAATGCAATTTGGTCAGCGTCGACCGAACTCACCGCCACGCTGGATTTCATTTTGGACGTCGCGATGGATGTGCCCGTCACCACCACGCTGTCAAGGTTCAGCGTCGGGCCCTTGGTGTTTTCAATCCCATTTCCTGCATCGGCAGTCTGGGCGTTGGCCACCCCTGCATGCAATATCGCCGCCGCCACAGCGGTCCTGGCAAGGTGTTGATAGTTCGACTTGAGGCGCATGGTTGTCTCCTGGAATAGGGATTGGTTTTGGTCTCTCAGGGCATGTGCACGCCGCTTGGCGCGCACCGAAAGTTCATTCGCCCACCCCGTCCACCACCAAGGCCTCGGCATGCGCAGCAAACTTCGTGCATTGGATTCCGCAATCAATGCAATCGATTGCATTATAGTAAAAACACCTACTTGATTGACGCAACTTGATTTGACTCAAAACGCATTGCAAACGATCTCATAGATGAACCAGGTCACGCTGAAGTTTTTCAGTACGGACGCTGACCAGGGCTGAATCGGCGCCACGCCGCATCAACGAACGCCCAGTTGCGCCCCGAGTCGGCGTAGCAGCAATGCGTGTGCCCAGTCCATGAAGGCTTGCACCCGCGCCGTGCGCTTCCGGTTGGTGGGTGTCACCAGGTGCAAGGGCAGCGACGGACAATTCCAACCCGGCAGTACACGAACCAAGGCGCCGCTGGCCATGTAGTGGCCAGCCACGAACTCGGCCAGCACGGTGATGCCCAGCCCATCGAGCCCCGCGCTGAGGGCCGCGGCACTGTCGGTCGTGACAAACCGGGCGGGAACGGCGCATTCATTGGTCTGGCCCCCTCTTTCTAAAATCACCGGGCGCACCTTTCCTGTCGACGCGAGCACATACCCAACCTGCTGATGGCGGATCAACTCTTCTGGCGCGGCGGGCAGACCATGCTGTTCGATGTAGCTTGGCGCGGCACACAGCACGAATCGCAGATCGCCGACACGCCGCGCCGTCAGCCTTGAATCTGGCAGCGGACCTCCTCGCAGCGCGCAATCCACGCCCTCTGGAATCAAATCGACGACCCGATCGGTGCAGCTCAACTCCAGGGTGATCCGGGGGTAGCGCTCAAGAAAGCCGCGCATCTCGGGCGCAAACACCAATCGGCCCATGGCGACGGGCACGTCGACGCGCAGGTGTCCCGCCGGAGCGTTGCCGCCTTTGCGCAGCAACGCCTCCATCTCGTCCACCTGCTGCAGGACGGTGCATGCGTGCCGGTAGTAGGCGAGCCCCTCCTCGGTCGGCGAAACGGATCGGGTCGTGCGGGTGAGCAGCCGTACGCCGAGCTTGTCTTCGAGTTGCTGAATCTGCTGGCTGACTGTTGCCTTGTGCAAGTTGAGCTGCCGAGCTGCCTTGGTGTAGCTGCCGCTATCCAAGACTTGCACAAGGGCTCGCATGGCGTCGAATCGATCCATGGACTGCTCCGGTGATGTGCCTGGATTGTCATTCAACTCCAAACAATGAGTTGCCAGATGCGGGCTATGCCGGATGCAAGGCGGCTCCTACAGTTCAGTCACTCACCACAAGCACTCCGAAGGATTTGTCATGTCAAAACGCGTTCATCTGGTCGCTGGAATCTCAGCCATGCTTTGCATTGCCACATTTTTCATATCCACGGTCTTGACGGAATTGTTGGGGTCGCACGCAACGATTGCGCAGCTGAAGTCGCTGATCGTGTCGCCCGGTCTGTGGATCATGATTCCGGCCATGGCAGCGACCGGAGGAAGTGGCATGTTCCTTGGAAAATCGCGCAAGGGACGGCTCGCTGATCAAAAGAAGAAGCGCATGCCCATCATTGCCGCCAACGGCCTTCTGGTTCTGGTGCCCTGCGCCCTTGCGCTGAATCACTGGGCGGCGGCGGGCGCTTTCGATGCCGCCTTCTATGTCGTCCAGTGTGTCGAGCTGATCGCCGGCGCAGTCAATTTCAGTCTCATGGTTCTCAACGCCCGGGACGGTCTTCGGATGGCCGGCCGGTCGCGTGTCGCGCCGCTCGCCAACTCAAAGATCGCTTGAATTTGGGCCCACGACTGCCGGCTGCCGCGATGGCCGGTCTGCCGCGATCTTGTCCAGAACAGGTTGACCACTTCCGTCCAGCGCTGCATGCATAGCTCAGCGTTGAATATCAATATTGTCTTGCCCGCTTCTCGGCCAACATGGGAAGTCCGCTACAGCGCGATCGAATGTTCGACCACCTGATTGGCGGTATCCATGTGGAAGTACTCAACGCGGTTGCGCCCGAAAGCCTTCGCTTGGTATAGCGCGCGGTCGGCTTGTTGCACCAGTGCCGTCGGATCCGTGCTTTCCGGTGCGCCCGCGTCAAGGCGCACACTGGCCGCGCCGATGCTGATGCTGATGTGGCCCAGCGGGCTGTCGAGGTTCTCGATCCGCAAAACCTCGACGGCATGGCGTAGTCGCTCGGCAAGCCGCTCGATGCGGTTCGCGTCAACGTCCCAAACCAGGGCGATGAACTCCTCGCCCCCCCAGCGTGCAAGCACATCGTTGCCACGCGTCAGTTGTGCCTTTAATGCATGCGCAACCTGACGCAAACAATCGTCGCCGCATGCATGACCATAGCGGTCGTTAAGCTGTTTGAAATGATCGATGTCGATCATCAGCACCCCGACCGAGCGCGCCGAATCTGAATCGCGGCGCCACAACTCGGGCAGCGCATGGTCCAGGTAGTGGCGGTTATAGAGCCCCGTCAATGCGTCAGTCAAGGCCATGACTTCCAATTGACTGCCGCGGTCAATGTGGCTGATCTGCGCGATGGCACTGCGCAATACGTAGCCCAAAGCCGCCAGCAGGACTGCGGATGCGCCCAGCACATAATCGAGGCGAATCAGCATCAATGCCACGACCAGGAGACCGCCTGCCAGCGCCATCGGCGCCAACGTTCGAACGACGCCGACCACGCGGGCGCTGGGCACGCGCTGCAATTGCGAGCCCGCGCTGCGCCCGCTCAGTACCCACAACAGGACGAACGGCACCGTCACAATGGAAGCGTACTCAGGCCCGAGTTCCGGTTTGCCAGCGAAAAAGTGATTGTTGATGAAGGCCACCGCCAAGTAGAGCCAAGTGTGCAGCGTCAGCGCACCAAATAGCGTTCGCTCATCAACCCTTGCCGCCGCCCACCAGCGGATCAGTGAACCGACGGCAATGAACAGGTTTTGGATATCAATCAGCCGGACCATTTCGGCCACGCCGGCATCATCTGGTAGACCGCGCGCAGTCAGCAGCCCCCAAGTCACAAGAAAATAGCAGCCGCCGAGCGCGAGCGCCAATACCGCATCGACGCAGCGTGCCAGTACATGCCCCTTATATTGCCAATCGCCGGAGAGCAGGAATGCCAGCGGCACCGCAGACAGGTGAAAGGCCAGCATCGTGTCGCGCTGCATCTCCTCAACCAGACCCAGCAGCCATTCGTTGCGGAAGTTGGCGGCGGCTCCCATGCTCCAGATCAGCATTGCCAGCGCGCTCAACAACCAGCCTAGGCGAGCGAAATCTTGTTCGCGCCGACTGCGCCGCCACAATGCCCAAGCTGTGCAGACCGGCGCCGCCACCATGGCGATCAAGGCAACGGGTTCACGCCATGCCGGCACGAATACCAGCAGCATCGTCTGAATCAGGAGAAAAAGAATCGGGCCCGCTCGAGGCAAGTGGTCATTGATCACATCGAACTTCGGTCTGCATGCCGCACATCGGCAAAATGGAGCATATCGCGCATTCAAACCTTGACTTGAGCGCCATTTCGCCGGCGCGTCGCGTTGGTTGAGCGAAGCCAACGCGAAGAATCGCAGTTTGCTGACGCGATGAAATAAAAATATTCATATAAATCAATGAGTTAACTTGCCATACACCCAGTTTCCCCGAACATGGAATCGAGCAAATGCGACACCGGCGCCTTGCATGCGACGAGGTACGACGGCTGGCGCCGGCTGACTTCGGTCGCTGCTCATCTGCCTTCCGCAGGCCTGTCCCAGTAGGCCGGACTGCCGAATCGTTCCATCAGGAAGGCGATGAACGCGCTGACCTTGGGCGAGACCACTTTCTTGGGCGGGTAGATGGCCCAGATCGCCCGCTCGGGACCGGGCGCTATTTGCCAGTCGTGGTCGACCAACATCGCTTCGAGGCGTCCTGCACGCAGGTCATCAACCACCAGCCAGGTGGGCAATAACGCCACGCCCAGGTCCGCCAGTGCCGCCTCGCGCAGCGCCTCGGAATCATTGACACGCAGCGGTCCCTGCACCTCCACACGGATCAGGGGTGCTCCGGGTTGTTGCGACGTGCGGCAGTACCAGGCATCGTCAGCTTGCAGCGCAAAACATAGACACACGTGCAACGACAGATCCTGCGGCCTTTGCGGTCGCGGGCGAGAAGCCAGGTAGCCTGGGCTCGCCACAGGGACACGGTGCTGCGTCGCAAGGCGGCGCGCCACGAGCGTGGAATCTGATAGAGCGCCGATGCGCACAGCAACGTCAGCCCCGGCCTCGATCAGATCGACGGTGGCGTCGGTCAGCGTCGCGTCGATGCGTATATCGGGGTAGCGGGCCAGGAACTCCTTCAAGTGCGCCATCACATGGCGGCGGCCGAAGGACACCGGCATGTTGAGGCGCAGCGTGCCCTGCGGCCTATCGTTCAGCGAGGCCGTGGAGGTGCGAGCCTCTTCGACTTCAATCAGGATTCGCGAAGCCCGCTCATGAAAAATGCGACCTGCCTCCGTGACGTGCAGGCTGTGGGTCGAACGATTCAGCAATGCCACGCGCATGTCGGCCTCCAAGGACGCAACGTGGCGCGACACGGTCGAAACCTTGAGGCCGGACTCGGCAGCCGCTTTCGAAAAGCTGCCCAGATCCACCGCGCGCACGAACGATCGAATGGCCGCCAGGTAATCCATGTCCCTTCCCCAATCCGCAACAGGCTTTTGCCGGCACGGGCATTTCCCGCGAGCCGGACCATCTCTACGATTTCAGTCTCGAAAACGATTCTAGAAGAGGGTTTCCCCATGTACGGACTGCTCACGCTGATCGCCTGCGAACTCGCAGGCGCGCTGATCGGCGAAGCCCTGCACCTTCCCATTCCTGGTCCTGTTCTGGGTTTATTCCTGTTGGCGGCCCTGCTGGCTTGGCGCATGCGCGGGCAAACCGAGCCGATACCGCAAGACCTGGGACGGACGGCCGACTTCCTGATCCAGGCCATGGGCCTGCTCTTCGTGCCAGCCGGCGTGGGCGTCATCACCGAGGCGAGTCTGCTGCGTACCGAGTGGCTGCCGATCGCAGCCGCCGTAGTCGGGTCAACCATCGCCAGCCTGGCTGTAACGGGCCTCGTGTTGCACCGGGCACTCCACGCTCGACACGGGAGGCCCGCGTGACCGAAGCGCTCGCCCATCTCTGGACGCCATTGGCGACCACGCCACTGGTTTGGCTATTCGTGACGCTGACGGCCTACGCCGTCGGGTTGCAGGTACACCAGGCCTGTGGACGCTCACCCCTGGCGAGCCCGGTGTTGATTGCCATCGCAATGGTGTCGACGGTGGTCGTGTCCACCGGAACTTCCTATTCCACCTACTTCGCCGGAGCCCAGTTCATTCATTTCCTGCTCGGGCCGGCGACCATTGCGCTGGCGGTGCCGCTGGCGCGCAACCTGGGCTACGTGCGCGGTCACCTCCGCCACATTGCTCAGGCGCTGGCGGCGGGCTCGCTGACCGCTGTACTGACCGGCGTCACCATCGTTTGGGGGCTGGGAGGTTCGCGCACCTTGGCGCTGTCCATGGCGCCCAAGGCTGTGACCACGCCCATCGCGATGGCAGTGTCGGGCCAGATTGGTGGCTTGCCTTCGCTGACGGCCACCCTGGCGATCCTGGGCGGCATTGTGGCGGCCATCGTGGGTCAGGGCCTGTTGATGCTAATGCGCATCGAAGACTGGCGTGCACACGGTCTGGCCGCAGGCGTGGCCGGCAGCGGCGTCGCTGCGGCCCAGGTAGCAGCGCGCGATCCTCTCGGCGCAGCCTTTGCGACCCTGGGCGTCGGACTCAACGGGCTGCTCACTGCCGTGATCGTGCCCCTGCTTGCGCTGCTCTTCCGTTGATGGATCGGGTGCGTCGGCGCATGCTCTTCCTAAAGCTCGAATTACGTTAGTGAGGAATTGTCGCGCCATGGCGCCGAAAAATTCCACGCCCAGGCGGCGAACAGTTCCGATTTAATATTACTTAACCAGATTGACTCCAGTACAAAACTCGATTCATTTTGATGCCGCAAAAAGAAAACCCCTGATGCCTTGTGAGCATCAGGGGTGAACTCGCCTTTAAAGGGCGAGAGGAGACAATCTTTAAGCCTTGCGCCTACGCTTCATTCATGCAGGCATCCACATGGAAAATGCTGGCATTTACTGATTGAAATTGACCTTCAATTCGCAAATCCGATGTATACGGGCAGTGAATTGCGTCCTGTCTTCCGCCTCGTCGATCGAGACGACTTTTCAGATCAAGGCACATCCTCAAGCATGACTCAATCATCCATGCAAACGTACTGGAATTCAATAGAAACAAAGTAAGCTCCTGTTTCATTTGAAATCCATTCGTGGCGCCGTTGAAATCTTGCCACAAGAATCCAATTGCACATTAAGCAAAGCGCATAAATCCTGCTGCTGCCTGACAACAGATTGGGCACATGACGGAAGTGTTTCTCCTACATCACCGTGACGAGGTATCAATTGTGAAAAATGCATATATATTCACCCTTGCCAGCCTGGGCGGACTTTGGCTGACTGGATGCAGCACCACGCCAAAGGTCCCGGCAGCTGCGCCCGCGGCTGCAGCGGCGCCGGCCGCCGTTGCAGCGCCGCTTTCACGCCAGGCTACCAACCCAGACCCGAAATCCAATCCAAGTCCGCGGTCAGATGCCATGCAGGTGCAAAGCGTTTTCTTCGACTTTGACAGCACGGCGCTGAAACCCGAACAGCGCGCTGTCATAGAGACACAAGGCCAATTCCTGGCGTCCCACCCCACCCTTGCCGCCCGCGTGGAGGGCAACACGGATGAGCGCGGAAGTTCTGAATACAACCTGGCTCTGGGTCAACGCCGCGCCGAGGCCGTGCAAAAGGCCTTGATTCTGATGGGCGCGAAGCCGGATCAATTGGAACCCGTGAGCTGGGGAAAAGACAAGCCCGTCGCCCAGGGTCACGACGAGAAGGCGTGGGCGCAGAACCGTCGAGCTGACATCACGCCCGCGCCGCAGGCCATCGCTCACTGATGTGTTGTGGATGAGCGGGCCATTGGCGGCATTGCGGAACCCCTGCGCCCCAGGCCGGCCTGAAAGTACGTTGATGGCCTATCATTGCCGAAGATTCGACACGGGTTCACCAGTCACGGTTCGATCGAGCACCATGGACCCGCAACAAGAAGGACGAACGTCTACGCCATGGAACCGCTGCCCCAGCCGCATATCGTAGTCGTTGACGACGATCCCGCTGTGCGCGACCTGATTTCCAGCTACCTGCACGAAAATGAATTTCGTGTAACTGCTGTGTCTGGCGGTTCCGAGCTTTTCGAGCTCCTGAGTCGAGGGATATTCGATCTGATCGTACTGGATCTGCGTATGCCGGGCCCAGACGGATTGACGATCGCGCGCAAGCTGCGCGCCGAGTCAACCATTCCCATCATCGTGGTTTCCGGCAAGCTGGACATTGCTGACCGCGTCATGGCGCTGGAGCTCGGTGCCGACGATTTCCTCACCAAACCCTTCAGTCCTCGGGAACTGCTGGCGCGAATTCGAACAGTGCTTCGGCGCTTCCACGCCACCCATCAAGGCACCGGACGGCGCTCGACGGTACGCGCATACCGCTTCTCGGGTTGGGAACTCAATCTGCGGACACGACGCCTGACGTCGCCCCAGGGAGAAACCGTGTCCCTGACCAACGGTGAGTTCTCGCTTCTAACGGCGCTGTTGGCTGCGCCAAGCACAGTGCTGTCGCGAGATCAATTGCTGGAGTCCAGCCGGCTTTTCGACGATGTCTACGACCGCTCGGTGGACGTTCAGATTCTCAGACTCCGCCGCAAGATCGAGCCCAACCCCTCCAAGCCGCAATTGATTCTGACCGAACGCAACGTGGGATACCAATTTGCGGGCGTCGTGCAGCGTGTCGACATGCCCATCACAAGCGCGGGGCGGATCGAGTGAAAGAAGAGGTCCGCGCAAGAAGCATGGAGAGCACATGCGAGGCTGATCCTTGCATTCTGGTGTTGGAGCGGGATCACCCGACGCGGGAATTGATTCTGGCCACCATGTGCGAAGCCGGACTTGCGGCGCGCAGTTGGCAGCCCACGATGATGCCCGAATCGGTACGAGTCGTGGTCGTCGACGTGGAGGAGCCCAAGGCTTTGGGTGTCCAGCGGCTTCAGCAGTTGCGTGAGCAGTTTCACCGCGCACGCTTGCTGGCCATTTCCGGACGGTTCCATATACCGCCAGGCACCGCCATGCAGGTGGCTGAGCAGATGAGCGCAGACTGGGTGCTGGCCAAGCCACTGGACCTCAACGAGTTGCTGCACCAAGCGCGCAGGCTGTTGACAGAATCGCAGGCATGAGCGCGCCCAGGACCAATCTTGAAACCAATGGCGCTCCACCGAGCGCGAACGACCGTTCACTGACGCTGAGCATCCTGTGCGGCATCATTCTGATGCTGGGCGTCATGGGTGCGGCGCTATTCGACGTTTTGCACAGCCGGCAAATGGTGCTTGAGGAGAGCCGTCAATCCCTGCGCACATGGGCGGAACTGACCGCCGCCAACATGGCGCATGCGCTGGCACCGGAGTCCCGGCAGGCCGATGCGGCCGCATGCACGCAATTGCAATCACTGTGGTCAGCAGGGTCGCCTATTGACGGTCTGACATTCGAGCTCAAGTCGGCGGACGACGACACGCCAGCCTGCACCGCGCCGCAAACAATTCAGGGCCTCAGTGAGCAGCAAATCGTCGAGGTTGGCGTACCGGGCCATGCGCTGCGTATCGAGGCCCGTCGCACGCGAACTGCGGTGCTTGCCACGTGGCGGTACAGCGCGCTTCACACCCTGGTGCGCGCCATGTTGGTGCTGCTCGCGGCGCTCTTGTTGTTGCTGGCCGTGCTGCATCAACAGCGCCGTCAATCCCGAAACAACCTGGAGCTGCGCGCTGGCGAACAGCGCTGGCGCGCCGTATTCGACCATGCGCCTGTCGGCATCGTCATGTTGCCGCCGAACATGGCCTACCTGGTGGCGAATCCTGCGTTCCTGCGAATGGTGGGCTACTCGCTGGACGAATTGAAACATCTGACGCCAGACAACATCACGCACCCCGACGACATTGCACTGACCCGTACCCAGGTCGACCTCCTCGCACGGGACGAACGCACCAGCGTGCATTTCGAGAAACGCTACGTGCACCGCGACGGCCATGTCATCTGGACCGAGATCAGCATCTCGCGCCTGACGGATTCCGGCGAACTCAACGGCATTCTCGTGGCCATCGTCGATGACGTGAGCGAGCGTCGCGCCACCGAAGAGGCGCGGCGGCGCCTGGAAACCCAGCTTCGGCAGTCGCAAAAGCTCGAGGCGCTGGGCACATTCGCAGGCGGCATCGCGCACGACTTCAACAACATTCTCAGCGCCATCCTAGGCTATGGCGAACGGGCCGCACGCACGCTCGACCGACAATCCCCCGCACGGCACGATCTGCAACAGGTCCTGAATGCCGGGGCACGCGCCAAGGCACTGGTTCAGCGCATCCTGACCTTCAGTCGCAGCGGTGTGAGCGCCAGGATGCCGCTGCAGGTCGAACCTGTCCTGACGGAGGCGTTGGAATTGGTGCGAGCCGGACTTGCCCCGGATGTCCGGATCGAATTGAGTCTGGCAGCACCAGGGGCGCACATCATGGGCGATGCCACCCAGCTGCACCAGGTCGTGATGAACCTGTGCAGCAATGCAGTTCATGCACTGCAGGACACGCGGGGCGTCGTGACGGTGTCAACATCGATCGTCGACATCGAGCAGACCAGGAACCTGAGCTCCGGGCTGCTAACTCCGGGCCCCTACATATGCATCAGCGTCGCCGATACCGGCGTGGGCATCAGTCCGACCATTCAGGAGCGGATGTTCGACCCCTTCTTCACCACGCGGCAGGCCGGAGACGGCACGGGCCTAGGCCTGTCGCTCGTCGATGGCATCATTCGCGACGGCGGCGGCGCCATCGAGGTGGAAAGCGTCATGGGGCAAGGATCGAACTTCAAGGTTTACCTGCCACTCACGTCGCTGCGCCCTGACCCCATGGCGAGCGCTGGAACAACGTTGCCCGCTGGCCAAGGGCAGATCGTACTTGTCGTCGACGACGAGCGGGTGTTGATGACGTTGTGCGAGGACTTGCTCGCGGAACTCGGCTATGAGCCTGTCGGATTCACGTCAGCTGAATTGGCGTTTGCCGAATTCGAGACGGATCCGCAGCGCTTTGACCTGGTGCTCAGTGACCAGTCCATGCAGGGCATGACCGGATTGGACCTGCTCAGGAGAGTTCGACAAATTTGCCCGGACCTGCCGCTGCTGCTGATGAGCGGGCAAGTCAGCCAGGCGCTCGAAGACGAAGCCAAGGCCCTTGGCATACGAACACTGCTGCGCAAGCCCTTCGATCGGGTCGAGCTGGCCTCAGCGCTGCAAGCCGCATTACAGCCGTAACACGGCCGTTGGCAGGCTGCAACAAGCCTGCGCGCCGCCCGGCGCAAACTGCTCCCAACGGATCGACAAATGTGCCCGTCAACAGGATAGACAGGGCCGCGAAGCCGCCTGTGCTGTTGATAGGGTAGGCGGAAAACATGCGTTTTGCACCAGGGAGCTCACGATGAAAGTCGCCTTATTCATACCTTGCTTCATTGACACATTCTTTCCCGATGTGGGTGTCGCCACACTCGAACTGCTCGAGCGCCTGGGCTGCGATGTCGACTACCCGCCAGATCAGACCTGCTGTGGCCAGCCCATGAGCAATAGCGGCTGCGAGCGCGATGCTGAAGGCGCCGAGGCCTTGTTCGTTCGCAATTTCAGCGGGTACGACTACATCGTGGCACCCAGCGGCAGCTGTGTCCACCATGTGCGCGATCACCTCACAGCCGTTCCCGAGGACTCGCAGACACAGGCGGTGCGTCGCAACACCTACGAGCTGGTCGAGTTCCTGCATGACGTGCTCGGGGTCCGTGAATTCCCCTGGGCGCATTTCCCGCACCGGGTCGGCCTTCACAACAGCTGCGGCACGCTGCGGGGACTGCGAACGGCCAGCATGTCCGAGACTGCCGAACCTTTCTTCTCCAAGCCAAGAACGCTGTTGTCCGGCGTTCGCGGGATCGAATTCATCCAGCCCGACCGTCCGGACGAATGCTGCGGTTTCGGCGGCACCTTTTCCGTCGGCGAGGAACCCGTGTCAGCCCGCATGGGCGTCGACAAGATTCATGACCACTACCGCAATGGTGCGCAATACATCGTGTCGGCCGATTCGTCGTGCTTGATGCACCAGAAAGGCTGCTCGGATCGATTGGGCCTGGGGCTCAAGTTCATCCACATCGCCCAGATTCTCAACGGAGCACGCGCATGAAAAAGGTGGACCACGTCGGCTATTCCAAGTACTTCATCGCCGACGAAAAACATCTCGAATTCCATGACCGCCGGCTATGGGCACTGCGCAAGGCGCGCGATGCCGAAGTCTCAAACATCACCGAATGGGAAGAGCTGCGAGGGCTTGCTTCGGCGATCAAGGAACACACATTGACCCATTTGGCCGACTACCTCGAGGAATTCGAGTGCAACGCCAAGGCCAACGGCGTGATCGTGCACTGGGCCAGCGATGCGCAGGAGCACAACCGCATCGTGCTTGAAATTCTTCAAAGTCGCCAAGCCAAGGTGCTGGTCAAGAGCAAGTCGATGTTGACCGAGGAATGCGAGATGCGGCCCTACCTGGAAGCGCGCGACATCACCGTGGTCGAAACCGACCTGGGCGAGCGCATCCAGCAGCTTGACAAGCAAATGCCTTCGCACATCGTCGTGCCGGCAGTCCACAAGCTGGCCACCGACGTCGCCGAACTGTTCTCGCGGACTATTGGCGGCAAGCCCGACGAACGCAGCATTCCGGCGCTTGCAGAGCGGCAGCGCCAGGCCACGCGGCCACTGTTCCTGAACGCGGACGCCGGGATGACCGGGTGCAACTTCGCGGTCGCCGAGACCGGCGGCATCACGGTCTGCACCAACGAAGGCAATGCCGACTTGAGCGCCAACGTGCCCTCGCTGCATATTGCATCGATCGGCATCGAAAAACTGATCCCGAAGCTTGAACACCTTGGCGTATTCGTGCGCATGCTGTCGCGCAATGCCTTGGGCGCACCGATCACTCAGTACACCTCGCATTTCCGCTCGCCGCGCCAGGGCGGCGAAATGCACTTCATCCTGGTCGACAACGGGCGCTCCGAACGTCTCGCCATGGATGACTTCTGGTATTCGCTGAAATGCATACGCTGTGGCGCCTGCATGAATACCTGTCCCGTCTACCGGCGCAGCAGCGGGCTGAGCTACGGAGGCGTTTACTCAGGCCCAATTGGCGCCATCATCAACCCGACCTTCGATCTCAAAAAGTACAGCGAGCTGCCATTTGCTTCGACCATGAACGGCAGCTGCAGCAATGTCTGCCCTGTCAAGATCAACATCCACGAGCAGATCTACAAGTGGCGCCAGATCGTCGCCGAGAACAACGAGCTATCACGTGCAAAGAAGCAGAGCATGAAGCTGGCCGGCAAAGTTCTGGCCAGTCCAAAGCTGTACCGGACCGCCGTCAAGGGCGCCCTCATTGCAGTCGAAGGCCTGCCGCGAGCGGTGCTCTACAACCCTCTCAATCTGTGGGGGCGGCAGCGCGAGCTGCCCGAGGCGCCGCCGCAATCCTTTCACGACTGGTATGAACAAAGGAAAGCCAAATCATGAACAGCCGCCATGCCATCCTGAATCGACTACGCCAGGCGCAGCCTGCGGCGAGGGACCTGCCGGCCATACCGCTGTTCGACACGGCCCGCTTGAATACCGTCGACGATTTCCGCGCGGCACTCGCTCGCATGGGCGGCATATGGCGTGAAGCACCCGCGAACGGCGGACCCGAGGCGCTCATTGCCGAACTGTTCCCGAAGGCACGCAGCGTGGTCACGGCAGTACCTGAAGTACGTGGTACCCGCCATATTTGCGACGTCCGTTACCCCCAGGAACTTGACGATGTCGATGTGGGCGTGGTGCGGCCGGCATTTGCAGTGGCTGAAACGGGGTCGATCTGGCTCTCGGAGCGCGAATACAGAATGAATGCGCTGGGCTATCTGCCACAGCACCTCGTCGCCTTGCTCGATCCCGCGGACATCATCGGCAACCTTCATCAAGCCTACCGCCGACGGGAATTTTTCGATGCCCGTTATGCGGTATTGATGAGCGGTCCGTCTGCAACGGCCGACATTGAAGGCGTGCTCATTCGCGGCGCACAGGGCGTGCGGTCGCTCACCATCGTGCCGTGGCCCAAAGGTCATCGCTGAATGCCGGGCCTGCTGACCATGGCACGGATTCGCAAATTTGCCCAGGCCGCCGCGCACAGGCTCCTGCGCATGTCCCGACAGGTTCCCTGGGCTGACGCCAGTCGCGGCGGTCTGATTTGCGCCATCCCGGCGTTCCTGGCCCTGCTGCTGAGAAACCCCCTGTTGTGCTGGTCCACAATCGCAGCCTTCTGGTGCTGTCTGGTCGATCTGCCCACCGATTCCACGCCCTCACGGCTTCGCCAAAGCTTGACCTATGCGCTGCTGGGCGCCGCCAGCTCAGGGTTGGCCATCTGGCTGCGGACCTGGCCTGTTGGCTTGGTCCTGGGCGTGTTGACGGCAACCCTCTTGGGCTGTGGTTTGCGGCTCTGGCGCAAGGACCTGAGTCTATGGGGCTTGCTGACTGCATCGGCATTTGCAGTCTCGGCGACCTTTCCAGCGGCAGGCGGGGTGCACGCGCTCCACTACGCGCTGGCATTTGCGGCCGGCGCGGCGTGGGCTGCCGCTGCCAACGTGCTGTTATGGCAGGCGAACCCCGAAACCAGTGCGCGTCGCTTGGGCTTCATGTTCTATCACGCCATGGCGCTGCAGCTGGACTCGCTGCGGAACAAGCCCAGCCCCTGGCTGCAGCCATCGGCGCCCGGCCGCGCCATCTTGCGACAACGGCTGGACGCCCTGAGCCAGCTCGCCGCGAAACTTCCGGCGCCCGCGGCGCTGGCGTGCCGGACATGGCATTGCGCCGGAGATCGCATGATGGCACTGCTTGCCGCCTTGGACAGCTTGCTGCAACCCGGTCAACGTGGCCCTTCGGCCGCGCAGCGCGCCTGCGTGGGCCCGGTGCTGCACGACCTGGCCCAACTGATCCAGCTGCGCGCTCGGATCATCGCGATGGAATCGCGAGCCATCGATGCGATGGAATGGCAGCAGCGTATCGACGACTGCCACCATCTGGTCCAGTTGCATGTGGCCCTGCTGCTGCAAGACTTCGAGGACCTCTTACCTCAAGAATGGCTGCAACTCTGCGCTTGCTTGATCAGCGAAATGGCATTGCTGGCCCGCGAGCCCCACGTGGCGCTCACAAACCAAGCAAGTGGAGTCGACTTTGGCCGCGTGGAGCGCCGCGCTGCGAGCACCGACATGGCGGCGCCCAGCCCGAAGCCCGCCTGGCGTCAACCATGGCGCGCATTGCTGATCCGCAAGGGCCCGGAGATCCGGTACGCGGGCCGGGTAGCGGTATCAGCCGCCGTGGCAGTGGCCATTGCCCATCTGAGCGACGACCGGCAAGGCAATTGGCTGGTGATCACCACCTTGTTCGTGATGCAGCCCAGCGTTGGCCGTACGGCCCAAATCTCATTGCAAAGACTCGCCGGTACGGCATTGGGCGCGATGCTGGCGACGGGTCTGGAAGCCTTGCTGCCGACGCGGATGTGGCTTGCAGCTGCGCTGTTCCCATTGTCGATCGGCACCCTGGCTGGACGGCTCGTCAGTTATCTGTCCTATGTCCTGTTCCTGACCCCGCAATTCGTGCTGGTCGCGCAACTTGGCGCTCCCATGGCACCTTCATGGGAGCTTGCACTATCCCGCCTGGTTAACAGCCTGGCCGGAGCCGCCATCGGTATGACGGCGAGCATGCTGCTTTGGCCAGATTGGGAACGACATCGCCTGGCGGACACTGCGGAGCGCGCATTGAATGCCACCCGTGCCTATTGGAGCGAATTGCTCATATCCACGGCCTCCGGGAGTCACATGAATAGGCAGGCCCTAAGCAATTCGCGACGTCGCGCGTGCACCTCGATCGACGAATTGGAAACGGCGAATCGGACGCTTCGCCTGGAACCTTTTGTTCACCGGCGTCGGATTGCTCTGTTGACGCTGGCCGTGAAGCGTCTGCGCGCGCTGATTGGGTCTGGCGCCTTGGTGGAGTGCCAGATCCTGAACGGATCGGACCTGAATGGACGACTTGAACTGGAGTTGCTGGCCCGGCACCTCGCCTTGCCAGGATGGCGGGCTTCCGACTCAAGCCCGAGCCCAAACGTAGACATACCGCCCAGGGCGCCCTCAACATCATTTCTTGAGGTTCATGTCAGCCACTTGATGGCTGCATGCGCGCCCGTCATGAAGGGCTTGGCAACCAAGCCGTTCCGATGATTCCCACCTCAAAGCGACAGCTCACACGGAGACCTTGCAGCCATGTTCAAACGATTCACCCTACGCCAGAAAATCATCCTACTTGTTGCCGTCCCCTTGCTTGGCGTGGTCCTGCTGGCCAGCTACGCGACCTGGATCGCCCGAGCCTACATTTCCGAAGGGATGCGGCTGGAACTGATGTCGGCGGTACGCACGGCGGCTTCAACCATCCAGGCCTACCAGGAACGTGCCGCCAAGGGCGAACTGCCTGAGGAAGATGCACTCAAGGCCGCCGCGTTGGCGATCAAAGGGGCCAGATTCGGCGCCGACAACGACGGCTATTTCTACATTTGGCGCATGAACGGTGAAGGCGTGATGCATCCCTTCGAACCCGGATGGACAGGGCAGATCATGCTGGGCAAGGTGCTCGACAGCCACGGGCAGGACGTGGTGAGCGAGCTCATCAATGCGGCACGCAACGGACTGGATGGGCGGGCCTTCGTGGATACCGTATATCCGCGCCCCGGCAGTACCGTACCCATTTCGAAACTTCAATATGTCATGCGCATCAAGGGCTGGGATATGCTCGTGGGCGCCGGGCTGTATACCGAAGACACGGAGGCTGCAGTTCGACGCGTGACCTGGATCGCATTGTTGGTCAGCGCCGCGGTATTTCTGGTGGTTTGGGTCATCAGCTTGGGTGTCGCACGCAACTTGCACAGCCAACTGGGAGGTGACCCTGCCATTGCAGTGGCCGGACTGGACGCAGTGGCAAACGGCGATCTGACCGTGGACATCAACGCCGACGTACGCCACAGCCTGCTGGATTCATTGGGGCGGACCATTGGTTCCCTGCGCCAGACCATTGGACTGGTCAGCCAGGCGACCACCAGCATTGACACCGCCAGCAGCGAAATCGCCATTGGCAATGTGGACCTGAGCCAGCGCACCGAAGAAATGGCGGCCAATCTGCAACGCACTGCAGCGGCCCTCGAGCAGATCACCGGCCACGCGCACCAGACCGCCGATGCGGCAGCCACGGCGGCCGGACTGGCCCAGTCAGCGGCCAATGTGATGCACCGCGGCGGACTGGTGGTGGAGCGCGTCGTGGTCACGATGGCCGAGATCAGCGACAGCTCACGGCGAATTGCCGACATCATCAGCACCATCGACGGGATCGCATTCCAGACCAATATTCTTTCGCTCAACGCGGCCGTGGAAGCTGCCCGGGCCGGCGAGCAGGGTCGCGGCTTCGCCGTCGTAGCCAGCGAAGTACGAGCCCTGGCGCATCACTCAGCCCAGGCTGCAAAGGAAATCAAGAACCTGATCAACCACAGTGTTGAAAAAGTAGACACCGGCTCGACACTGGTCAACGACGCAGGCAGCACCATGCAGGAAATGCTGGGGCACATCAAACGCCTGGCCGATATCGTTGCCGAGATCAATGCCGCAGCCCGGGAACAGAGTCAGGAAATTGTTGCGGTCAACCAGTCTATGAGCGAACTCGACCAGGTGACCCAGCAAAATGCGGCACTGGTCGAACAATCTGCCGCGGCGGCAGAAAGCTTGCAGGAACAGACCAAGCGCCTGGCATCCACTATTGCGGCATTCCGCCTCGCCTAGGCAAATTGCGCAACTGGCGGCTGGTTGTTGGCACAGAAACTGATTCGCGGTCGAACGATCGCCAAAAGAAGGCCCGCACTGCACGTTCAGCGCGGGTGTCGAATTCGTCATGCCCGGAGATACGTTAGCGAGTACCCTGGCGCGGCCGACGCAGCCTTGTATATGGCGAAGGCCGCAGGACGCAACAGCGTCATCATGGCATTAGATATTGAAGAGCGCGGCATCGAAACCCATTGCATCGCAGCCGCCTCAAATTCAATCTAGCCCACCATGCACATGCGCCGAGGCAGGAAACGCAAAGCCGTCACAACGGCGAAAACTCCTTCTTGGTAAGCGATGCAAGCGCTGTTCCAAAGCGATTGACGCTATCCCATAAAGTTACTCCATCCTGTCTGTGCCCCCACGAGCTGATCCGATCCCACACTTTTGGCGTCCAGGTAGCTTCGTCGACAGCAATGGGGTTCCACCCGCATTCCAGATCAAATCCGCTGGGGGTCTTTACATAGAAGGAAACCGCCCGATCGTTGGCATGCTGCCCGACTTCCATTGTGATGGAAAAACCCAGCTCGCAGCACCGCTCATACGCCTGCCTCAAGTCCTCTAGCGATGCGACCTGGACTTCCAGGTGCTGGATCCTGGTCCTGAATGGATTCAGTTTCAAACCAGCCGTTGATCCGAATGCAATTGAATGGTGTCGCTTGTTGAAGCGCAGAAAGCTGAATTCAAGCGGCAATCCCGATATGCGCTCATGCACCTCGTCGGAGAGACGCATGTCGAAAACGCTCTGCCAGAACTGCAGCATGCTTTGCGGCCTGCGCGTCACGATAGCCATGTGACCAAAGCCGAGCTCCCCGGTCACAAACCCGCTTGCCTTCATCTGAAGATGGGCCGCCTGAACCGGAGGCGAAACGAACAACTCAATTTGCATGCCCTTGGGGCCGGTAAAGCGCCAGGCACGGTCCACACCCATTTCAGTAGTCTCGCCGCCTTTAAGTTCCTTCACTTCAATATGTTGGCTTTGCAGCCGCCGCAGTACCTCCCCCAATGCCCGAGTCGAGGTCAACTCCAGCCCGAGTGTGAGCAAATCTTCATCCTCACCATCAAGCTGCTTGATCGCTATCCGACAAGCATGGTCGTCCATGCGGCAAGTCAAACCCGACGCCGACTGAACAACATGCATGCCGATACCGTCCTCCAGCAAGCTCCGCCAATTATCAAGTCGGCGCGAGGCAATGACCACATAGCCCATTCGCACTTGGTCGAAGAGGCCGAACGCCGAAATGTCGTGTGAAGTTGCCATGAATTAACTCCTTTGTCTCATGAGGCGGATGGCTTTCCGCATGCTTAATTGGCTTTCGCGATGCCCCCAAAAGAGGACTGGCACTCATCAATTCCTGGCGCCATGTACATCATGTACAACTTGAACACTCATGTCATTTTGACACAAGTGTTTATTTTGACGACAATCAAACAAGGTCGTGATCCGTAATGCCAACCTTGGCAGGGTCATAAAACACGGAGACATGCATCTTGAAAAAGATAGTCCTGCGGGCCATTTTGTCCGCGCTCGCCCCTATATTGAAGCTCAGCGCGCGCCGTAGCGCATCAACGGAAAACCACCTCCGTCTGCGCAATTGCATTGCCCAGATCCGCCTCAAGGATGGCTCGATCGGTCGCTACTTCATCATTCAGGGCGGGCGAATCAGCTCATCGGCAGGGCTGCACCCAAATCCCGACGTCGTGATGACGTTTCGAGACCTAGCCACCGCGCTGATCTTCCTTGTACCGCCTATCGATCAGGCGGAAATTGTCAATGCAGCGAAATCATTCCGTGTCACCGTGGACGGCCGCGACGACCTGGTCGTCTGGTTCATGCAATTGCTCAACAGGATTCCGAGCTCTGGCCTGAAATTCGGGCGACGGATGCAGGACGGCACGACGAGGTTCACCACCAACACCAACGGAGGCCCGCTGTTCGTCTACACACGGGGACAAGAGATCGTGCGGATCACACCCATCGATCTGGAAGACGGTGACGCGGCAAGCTGGGTCATTCATGCGCGCGGAAAGCGCTTCAGCCCTAGACGACAGGCAACGGTCAGCGCACACGCCTTGACGCTCAAGTCCTTGGTCTACTCCGACAAGCGACTTCTCTACCCGATGAAGCGCGTGGACTTCGACGTCAATGGCGAACGCAACATCGCGAACCGCGGGAAATCAGGCTATGTCCGCATCAGCTGGGACGAAGCGCTCGACACCGTTGCAAGTGAAATCAAACGCATGAAGCGTGAGCATGGCCCTGGCGCCATGGCGATCTACCAGAGTTCGCATCATCAGTGGGGCAACGTCGGGTACTACCTGAGCGCCATGCTGCGATTTGGCAATCTGGTGGGCTTCACTCGCGTGCACCCCAACCCAGATTCTTGGGAAGGCTGGTATTGGGGTGCGCAACACCACTACGGCAACAGCATGCGCGTGGGCTTGCCAGGGCCCTATGGCGTCGTCGAGGACTGCCTGAAGAATACAGAGCTGATCGTGTATTGGTCCTCCGATCCAGAGAAGACCAGCGGTGCTTATGCCGGCTCCGAGGGCACTGAACGCAGGCTTTGGGCCCACAAGGAACTGGGCATCCAGGCGGTGCATATCGATCCATTCTTCAATGCCACGGCCCAGTTGCTCGGCGGCAAGTGGATCGCACCCAGGCCCGGAACCGATGCTGCGCTTGCCCTTGCGATCATGCATGTCTGGATTGTTGAGGGCACCTACGACAAGGAATACGTCGCGCTGCGGACGACCGGGTTTGATCAATGGCAAAACTATCTGCTGGGCGTTGACGACGGTGTTCCAAAAACCCCGGAATGGCAGGAGGCCGAGACCGGCGTTTCCGCGTCCACTGTCCGCGCGTTGGCCCGGCTATGGGCGAGCAAGAAAACCCATCTGGCTGCTGGCGGCGCTGGGCTAGGTGGGGCCGGACGCACCGCGACCGGTTCGCAATGGGCCCGCTCCATGATCCTGCTGTCGGCGATGCAAGGCCTCGGAAAACCCGGCATAGGCGCCGGTGGACTGCAGGCCGGGACGCCTCTGGATTTTTCGTTCTATTTTCCGGGATACGCAGAAGGAGGCATCTCTGGCGAATTAAATTGGACCGCATCGGCCATCTCGAACTACACCCGCATGCCGCATGTCCTGACCATGAACCCGGTCAAGCAGATGATTCCACGGCAGCGCTTTCCAGAAGCGATCATCGAAGGCAAGGCCGAGGGCTACCTGTGGGACGGAACTTCCGTCGAGGCGCAGTTTGCGCCCTATTCGTACCCGATGCCTGGCTTTTCCAAAGTGCACATGATGTATCGCTACGGTGGATCGTCATTTGGAACCATCGCCAAGTCTGGTCGATTCATTGACGCGTACCGTCATGAATCACTGGAGTTCGTGGTCAATCAATCGATCTGGTTTGAAGGCGAGGCGAAATTTGCCGACATCATCCTGCCAGCCTGCACCGTATTGGAACGTTACGACATCGGCGAGTGGGCCGGTGCGGGGGGCTATGGCTTTGACGCACAGGCCCAGCTCAACCACCGCATGATCGTCATGCAACATAAATGCATCGAGCCGATTGGAGAATCGAAATCCGATTACCAAATTTTCCTGGAAATCTTGCAGCGTCTCGGCATGGGCGCGCTGTTCTCCGAAGGATGCTCGGAACTTGACTGGTGCAAGCGCGTGTTCGACGGATCCGATCTGCCGAATCGCATCAGCTGGAAGAAATTCCTTGAAAAGGGCTACTACGTGGTTCCGCCTGCGGCATCCGACGCCTTGCGAGATCCCCCCTACTTCAAATGGTTTGCAGAGGGACGCAAGAAAGATGTGCCGGAGCCTTTCCCGCTCCCCTGCCAATTCCCTGAAGAGTTGGGATACGGACTTCAAACACCGTCAGGAAAAATAGAATTTGTCGCGACCACACTGGCAAGAAACTGCGCGGACAACGACGAACGTCCCGCGCTCAACAAGTACATCCCATCTTGGGAAGGCATGCAAACCAGTTCGCTGGTGAGCCGTTATCCGCTGCAAATGATTTCCACCCATTCTCGCTACAGTTTTCATACCCACAATGACGGCAAGAACGGATTCCTGAATTCAATCCGGGAACACCGGCTGATGATCAACGGATATGCGTATTGGCTCATCAACTTGAATCCGCAGGATGCCGAAAAGCGCGGCATTTCGCATCACAGCTTGGTCCGTGTTTTCAACGACCGTGGAGCGGTGATCTGCGCTGCAGACCTGACGCCAAGCATTCGATCAGGCGTGGTCAAGGGGCACGAATCAAGCGCTGAGATTGATTTGCTGGAGACCCCGCACGGAACCGTCGATCGGGGCGGATGCCTCAACCTGCTGACATCTGACCGGCGCATGATGAAAGGCACCGATGGCATGGGTTCGAACTCCTGCCTCGTGGAAGTCGAACCCTGGGACGAGGCGCAGTTCCATGCCGCATGAAGGAGAGCAAGAATGAAAAAGTGGAACCTCGTCATCGACGTCGACCTTTGCAACAACTGCGCCAACTGCCAGTTGGCGACGATGGACGAATATGCGCGCAACGACTTTCCTGGCTATTCCGATCGCGCCCCAGATTCTGGTGCGCCATGGATCCAGATCGAGCGTATCGACCGGGGCCAGGGCACCCACGTTGACGTAACTTACGTCCCCCAGATGTGCAACCACTGCGACGCCGCTCCTTGCGGCGCGGGCCGCGACCCTGCAGTTCAAAAACGTAGCGACGGCATCGTTTTGCTTGTGCCGGAGCTTGCGCGTGGCCGCACGGATTTGGTGGAGAAATGCCCGTACGGCGCAATTCACTGGAACGAACAAGCACGGGTTCCACAACTCTGGAACTTCGATGCCCATCTTCTCGATGCCGGTTGGCAGCAGCCTCGATGTGCTCATGCCTGTCCCACGGGCGCCATGGCGGCACATCGGTGTTCCGACGAAGAGATGACAGCTTTGGCGCTTCAGGAGAAACTTCAACCTGTGTCAGGCACCCTCGATACGCGCCCCCGCGTCTACTACAAGAACCTTTTCAGGAGAACGAGCCGATTCATTGCAGCGACCCTTGTTGGCGAACGGCACGGCGTGCTGGAATGCCTCAAAGGCGTACAGGTCAAACTCATCCTCGGTACAAGCACCGTCCAAGAAGCAGTTACTGATTGCTTCGGGGATTTCAAATTCGACAGGCTCCCGGCCCATGATGAAGTCTACGGCCTCCTGGCAGAGTTGGACGGGTTTCATTCACTCTCGATAAGCGCTGCGCTACAGCAAAGCGGGCTGAACCTGGGCGAATTGAAGTTGCAGTGCACTCACGCTTGAGTACCATTGTGGTCGGTTTGCCCGAGACATGGGTCAGCATCACAACGTCGCTGCCCTCAGCCATCAAGACAACTCAAAGCCGTATTGCAGGGTAGCCCCCGTTGTTTGATTGACGATCAATAAGGTCGGCCCGCCTTGCACTGAGCGAGGCACGGGGGTCAATGCGCCGTGTTTTCCGCAAGATGCGGACCGACGCGCGTGGCACAAACCAACCAGGCATCAGTCTACCTGGGCCATCAGATTCTCTACTGAGCCCATAGTCCGCTATAGCGCCATTTCAGCCAATTCGGAACGCGGTTGGGGTTCACGCAGATCTCAGTTAATCCACACATTGATGGTTGCGACCTGTGTGGCATCGATCGTCGACGTGGCCACGAGCGTGACCTGCAAAGGCGCCGCAAGAGGTGCGTCCGCTGCTGTGTCGATAAGAATACGTGAGTTGCTGACCGTGGTCTGCGTAATAGCCACGCCGCCATAGTACACGGTGGTGCCACTGCCTGTGACCGCACTGCCGCCGACATCGAGGGTCCACTGGACCGGCTCGCTCGCATCGAGTTCTATAGATTGGCCGGCGTTGACGGAAATGCTTTGCGTCTGGCCGGGGGCGATCTGAACACCACTGACAGCCACGCCGCCGATCATCAGGCCTATATCGAAGGTCACGGCCGGGCCGATGTCCCCCCCTCCGCACCCGGTCAGGCCCAGAAGGACGCTCAGTGTGCCGACTATCGCCAAGCGGCGAACCAGTAGGAATGACTGATTGGAGACCATGCGACCCTCACGTACTGGATTGACCGTCAAACAACGTCTCCGGTGCCGCCGCTGTTGACAAACTGCATGTAACACCTCGAAACAGTCTCATGCCAGTACTCCAGACGGGGCCTTGCCTTTCCTAAAAAAGAGGTTGGTGCGCCTGACGCCATCGGTTCTCCGGGGATCGCGCTCACGGGTACCTGGAGAGGTACGAATCGGTCGGCAATGCTCGACAGTGGACCGGGCGCTTCATCGATTTCCACAACACCCGCCGGCCACACTCATCACCTGGTAAGGCGGCCCCAGCAGCGTGCGTGCATTTCAAGAAGCACGGCAAGCGGCCAGCATTGATCGCTTTCATCAATGGCATCACGGCCGCCGCCATCGATGCAATCGCCGGTTCGGTCGTTGTCTTGGCGATGCGATCCATCACCGACCTGACCACCTCCGCATTGGCGATAGGCTCGGCAACGCTGCTGTGGCGCTTCAAGAAACTTCCCGAGCCCCTCCTCGTGCTCGGTGCCGCACTGATTGGCATGGCGGTCTATCCGCTTCTGAATCATTGAACTGCGTGGAGGGCACGATCATGCAATGGGTCACCCGGGGACGCCACAAGATCGACCGCGTCGCCTGTCCCTGGCCGATCAAACGATTCATCGATCCAAGCGCCGAATTTATTTATGTGCCGGCGAACGATGTACTACGCATTGCCGCTGAGACCGGCGCGACACGCTTTGACAATCATGGCGCTGAACTCATCTAAAAGCTCGGGTCGGCGGCAAGATCGGCAGGCGGTGTCAGCCCCGTGTTATCGCCGATGACCTTGGCGTCGTAAGGGCCGTTGAGTTGATTGAATCCGTTGCCGGCGGCGTTAAGCATGCCCTGTTGGAACACGATGTTCATGGCCGGGTCGATTTCGATTACGCGCTGATTGAACTGATCGGCGATCAAGGTATTGCCGTTGCGCAGGCGCACGGCGCGCGTCGGCAAGGGGTTGGGGTTGCTGCCGGCCAGTGTGTTCGTCGCATATTGCCAGACGATGGTGTCGGTCATGTCCACTTCAACGATACGGTTGTTATTGGAGTCCGTGATCAACGTATCGCCATTGGGCAGACGGCTGGCAAAGGCCACGCCGTTCAGCGTGCCCCCGGCCGTGAATTGCCGCACCAGCACACCCGCCGCCGTCACTTCGATGGCCCGGTTGTTGTTCTCGTCGGCGATCAGGATGTTGCCGTTGTCCAGCATCTCGGCACTATTGGGGTTGTTGAGTTGGTTCGGACCGTTGCCCGCGACACCCGTGCTGCCGTACTGCCAAAGCAGACGCCGCTGCCGGTCGACGACGATGACACGCTGATTGGCTTGGTCCGTGATGATGACGTGCAAGCCCGGCAGGTTCTGAAAGTGCTTGAGCACGGCGGCCTGCACCGGCGTGTTCAACTGATTGAAGCCCGATCCCGATACACCGGCTTGCCCATATTGCCAGACGATATGCCCGCCTCGGTTAACCAGCATCACCCGGTTGTCGGGGCAGCCATTGACCGGATCGGAACAACCTGGCAGCGGCGGTGAGGCCGCGGGGATGCCGGTACCCGAAATCAGGGTCAATTCGCCGACTCGCTGCGCGTCGTTGACACCCACCACGCTGTGTGGTCCCGGCTTGTCGGAACCGTCGCCGAATTGCCAGGTGACGGCATGCGTCTGAGGATCGACAACGACGACCCTGTTATTGAACTGGTCGGCGATCAGGATGTGGCCGGTATCGACTGCGCGCGGGAACCTCATTGCGTCAACGCCAGCACTGCCGTTCATGTCGCCACCCCCACCACATGCGGCGATGAAAGCGCTGGTGAGGAGACTGGGAAGGTGGTTCCATCTTGGTGAGTAAGGGACATGCAGATTCATGGAAATCTCCTCTGATGGTGGCGTCGCTGCACCGTGGGTCCAATCCTTGCAAGCGGGCCCACTGGTGCAAGGTGCGTGATACAACAAGCCTTAAGTCATGGTGTATGCCTGTTGGCGCCAAGTTGGTTCAAAGGCGGGTCGCTGAAGTGCAAAATATCGACCTAGGGTGAACTGGCGTAACGACGCTCCAGGCGGGCGCTAATCCATGAACCTTTTTGCCCCAAGCCGGCATCCACAGGCTTGAGGAGGGTGTCAATGTTCGGATACACGACCCGTTCGGGCCCATCACAGCGACCCGGGAACAGCGCAGGCGACTCACCGAGTCCTGGCGAGGCGGCCGAATTGCGCCTGTTGCAAGGCGTAGCCACCGGACAGAGCGGCGATTTCGAGGCGCTTTACCGCCTCTACCATCCACGCCTGTTCCGCTTTCTTGGCCGCATGCTGCGTAGACAAGCGCTGATCGAGGAAGTGTTGGATGACACGCTGATGCTGGTCTGGACCCGCCCCCTGGCCTTCAACTGCCGGAGCAAGGTCTCCACCTGGATCTTCGGCGTGGCCTATCGCAAGGCGCTCAAGGCGCTTGCCCGTCTTGACGAGCCACTGCCAGACGATCCGGATCGGGCTGACGTGGCGGACGATAGCAATCCCGAAGACACGGTAGGCCAGCGCGAACGCCGCGATCTGTTGCACCGCGCACTTGACCAGTTGAGCCCCGAACATCGGGCAGTGGTCGCACTGTGCTATTTCTACGACATGGACTATGCCGACATCGCGGCGGTGGTCGAGTGTCCGGTCGCAACGGTCAAGACGCGCATGTTCCACGCCAGACGCAAGCTGAGAATCCTGCTGCCCGAACTGGCCGATGAGGCGACGTCCTTGCGGGGAGAGTGCCCATGAGCGTGATTCAGCTGGCGCCCGATGCACGCGACGTCCATACCGCCACCCAGTCGCTCCTGCCCTGGTATGTCAAGGGCTTGCTCTCCGAGGAGGAACGACACGCCGTTCAAGCCCATTTGCAGCTATGCGAGGCTTGTCGTGCGGAAGCGGCCACCGAACGAGACCTGCAGGAACAGCTCATGGCGCTGGTCGACCACAGGGCACCTTCGCCCGATGCCGGGCTGGCGCGGCTTCGGCAGCGCATGGCCGACACCCGTGCCCACCCCGAGGCGCCTCCGCCGTCGCGCGCAGCCCGTGGGTGGCGGCGGGTACCCGGCTGGATCGCTGGCCTGCTGGTATTGCAAGGCGTCGCCTTGTGCGCGGTGCTCATCGTGCTCGCCTGGCCACACAACGATGAAACCCGGTACCAGGGCCTGTCGGCACCAGCCGCCGCGGACGTGGCCAATGCAGACGCGGTCGTGATGTTCCGACCCGACGCGTCCGAAACGCAGATCCGTCACGCACTGCTCGCCAGCGGCGCGCAACTGGCGGGCGGGCCCACGGCCAGCCATGCCTACCTGCTTCAATTGCCACGGGGCTCATCCACTGCGGCTTCCATGGCGTTGCAGCGCCTGCGCAGCGAGCCCTTTGTCACGCTGGCAGAGCCTTTGAATGCGGGAGCCAAGCCATGATGCACTGGAAGCGAATCAAATCGTGGCCCGCACTGAGCCTGTGCATCACACTGACAGGCGCTGCCCTGGCAGCTCGCGCCGCGCCCTTGAGCGAGCCGCCTGCTGCGGCCGCCTCGTCGCAAACCTTGACGGAGGACCACGAACAAGACGCTCGCCAGATCCTGATCATGTTGCGCCTTCAGGCCCCGCACTATCGCGGAGGGAACTACACGGCAGGTGACTATGGCGATCTGCAGGGACAGGCTGCCCGGCACCGGCGCGCCGAACGCCTCGCCTCGGCGCATGGCCTGCATCTGATCGAGAACTGGCCCATGCCGCTGATCGAGGTCGACTGCTTTGTGATGGCGATTCCCGTGAACGGCGATGCCGCCGGCATCGTTCAGGCGCTGTCGCGTGAACCCGATGTCGCCTGGGCGCAGCCCATGCATCGCTACCAGGGCGAAGCCAGTCATCGCGATCCGCTCTATGCAGTCCAGCCGGCCGCCACGCTCTGGCATTTGGCCGAACTGCACGAACTGGCGACCGGTCGAGGCAGCCTGGTAGCCGTCATCGACAGCGGCATCGAGGCCGAGCACCCTGATTTGCGCGGACAAGTCATCGCCAACCGGAATCTTGTGGGCAACATGCCGCCTCCCGCGGAGCTGCACGGCACGGCGGTGGCAGGCATCGTCGCGGCGCTCGCGGACAACGGCATCGGCATTGCCGGTGTCGCGCCCAGTGCGAAGCTGCTCGGTTTGCGCGCCTGCAAGCAGCCCAGCGGCACGGCGGCACAATGCACCAGCCTCGCGCTGGCCAAGGCGCTCCAGCAAGCCGCCGATGCAGGCGCCGATGTCATCAACCTGAGCCTGTCCGGGCCGCCCGACCCACTGCTGGCCGCCTTGCTCGACGCAGTCATGGCGCATGGCAGCGCCGTCGTCGCCGCACAGGCACCCGGCCGCGATCCAGCGCTGGCGTTTCCTGCCGCGCATCCGGGCGTGATCGCGGTCAGCGACTCATTCCCCTTGGCACCGGGGACCCTGATGGCGCCCGGGCAACTCGTGCCCAGCACGGTGCCCGGCGAGCAATGGCGCTTTGTGTCGGGCGCTTCCTTTGCAGCGGCCCATGTGAGCGGATTGATGGCGCTGGTGCACGAACTCGATCGCGAAGCGGGGCGCCGGCCGGCGACCCAGGCCGAACTCGTGCTGCAAGCGGACGGCGGCGTCAACACCTGCGCGAGCCTGCTGCGTCTTGCGCGCCGCCATGTCGGCGCCTGTGCCGGCGTGCTGGCCGCCGCACCGACCCGCTGACATGGCTGCGCCGCGATTCGCAGCAATTCGGAGGCAAAGCGACTGCACACGCCATTGCACCAGGCGTCGCGGCGCATGCCGTCAGCGCGCCGCGCCACTGATTGCTACCGTGCTGGTGCTGCTGACGCGCATCGCCACCGCGCAATGGAGCGCCAGCGCCACCGTGGTTTCCGATCTACGTTTTCGCGGCGTGTCTCTCAGCGACGAGCGACCGCAGGCGCTGCTCCAGGTCGATGCCGACGCACGCAACGGGAGCTACGCGGGGGCCATGCTGAGCGCAGTGCATTTCGATGAGCAGACACGCAGCAGTCTGCTACAGGTCTATTTCGGAACCGCAACGCCACTAGGTCCAACTTTAAGCAGCGACATCGGCTTGAGCTACTCACACTTCGCGTCGTCACCTTCATATGACTACCTGGAACTGCATGGGAGTCTGAATGGTCCACGCTGGCACATGGGCCTGTATGCGTCACCGAATTACTTTGGCAACAATTACAGAAGCCTCTATGTGGAGGCCGACGCGTTTCTTCCGCTGGCAACAGCATGGCGTGTTTTGGCACACGTCGGCCAATTGCGCGCAAACACAAATTCACTCCGCGCCGACGCACGTGTGGGACTGGCGTGGCAGGAAAAGCCTTGCGAGGTCCAGTTCGCCTGGGTTGGTGCTGGGCAAGGTGGCCCCGAACCCTCGGCCTATGGACAGCGACGCCGAACCGCCGTTCTAAGTGTCACATTCATCTACTGACTCAACACGCCCTTTCTCACGCCTCGTCATAGAACCAAGTTGTACCGAGAAGGCATACACCGCTGGGCCACAAACAGCACTCACGGGTGCTGCACTTGATAGAGCCCCTATATCGAATGGAGGATGTCATGAATTTCATGAAAACGCCAATAAGTCGTCGGGCCGCTTGGTTGTTGCTAGGCATTCTGGGCGCTTGCGGTGGCGGCGGAGGCGGAGGTGGCACCGGCTCAATGATGACTGGACCCATGGCAGGCTACGTAGCGACGGATCTGGTAACCGATGTACCGCTTTCCACTTATGCCAGCGGCCACACAGACAGCCATCTCGTCAACGCGTGGGGCCTGGCTTTCAATCCGCAGGGGTTCGCCTGGGTCGCCAACAATGGCACTGCCAGCCTTACAGTTTACGATGGCAACGGTGTACAGCAGTCTACGATTGTGACTACGCCTCCCAAGCCTACTGGTCTGGTATTCAATGCCAGCGGTGACTTCATGGTGGGAGGCTCTTCAAGCCAGTTCATCCTTGCAACAACAGGCGGTCTATTGGCTGCATGGGCCACCGGAATGTCTCAAAACATTGCGCAAACCGTCTATGACGGCAGTGCGTCCGGCTCGAATTTCAAAGGCCTGGCCATTGGCGCAGTGGGAGCATCGAACTACCTATTTGCGGCGGACTTCCACAATAATGCCGTTGCCATTTTCAATGGCAGTTTTCAGCCGGTAGCTGCGGCAGGCACCTTTAAGGATCCATCCCTGCCAGCAGGTTACGCGCCATTTGGTATTCAAGCGATTGGGAATCACATCTATGTTGCCTATGCCATGCAAGACAGTCAGGCGAAGCAAGCGGTTGCAGGTGTCGGCGTAGGTGCTGTCGACGTATTTGATATGTCTGGCACTCTGATCAAGAGATTGATTACGGGAAGTGCCCTGAATGCGCCTTGGGGAATGGCAATGGCACCTTCGAATTTCGGCGCCTTTTCCAACGCATTGCTGGTGGCGAATTTTGGTGATGGTCGCGTCAATGCCTATGATCCGAATTCTGGGGCCTTGCTTGGCGCCTTGTCTCAATCGAATGGCATGCCAATTGCCATTGATGGTCTTTGGGGCATTGCTTTCGGCAACGGCATCAACAGCCAGCCGAGCAACACCCTGTTTTTTGCGGCCGGACCAAATTCAGGAATGCACGGCGTATATGGTCGAATCGATCCGTAAGATCTCTTACAAGTAAACGATTCAGAGTTAGCACATTCCCGGTTGAACGCCTTGAGCCAGAACACTGCTGGCAGCACGCTACCTAGTGAAGCGCGTGGCCGGAAGTCGTTGTGGTTACCGCTGAATACAGTGCTTCCCTGAGCGCCAGCCCACTTAACGCGATAAAGATGATTGCCGCCAAGATGTGCACAGCGTTGGTCGGTGGCGAATCGCAAATCTGTGTCCGAGACAGATCACTGGGACGTTGGCCAGCACCATACCCAGGGTTGTGTCAGCTACGATAGCCAAAACATCATGCAAACGTGTGGCCAGCGCAGCGGTCACGATTTTGGTCTTGCCGAAGTACGGTCAGTCGATTGAAGATTTTGATCTGGCTTGCTGGTAAAATTTACCCATTGTCATTGGGGAGTAGCCATTCCTAGCGCCCCGCTAGGGAGTCCACGTCAACAAACTTGAGGCGGTTCGCTTCATGGCGTGGTCAGCCTCTGCACTTGCAGAGCCAGCCAGGCGAGACCTTTGGCCGCAATGCGCTTTCCCTGCCGGGCGAGTCGTGTTGTCGTGCCATTGGATTCTTGCTCGCCCGGCCTGGACTACTCTCATGCTTCTCACGCTCTCCTTTTTTTTCCTATCCGCAGGCGCGATCTATTTCGCCTGTGAATACTTCGTCAACGCTATAGAGTGGTTCGGCAAGCGGCTCAACCTCGGCGCAACGGCGGTTGGCTCCGTGCTGGCCGCCTTCGGCACCGCTTTGCCCGAGAGCGCTGTGACCTTCATGGCCGTGGTCTTCGGTACTACGCCAGCACAAAAAGACATTGGTGTCGGTGCCGCGATGGGCGGTCCACTGGTCTTGGCGACCTTGGCTTATGCGGTGGTTGGCTTGGCATTGATTTTTCACCGCCGCCGCCTCGAGCGCGAAACGCACCAGGTACGTGTCGATCACGCCCGCATGAGCCGTGACCAAGCGGCCTTTCTGGCGGTGTTCGTGGTCAAGGTAGCGCTCGGTTTGGTCGCCTTTGCCATCAAGCCCTGGCTGGGCGTGCTTTTTCTGATCGCGTATGCCGTCTATGTCTGGCGCGAGATTCAGGAGAGCGACACTGCCCCAGAAGAGGAAGAGATTGAGCCGCTCAAGATTCGTCCCTCAGCCACCGAGCCTTCGTTGGGTTGGGCGGGTCTGCAAGCGCTTTTGGCATTGATCGTCATCGGCTTCGCGTCCCACACCTTTGTTGCCCAGCTCGAAGCCATTGGCGCAGCCCTGCATTGGTCGCCTCACCTTGTAGCCCTGCTGCTCAGCCCCGTAGCCACCGAGCTGCCAGAAACCATGAATGCGCTGATCTGGGTGCGCCAAGGCAAGGAGCGCCTGGCATTGGCGAACATTTCTGGGGCGATGATGATTCAGGCCACCATCCCAAGCGCGCTGGGCATCTTCTTCACGCCATGGCATTTCGATGGCCCGTTGCTGGCCTCCGGTGTTATCACGGTGCTGGCGATTGCATTCCTGTGGCGACTCTTCCGAGGCGGGGCCGTCGATGGTCGTGGTCTGGTAGCGGTCAGCTCTCTGTATGGCGTTTTCGCGGTATTGGTCGCCAGTTACTTCAGGTAGGAATTGATGACCTGGAGTACCACCTCCAGGTCTTGCTCGCGCTGCTCCAGCGTGGGTTCCTTGACGAGATGATCAGTCAAGTGTCCTTCAATCACGGCGGCCATCAAGCCGTTGACGGCTCCACGAATCGCTGCGATCTGTTGCAGAACGGCAATGCAATCGCCTTCCTCGGCGAGCTGCTTTTCCAGTGCCGCCGCTTGACCCTGAATGCGTCTGACGCGGGTCAGCAGCTTGGACTTGTCTCGTATGGTGTGGGCCATCTGTGTTTTTGCTCCAACGGTAAAAACTATACTGGAGGGTAGCATATTTAAACTGGGGGGCAGTATACTGGCGTTCGCATATATAGCAGCCGAGAACCCCTATGACAGAGTTTTCCACCCTCTTGCAGCAAGGCAATGCCTGGCTGTTCGTCCCCAGCGCGATCTTGCTGGGGGCTTTGCATGGCTTGGAGCCAGGCCACTCCAAGACGATGATGGCGGCCTTTATCGTTGCCATTCGGGGCACGCTGACGCAAGCGGTCTTGTTGGGCCTATCGGCCACCGTTTCGCATACGGCCGTCGTGTGGGCTGTGGCGATGGCGGGACTGTATTTCGGGAGCAACTGGAACGCCGAAGCGACCGAGCCGTATCTTCAGGTCGTCTCAGCCGTACTCATCATTGGCGTTGCGGCCTGGATGATCTGGCGTACCTGGCGCGACCAACATGCGGGCTTTCATGACCACAGTCATGATCACGACCACCACGATGAAGTCAAACGTATCGATACCGGTCATGGCGTCGTGCACCTGGAAGTGTTCGAGAAGGGTGTACCTCCGCGCTTTCGCCTGCGCAACGACAGCAAACACGGTCACGTGTGGACTGCTGACCAGGTCAAGGTGGAGACAGAGCGATCGGACGGCAGCCGCCAGACCTTTACCTTCGTGCAGAGCGACGGTTACGTCGAATCCGTGCAGGAGATTCCCGAACCGCACGAGTTCGTCGCCCGTCTGCGGCTGAGCCATGACCACCATAGCCATGACTATGACGTGGAGTTCGTCGAACACGACCACCATCACCATGCCATCAAGGACTACGAAGGACTTGACGTTTCGGCACCGGGTTACCAAGACCCTCACGAACTGGCCCACGCAAATGACATTCGTCGCCGCTTTGCTGGCCGCGAAGTGACCACCGGGCAAATCATTGTGTTTGGCCTGACCGGCGGGCTGATTCCCTGCCCGGCGTCGATCACAGTGCTGCTGCTGTGCCTGCAACTGAAGAAGATCGCGCTGGGCGCAACCCTTGTGCTGTGCTTCAGCATCGGTCTGGCGCTGACGATGGTGGCGTCGGGGGCGTTGGCCGCGCTGAGCGTCAAACACGTGTCCAAGCGCTGGAGCGGCTTTGGTGACTTCGCCCGCAACGCTCCGTACTTCTCTGGGGCATTGATCGTGATGGTTGGCTTGTATCTCGGCTACCAAGGGCTGCGCGCTCTGGTGTGATATGGAAACCGTGATCGCCTTTCTACGTATTTTCTTGCTCTTCGCGATCACGGCGCTGGCCGAGATCGTCGGCTGCTATCTGCCTTGGCTTGTTCTCAGGCAGGGCAAGCCAATGTGGCTGCTAGCCCCCGCCACTCTATCGCTTACCCTGTTTGCCTGGCTTCTTACTCTGCACCCGACCGCAGCCGGGCGAACCTATGCAGCCTACGGCGGTGTTTATGTAGCAACTGCTCTCTTATGGCTTTGGCAGGTCGATGGCGTTCGGCCGAATCACTGGGATGTTTTCGGGTGCGCCCTTACGCTAGCGGGGATGGCTGTCATCATGCTAGGCCCGCATGGATAAGTTTGCGGAATTTCAGAAGTCAAGGGGATAGGGGCTGCCACGAAATTCTTTTCCGCTCTGTGTTGTATTTTTGAAAATCTCACGTCGATACTCGAGCTTGCGCGAGGACCTCTTGATCCTGCACCAGATCAGGACTTACGGTGCACTTTCACGGGCGCCGGCATACCCAGCAGCGAAGCAGCCACCGAGGGCGCGCTGATCGCCTCGTCCAGCGTCATACTGTCCAGCTCCATCATGAAGGCATCGACGGCCCGAGCCAGCCGACGCTTCAGGTTGCAGGCCTGGAAGATGACGCAGTCTCCAGGGCTTTCGCTCTCATGGCAGCTAACAACGGCGAAATCCTTCTCCGCTGCCCTGACGATGGCGCCGATGGAGATTTCAGATGGCGCGCGCGCCAGGCGCGCCCCACCGGAGCGCCCGCGCGTGGTCTCGATGAAGCCGTATTGCGAGAGTTCGTTGACGATCTTCATCAGGTTGCTTCGGGAGATGTCGTAAGCCTCTGCCATCTCTTCGATCGTTGCCTTGTCGTCGGTGCGCCATTTCAACGCAAGGTACATCATCACGCGCAAGGCGTGGTCGGTGTACATGGTGAGTCGCATAAAGAAGCTCCGATAAATCATGCACTATAGACCTTACTTTAATGCCTGGATCGGAAATCAGAAGGACAAGTCAATTTATTTGCAATAGCAATTCTCCGGCGCTCGACAATGCCATCACTTTCGTTTAACATTCATATTTAATGAATGTTAAACTTCTCAAGCAGAGCCTCTCGTGAATCAATCGTTCATACCGGAACAGGCGCCCGCAGTAGCCTTTGATGCCTGGCCACTATGGAGGCTGGGGTTTCGTCCCTTCTACCTCCTGGCATCGATAGCTATCGTCATCCTGGTGCCGCTGTGGCTGGTCGTCTTCACCGGACATGCCGAGATCCATAGCGGCCTGTCGCCCGCGAACTGGCATGGACATGAGATGGTGTTTGGCGTTGTCACGGCTGTGATCGTCGGATTCCTGTTCACGGCAGGCAAGACATGGACCGGCAGACCAACGCCTCGCGGCGGACAGCTGTTCTTTCTGGCCCTGCTGTGGCTGGTGACACGCATCGCGGGCGTGCTGGGTCCGGCGGATCTCTTCGCCTGGCTGGATATCGCCTTTCTGCCCCTGTGTGTCGTCCTCTTCCTGGACGTGCTGACGAAATCCGATAACCAGCGAAATTACATCGTCGCCGGCATCCTGGGCTTGATCGCGTTGGCCAATCTCGCCTTCCACGTGGCGAACTGGGGGATTGCCTCGTTTCCGGCAGCCCAGGCGCTCAAGGCCGGCGTGGGCGGCCTGGTGCTGATGGAGACGCTGATCGCGGGCCGCGTCTTGCCCTTCTTCACGCGCAACGTCAATCCTGGCTTGGACAATATGGTGCCGGCGTGGCGCGAAAAGGTCCTGGCAGCGACTAGCGTCGCTGCCATCGGTTCGTGGCTGACTGACGCGTCCGCCATGCTCGCCGTGCCGGCCTGCCTCGCAGCGGCCGGGCTGCATGGCTGGCGCTTGCTGACATGGCGCCCACAAGCCGCCAAGGGCCGCCCCATCTTGTGGTCCTTGTACCTCGCCTACGTGTGGATTCCTCTGGGTTTCGGCCTGCTGGCGCTGGCGAGATGGCGCTCCGGCACCGACTCGGGGGCCCTGCATGCCTTCACCGTAGGCGCGACCGGCGGCCTGCTCATTGCCATGATGACGCGCACCGCTCGTGGCCATACGGCGCGCCAGCTCCAGGCGGGCCAGGCCGAAAAGCGGGCTTATCTGCTGGTGGCCGCAGCTGCACTGTCCAGGGTTGCAGCCCCCTACTTCGCGCCAGCAGTCTATGAGCCTGCGCTATTTGCCTCGGGTGCCGCGTTCGCATCAGCCTTCGCCATCTATGCCTGGGTCTACGTACCGTGGTTGACCGCGCCCCGCCTAGACGGCAAGGACGGATGAAGCACGAGGCCCTAGCGTTGCTGCCTCTCCAAAGTGCTGACTCTTGCGTCGCCCCATCCTGGACCTGAATGCCATGTCCATCCGTAACCTTGACTGCGTCAGGGATTCCGAGTTGCCACTTTTTCCTTCATGCTGTTTAAACTGGGCCCGTCGGACAGGCTGCCGTCCTTCAAACACGCGAAGTCCTGTTGTGCTTGAGAATGCCCGCAACCGCTCAATCTTCATTTTTGGGGAGCGTCTGTGAGTACTGTCGCCATCCTGCTTTCCGCCTTTGTCCTGTCCGTCATCGCCCTGATGATTTTCATCTGGAGCCAGCGCAGCGGCGTTCTGACACCAGACCCGCATGCCGCGGAAATCATCTTCGCCGAAGGCGAAGTCGGCTCTGGGGAAGATCCCGCTGCCGGCCAGGCCAGCCGCGGCTCTGCCACCGAACTGGCACGGCGCGCCGAGGCCGACGCCTCTTCAGCACCGCTGGTTTTTTTCTTCCTTTGTTGCGCGTTCGCTTGGCTGCTGGTCGCATCCGCCGCCGGCCTCACGGCTTCGATCAAGTTGCACCAACCGGACTGGCTAACCGACCAGGCCTGGCTGACATTTGGGCGTATCCGCACCATTCACCTGAACGCGGTGGCCTACGGCTGGGCGCCAATGGCGGGCCTAGGCATCGCCCTGTTCGTCATTCCACGCCTGCTCAATACCCGCTTGGTCGGCGCCCCGTTTGCCTTCCTCGGCGCAGCGCTCTGGAATGCCGCGCTGGTCGCGGGACTGGGCGCGATCGCGGTCGGCATCAGCGACGGAATGGAGTGGCTGGAAATCCCATGGCAGGTGGACATGCTCTTCGTCGTCGGCGGCGCGCTAATAGGCGTGCCCCTGGTGCTGACTCTGTTGAACCGTAAGGTAGACCACCTCTACGTGTCAGTCTGGTACATGGGCTGCGCCCTGTTCTGGTTTCCCGTTCTTTTCTGCGTCGCCAATATTCCGGACCTGCACAAGGGCGTGCAACAAGGCGCGATGAACTGGTGGTACGGACATAATGTACTGGGCCTGTTCTACACGCCGCTTGCGCTGGCCAGCGTCTACTACTTCCTGCCCAAAATCATCGGCAAGCCCGTGCAAAGCTACAACCTTTCGCTGCTCGGCTTCTGGGGTCTCGCATTTTTCTACGGCCAGGTCGGCGGCCATCACCTGATAGGTGGACCGGTGCCCGGCTGGATGGTCACCCTGTCCATCGTGCAGAGCATGATGATGATCATTCCGGTGCTGGCCTTCACGGTGAATCAGCAACTCACGCTCAAAGGGCAACTTGGTGCGCTGCGCCGTTCGCCGACCCTGCGCTTCATCGGCTTCGGCGGCCTGATGTACACGGCCAGCTCGATTCAAGGTTCCATCGAGGCACTACGAAGCGTCAACGTGGTGACGCACTTCACGCACTACACCGTCGGACACGCCCATCTGGGCCTGTATGGTTTCGTGACCATGGTCTTTTTCGGCTCCATCTATTTTGTGGTACCGCGCGTGTCCCAACGCGAGTGGCCGTCGCCAGCGCTGATTTCAGCGCATTTCTGGCTGGCGTCCATCGGCATCACGATTTATTTCCTCTCGCTCACGATAGGCGGCTGGCTGCAAGGTGAAGCCATGCTCGACGCCTCGCGGCCCTTTATTGATTCGGTCGTGCTGACGGCGCCCTACCTCAAGGGACGCACGCTAGGTGGCACGCTGATGGTGCTGGGACACCTGATCTTCGTAATCCACTTCGTGCTGCTGCTGATGGGCAAATCACGGGGCCGGACCGACCCGACACTGCTCAGGGCAGCCTGAGGAACACCCGATATGAAAAGCGAAATCCAGCTACTCGCGGGCGGCATGGTGATGCTCAGCCTGGCCACCAGCGCCCTCATCGTCATCCCCTACATGACCGTGCGCGACGTTCAGCCGCCTGACGCCCTCAAACCCTATTCCAGCCAGGAACTGCGTGGCCGGCAGCAATACATTGCCAACGGTTGCATCTATTGCCATTCGCAGCAGCCGCGTGCCAAGGGCTTTGCCCCTGACTTTCAGCGCGGCTGGGGGCGGGCAAGCGTGGCCGCAGACTATGCTTACGACAGTCCCCACCTGCTTGGCACGATGCGCACCGGTCCGGATCTATTCAACATCGGCGCTCGGCAGCCAAGTGACCAGTGGCATCTGGGCCACCTTTATCAGCCGCGCGCCTATGTGGCGCAAAGCATCATGCCCAGCTACCCCTTTTTGTTCGAGGCCAAGGTCAAGGCGGATCCTGGCGATGTCGAGATCAAGCTGCCACCGGGCTTCAGCCCGACCGGCAAAGTCGTCGTCGCGACGAACGAGGCGCTGGATCTGGTCGCCTATCTGAAGTCGCTGAACCATACCTATCCGGTGGTCGACCTCCCGGCCCAGCCCTCCGCCAAGTGACACGAGGAGCCCCCATGAATGACTCCCCAGATCAGCATCCGCGTGAGGTCCAGGTCAGCCGCCAGCAGGCCCGCGAAAACCCCGACCCCCATGAAGCTACGAACCCCATTCCCTGGCCATTGCTGGCGCTGGTAGCCCTGCTGGTCGCCTTCGGCATTGTTTACATCGGACGGTCCCAGATCGATACTCCGTCGACATGGGGCGACGGGCGGGACGTGTCGGAACTGGCCGGCGAACGCAAGAGTTCGGCCGCAAAAGCGGATGGCGCGGCGATTTTCGCCTCGCGTTGCGTCGCCTGCCACCAGGCCACCGGCCAGGGCCTTCCAGGCGTCTTCCCGCCGCTGGCCGGGTCGGAATGGGTGCAAGGCAAGGATTCGACCGTCGCTGCCATCCTGCTACACGGCATCAATGGCGCCATCACGGTAAAAGGCACCAGCTACAACGGCGCCATGCCCGCCTTCAAGGACCAACTGAGCGACGACCAGATTGCTGCGGTACTGAGCCACGTGCGCAGCCAGTGGGGCAATACAGCGGCGCCCGTCACGGCCGACACCGTCGCCAAGGCCCGCGAGGAGCATCACGCCCGCAGCGCGCCGTTTGCCGGAGAAAAGGAACTTCCCCCTCACGAGTAAGGCCATGGAATTGCCCGGATAGATTGTCTTTTTTATAATTCATTTTTAATGAATCTTTTTTGAACCACATATGGCCTCTATCAGCACGCGAGAATCTGGCGCCATCTGCAGGGAGGATTTGGCTCAACTGGTCTGCAGTTTCTACGACGACATCCGGCGAGACGAATTGCTCGGACCGGTTTTCGAGCCCGTCATCGGCGCCCATTGGGAGCAGCACCTTGAACGGATGACTGATTTCTGGAGCACCGTCATGCTGGGCAGCAGGAGTTTTCGGGGCAATGTTTTCAGCAAGCACGTCGCCCTGGCAGAAACCACCAAGATCACGCCCGAGCACTTCCTGCGCTGGATCACGCTGTGGCATCGCCACACCTCGGCTCTCTTCGATGCGGATATTGCGGAGGAGTTGCAGCAAACCGCGCAGGGCATAGGTCGCAATCTGTTCTATGGCTTTTTCGAACAGTTTGCGCGCTTCATTGTTCAGGACGGCGTGGCGGTCGCCTACGAGGCCGTCTAGATTGCGCAGGCCTGCAGCCGAATGGATCGCCCATGGACACCAGCCCACCCAGCCGCGCGCCTCGCCTGGTTCCTACGGCCCTACTTTGCATGGCCAGCCTGGCTATCTTTTTATCGCAGTCTGCGCGCCTCACGGCAGGATTTGAGTACTGGACGCTGGAAAGCCGCCGACAGGCCGAGGCCCGTCAGGGTCAGTTGCAAACGTCTGCGCTCTGGTTGCGCGACGCGGCGGGCCGGCAGCACCTTGCCTTTGACGCCGCAGCTGGCTCGGGCAACAAGGGCGGCATCGCACACAAGTCGGAACGACTCTACCTCGTCGACTTCATTTACACGCGCTGCGCATCGGTTTGCCTCGCCCTAGGCAGTGAATTCCAGCAGGCACAGGCGCTGTTGAGCGCGGAGTCCGACACATCCGTGGGTCTACTCTCTCTGTCGATTGCACCAGACGAAGACAGCGGCGTGGACTTGGCCAAGTATGCAAACCGCTTTGGCGCAAATCCCCAACATTGGCAGGTCATGGCGCCGCTAGACCAGGAGCAGTCGACCCGGTACCTGCGCGAACTTGGCGTTGTAGCGCTGCCCGACGGTCAAGGCGGCTATGTACACAACGGCGACATCCATCTGATAGACGCCGCTGGCCGGGTCCGTGGCATCTGGAACTACGGCGATTGGCGCCAGGCCCTGGCCGCGGCACAACACCTGGCGCATGCCAATGGAGGCGGTTCATGAAGCTGGGCGCGCGCCAGCTCATGCTGGTCAGGATGCTGCCGCTTTGCATGGCCAGCCTCCTGCTGTGGCCATCGATTCGGCACGCTGTCGATGCGCGCATGAGCCTTGTCATGCTGCTCGAATTTCCCATTTTGCTGACCTGTGGCTGGACATTGGGCAACATGCTACCGGCGCAACTAAGCAGCCGCCTAGGCCGCCTCAATGCCATGGGCCTGAGCGCCATGACTGCGCTGCTGATGGTGTTCTCCTACTGGATGATCCCAGCCGCCCTGGACGAAGCGCTGCTAACGCCCGCGGCCTACTCGGCTCGACATTTCAGCTGGCTCGCGGCCGGAGCCCTGCTGGCGCTTCCGCGTCCCGAATGCACGCCTGGCGTGCAGGTTTTTTTCCTCGGCAACCTGGCCTGGATGGCCGCCAGCGCCGGCATGCTCTATCGCGAGTCGGAAACGCGGCTGTGCGTCAACTACCTGCTGCAGGACCAACTGCTGGCGGGCGACGGCCTCATCGCTGCCGCGCTGCTGATGTTCGGTGCCGTGATCTGGATCGCCTACCGTGGACTGCTGCATCCGGCAGCTGCATCCCCTCGGACGACGCAGACCCAGTAGCAACTTGCAGGCCCGCTGCGCGCAGTTGCGCAAATACGCCATGTGCAGCCGCCGCATGGAGCACGATCTGACAGATGTGCTCCAGCCTTTCGACGTGTTCGTAGCAGTCCCACACGTCCCGTCCGATTGCCACGACGCCATGACGGTCGAGTCCGACGATATCTGGGAGCGCTGGCAATGCTCCGCTGAATACGGCCGCGGTGGCCTCGGCCAGCACGCCACTCGTCGCGGGCAAGGCGGGTACATCCGGTCCCACCCTGGTATAGCGGGCCACTTCCGGGAATCCGTCAGCAACTGCCGCCAAGCGCATGCCGGCAAACATGGCCGCGACGGTCGATGTCGGATGCAGATGCAGAACTGCACGCCGGTCTGGCGGCATCAAGGCATGCAGGCGCTGGTGCAGTTCCATCTCTCCTGACGGCTTGGCACCCAGACGCGATGCGGACAGCTGGTACTGTCCTGTGGCATCGCGCTCGGCCAGGACAAAGTCCTCCGGGTTCAGGGCGAATTTACGTGCGCCGGACGGCGAGATATGAAAGCTGCCCGCCGTCAACCGCAAGGACACATTGCCGTCGCGCGTGCTGATCCAGCCACGCTCATAACTCCGCCTGAGGACTTCGCATGCATCGGACAGTTGTGCCTGCTCCAGGCGAACATCAAACTTCATTGAAGTTCTCCCCCTATACCACTCCCGCCGCCGCAGGCGCCGCCGGAGCAGCACGAAAACGACTCTTCTGCGCATGCATTGCGTCGGGTCAGTTTGATTTGCCAATTCAAAGGACCGTTTTCCAGCGCAACCCAGACAAAACCTCCGGGGTTGCGGGACTCCAGTTGAGCTCGAATCGGCTGCGGATTTCGGATATCGCTGAGCACCATCGAATGACCGACATCTAGGCATTCGAACATGGCAAACAGGATCGCCTCGCCGCGCGACAAATCAAGATTTTTCAGATTGACGATGAAGGTCGGAGTGCCAGACAAGATATTTCCTTTCGTGCTTCAGGATCAGGTTCATATTCAAGAGGGCATGTTTCGCAGCAGCAGCCGCAATGCATACATGGGAAAGCCGAACACGGCGAACACGGCCGCACCAACGGCCGCGGCTTGCCCAGGCAGCCGGGCCTGCTGGGTGAGCGGGTCCAGCAGCCAGCCTATGCTCAGCCAAATCAGCCATAGGGCCAGCGAGACGAGCAACCCCTGCCAGAGCCTGGGCAGAGAGTGCAGCAGCCAGGCCGCGGCGCTGGCAGCCAGAAAGCCCATGGCGAGAAATGAGAACACGGTGGCTTCAGACATCACAGCGTTCCGTAAGAATGAAGCCCGGACAGGTACACATTGACGCCCAAAAAGGCGAACAAGGTGACCAACAGTCCCACCAGGGCCCACCAGGCCATCAACGTACCGCGATGACCCTTGACCAGGCGCAGATGCAGCCACGCGGCGTAATTCAACCAGACGACCAAGGCCCAGGTTTCCTTGGGGTCCCAGCTCCAATAACCGCCCCAGGCCTCTGCCGCCCAGAGAGCTCCCAGAATGGTCGCGATCGTGAAGAAGGCAAATCCGGTGGCGATCAGTCGATACGTGGTTTCCTCCAGCACCGAGCGATCCGGCAACCGGTTTTGGGCGAACGCCGTCCCTGCCGCCAGCCAGGCTACTGCAGTCATTGCCGCCAGGCAAAAGGCACCATAACCAATGAAGTTGGCGGGGACGTGCAGCTTCATCCAATAGGAATCCAGGGCCGGAACCAGCGGTTGAATCTCGTGGCCGCCGCGTGCCAGCGCATACCACACCATGAAGCCTGCGGCCGCCGACCCCACCCAAGAGGTAAACGCGGCCACGCCCTGCATCGCTACGTCGCGCTGCACGCCAAGTTGCATGGCATTGACGATGATGATGAAGAGCGCAAAAACTTCGTAGAGGTTGCTGATAGGAACATGGCCCATGCCGCCGTCGCCAATGCTGTAGGACTCGATCCAGCGCAAGGCAAGTCCGCTCAGGCCCAGCACCAATGCCAACCAGGTGGCGCGTGTCGCCAGTCGGCCGGCACGGCCTCGGAACCATGCCGGCAGCGACGCCAGGCTGGCCGTCCAGGTGGCCAGACACATGCCCAGCAGCTGGGCCTGGCTGCTTGCGAGGGTATGGCTGAGCATTTGCATGCCCCAGCCTTGAGTCCAGCAACTCACCGCAGCCAGTGCGCCAGCCGCAAGCACCGCGCGAGACAGCGCAATCCAGCGGTACGACGCCCAGCACAGGGCGGCCAAGACGAGCCCCAGGATGAACAAGTCCCAGGCCTGCAGGGTCAGAGGTGAGAGCGCCGCTACGACGGTGGCGGCAAGCCCGTACGCGGCCACATGCGCCACGCCTTCGGTACGTCGACTTGAATCAAGGACTATTACGGTCATTGGTTTCCTTTGCTTGCCGCCGATCCAGCGGCATAAAAATGAATCAGGGAGTCCAGCTCTTTCGCCAGCCCGGGCAGGCGGCGATTGGCGCTGATGGCGACGATCAGGTGCCCGGGACGGGATGCACGTACAAATACACGACGCTCCTGCACCAGCACCATCAGCACGACCCCGATGGCGAGCATGGCCATGCCGGCGTAGACCAGCGCCGCGCCAGGCGCATAGCTGACCTGCAGCACGGTGGCCAACCGAGGCTGAACCTCGCCCTCCAGAGCCAGCGGAGGCCGGCCCTGGAGGGCCCATTGGTTGTAGGCCTGCAGGCTGTCGACGACGAAATGCAGGCCCGAGCTGCGGGCTTCGGCATCGCTGGTCCCAGGGTGGAGCTCCTGCCAGCCCATCAGGGCCAGGCGCGACAGCAGCTCGGCCGCGGCCTGCTGCTCCTGCACACCCTTGGCCAGTGCGGCGAATCCCTGGGTTTCGAAACGCGCCAAGGCCTTCACCAGCCAGACCTGCAGCTTGGACGCGGCAATACGATCGCGAGCGCCAGCTGTCAACCGAGCCAGCAGGCGCAGCCTGGACTCTGGCGTCAACAGCAGGGTCATCAGCGCACTGAAATCATCGGTGCGACCCTGGGCGTCTAGGGGAATGCGCAGGTAGTCACGTCCATCACGCCCGGCTTGCGCCAGGGCGACGACGCGGTAGCTCCGGCCCTCGAATTGCTGGGCTTGCAGGTAGATCGTCTGGTCCAGGGCCTGGCCGGACGGATCACGCATTTGCAGTTCCAGTCGCGGGCCTAGGTCCTCGCGGGCTGCAGCGCGTGCGCCTTCAAGAAAGCTCCGACGCAAGCTGCCGCCCGACTCGCCAGCCGCGACCAAGCTGCGTGGATAGAAGCGCTGCGCGTCCAGGGTGTAGGGTTGGCCTGCAATCAACAGCGACGCGGTCTGCCCGACCTGGCCTGTGACGGACTCGGCAGCATTTCCACTCCACAAGCGGAGCGTGAACGGGCTGCCGCCGTCGTCGAACCCGGATTGATAAAAGCTCAGGCCAGCAAATTGCGCCGGATGGTTCATGGAAACACGCAGGCTGCGGATCACGCCGGGATGCGTCGGATCCGACACCGCGATGTCACTGATGAAATCCCGCGGCTGGCCGCCGGCGTGATAGTCGATGTGAAAGCGCTTGAGGCTCACCTCGGCCGGCAGCTCGCGCAGCACATAGCCGGTGCCTATATTGACGCTTGCAATGTGGCTGGAGTCGCCAGGCGCCAGGCGCAGCGCACCGCGGAATGCACCACCGCCCCGGCCCACCCGCGCAGCAGCAGCAGCCCGGCTGGGCGGAGTGTCCATGGACGCAGGAACAAGCTCGCCTGCAATGCGCCTGACCGTCTGCGCAGGGTTGCCGTCCAGCAGGCCACCAATACTGATCACGACAATTGCCAGGTGCGTGAGCACATAGCCCAGCCGCCGCGACTGGCCCTTCTTGGCGGATATCTCGCATAAACCGGTGCGCCGGCTGCGGCAACGGTAACCCGCCCGGCGCAGCGCCTCGGACAGTACCGTTGATGCCAGCGAAGGCACCGGTATCTCGACCCATGCCGGCAGGCGCTTCAACTGCTCCGCCGCATAGTGCTCCTTGTAGCTGGCCCATTCCCTCAGCATGCCAGGCGTATTGCGCCAGACGCAGAGGCCGGTGGACAAGCATAGAAAGGCCAGCAAGGCCAGAAACCAGGGGGCGTGGTAGACATCGTCCAATCCCAGCACGATGAAGCAACGTGCCCAGAGCTCGCCGAAATCGCCCACGTAGGCGGCCGCAGGCTGATTCTGTTCGACGAAGGACCCTATGCTGGCCGCTGCTGCGACGATGCCAAGAACGGCAACTGCAAATGACATGGCCCCCAGCAGGCGCCATGCGCGGCGTACGACATCAGACATGTGGCAGCTCCCTGACCAGGAAAAGACGGTACGCGGCTGGAACGACCAACAAGGAGAATAGCGGCGCCGTCAGCATGCCACCCACCATGGGCGCAGCAATGCGGCGCATGACATCAACGCCCACGCCCTGGGACAGCAGCAGGGGCAGCAAGCCCCCCAAGATGACGGCCACCGTCATGGCCTTGGGCCGCAGCCGCAGCAAGGCCCCGCGCAGTATCGACAGGCGCGCAGGCAAATCGGGACGCCTGCTCTGTTCCTGGTCCAGGTACAGCAGCATCACGACACAGAACTCGGCGGCCACGCCTGCCAACGCAATCAATCCGACCACGACGGCAAATGACCATTGCAGACCCATGGCCCAGCACAGCCACAGTCCACCGGCGGCCGCGGCGGGAAGGCCCGCCAGCACCAGCAGCACGCGCCGCCCGTCGCGAAAGTGCACAAAGAGAATGAATGCGACGCAAGCGAGCGTCCCGGCGCTGATCAGGCCAAGCCGCCACGCCGCATCCTGCAGCCGCAGGTACTGACCGACGAATTCCATGCTGCAGGACTCTGCTTTCAGTCCTGCGATGGCCTTGCGGGCAGCGCCCAGCGTGGCGCCCACGTCGGCACCAGCGTCGAGATCAATGAGCACATAAGCCACCGGCCTGGCGTTCTCGCTCTTGATTTCTACGGGGCCGTCGCTCAGGCGCAGGCGGGCAATGTCGCCCAACGCCACGGTGCTGCCCGAGGCGGAACGCAGCTTGAGCGCAGCCATCGCGGCCAGTGAATCGCGTTGTTCACGCGGCAGACGCGCAACCAGCGGGTAGCGTTCGCGGCCTATCGAGATCGTGTCCACGGGTTCGCCGCCGATCGATGTCGACACGAGCTGGGCGACGTCGGCAGCCCGCACGCCGTACGCATCAGCACGGACCCGGTCGAACTCGATGTCGACAAAACGGCCCTGCGAGCTTCGTTCGGCGATGGCGCTGCGAACGCCGCTCAGGCCCTGCAGACGCTGCTCTGCGTGCTGTGCAAGCGCCTCGACCGAAGCCAGGTCGGACCCGCCAATGCGCAATGCCAGAGGTGTCTTGACACCTGTGGCAAGCATGTCAATGCGCGTACGTATGGGATACCCCCAGGATGGCGTCATCCCGGGCAAGCGCACACGCTCGTCGAGTTGTGCAATCAGGCTGGCCATGGGCAGCTTGGGATCAGGCCATTCGGCGCGCGGCTTGAGCCGCACGGTGGTCTCGAACATGGACAAAGGGGCCGGATCGGTCGCCGAGTCGCTGCGCCCGGCCTTGCCGTGTACGCTGGCCACTTCTGGCTGAGCGCGAATGGCCGCACTCGTGCGGTTGAGGATATCGGCCGCCTCATCGACCGAGATGCTCGAACCAGTTGTTGGCATATACAGCAGCTCACCTTCGTCAAGCGCCGGCATGAACTCGCTGCCCATGTGGGACAGCGGCCAGGCCAGACTGGCACCGACCAGCAGGCCCGCGCACAGCGTGGCGCGAGGCCTATTCAAGACTGCTATCAGCATGGGGCGGTAGAGACGGCGCAGGCCACGGTTTAGCGGGTTCCTATGCTCTCGCACCATGGGCCCCTTGACGAACAACAGCATCAGAATCGGCACCAGCGTCACGGACAGGCCGGCGGCGGCAGCCATGGCATAGGTCTTGGTCAGCGCCAGGGGTGCGAACAGGCGCCCCTCTTGCCCTTGCAACGAAAACACCGGCAGGAAGGACAGCGTGATGATGAGCAGCGAGAAAAACAGCGCGGGCCCAACCTCGACAGCGGCTTCGCGCACCAGCATCAAATGAGGCAGCTTTGCAGCCCCAGGCTGTTCGAGCTTGCGGTGCAAGGTCTCCACCATGACGACGGACGCGTCGATCATGGCGCCAATGGCGATGGCCAGCCCCCCCAGCGACATGATGTTGGCAGTGATGCCCTGTCTCTCAAGCATTCCCACCGCGACGACGAGCCCCAAGGGCAAGCCGACGATAGCGACCAGTGCCGAGCGCAAGCGCCACAGGAATAATCCGCAGACCACGACGACGACGCCTGCCTCCTCCAGCAATCGCAGGCCGAGCGAGCGCACCGCGCTGTGAATCAGGCCCGAGCGGTCGTAGGTGGTCACCAGCTCCAGGTCCGCGGGCAGTTCAGATTGCAGGCTTGCCAGTCTGGTCTTGAGTTGGCGGATGGTCTGATCGGCATTTTCACCCTGGCGCATGACGACGATGCCGCCGACGGCATCGCCTTGACCATCCAGATCGGCCACGCCCTCTCGCGGGCCCGGCGCCCAAAATACCCGAGCCACCTGATGAAGTCTCAGCGTCTGTCCCGCGCTGTCCTGGCCGATGAGCAGGGTCAAGAGGTCGGACGGGCCGCGGATCCGGGCGTCGAAGTCGATGAAATGGCGCTGCCTGCCAATCTCCAATGCCGCGCCGCCGCGCACCTGATTGGCATCGCGAAGCGCCTGAGTCAAGGCCCCTGGCCCGAGGCCCGCAGCCTGCAATCGGTTCGCGTCGAACTCGACCTGCAGCTGGCGCGTGGCGCCACCGAAGCCCGCGACCTCGGCAACACCCGGCACGCTCTGCAATTGCGGCCTGATCTCGAAATCGTTGATGGCGCGCAGTCGGCTTGCGTCCAGGTGCTTGGAGCGCAAGGCGTACTGGAACACCCAGCCCGTGCCGGAGGCGTCTGCACCCATGGCGACCGAGGCCCCCTGGGGCAGGCGCGATTGGATCTGCGGCAAGCGCTCAAGCACGCGCAGCCGCGCCTGGGCAGGCGACACCTCGCCTCCGAAAACGACGTAGACAAAGGCCTCGCCGTACATCGATACGGCCCGCACGGTATTTGCGCCGGGGACGCCGAGCAGGGCCGCCGCAACTGCATAGGTGACCTGGTCTTCAACAAGCTGCGGCGATTGTCCGGGCGCCTCGGCCTTCAGGATCACCTGGGTGTCGGAGAGATCGGGCAGCGCATCCAAGCGAACATCCAGGGCGCCATACAGGGCAAGGCCGAACAGCGCGATGCAGGCCAGCATCACCAGCCAGCAGTGCTTGAGCGAGGCATCGATGACTCGCGGCACCAACCTCCCGCCGGTTCCGTCTTCACTCGTCATGATGCATGGCCTCACCGCTGTTGCGGCGTCGGTCGGCCTGCCACGCAGCCTCCGTGCCAAGCAGGAACTGTCCATTCACGACCACCGCCTGCCCCGGAACAAGGCCTTTCCTCACCTCCACCTTGTCGCGCCCCTCGGCGCCAAGATCCAGCTTGACGCGACGAAAATGGTTGTCGCCATCGTCGACGACGGCGAAATCGCCATCCGCGCTGCGCAAGATCGCATCGCGCGGAATCGCCAGCACGGGTTTGCCGGAGACCGTCACGCGGGCCTGCACGAGGCTGCCTGGCAACAGGCCGACCTGTATCGCATGCGCGTCAAGCGGTGCCCTCAACCGAGCCAGCCGGGTCTGAGGATCCACGAGTGCGTTGCGGCTATCCATGCTGACGCTTATCCGCTGACGGGTTCCGACCAGTTCCGCGCTGAACCGCCCGGGCAAAGCGGCAAGCTGGTCCGCCGTGAAGTCGAGTTCAATCTGGGCCGCGTCACTGCGGTTGTAGCTCAGCGCGATCTGCGTCGGCGTGGTAAATCCGCCTTCGTGAATCTGGATGCTGGTGAGTTGCCCGTCGTGCTCGGCGCGAACCGGCACCACTTCGCGGACGCGACGGTCCTTGTCAAGCGCGTCGACAATGTCTTCGGGAATGTCTGCCGCCAGCAATCTCTGGCGGGTTTTGAAGCGCTCGCGCGCCACGCTGGCCAGCATGGCCTCCGGGGCGCTGTTGCCCACGCCGCCCATGCCGGTGGATTGTGCCAACAGGGCGTCGCGCCTGGTCAGCAGGTCAAGGTAGTCGCGCTGGCGTTGTTGCAGGTCCGGCGAATAGATTTCATAAAGCATCTGGCCGCGCCGGATCGGCTGGCCAGGGCCGGTGACGCCGATCCGGCGTACCCAGCCTTCCACCTTGGGCGCGACATTGATGACCTTGCTTTCGTCGATCACCACCTGCCCCGGAATCGCCGTACCGGCATCCAGGGGCGTCAAGCTCAAGCTCTGGGTTACCAGGCCCAGCCGGTGCTGCTGATCGGCCGCCACGTGGATCTGATCGGCGTGGGAGACCGACTCGGCGCCGCCGACCTGGACCAGGGTCATGCCGCAGATCGGGCACGAGCCCGGCCCGTTGCGATGCACCTGCGGGTGCATGGGGCAGGTCCAGACTTGGGTTTGAGGCCGCCCCCCGGCGCTCGCTTCGACAGAGGCCTCGTCATTGCGCCCGGCATGGTTCTCGACCATCGGGGGCGCGTGAAGGTCACGCCCTTGCTGCTCGTGGGCAAAACCTGAATTCAATAATGGAGCGAGGCCGTAGCCGGCCGCGCAAAGCGCTGCCAGCGCCACGGCCATGGTGGCGGTTCTTGGCATGGTAGTAATGCAGATGGGGGGGCCGAGGCCCCCCAGGTTGAAATGATCAGCGCACCAAGATGTTGTCGCCCTTGCCGGCCTGCGGATCGGCGTCGTTGCTGAACTGCAAGATGGCGATGGCACCAGTCAGGGCCTGACGCATCACGTGGCTGACCAGCGCATTGGCGCCCTCGGCCGGCGAGATGATGTCAAAGGCAGCGCCATCGCCGGGGCCGACCACGAAGCTCTGCGCGCCGTAAACCACGTTCTTGGGGTTGCCACTCGCGTAGACACGGTCCCAGATGCCGGCGATCGGATGGAAGGACGAGAACTCGTTGACGCCGGCATTGACGAAGTGGATGCGAACGCGTTCGCCTGGCTTGGCCTGCAGGATCCGGGTCGCCGCGGGATCATGCACGGGGTCATACTTGAAGATGCCGCCGTTGAACATGGTGTTGGTCCACTTGCCGGCCATCATGTCGGCCTGGTTGTCGGGATTGGGGTAAAGCTCCGACTGAACCAGGACGTACTCGCGGTCCGCCTTGGGCATGGCGTTCGGGTCCTTGGGATCCACGATGATGACGCCATACATGCCGCGCGCAATGTGCTGGATCATCGGATCAGCACCGCAGTGGTAGAAGAACGTGCCGGGGTGCGAGGCCGTGAACGTGTACTTCTTGGACTCGCCAGGCTTGACGGCCTCGAAGTCCTTGACCACATCCACGCGAGCGGCATGGAAGTCCACCGAGTGCGAGGTCTTGTTGGCCTTGTCGTTGACGAGCGTGAACTCGACGACATCGCCTTCGGTGACGCGAACGACCGGGCCGGGTGCCTGTCCGTTGTAGGTCCAGGCACGGTACATCGTGCCCTTGTTGTCGATGGGCAGATCCACCTCTTTGGCGGTCAGGCTGACCTGCACGGTTTTGGCGTGGGCCATGCCCAGTCCCGCCAGGGCCATTGCAATGGCCAGAATGAGTTTCTTCACGTGTGTCCTTTCAGTTTCACTTGGTGGCTGTTTTGCTGACAATGCGGAGATAGCCCACCAACTCTCCGATTTCCTCATCACTCATGACGCCGTCCCATCTGGGCATCAAGACGGACTTGCCGACCGCCAGTCCGCCGCCTTTGATGGCCTTGAACAGCAGTTCATCGGGGGTATCGCCCATGGCCTTGGTGTCCGTGTGATCGCGCGGCTTCACGGCCATATCGCGACTGTTAATGCCGTTGCCATCGCGATTCACGCCGTGGCATTGCACGCAATACACGTTGTAGTTGCGGACCGCGCGATCCTGCGGCTCCGCGGCGTGCGCGCCTACGGCCAGCAGCAGCGCCATCAGGGGGAATGCCTTCATTTGCCTGCTCCTTGCTTCAGGGTGCTCAGATAGCCCGTCAGTTTTTGCACGTCGGCATCAGTCAATTCCAGCCGCGGCATCCACACATGGGGATCGAATTTCTGCGGATTGCGGATGTACTCGACCATGTAGTCGGGCTGAAGCCTGTCGCCCGCCGTGCTGAGCTCGGGGCCGGAACTGCCGCCCACGCCCGGCTTGGCCGAGTGGCAGGATGCGCAACCCCTGAGCTTGTTGAAGAGCAGGCTGGACATCGAGGCATTCACGGGTTCGCCCTTGAATGCCCCCTTGCTCACCAGATCCTCGGCCGTGAGCGCCATCAGGGCGTCGGCAGCGGCAGCTGCATCGGCCGCACCCAGCTTGGGATGCGGCGCCAGCTTGGCGGCGTCGACGACGTCTGCGCTCCCCGGCTCACCGACCTTGACGGCATTCGTGTACATCACGCCTGCCGGACGGATCACCGTGGGGTTTTGCAGCCACGACACCAACCATTCCCGGTTGAACTTGCTGCCGGCGTACTGCAGATCTGGCCCCTTGCGCGCAAGCAGGCGCGCCAGGCCGCTATCAGCAGGCTTGGCAATTGCATGGCAGGCAACACACTGGCTCTTCAAGAGTTCGGCGCCATCGATCGCCGCACTTGCGCCTGTCGAAACCATGACCGCAGTTGCGACCAGTGCGCTCGTCATCAGATACTTCATGTTCGGATCCTCACTGGGCAGCTTGGCCCTTGAAGCTGTCGTTCGTGTAGACGCCGGGCCCCTGCTTTAGCGAGTCCTGGTAGTAAAAGTTCGGCTTGGGCTGACGCTTGTTCCACGGGTAGAAGGCGTCGTCGCTCTTGATCTCCGTGTATTCGATGACCGTCATCAGTCCGCCGTGCGGCCGGTCACCGTTCATGGTGTGGCTGTCGACGTGGTCGTGCATCATCCAACGCCCGGGATTGTCGGCATTGAAGATCAGGTCATATCGCTCGCCGGGTCCGACCAGGACTGTGTCGCCCGTGATCGGCTGCGGTATGGGGAAGCCGTCCTTGAAAGCGATCTTGAAGTCGTGCCCGTGAATATGGATGGAGTGCACCAGGTCACCCGCGCCAATCAGGCGGATGCGCACGACATCGCCCTTGGTGATGCGAAGCGGTTCTGTATCCGGGAAGGCACGTCCGTTGATCGTGAAGTAGTCGGATTTGTCGCTAGGCAGGCCGCCGAATCCGGGCTTGTTAGCCCATTTCGAGTCCCAGTCTGACAACATCAGAATGAAATCCTTGGTGACCTTCTTCTCCAGCGCGGTCGGATTCTTGGGCTTGACGATGAACGGTCCCCACATACCACGCAGCGCCACGTGCTCGTTGACGTTGACGTGGCAGTGGTACCACATCGTTCCCGACGGCTCCGCCTTGAACTTGTAGGTGAAGCTTTCACCGGGCTTGATGCCTTCTTGCGTCACGTCGGGCACGCCGTCCATCTTCCAGCTGTCTCGCTGAAGCATGCCGTGCCAATGAATGCTGTGGGGCAGCGCGGTCAGGTTGTTGACCTTGACCTCCATGTCGTCACCTTCGTCCACATAGAAAAGTGGACCAGGCACCTGTCCGGCAAAGGCAAAAGTATGGAACTGCTGTTTCTCCACCAAGGTGATGCGCGTGTCTTCAATGTTCATTTCGAACTCGCGCTTCGCCGCCCAGGCGCTGCCCATGCCAAGCGAGGCAAGCACCGCCGCAACGGCCACCGTCTTCACAAGCGCGCGCCCTGCTTCCCGTCGTCTGGCGCTGTACTGAGTCATGTCTGTCCTTTCAGTTGAACTGCTCGAATCAATGTTTTAAAAGATACCTTTTTAATGAATTATTTGCAAGATTGACCACAGTCGAATTAAGGCATTTCCCATTACGCTCAGCACCGCCGCGTGGCCGGAATCGCTAGTCATCAAGAAGAAGCCTTCCTTGAACGCAACGCATCAGGAGCCAATGCTTCATTCATTCTTATTCCTGTTGCACTCATTTTTTATTCATGTAAAATGAATGTTTAAATGGCGAATCACTCCATAAAGACGGGCTTGCGCGAGCCGGTCGGAACACCACCAATGAATCCGATACTCAAATTGACCCTGACTACAACGGTCGCTCTAGCCTCCCACGCCGTCCTGGCCTGCGCCACCTGCGGCTGCGCGCTATCCTCTGACGCAGCCACGGGGTATTCCACAGGGCCGGGTTGGGCGATGAGCGCCGAGGTCGACTACATCAACCAGGACCAACTGCGTCACGGCACGGGCAGTATTTCGCAGGCACAAGTGGCAGCGCTCAATTCCGCAGCCAACCAGGAAGTCGAAAACGACACCATCAACCGTTACCTGACGTTTGGGTTGGCGTACGCGCCCAACACGAACTGGAACTTCAAGCTGCTGCTACCCTACGTCGATCGCAGCCACAGCACCTTTGGCAGCGCCTTCACTCCCATCACGCCCGATCAGCTCAGCAATGCCAAAGTGACCGGCCTGGGCGACATCAAGTTGATCGGCAGCTACCAGGGCTTGTTGCCGACCCACAACCTGGGCGTACAGCTGGGCCTAAAGCTGCCGACGGGCGACTATGGCGGTGCAAATGCCACTGGCACGGGGGCCGTGGGCAGCCATCCGGTGTCGTTCGGGAACTGGGGCAACAGCGCGGGGCAGTTGCTGGATACCAGCCTGCAGGCCGGCAACGGCAGCACCAACCTGATCGTGGGCGCCTACTACTTCCAGGCCGTCAGCCAGGATTTCGACGCCTTCGTCAACGGCCAGTTCCAGACTTCCATCGCGCAAAGGCTCAATCAAGCGGGCGCAGACTACCGTCCGGGCAATTCGGCCAATGTGAGCCTGGGACTGCGCCATGAGGCCAATCCGCATTTTGTGCCGCAACTGCAGCTGAACCTGACGCACAAGACTTCCGACCAGGGCGCTTTGGCGGACACTACGGACACGGCAGGTACCGTGGCCTACCTGAGTCCGGGCTTGACGGTCAGCGTGGCCGCCAATGCGCATGTCTACGCCTTTGTTCAACTGCCCATCTACAGCCAGTTGCAGGGCTATCAGCTGTTTCCACGCTGGACCGCAACGGTCGGCGTGACCATGGCGTTCTGAAACCATGAGCCCAGTCCTCACACGTCGAGAATGCCTGCTGCGAGCCGCTGGCGGCCTGGCACTGGCGGCGGGTGCCCCTTGGGCACGGGCCGCATCCAGCCGACTTCAGTTGGGTCAACCTGCCCCCGCCTTGGTGTTACGCACCCTGGACGGACGAAGCATTGCCACTCACGCTCTGCATGGCAAGGTTGTCGTGGTGAGCTTCTGGGCCACCTGGTGCCCACATTGTATTGATGAGTTGCCCTTGCTGTCGAAGTACGCGGAACAGCATGCCGACCAGGGCCTGACGGTGCTGGCCTTCAGCCTGGATAGCCCCGATGCGCTGCCCGAAGTGAAGCGACGCTCGGCAAACCTGAGCTTTCCGACCGGCCTGCTTGGCAGCGCCTGGGCCGGCGAGTATGGGCGCATCTGGCGTTTGCCGGTCAGCTTCGTGATCGACCGAGCCGGCCGCTTGGTCGACAACGGCTGGGACGATGAACAGCCGGTCTGGACACCGCAGCGACTCAAGCGGGTGCTGGACCCGCTATTGGTCAATTTCTGACCGGTCTTTTAGAGAGAGAGAGAGAGAGCACCGAACACAGTACTCTCATAGTCAAGCGACTTCTCCTGACACTTCCTCACGCGACAGAATCACTGCGCGCTCTTCTCCAGCATCGAATAAAACTCATTGTTCTCGCGCCGAATCCTCTCCTTAAGTGCACGGACAATTCCATTCGACTCGTTCATGAAATCGGTCGGCCGGGCTGCGATGTCACGGGGCAAAAGCCAACGTTCGCTGTATTGCTTGAGTTGAATGGCTAATGGACCCATTTCGGATTGAAAGCGCTGGGCCAATGCCCGAATAGCGGGATTGCTGCTGCTTGCGGCCTGAGGGTACAGCAGCTGATCCTCGCTGCTGATGTGAATTCTCAGTTTGCCTATCAAATTAGAAAGCAGCTTCCGACATTCCGCCGGATCCGCCTGCAATTTCGAAATAACGAGCCGACTTTCAAAGTCGGCAATCATCGCGCCTAGTGCAACATGATCGTTGCGATAAATCTGGGTATTAAGCATTTCTATTAAATAAAATGAGTTTTATCATTTCGCAGGACAAGACCTGCTTACCATTTCATTGGAATTTTGAATTTCGGCTCTAGAAGCAGTTCTTCTCCATAAGAAAAACCACTAAAACTCGTTAATTCATGAAATTGATGCCAACAATTTATAACTAAAGTTACATTGAAAATTATCCCACCACGCCATCATTTTTAAAAGTAAACCATTACTAAATGCGGGGCAATTCACTACTGCTTGCCAACACAAAAGACTTGCTTCCGAATCAATCTGCCTCAGGTCGTTCTTGATGAATTTCAGCAGACTCGACTTGTCGCTGCCTCACTTGCCATGCATGGTCATCAGCAAACCCTGTGGGCTCTTGTTGCCAACGATGGCTTCATAAGGCGCAAGGCGAATAGCGCATGTCCATAGGCATCTCTCGCCGGATCTATCACTTGGAAACTTAATCCCTACGCCAACGAGCAAACATTTGAATCGTTATTTATTAACGCAATTGCATCGATAATTTCCATAACTCCAAGAAATATCATCAGCGTAATTGGCACGTAATGGTTTTTTCATCGACTGCGCTCTAACGTTCGATATGTAGGGGCTCATGGCGCGATATCGAGGGTCATCGCTGCTCCATCCACAAGATAAAGGTCCGTAACGATTGGCTAGATCACAAGGTGATATATCCAGCGAGCGGCATGGCCGAAGGCGTCGTTTAGAGGCGCTTGGCGCGCAGCCGCTCGCGCAGCATGAACAGGTAAAGCCCTTCAACCTTTTCGCGCGCCCATGGCGTCTTGCGCAGGAATTTCAGACTCGACTTGATGCTTGGTTCGAAGGCGAAGCAACGCAGAGGGATACGTGCGTCAAGGCCGGCCCAGCCGTACTCCTCGAACAGCGCGGTGACGATGACTTCCAGCGTCAGACCGTGCAATGGATTGCGCGGTTGATCTTGGGGCTGTGGGACGGTGATTGTCATGCCGGTATTGTCGCCGCCTCCTTCGAGCGATGGGCTCAGAGTCAGGCGTTGTGCTCAGCCCTAACCCGACACAATCTATAAGAAGGAGCGTATGGGCACAGAATGGACACAAGATGGGCACGAAATGGATGCGGAGAAAAATAACTCCTAAAAGCCGTATACCAATAAGACCACCGATTCATACACTGTAGCGGCGCGCGTACCGGGCGATCGACCGCAATATCTCACCGTCCGTCACATTGAACGCTTCACGCGTAGAACTGCTCTGGAACGTTCCTGACCGATAGTCTGGCCTTGCGCAATTCGAGCGCGCCTTGTGCCGCACCCGACGCAGGAACGGAATCGCCGTTTCGATTGGCAACATCTCCGAGTTGTTGCGCAAGCAGATGAGACACCTCCTCGCCAGCCCCGAGATAGATACCGGTCGTCAGCGTAATGTGGGCGGCCTCGAAACTTCCGGCACCGGCACACAGCACCATCCGGGTCGGTGCGTTTTCGCCAACGAGTGCGACCACTGCGGGACTGACTGCGCTGGGCGACAGGGTGCAGAGGACGTCCTCCGCCACCAAACTTTCCAGCATGCGCGTTTCGGCCGTAGGCGCGATGCAATTGACATGGATATTGCTTTTTGCTCCCTCAAGCGCGAGCGTCTGCATCAGGCCCACCAGCGCCATTTTGGCGGCGCCATAGTTGGACTGTCCGAAATTCCCGTACAAGCCGGACGACGAAGTTGTCATCACGATGCGACCGTATTGCTGCTCGCGCATGATGTCCCACACCGCCTTGGTACAGTTCACAGCCCCCATCAGATGTACCTCGATCACCGCGCGAAAGTCGTCGAGCGTCATCCTGCTGAAGCTGTTGTCGCGCAGAAAGCCGGCGTTGTTCACGAGATTGTCTATGCGTCCCCAGCGTGCAAGTGTGTCGGCGACCATGCTTTGCACCTGCTCGGTATCCGTGACGGATGCGCGGTTCGCTATTGCCTCGCCACCTGCAGCCACGATCTCCTTCACAACCTTCTGCGCCGCGCTGACTGACCCACCGCGTCCGTTCACATCGCTGCCAAGGTCGTTGACCATGACCTTGGCGCCCAGGCGCGCGAGCAGTAGCGCATGCTCACGTCCAAGGCCGGTACCGGCGCCGGTCACGATGGCAACTCTGTCGGCCAGATTGATCGTCATGAGAAATTCCCTTGATATCAATTCAATTGTCAGCGCGGAAGATCGTCGCATCGATACTGGTGAAATTTCTCACTGAGCAACAACAGGACTCGCTGCCAAGGATCTCTTCGCGCTCTGCAGCAATTGCCAGCCGAACCCAAGCATCCACACAGAAAAGACCAGGACAACAACCAGTTCGCGCAGGCTCGTGAGCGCGTTGAGTTCATGGAAAATCCGAACAGGCAGAGAAACGCAAAAACCCAGGCCGCAATCGTCGGCAGATCGCGGCTTCCAAATTCAAATATTGGATATGCAGTCCACAGGCCTTAGGCTACGCGGATCTCGGTTTTCAGAGGCAGCGGCGCAAGAGCAGCTTGCAATTGTTCTCGCAGGGGCGCGAGTCGCGAGCCGAGCGCTATAGGATCCAGCAACAATTCGAAGCGGCGCTGGTCGATATCGTGTACGCGCGGCCGAGCCTCGGCCTCGAGGTTCAATTCATCGCTGACTTGCTTCGCCAAGCGGTCAACGACGGCATGAGCCGCGAGTTGCTGCAGCTGCGGCTTGTAGATCTTGCCAACCGTCGTGAGCGGCATTGCATCGAGGACGACGACGCTGCGTGGGCGCGCTGGCGTCTCGTCCACGTGTTCCGCCGTGAAGGCGAGCAGCTCAGCCTCGCTGACCGATGCGCCAGCAACGAGCGTGACGAAAGCGACCGGCAATTCGCCGGCGTAGGCGTCGGGCGCACCGACCGCCGCGGCCAGATGCACGGCCGGATGTGCGGAGAGCACATCCTCGATCACCTTCGGATCGATGTTGTGGCCACTGCGGATAATCAGATCCTTGGCTCTACCGTTCAGGTGCAACCGCCCTTCTTCGTCCAGTCGGCCAAGGTCGCCGGTCACGAGCCAGCCGTTGCCGACGAAGGCGCTTGCATTGTCCTTGGCGTCGAGGTAGCCCGAGAACACGTTCGGTGCCTTGTACAAGATCATGCCGACTTCGCCCGTCGGCAGGTCGCGTTCCGTGGCGTCGCCCCGCGCGTTGAGTGCGACGACCCGCACCCGCGAATACGGCAGGGGCAAGCCAACGCCGCCGACCGGCAAGACCATCCCCGGCGGCGTCATCGTGGCAAGGCCGGTGGTCTCCGTCATGCCCCACCCTTCGTGCACATGCAGGCCGGTCACGCGTTCGAAGCGCTCTGCGAGCTCCATGGGAAGCACCGCCGCGCCGGCGCGGCAGTTGCGCACGGAGGAAATGTCAGCCTCGCCCAGCGGCACGTTCGCGAGCGCCGCCAGCACCGTCGGGACAGCGGCGAGGTTGGTCGCCTTGAAGCGCTCCACGAGGCGCCAGTAATTCACTATCACGTCGCGATTGCGGAACAGGCCGGCAGTCGGGATCACATTGCACATGCCGCAGGAGAGCGAAGCCAGCGCGCCCGGCAACACACCGGCAACGTGGAACAGAGGGAACCCGTTGATGGCGACATCGCCCGGCTGGTTGCGCGTCATTTGCACCGCAGCCCACGCGGTGAACACCTGCGCACCGTGGGTCTGGCACGCCAGCTTCGGCGAACCGGTGGTGCCCCCGGTGTGGAAATAGGCGGCGATGTCCTGGGGACCGATGTCACGCCCGCTGACAAGATGATCGTCAGGCTCGGCAGCACGCAGAACCGCGAAGTCGAACACGTCTTCGGGCGGCAGCGCCGACACCGTCTCCTCGTCGTGCGGAGCCACACGCAGCACGGAACGCAATGTGGGCACACGACCACGAATGCGCATCGCCTTGGTCCAGTAGCCGGCATCATCGTCACGGCCGTAGGCGATCAGCACCTTCGCGCGGCCCGCGTTCAGTAGCGAGACAAGCTTGTCCTCCGAAAGCAGCGGGTTGAGCGGCTGCACGATGCCCGCCGCCTCGCCACCCCACAGCGCGAGGTGATACTCAAGGCAACCGGGCAACAACACGCCTACGGCGTCATCGGGCTGCACGCCGAGCCGGTGCAGCGCATTCGCGGTCTGGTGGATGCCGACAAGCAACTGCGCGAACGACCAACTCGTCACCTGACCTTCAGGCCGGGCGTCATGCATGAAGGTCAGCGCAACGCGATCTCCGAACGCGTGCGCGGAGTTGCATGCGATCTCGTACGTACTGCGCACCGGCAGCACCTGCACGAATGGCATCTCCTCGATGCGTGCGATGTCGGCCAGGCTACGGATCGGGAAGGAACTTGTGAACGGCGGATGCATGATCGGTGGTTGCGGCATCAGAATTTCGAGAAATCGGGTTGGCGCTTCGCGAGGAAGGCGTCGATGGCCTCTGCGGCCTCCAGGCTGTGGAGGCGATGCGCGAAGGCCGCGCTCTCGGTGGCGATCGCTTCGTCTATCATCGTTTTTACGCCACGTCGCATCAGAGCTTTGGTCTCCCGCACCGCGCCAGGCGGCAACGTGCGGAAGCGGCCAGCAACTCGACGCGCGTGCGCCAGCAGATCGGCGGCCGGGACCACCGCGTTTGCGATGCCCAGTTCGACCGCGTTGTGGCCGCCGAGCGTCTCGCCAAGCAGCAGCAGCTCCGACGCCTTCACGAGCCCGACACGCAGTTGCACCAGCAGACTGGACGCGAACTCGGGCACGAGGCCGAGACGCACGAACGGCGTTTGCAGCCGCGCGTTCTCGGTGATGTAGACGAAGTCGCAGTGCAACAGCATCGTGGCGCCGATGCCCACGGCCACGCCGTCGACTGCTGCCACCACCGGCTTGCCGAAGTTCGAGAGTGCCTGAATGAATCGATGCACCGGCAAGTCTGAGCCCTCCGACGGTCGGTCCTTGAAGTCCTGGAGGTCGTTGCCCGCGGTGAAGACGCCGGGCTGGCCCGTGATCAGCACGGCACACACGGCAGAATCGACGTCGGCGGCTGCGAGCGCCTCGGCCATTGCGATGTACATCGCGCCGGTCAGGGCGTTCTTCTTTTCGGGTCGCGCTATCTCGATGGTGGCGATGCCATCGGCGACGGTGGTGCGGACGGTCATGGCCGGTCTCCAGAAATCAGACGCGGAAGCGGCGGGGCGGCGCGCGGTAGCCGCTCGATCGTGCGCCGTAGATCGCACTCGAAACGACCGACACTCGCGGTCAGCGGCTCGACGCGATCAACGAAAGCAAGCGCATGGCCAGCAGCGAACAACCCGTGGAACCAGTCGCCGGGTGTGACGGCCGTCGAAATGGGCGCGCCGGTCATCGCGTCAGCTCCGTCCCAGCGCGATGTAGCGCTCGAGGTGATGATCCTCGTCGCCGAGCTGATGGTCAATCATCACCAGGCGCTTCGCGTAGTGCGCCAGCGGCAGTTCCCAGGTCATGCCGATACCGCCGTGCATCTGGATGCATTCCTCGGCGACCAGCGCGCCAATGCGGCCGATCGACACCTTCGCGGCCGACAGCGCACGTTCGCGCGTGACCCGATCGGCGTCCATCGCGGCAGCCGCGTTGATCATCGCCGAGCGCGCCTGCTCGACCTCGAGCAGCAAGTCCGCCATGCGGTGCTGCAGCGCCTGGAAGCTGCCAATCGGCACGCCGAACTGCTTGCGCGTGCGCAGGTAGTCGAGCGTGGCTTCCTTGGCGACATCCATCGCGCCGACCGCCTCCGCGACGAGGGCCAGGACGCCGGTACCGACCACGCGCTCGATGATGGGAAAGGCGCCGCCTTCCGATCCAATCAGCGCTTGGGCGCCGACCTCGACGCCGCGCAGAGAGACTTCGGCCGCGCGGCCGCCGTCAACGAGGCGATAGCCGCGCGTTGCGATGCCCGGCGTGCGCGCATTCACGAGGAACAGGGACACACCCTCTTGCGCATCGACGGGGCCTGCAGTGCGCGCCGACACGACGAACAGATCGGCCTGGTCGCCGTGCAGCACGACGGCCTTCGCCCCGTCCAGCACCCAGCCCCCTGCGGTGCGGCGCGCCGTCGTGGCCACGCGGGCCAGCTCGAATCCGCTGTCCGGCTCCCCGTGCGCGAACGCAGCGAGCGTCGTGCCATCGAGGATCTTGGCCAGCACGCCACGCTGCGTATCGTCGCCCGCGGCTGCGATCACCCCGCCGGCCAGGACGGCGGTCCCAAGGAAGGGCTCGACAACGAGCCCGCGGCCCAGTGCCTCAAAGACGACGGCGATGTCGAAGCCGGCTCCGCCGTAACCGCCGTCGCGCTCCGCGAACAGCGCGCCGACAACGCCGAGCTCGGCAAAGCGCCGCCACAGCTCGGAGCTGTAGCCCTGCGGCGAACGCGCGATCCTGTCGCGCGTCGCGAAGCCATACTGCTCCGTGACGAAGCGGTCGAGGGAGTCCGCCAACATCCGGCGGTCTTCATTGTGTTCGAAGTTCATCGCGTCGTTCCTTACAGGCCGAGGATCATCTTGCTGATGATGTTTCGCTGGATCTCGTTGGAGCCGCCAAAGATCGACAGCTTGCGGTTGTTGAAATACTGCGTGGCGGCGGTCGCGGCCTCGGCCGGACCGACGGGCTCGCTCGCGTGACCATCGTCCTGGTCCTCATCGATCAACGGCCGCGCGTAGGGGCCCATCGCGCGCCGGTACAACGAGGTCAGCTCCTGGCGAATCTGCGTGCCGCGAATCTTGAGCATCGAGCTTTCCGCGCCCGGCACGCCACCGCCGGCAACGGCGGCAATCACCCGGAGGTTGGTCGTCTTCATGTTCTCAAGGTCAATCTCGACCTTCGCCAACCGCGCGGCGAACTGCGGGTTCTCGATCAGCGGGCGGCCGTTGCGCACTTGGCGCGCCGCGAACGCCTTCAGCCGCTCGAGCGCGGCCACAGAGAAGCCGACGCCGGCGATGTTCGTGCGCTCGTACGTCAACAGGTACTTCGCGCAGGTCCAGCCCCGATGTTCCTCGCCGACAAGGTTCTCGACGGGCACGCGCACGTCGGTGAAGAACACCTCGTTGACCTCGTGCTCGCCGTCGAGGGTGATGATGGGCCGCACCTCGACGCCCGGCGACTTCATGTCGACTAGCAGGAAGCTGATGCCCTCCTGCTTCTTGGCGGCGGGATCGGTACGCACCAGGCAGAAGATCATGTTGGCGTGCTGGCCCAGCGTGGTCCAGGTCTTCTGGCCGTTGACAACGTAGTGGTCGCCCTGCCGCACTGCGGTCGTCTTGACGCCGGCGAGATCGGAACCCGCGCCGGGTTCGGAGTAGCCCTGGCACCACCAGTCCGAGCCGTCGAGGATGCGCGGAAGCCAATGGCGCTTCTGCGCCTCGTTGCCGTACTTGATCAGCACCGGACCCAGCATGCTCAGGCCAAACGGGACGATGCGCGGCGCGTTCGCGAGTGCGCATTCGTGGTCAAAGATGAACTTCTGCACGACGCTCCAGCCCGGACCGCCGTAGGCCTTCGGCCAATGGCTCGCGAGCCAACCGCGTGCATTCAGCGCGGCGTGCCACGATTCGTGCTCCTGCTTGCTCAGGCGCAGGCCGCCGGCCACCTTGGCGGCCAGTTGCGGCGACAGCTTGTCGGCCAGGAAGGCGCGCACCTCGGCGCGGAACGCTTCTTCTTCAGGGGAAAATTTCAGGTCCATGAATCGATCTCAGAAGATTTCGAACAGGCCAGCAGCGCCCATGCCACCGGCCATGCACATCGTGACGACCGCGCGCTTCGCGCCGCGTCGACGGCCTTCTAGCAGCGCGTGGCCCACGAGGCGCGCACCCGTCGTACCGAACGGATGGCCGATCGAGATCGCGCCACCGTCGACGTTCAATCGTTCATCCGGAATGCCCAGTCGCTGCTGGCAGTAGATCGCCTGCGACGCGAAGGCCTCGTTGAGTTCCCACAGATCGATGTCATCGACCTGCAGTCCGTGGCGCGCAAGCAGCTTCGGTACGGCGAGCACCGGACCGATACCCATCTCATCGGGTTCGCAGCCGGCCACCGCGAAGCCACGGAAGGCGCCCAGGGGTTGAAGGCCCGCACGCTCGGCGTCACGAGCCTCCATGAGCACGCAGGCAGACGCGCCGTCGGCGTTCTGCGAAGAATTGCCCGCAGTAATGAACTTGTCCGGCCCATTGACCGGTGGCAGCTTGGCCAACGCCTCGAGGTTCGTGCCCGGACGGTTGCAGTTGTCCGCATCGACGGTGACCTCGCGTCGGCTAATCGCCTTGGTCTCCCTGTCGACTACCGCCATCGTCGTCGTGCACGGGACGATCTCCTCGCGGTAGCGACCAGCCGCTTGCGCCTCAGCGGTCTTGCGCTGGCTCTCGACGGAGAAGCGGTCCTGCGCCTCGCGCGAGATGCCATAGCGCGCGGCGACGATGTCGCCGGTTTCGATCATCGACAGATACAGCTCAGGCTTGTGCTCGACGATCCACGAGTCGATGCCGCTCTCGCCATCTTCGCGAGTACGGATGCCGGAGATGCTCTCGACGCCCCCGGCGATCATCGCGGGAACGCCTTCGGCCACGATGCGTCCCGCCGCCATTGCGATCGCCTGCAAACCCGATGCGCAGAAGCGGTTGACGGTCACGCCGGCGATCGAGACCGGCAGTCCGGCGCGCACGACCGCCTGGCGCGCGATGTTGCGGCCGGTCGTTCCTTCGGGGTAGCCACAGCCGAGGATCATGTCCTCGAACAGCGCGGGATCGATACCCGCGCGCTCGACCGCGGCCTTGACCGCGAATGCGGCCAGCGTCGGGCCCGGGGTGATGTTGAATTCGCCGCGGTGCGCCTTGGTCAGCGGCGTGCGTGCGGTTGAGACGATGACTGCTTCACGCATGTCGATTCCTTTGTTTCAGGGATTGTTCAGGCTGGCGAAGTCGGCACCGCGTTCGACCAGGTCCACGAGCAACGCAGATGGCTTCCAGAACAGCGGATCCTCTTTCGCGAATTCACGAATGTCAGCTAGCACGCGGGGCAGGCCGACCGAGTCGGCGTACTGCATCGGCCCACCGCGATGACGGGGGAAGCCGTAGCCGTGGAGCATGACGACGTCGACATCGAGCGGCCTCAGCGCGATGCGTTCCTGCACGACATTCGCGCCTTCGTTGACCATGGCCGCGAGGTAGCGGCGCATGATGTCCTCATCGCTGAACTCGCGCGGCGCGACGCCGGCCTTGCGCCGCTCTTCGTCGACGATGCCGAGCACCTGCGGATCCTCGGCGCCGGCGCGCTCGCCAGCGGCGTAGACATACCAGCCTCGGCCTGTTTTCTGCCCGAACCAACCGTTCTCGCACAAGCGGTCGGCAATGTGCACGTAGCGCGCGCGCGGATCACGAGTTGCGGCGCGCCGCTTGCGCGTGGCCCAGCCGATATCGCCGCCAGCCAGGTCCGACATCTGGAACGGTCCGATCGGGTAGCCGAACGCACGCACGGCGCGATCGATCTGGTACGGCGATGCACCGTCCTCGAGCAGATAGTCAGCCGCCTGCCGGTAGACTGCGAGGATGCGATTGCCGATGAAGCCGTCACAGACCCCCGCGCGCACCGGCACCTTCTTCAGCTTCCTGGCGAGCTCGAACGCCGTCGCGATAACGTCCGCCGAGACTTTCGCCGGCACGACGATCTCCAGCAGCTTCATGATGTTGGCCGGAGAGAAGAAATGCAGGCCGACGACATCTCGGGGCCGCGATACGCTAGCCGCCATCTCGTCGATGTCGAGGTAGGAGGTGTTAGTGGCCAGCACGGCGCCCCGCTTGCAGACGCGATCGAGCTCGGCAAACACCGCCTTCTTCACAGCCATGTCCTCGAACACCGCTTCGACAACGAGATCGGCGTTGGCGAACGCTTCGTACGAAATCGAGCAGGAGAGACGCGAAAGCACGCGCATCTTCTGGTCGGCATCGATGCGACCCTTGGCGACCAGCACGTCGTAGACCTTCTCGACATTCGTACGGCCACGCGCCAGGCTGGTGTCGTCGCGCTCGACCATCGTCACCGACAGGCCGGCATCAAGCATCGCCACGGCAATGCCCGCGCCCATCGTGCCGCCGCCGACGACTCCGACTCTAGCGATCGGGCGCGGCTTCGCCGCCATGGCCTCGGGCACCTTGGCGACCGCCCGCTCGGCGAAGAACGCATGGACAAGGCCACGGCGTTGGGGGCTGCCCAGACACTCCAGGAACAGCGCACGCTCGCGCGCCAGACCTTTTTCGAACGGCAGTTCAACCGCGGCGCGCACGCACTCAATGATTTTGAGCGGAGAGAACAGCCCCCGGCTCTTAACGGCGGTATCGGCGGCGAGCTTGTCAAGGTCGCTTCCCGCGGTCGCGAAATCGGAGACGGCCAGCAGGCACGTGCGACGCGGCACAGCACCGCCTGCCAGCAGTTCCTTCGCGTAGGCGAGGCCGGCGCCCAGCGCGTTCGGTGCATCAACCACCCTATCGATCAGGCCCGCCGCCAGCGCCGCTTGCGCGGAGAGCGCTTGTCCCGACAGCATCAGCTCGGCCGCGGCCTTGGCACCCATCAGGCGCGGTGCGCGCTGCGTTCCGCCAGCGCCGGGCAGCAGGCCCAGGCTCACCTCGGGCAAGCCCAGCTTCGCGGCGGACATCGCGATGCGGAAGTGTGCGGCCAACGCGATCTCGAGTCCGCCGCCCAACGCTGGACCGTGGATGGCCACGATGACGAGTTTGTCCGACGCCTCAATGCGATCGCAGACCTCAGGCAGCGAGGGCGCCAGCGCCGGCTTGCCGAACTCGCGGATGTCGGCGCCTCCGATGAAGGTGTTGCCCTCGCCCACGATCAGCAACGCACGCACGGCATCGTCCGCCGCCGCCTGGTCAATAGCGCGGAGCAGGCCTTCGCGCACGGCGAAGCCCAGCGCGTTGACCGGCGGGTTGTTGATGCGCGCGACCAGGACGGCGCCCTCCCGTGCTAGGTGGATGGCGGGGGTGGCTTGCGACGGGGACACGCTGGAATCTCCGGGAAATGGATGGTTCGTGGACATGTCTCAATTCTTGCGACGTCAGTTATGTTTTACAATTACATCAATAATTGACAGTCAGTCATATAAAATTTGACAATGGATTTGCAGACTTTGACCTTGCTGGTCGAGATCGTCGACTCGGGTAACCTCAGCCAGACCGCGCGCAAGCTCAAGATGACGCGCGCCAATGTGAGCTATCACCTGGCCCAGCTGGAGAAGTCGGTCGGCGTGCAACTGCTGCGCCGAACCACGCGCCGAGTGGAACCCACCGAACTCGGGATGCGCCTGGTTGAATGCGGGCGCAACATCCAGAACGAGCTGCTAGCGGCGGAGGAGATCGTCAAAAGCCTGGGGCGCGAACTGCAGGGCCGTGTCGGCATCAGCGTGCCGAGCGGCTTCGGCCAGATGGTGATGAGCCCCTGGCTGATCGAGTTCAAGCGCCTGTACCCGGGAATCGTGCTCGACGTGCTGTTCGAGAATCGCGCCGACCCGCTGCGCGACGGGGTGGACATCACCGTGCGCGTCATGCAGGAACCGCCACCGTCGCTTGTGGCGCGCAGCATGGGCGACGTCACCTACCTCGCCTGCGCCTCGAGCGCGTACGCACAAGTCCACGACATGCCGCGCACGCTCGACGAATTGCGCAAGGTGCCGCTGATCACGTCCGGCGTCGTCGGCCGCCAGTTGCGGCTTTCCGCCTACCGCGACGGCGAGCGCCACGAGGCCACGCTCGAACCGGTGCTCGTCTCGGAACACTTTCCGTTCCTGCGCGAGGGCATCCTCGCTGGCCTGGGCGTCGGGCTGGTTCCCGACTACGTGCTCTGCGACAAGATCGCCGCGGGCGAGGTCGTGACCACCCTGCAGGACTACCGGTTGAGCATCTTCGGCACGCACATGTACCTGATGTACATGCCCAATCGGCACCAGACCAAAGCCGTGCGCACCTGCATCGAATTCCTTCTGGAGAGCGCCCGCAGCGCTTCGTCGCGGAATGGCCCTTAGGAGCGCGGCCGACGAACTCTCTCGATGGCCTCGGTGACGACATCGAACGCCGGAACATGCTCGGCAGTAGCAGGCCTTGTCGGGGTCGGTTCGTGTCTCACGGATGGAGGCGCCGCGCAGGATCGCAGGTCGCTGATGTTGTCGGTGCACGTGATCAGGCGATGCTCGCGCCTTATTGTGCCGTCAGATGCCTGCCTTCTGCTCTCTCAGGAACACGGGGTAGTCCGTGGTCGGCGGCGTGACCTTGACGTTGTAGAGAATGTCAGCAGCATGGCCCCGGTGATAGGTCGTGTGATTGACGACGTGGAGCACGATGTCCGCGCGAGACATGACGCCTCGTCCGCCGCCAATGAACTCGAAGTCGATCATCTCGCCAAATTGAGCCTCGGAAAGACCGTCAACGTAGGCGATGTACCACTTGTCGATGTCGCGCTGCAACGTCGCCAGCTCGCTCATCGGCGGATGGAGCGCCGGGTGCCGGGTGGACAGTCCGTGGGGCTTTCCCAGGAGGTGGCACTGCCACACATAGTCCATCGCATAGGAATGGTGGAGCGTGCGAATGAGACTGCCGAACAGGATGGGCCGAGGCGCGACCAACTCGTGCTCGGGAACCTCGCCGACCACGGCCAGAAACAAGTCGTCCGCCCAAGCCTTGTATCGACAGAGTCTTTGCAAGTAGTTCATCGCCTCCCCTTTCACTTAGGGCTTTCGGTTCGGTTTTTGCAGGGTTAGTGCTTGCTAGCCTGCTGCCAGCTTCATGGACACCTTATTACGGTGTGAAGATGAAACCCGCAACAGCCCAGTTAACATAAGTCTCAACCGAGCTTGAAACTGCTGACCAAACCTGTCAGCCGAACAGCTTGCTCCTTCAACGATTGAGCTGCCGCAGCGGACTCCTCGACCAGCGCGGCGTTCTGCTGCGTCATCTGATCCAGTTCAATGACGGTGCCGTTAACCTGACCAATACCCTGGCTCTGCTCCGTGGCCGCAGTGCTGATCTCTCCAATGACGTCGGTCACGCGCTGCACCGATCCGACAATGTCAGTCATGGTCGTGCCGGCGTCGTTGACCAACGTCGTGCCGGCCTCCACGCGCTCGACGCTGGCGCTGATCAGCGCCTTAATCTCGCGCGCCGCCTCTGCACTGCGCTGGGCCAACGAGCGCACCTCGCTGGCGACGACAGCGAAGCCGCGGCCCTGTTCGCCGGCACGCGCAGCTTCGACGGCCGCATTCAAGGCCAGTATGTTGGTTTGAAACGCGATGCCGTCGATGGTGCCAATGATGTCGGCGATTTTCTTGCTGGCGTTGTTGATCTCGTCCATCATGCTGACGACGCGCGACACCACCTCACCGCCGCGGCAGGCCGTCTCGGCGGCAGCGCCGGCGAGACGCTTGGCCGTCATCGCCGAGTCGGCGCTTTGGCCGACCGTGTCAGTCAATCGCGACATAGAGCTGGAGGCCTGCTGCAGGTTGGACGCCGTCTGTTCGGTACGCTGCGACAAATCCATGTTGCCGGAAGCAACCTCGGCAGACGCAACCTGGATGCTCTCGGCCGAATCGCGTACCTTACCAACGATCTCGGACAGCGAGCGCTGCATTGACGCGAGCGCCCGCATCATCTCGGCCGACTCGTCCTTTCCATCGACACGCGGCACCGACGATAGGTCGCCGCCGGCCATGCGCTCTGCAAAGCTCTTGGCCTCGGCCATAGGGTCGATGATGGAGCGCGAAAGGCGCAGCGCCAGCAGCAGGCCACCGACAATGCTCGCCAGCAGCGCCCCAACCAGCAGTGTCAGCAGTCGGGTAACAAGGCTGTCCACGCTTTGAAAAACCTGACCCGCCTGCGCGTTCAGGTCCGCCTCAAGCTTGGCGAGCTCGAGGCGCAACTCGGCCTGCTGCGACTCAGCGGGCTTGAGGTCGGCGAGCGCTTTCGCAGCATCGGGATAGTCATTGGCCAGCACCTTTTCGATTACCAGCGTGACGGCCTTGCGGTAGGCGGCAAGCGGTCCTACCAACCTAGCGACAGGCGCCTCGTAAGCCGAGCCTGCAACCAGCAACGCGAGCTCCTGCGATGTCTTGTCGATCTCGGCCTGAGCCTGTTCCCAACCCCTCTTAGACCGACCGACGCGATCCGGGTCGGTCAGGGCCGCGGCCATCGTCGCGGTTTCGACCTGGCTAAGCGTCAAAAGCCCGTTGATCTGCGCGCTGCGCTTGGCCGAAGGTAACAGCATCGATGTGATGCCGGCCACACCAGAACGCGATTGCAGCAGACCATAGCCGCCCAGGGCCACAAGCAGGGCACTCGCCAGCAGGATGGCCCCCAAAACCAAACCGAGGCGCGCAGAAACTCTCAGATTGCGCAACATGATTGATTCCTTTGTCGATGTACCTGGTGATGCAGTTTAGGCCAAACAAGACGGTGTGCGATGTTTTCTGCATAGTGCTCATACCTTTCCGAACACGATCATCCGAGATTGAACGGCAGCACTGAACCGATTCCCCATTCAGTTCGAAAAATGCATCTCCATGAACTGAAGTTTGACCCATTTACAAAAATCCGTTTCCACCTATCCCTGCGCGATCGTAGTTGATACGCTAACGCGCTTCACCGACAGAGCTTATTTCACCAACATTTTTTCCCTTGCCAGTATTTGATTAAAGTTTTCAATTATCCTCTGGGCATCTGGCCGTTTGCGTGTAATTCCAAAATAAAGTGGAAGTACCATGATCGCGGGCGATGCATCGAATTCATCCATGTTTCCAAGCAGACTGAAATTATTTTCCACGTAATACCGGAAAATTTGCTCATCCTCCAAGACGGCATCCACTCTTCCCTTGATCAGTTTTTGGATATCGTGCAATGTCCCGACTCCAGCTTCTTTGCGAAAATTGTTCATTTTCAAAAATTCATCGCTATATTCATACGCTCTGCCGACTGCGATTATTTGACCTGCGAGATCTTTGATGCTGAGTATCTTCCTTGACTTGCCCTTTACCGAATAGAGTCGAAGAGTATTAGCCGAATAGGCCTCACTGAATGCAATCTTTTGACGTCGTTCATCCGTCGACCAGATTGCAATGATTCCGTCTGCCTGACCGGCATAAACCAGTTGAAGTGCGCGAGCCCAGGGCACGATCTCTATCGTTGTGTCGTAGCCCGCCTTAGAAAGCATGCGGCGAACATGTTCAACTTCGGTTCCTTTTCCAGAAACATGATCGGACGTATAGGGCGGCCATTCATTTGCAACCAGTTTAAGCGTCGGATTGCAAAGTGCAAAACCCAGCGGAAACAAGTACAGCAGAAGTGCAAGAAATATTTTCTTCAAATGCACCATGGTCCGGCCCTTGACGTCAACTGCACAGTTTAATTTTTAATGTTAACAAGCAACAGAGGAGCATTCAAGTCCATACATATGCATGGAGAGTGGTATGTGTTGATGAACCGCCGTTACTCTGGGACGTGGCACGCACCGCACCTTAGTGAGGTCGTTTGCCTTCGCGGCGCGAATCATTTCAATTTTTCAACCCCGCGTTGCGATGGGTCGTCTTCCCCGTTGGAAGATCGATTTTTAGAATCTTTTCGTGCAAACTGGAGGGGTCAAACCATGGACAAGCTGAGCCGTGGACTGGGCCCTTAACCGTCTGACCGGCTGGCTGGATGTCGGTGCCGGACAGGCCGTCGCCGCGGAATTCTGCATACGCACGCTGACAAGAGGAGTTACAAGTTTCCATCCAACCTTCCCAAGCTGCCGCTGCACGACAGGCCAACATGCCGACCATAGCCAGCATATTCCCCACGAAGTAATAGTCGCACCTGTTCGAGGATGAAGAAGGAGTTTCTCAATGAGTGCAAGTCCAATGACTCGGCCAATTGTCTTGAGCCCCTGGGACGAGCTTGAGGACTCCGTCGTGGCAGATCTGCAGGTGCTGACCCGCATGGCCACGCTCGTCACGGGCCTGCCCAATGCCTTCGTCACCTTGGCCGACCCGGGCTGGCCGCCAGTCCGGGGCCAAGAGACCAGTTACTGCAGCGCGGCCCTTCTCGAGGACGACATGCTCGTGGCCAATGACGTGCATGTCGATGAGCGCACGCGCGCCATCGCCGCACGGCGTGAGGATTCGAAAATCGTCACCTATGCAGGCGCGCTGATCAAGACCGACGACGGCCGCAAGCTCGGCACCCTGTGCATCACCGACGAGGTCAAGCGCGAACTCCATGCCGAGCAGCTTGACCTGCTCCGCGGCCTGGCGCGCCAGGCCATGAACCTACTCTCGCTGCGCGAGGCCAAAAGGGATCTGACCGCAGCACTGGACAGCATGACGCGACTCGCGACGGTCGACGACCTCACGGGCCTGTTGAACCGCCGTGCCTTCATGCACGAGGCAGAGAAGCTGCAGAAGCTCGTGAGGCGGCAACAGGGCTCGCTCTGCATCGCCATCATTGACATCGATCACTTCAAGCGCATCAACGACCAGCACGGCCACGCGGCTGGCGACGCAGTGTTGCGCAGCGTTGCCCAGGCCCTACGCGGCGGCCTGCGCGAAAGCGACCTCGTTGGCCGCATCGGCGGCGAGGAGTTCGCAATCGTGCTGCCGTTCACATCTCTGCGAGATGCGCTGCGGCGCTTGCAGCAGCTGCGTCAGAGCATGGCCGCACTGCTCTCGGACGGACTGCGCGTTACGATCAGCGGCGGTGTGTCGGAGTTCGGCGGCGGCCCAGTTGGCGATGCACTCAAGCATGCCGATGCGGCGCTCTACCGGGCCAAATCGGCCGGCCGCAACCAGATCCTGCCGGCCGACGAGTTACCGCCCAGTGGAGCGGAGCCACTGGCTCCGTGAGGTTCGTAGATTGCGATTGCCTTGGTGGCTCAAGCTGCCGCACTTGATGTCCTGGCCATCGATGTCGATTTCTTCAGCTCGGTGCACGTGAACGCGGCATGCATCCGTGCACCCTGAATCGCCCCGGCCGGGGCGATTCACCTTGGCCTGCTCCGATCACGGTTACTGATATTGACTTTGACGTGAGCAAGCTGACGTTCATTTGCCAGCGACAGCACTGGGCATTATTAAGTCGTTGACAACCCCATTTTGCGAGTAAGCCGCGACCTTTCCGTCGGATTTCAACGCCAAGGCCGTCAAAGGGCGCTGATCCGTCAGCTGGGCAGTCCTAAAGGTGTGCCCCCCGTCCAAGCTCAGTAGTGAGATGCCGTCCAAGGCCACTGCAAACAACCCGACGTCTGGAATGGCCATCATGTCCGTGATCGAGCTCTTCGTGCCGGATTCTGATTCGTGCCAGGTTTTGCCCTGGTCATCGCTCAGCATCACCCGTCCTGTTAGCCCGCCCACGACAACTGTGCCGTTTGGCAAGACTGCGCCCGCCCAAAACGTGCCTTTGGCACCCGTGGGAAAAGCCGTCCAGCTTTGGCCCAGGTCCTTGGAGCGATACACCATGCCCTGCTCGGCTGCAAGCCAGACGTCACCATCGACACCAGGGAACAACTTGTACAGGTTCAGGTCGCCCTTGTTGTTGAGTGGCGCCGGCATCTTGACCGGATCCCATGTCGTGCCACCGTTGCTGGTGACCAGCAGCAATGAAAACAGGCCCGCCGCGACGCCGTGCCGGGCATCCTTGAACCACACCGAGAACAAAGGCTGATCGGCGCTGAAATCGGACCGCTGCAAGGTCCAGGTCTCGCCTGCATCGGCGCTGGCGAGGATCACGCCCCAGTGCCCCACCGCAAAAAAATGCGAGGCATCGGCCGCCCAGACTGCCGTCAAGGTCGCTCGCGTAGGCACCGTGCGCGCCTGCCGGTAGGTCTTGCCATCATCGTCGGACAGGATGACCAATCCACGGTCGCCCACGGCCACCAACCGCTTGCCTGCCCTGGTGGCGCCGAGCATCAGGACCTGTGTCGCCTGCGGGGCATGCGCTGCGGGCAGCTTGCCCAAGGTGGCAGCGAAGTCGGCGCCCTCACCTTGCGCCCAGACAGAGCACGACAGGAACGCGGCGGCGAGCGCACTTGCCAATCGACGGATTGAATGGTTCATAGCCATGAATACTCTCGTTCAATGGTCAAACATACCGGACTTGCGGACGGGTCCGCTGCGGGGTGCCAGCTTTTCAAGCAGCAAGGCAAAGGCCGGCAGTGCCGTCATGGCCATCACCAGGTTCACGATAAACATGAAGGCCAGCAACTTGCCCATGTCGGCCTGAAACTTGAGCTGCGAGAACGACCAGGTGGCCACGCCGATGGCCAGCGTGATGGCCGTGAAGATGGTCGCCATGCCGACCTCGAGAATCGACGTCTCCAGGGCCTTGCGGATCGACTCCCCATCTGCAAGATGGCTTTGCAGGCGGTTGTAGATGTAGAACGCATAGTCCACGCCAATGCCGACCGCCAGCACCATCACCGGCAAGGTGGCCACCGTCAAACCAATCTGCATTTCCTTCATGAACCAGTAGCCGATGAAGGTCGACACCGTCAGCGGCAGGCAGCATGCGATCACGGCCCGGATGTCGCGGTAGGCCAGCAGCACGAGGATGGCGATGGCTGCGTAGACATTCAGCATCATCGGAATCTCGCTGCGTTCGACCTCCTCGTTGATGGCAGCCAACACACCCGCATTGCCGGATGCGAGCCGGATCGTGACGCCTTCGAGCTTGTTGGCGGCACGGTAGTCCTTGATGGCGGCAATGACCCGATTGATCGTCGTGGCCTTGTGGTCGGCCAAATAGATGTGTACCGCCGACATACTCGCATCGGTGCTGACGTAGCCCCGCCCGCGAGCAATCTCGGTGGTCAGGCCGGCGTAGTTGACGGGGTCCAGCGGCACCACGTTCATTTTCGGGCTGCCCTCGTTGTAGCCCTGGTTGTAGGTGCGAAGCTGGTCGGCGAACGACTTGACGGCCTGCACGCCCTCGACATGCTCGATGGCTGCGACAAAGTCATCCTGGAACTTGCCGATGGCCACGTTCTGCAGCGAGTTCTCGGGCGCCTCGAACACGACGGTCAGCCAATCCAGGCCAAGGTCATAAGAAGCAGCGATCGAGCTGGCGTCCTGATTGAAGCGCGAGTCCTCGCGCAGCTCCGGCGCCCCCGGCTGAACGGTGCCGACCACACGGTCCCTGCTCTGCCAGACCGCCACGCCAAAGATGGCGCAGGTCGCCAATGCCACGATCACGGCATTGCGCGGCTCTGCAACATGAGCCAGGCCGCGCAACCAGTTGGAGCGCTGCTCCCGCTTGGCCATCGCGCTGACGGCGTAATCCTTGCTGAAATGGAAGAAGGATGCAGCCAGCGGCAGCAGCACAAGATTGGTGATGATCTTGTAGCCCACGCCGATCGACGAAATGATGGCCAGTTCCTTCACCATCTGAATCGGGATCAGCAGCAGCGTCACGAACGACACCAGGGCCGTGATCAGCGCCAGGGTGCCAGGCACCAGCAAGCCGCTGAAACTGGCGCGCGCCGCGTCCATGGTCGACTTGCCGTGGGCAATCTCCCGCACGATGAAGTTGATCTGCTGAACACCATGCGACACGCCGATGGCAAACACCAGGAAAGGCACCAGCACCGCCAAGGGGTCGAGCCCGTAGCCCATCAGACGCAAGGTGCCGAACTGCCACACCAGCGAGGTGAGCGAGCACGCGATGGGCAGCAAGGTCAGCCGCACCGAGTGGCAGTACCAGTACACGGCCAGGGCCGTGAGCAGCAGCGCGACCGCGCAGAACTGCATCACCGACGCTGCGCCTTCGGCAATGTCACCGACCTGCTTGGCAAACCCTGTGATCTGGATTTCAAACTTGTCGTCCTCGAACTCCTTGCGGATCTTTTCGTCGAGGATCCTGTTGTACGCCACGTAGTCGAGGCGCTGACCATCCTTGTCCACATCGCCGATCTCGGCGGTGATCATGGCGCTGTTCTGGTCATGCGACACCAGCGTGCCGACGAAGCCGCCGGCATTGGTGGCGCGCTTGATGTCCTGTATGACCTCCGGACTCAGCTGGTCCTTGGTGACCGTGCCCGGAATGACGGGCTGCGCACGAAAGCCTTCATCGGTGATCTCGTTGACGAAGCTGTTGGGCGTCCACAGCGATTGAACACCGAGACGGTCGACGTTGGGCAGGAAGGTCACGGCCTGCGTGACGTCGTACAGGCGCTTCAAGCCCTCGTCCGTCCAGATCTCGCCCTTGCGCGCCTTCACGACCACCGTCAGACGGTTGGCGCCGAAAAGTTGATCGCGGTATTTCAGGAAGGTCGCCACGTATTCGTGGTTCAGGGGCAGTTGCTTATCAAAGCCCGCATCCATCCTAAGCCGCACGGCAAAGACGCCCATCATCAGGGTAAGCAAAGCCAAGACCGTCACCACGATCGCACGCTTGGCAAACAACAGATTCTCAAGCCGCTTCAAATTCATATCGTCATTCCAGTCATGGCGAATCTTGCCCGCCAGCTCCACCGAACTTCGTGATACGAGCTTCGATGCGGCTGGCGCCTTCGCTAAGTTCAACGTTCACTGATGCTTCGCAGATTCTCTGGCGTGTAGAAATTCATGCTGAAGCGCGGATCTTCCTTCTCGTCGGACAGGAACTTGGTGTCCTTGCCGCCACCGAGGACATTGGAGTCCGTGACATAGCGGCCGTTGGAGAAGTCATGGAAGAACACCAGCGTGGCGTTCTCGCAGGAACCGATTTCCCAGGCCGGCATGATGCCTGCCTCCTTGTGGCGCCACAGCGTGCCCTTGGTGTCGTACTCCTCGGCGGCAGCGGCCAGCCAGGTGTCTTCATCAAGGTACAGCACCTTCTTGGGTGTGCTGTGACGTGCGCCGGCCTTCAAGTCGCCCTCGATCACCCACACGCGATGCAACTCGTAGCGCCGCACCTCGTTGTCGATGTAAGGCCCCATGCCCTGCGCACGGTGCTTCAGATTCACCGATTCGAACGCCGAGTACGGGATATAGATTTCCTTCTTGCCGACAACCTTCCAGTCGAAGCGATCCGGATTGCCGTAGTACATGAACAGGGAATCGTTCGGGTACTGGTTCTCGAAGCCGATCAGCGGCGTGTCATACGCGTAGGACGGCAGGCGGCGCACGCGGCGCTGACCGGTGAAGTAGTAGAACGACTCCACGTCCTTGTCGAAGAAATAAGTCTGGATCAGCTTCTGGCCGGCCAGGGCCACGGGTTCCGTGAATCCGTAATAGAAGCCCTGCTGGATGCCGTGGACCTGCGATGGCGACTGCGTTCCCTTGCGGCCCCAGGGGTAGTACGACATCTGGTCCCAGCGCGTGACGATGCCTGCGGTCGAACCGGGCTTGGGCGACACGGTGGTGTAGGCATCCGGCCACCAGATTCCCACGCCCTGGTAACGCATCAGGTAGTTCCACACCGCCTCGATACCGGACTTGGGGATGGGGAAAGGAACGCCCGGCAGCGAGGCCTCTTCGAGCGACCAGCCATTGGCCGCGATCTTGGACTTGATCGCGCCCTTGGCCGTGTTGTCGAGCACGAAGTCCGGGTAGGAGCAATCGCGGTGCGTGGGATACACGCGCATCTCGTAGCCTTTCAGCGAAGTGATCATGCCCACCTGGCCCGGGGTCAGCTTGTCCTTGTACTTGTCGACGTTGGAGGCGTCGATGACGAACAGAGGTTTTTCGTCCTTGTGTTTCCAGTACTCGATGCGATTCTTGCCATAGGTCCAGTTGCCGACGGGCTTGTCTGTCGCGCCGCCCCATTTTGGAATGGTGCCGTCCTTGTTGCCGTTGGGATCGGCACCGACCGGCGTCAGGGTCTTGCCGAGTTGAGCCACCTCTTCGGCGGTGACGCCGGCATGGGCAGCCATGGTGGCCAACAGCGCCGCCGCAACCACGGATATCTTGAAATGAATTCGTTTCATGGAGATTTGCCTTTCTTGGATTAAGCGTAAGCAATGATCAGAAGTTGTAGGTGACGAAGGCGCCTACCATGTCGCGGTCCTTGTAGGGTTGGGCGCCCGCAATGTCGCCACCGAAGAAGCGCGTGAGATTGAAGCCGGCCTGCCAGATCGTCGGGTTCTGGTTGATCAGCAGGTAGTAATTGATAGACTGCGCGCCTTGCAGATAGCTGCCCGCCGGGTTGGGTGTATAGCCGTGGAATGCATTGAAGTAGGTCGCACCCGCCGTGATCTGCCATCCCGCGAAGATGGTGCCGTCGTAGGTCCAATTGAAATCCACGATGGCGCCAGCGGACTTGGGCGTTCCAACCCCCACCAGATTGCCCTGTGAATCGGTCCAGGCCAGGCCGCCAGCGGCGACGGCCTGGGTCACGACCGTGCCGCCAGACAGGGTTTGCGACATCAAGGGCTTGACGCCCGGGTAATAGGTCAACACCCCTTCGGCCGTCAGCGTGGCGCTGTCGGCCTTCAGGAAGTCCATGACTGTGGGGTTGTCGCTGGGTGTCAAGGTCAGTGTAGCGGTGAGGTGGGTCTCGTATTTCTGCATGTCCTTGTACAGCGGACAGTTCGCTACCACCGCTGCGTTCGCCGCTGACAGCACGGTCGATCCGGCGTTATAACAACCCGACAGCCCCACCGCATCGCGCGGCCGGTACGACAGTTCCGCGCCGATGGCCCAGGGACCCAGCGGGAAATTGGTGCTCACGCCGAAGAGATCGCGGTTCTTCAGGTACGAGGCCTGGTAATCGACACCGGCGGACACGGTGCTGTCACCCACGATGCTGAACACGGGCGACTTGTCCGTGTAATGCAGGTAATAGAGCCCGTAGTCGACCGTCGAGCCCTCCGCCTTGCGGTGCAACGCCAGGCCGAATTGACCGCTGTTGCCAGGGTTGATCGTCGGCAAGGTACCCGCCCCCCAAACGGCGCCAATGGCCGGATTGGTCGCATTGGTCGGGTAGTTCGCGTAATACCCGTTCAGGATGTCGCTGTTGATCTGCGCCAGCGTGACTGAAGAAATCCGGCCCGTCGCCGCAGCACCGCCGCGTCCCGTGGCACCGCCCAGGCTGGTGATGCAATTGGTACCTGCGGAATTGCAGAAATTGCCGCTCACGCTATTCAGGCGCGCGAAGGCTGCGGCGTCCAGGCCCGCGAGATTGGGATTGGCGGTCCAGAACGTGACCGCGTCGGAAACACCGCGGCCAAAAAAGTCAGACGTTGACCAGTAGCTGCCGATGGCGGGGTACTTGTTCTGGTTCCAGAACATTTGGTAGTAGCCCTCGGCATTCCATCCATCCCCCAACTGCCCTGCCACGGAAATCAGCGGCGCAGGCAGCACATACTCCTTGATCTGCGTGCCAGGGATCAGGGATTTCTGGAAGTCGATCGCACTGCTGGCATTGATGCCGCCAAACAGGAACACGCTCTCGCCCCAGTTGATCACCTGGTTGCCCACGCGCACGCGCCACTGCTTGTCGTCGACGGAGAACTTGTGGCCTACCCACAGGTCCAGCAGTTGGGTGTTGTGCACGACCTGTGCCGCCGCATCGCCGGACAATTCCGTTCTGTAGGTATCGGCGGCGACCGGGTCGTAGAACGCCGTTCCGCGCGCCATGATGTCCAGCCCCGTTGGCTCATTGTGTGCGAGCAGTTCGGACGTCAGCTTGACGTAGCCAGAGAACGCGTGGTTCTTCTTGTAGTTCAGGTCGCCGTTGTCGCCGAACGACCAGACACCGGTGGCCGCACCAGAATTCACTGTCGGGTCACCAATCAGGTAGCCCGCGGGGTCGCGCAAGCGAAATCCTGCCCCGACCGTGATCTGGGTATCCAGGGCACCTTTCCAGGAACCGGTGTCGAAGGGCTCCGCATGCGCGGAAAACGCGCACAGAATCGCTGCCGGCACTGCTGCAAACCGGATGCATTTGAGCTGTGCGATCTTTTTAGACGTCATTGCTTCTCCTGTGAATGCTTCAAATTGAAGGTTGAACCTTGCAGTAAAGGCCTCGCATCGCAACTCCGGGTGGAGTCCAGCGATTCAAGGATGGGAACTCGAATGCTCAGCGCGGGATGGCGTCTCCCGAGGGTGCATTGCCCCGGCCGTGGGGCTTGGCCACCAGCATGTAGGTCAAACCCAGCGCCAACACGATGGAGAGCGTCAGAGCCATGCCAAAGTTCAGGAACCACGGGTCATTGGGCGAGCGCGGCCAAGCCAGGTTGACGATGGCGCCGATGCCAAACACCAGGGCAAATGTGTTTACCGGCCAGGCCCAGGCACCCAAGGTGAACTTGCCGCTGGGTTTCCAGCCCTTCCAGCGCGCGTACAAGGCGCCCAGCACGATCATCTGAAAGCCGACGTAGATGCCCATCGATCCGAACATGATGATGGTCTTGATGGCGTTCTCCATGAAGTAGCCCATCACCGCAATGCCCATGGGAATCAGTCCGGCCAGGACCAGCGCACGCGAGGGCACGTTATTGCCCGACAGTTGCTTCAAGGCAGCGCTGCCGACGATCATGTCGTCTCGCGCATACGAAAACAGCAGGCGGCTGGCGGCGGCCTGCAGGCTCAGCAGGCACGAGAAGAACGACACCAGCACGATGCCGATGACGATTCGGTAGCCCGTGTCACCCAACGCCGTCTTGAGCACGGTCGTGACCGGATCGGCATCCTGGCCTGAAATGGCCGCCTGCATGTCAGGCACAGCCAACAGCAGCGCCAGGCACACCAGCATGGCCGCGGCCCCCCCCACATAGACCGTCATCCGCATGGCGCGTGGAATGGTCTGGCCAGGATTGGGCGTCTCTTCCGCCACGTCGCCGCAGGCCTCGAAGCCGTAATAGCAAAACGTGGCCCCCACGGATGCCGCAAGCAAGGCGGGCAGGTAATCCACACCCCTGCCGAAATGGTAGGTATTGAAAAGAACGGACAAGTCCTGCCTGCGCGCAAAGAACAACAGGTAGGCGCCCACGGCGATGGCGCCCAGCAGCTCGCAAATGAAGCCGAACATCGCCACACGGGCAAGCAGGCGGGTGCCACTCAGGTTCAACACCGTGGTGCAGCAGATCGCCACCACCGCGATACCAGCGATCGCGCCATTCCCCAGTTCGATGTTGAGCAGCTGCGCCACGAACGGCGCACCGCCCACCGCCACCGCCGCAATGCTGGTCCAAAGCGCCCAGAGATAGATCCACCCCGCCATCCAGGCCCAGCGCGTGCCCACCAGACGGCGCGCCCAAGGGTACAGGCCGCCGGAAATGGGGAACTGCGCGACCACCTCGCCAAAGACGAGGCACACCATCAACTGCCCCAGCCCCACCAGCAGGTAGGTCCAAAACATGGCCGGGCCGCCGGCGGCCAGCGCAACGGCAAATACCGAATACACCCCGACCACAGGAGAAAGGTAGGTGAAGCCCAGCGAGAAGTTCTCGCTCAAGCTCATGGACCTCTCGAAGTCGCTGCTGTAACCCAGGGCCTTGAGCTGCGCGGTGTCCGCGTCCAGATGACTGTCGGTCATTGCATTCATGGTGGTCATTGCCGGATCAAAGTTTCACCATCACGTGACGGGTGCAGGTGTACTCTTCCAGCGCATAGACGGACTGGTCCTTGCCATAGCCTGACTTCTTCATGCCGCCGTGAGGCATTTCGCTGACCAGCATGAAATGGGTGTTGACCCAGGTGGTGCCGTATTGGAGTTCCGCCGCCACGCGCATGGACTTGGCCACGTCCTTGGACCATACCGATGAGGCCAGGGCGTAATCGGAATCGTTGGCCAGCGCGATGGCATCGTCGATGTCCTTGAACGGCGTGACGGACACCACCGGGCCGAAGATTTCCTTGCGCACGATTTCGTCGCTCTGGCGCGCACCTGCAATGACAGTGGGTTCGTAGAAGAAGCCGCGGCGCTGCGCCTCCTTGCCACCACACAGCACCTCGATGTGGGACGACTGGCGCGCGCGCTCCACGAAACTGGCCACGCGAGAGCGCTGACGCTCGGTGATGCACGGCCCCATCTCCACGCCCACGTCGTTCTGCTCCCCGATACGTATGGTCGACACGGCGGCGGCCAGGTCGGCGACAAAGCGCTCGTACACCCCTTGCTGCGCGTAGACACGGCATGCTGCGGTGCAATCCTGGCCGGCGTTGTAATAGCCGAAGGTGCGGATGCCTTCGATCGCAGCGGGAATATCAGCGTCGTCGAAAATGATGGCCGGCGCCTTGCCGCCCAGTTCCAGGTGCGTGCGCTTGATGCCACGGGTCGCGGCCTCCAGCACCTTCTGGCCCGTGGACACGTCGCCGGTGACGGAAATCATGCGCACGGCATCCTGCCGGATCAATGGAGAGCCCACCGATTCGCCACGGCCGCAGACCACGTTGATCACCCCAGGCGGGAAAATCTCGGCAATGAATTCGGCGAGCTTCAGTGTGGACAGCGGCGTCTGTTCCGAGGGTTTCAATACGATGGTGTTGCCTGCAGCCACGGCCGGTGCCACTTTCCAGGCGGCCATCAGCAAGGGGTAGTTCCAGGGCGCGATCGAAGCCACCACGCCCAGGGAGTCGCGCCGGATCATGCTGGTATGGCCCGACAGGTACTCGCCCGCCGTCATGCCGGACATGGTCCGCGCCGCGCCGGCAAAGAACCGGAAGACGTCGGCGATGGCCGGCATCTCGTCATTCAGCGCTGCCAGATAAGGCTTGCCGCAATTGAGTGATTCAATGCGAGCCAGCACTTCCGCGTTCTGCTCGATCTTGTCGGCCAGCTTCAGCAGCAGGCGCGCGCGATCCTTGGGCGTGGTCTTGCTCCAGGACGGATACGCCTTCTGCGCCGAATGCACGGCCAACTCGATCTGTGTCAGCGATGCTTCCCTGACCTTGCCGATGGGTTCGCCCGTGGCAGGGCTGTAGATGACTTCTTCCTGCTCCTCACCGGTCACGAATTGGCCATTGATAAAGATTTCAGTTCTCATTGCCTTGTCCTTGTTCGCGGGTTCTGCCGTTGACGGCGTGATGACAAACTCTATTTACCTGCCCCATCCGCATGGCTGCCGGATTCAGTCAGCTTCCATGCGGCCACGATCGGCACCGTGGTCACCAGGATCACCAGCAGCGCCACCACATTGGTGATAGGCATTTCGCGCGGCTTGGCCAATTGATTGAGCAGCCAGATCGGCAGCGTGCGCTGCGCACCTGAAGTGAACGTGGTGACGACGATTTCGTCGAAACTCAGCGCGACCGCCAGGATGCCGCCAGCCATGATGGCTGTCCCGAGGCCAGGCAAGACCACATACCTGAAGGTCTTGAACGCGTCTGCGCCCAGGTCCATCGACGCCTCGTTCAGGCTCTGCGGCATGCGGCGCAGGCGCGCGATCACGTTGTTGAAGACCAGGATCACGCAGAAGGTCGCGTGCCCCAGCACCAGGGTCTGCACGCCCGGCTCAAGATCCAGCAACCGTATGGTCGACAGCAGCGCGATGCCGGTGATGATGCCTGGCAAGGCGATCGGGAGGTTGAACATCAGATTGATGCCGTCGCGTCCCGCGAAGCTGCGGCCATGCACGGCCAGTGCCGCCAACGTCCCCAGCACCACGGCGATGCCCGCCGCGATCAGGGCCACCTCCAGCGACAGCCCGATGGACTGCAACACGTCGATGCGCTCGAAGGCACGCGGGAACCACTTCAGCGTGAATTCGTGCGGCGGAAACGTGAAGGCACTGTCCTCGGCATTGAAGGCATAGAGGGCGATGATCGCGATCGGAAAATGCAGGAATGCGATCGCCGCCGCGACGGCCAGCCGCAATGCCAGAGGCGCGCGCGGAGTATCCTGATCAGAGTGCATCGAATGCTCCCAGGCGGCGCGCCAGCCAGAGCCACGCGCTCACCACAACGATGGGAATCAAGGTCAATGCGGCTGCCATGGGCATGTTGCCGATGGCCCCCTGATACCTGTACACCGCCGTACCCAGGAAATCGCCCGATGGCCCCACCAGCGTGGGCACGATGAAGTCGCCAAAGGTCAGGCAGAAGGTGAAGGTCGCGCCGGCCGCAACGCCTGGAACCGTCAGGGGCAGGATGACATTGCGAAACGACTGGCCGGGCCGGGCGCCCAAGTCCGCGGACGCCAGCAGCAGGTTGCGCGGAATGCGTTCTATCGACGCCTGGATCGGCAGCACCATGAAGGGCAGCCACATGTAGGTGAAAACGATGAATCGCCCCAGGTGCGAAGTCGAAAGCGTGTTGCCGCCAACATAGGGTGTATTGAGGACCGCATTCATGAGCCCAGCCAGGCCGATGTGATTGACGCACCACATCACCACGCCCTCCTTCGCCAGGATCACCGTCCAGGCATAGGCCTTGACGATGTAGCTAGCCCACATCGGGATCATCACGGCCACATAAAGCGCGGGCTTGAGCGTTCCGCTGGCGTAACGCGCCATGTAGTAAGCCAGCGGATAGCCCAGCGCGACGCAGGCCAGCGTGACCGCCACGCTCATGGTCAAGCTGCGTGCGGCAATGTCCAGGTTGGTGGGATCGCTGACCACGGTTTTCAGGTTGGCCAACGTGAACTCGCGCGTGATCGTCATCGAGAACTCGTCGAAGGTGTACACGCTTTGCAGCAGCAAACCGAGCAAGGGGCCGACGTAAACCAGCAGGAACCACAGCAGGGGTGGCCCCAGCAGCAGCCAGAGGCTCAGGCGCGGCGATTCGTACAGCGCATGGACGACGGCCCTGCGCATGCCAGAACCACGATGCGCCAGACTGGTGCTCATGCGGCCAGCTCCACCATGGCACGTGCGGGCCATACGAGCCGCACCGCACTCCCCGGAGAAATGGTTGTGGCCGCCGAGTCCAGCAGGCCGGAGGCCAGAGTTGCGCTGACCAGCGTCTGTCCCAGGGCCACCTCACAGCGCGTAGAGGCGCCATGAAACAGCATTTCGGACACCACGCCTTCCGCGCCGACGCAGTCGTCCGGCACGGCGTCTGACAGCGACTGCACCCGCACATATTCAGGTCGGATGGACAGCAGGCTGCTCGCGCCCTTGCTCATGTCACGAGCGAGGTCATCACGTAATACATTGGATCCGCCGACAAACTCCGCCACAAAAGCGGTGCCTGGGCGCTGGTACAGCTGGCGAGGGGAATCGACCTGTTCCAACCTGCCCTTGCTGAAAACGGCCACGCGATCGGCCATGGCCATCGCCTCGCCCTGGTCATGCGTCACGTAGACAAAACTGATACCCAGCTCGCGATGCAGGCGCTTAAGCTCGCCCTGCATCTGCTCACGCAGCCGCAAATCGAGCGCGCCCAAGGGTTCGTCGAGCAGCAGCAGCTTGGGCCGGTTCACAATGGCCCGTGCAAGCGCCACGCGCTGGCGCTGCCCACCCGACAACTGCGACGGACGGCGCTCTTCATAGCCGGCCAGGGCGACTTGCTCGAGCGCCTCCAGCGCACGCCGCCGACGCTCGCCTGCAGCCACGCCGTTCATCCGCATGCCGTAAGCCACGTTCTCGATCACCGACAGATGCGGGAACAAGGCGTAGTCCTGAAACACCGTGTTGACATCGCGCTCGTACGGCGGGACGCTGGTCATGTCCAGACCGTTCATCAACACTGCGCCCGCGCTGGGGCGCTCGAACCCGGCGATCAGGCGAAGGCAGGTGGTCTTGCCCGAACCCGACGGCCCGAGCATGGCGAAGAATTCGCCCGGCTTCACCGTAAAGCTGATCGAGTCGACTGCCACGGACTGTGCGTAGAGCTTGGAGACTTCGCGCAGCTCGACGGCAGCGTCAAATGATCTCAACATGTCAGCGCCCACCCTGGATCGCGATGTAGTCCGCAGTCCATTTGCTGTAGGGCACACAGGCGTTGCCTTGGGTGGCGCAGGCCGCCTGAGGTGTCCGCCAAAACGCAATCTTCGAGAAGTTTTCGTAGCCATTGGTCGAGCAGGGCTTGCTGTCGCCGGGCGTCTTGGCGCTGCAAGCCGTCTTCGTCACGGGATTGGAACCGAACCATTCGGCCACCGGAGCCTGCACCTTGTCGCTGAGCGACCAATTCATCCAGGCATATGCGCACATGGGGTGCTTGGCCTGCGCATGCATCATCGTGGTGTCGGCCCAGCCCGTGGCACCCTCCTTGGGGATGACCGAAGCAATCGGCTTTTTCTCCGCCCTGAGCAGGTTCACCTGCACCGGCCAGGAGCCTGAGGCCACCACGCCTTCGGACTTGAAGTCCGACATCTGCACGTTGTAGTCGTGCCAGTAGCGGTGGATCAGGGGCTTTTGATGGCGCAACAGTTCCAGCACCGCGGCGTATTGGGCCGCGTTGAGCTCATAGGGATTCTTGATGCCCAGTTCCGGCCGCTTGCTCATCAGATAGAGCGCTGCGTCGGCCATGTAGATGGCACCGTCATAGGCCTGCACGCGGCCCTTGTTCGACTTGCCATCGGGCAACTTCTGCTCTTCAAACACGACGGACCAGGAAGTCGGCGCGCTCTTGCCGAACACCTTGGCGTCGTACATGAGAACGTTGGGCCCCCACTGGTACGGCACGCCGTAGATCTTGTCGCCCACCACGAACCAGGGCGCGGATTTCAGCCGAGGATCCAGTTGCGCCCAGTCCGTGATCCTGGCCGTTTCGATGGCCTGCACGCGCTTGCCGGCGACCAGGCGCAATGAAGCGTCACCGGATGCGGTGACCAGGTCATAGACGCCCTGTGTCATCAGCGACACCATCTCATCGCTGGTCGCCGCGGTCTTGACGTTGACCTTGCAGCCGGTTGCCTGCTCGAAGGGCGTGACCCAGTTGTATTTGGCGTCGGTCTCGCCACGTTCGACATAACCGGGCCACGCCAGGATATCCAGTGCGCCTTCGCCCACGTTGGCGGCGTGGACTACGACATTGGCGGCACCCAGGCCAACCATCAAGACACCCATCAGCGCAGCACGGACATGGACCATGGTCAGATTTCCTTGACTTGCAAATTGGTTGCAGGAGTTGCAGCGGATTTTGTAAGTCAGCCCTGCACCCGGAAAGATCAATCAAGCGATAATTCCCATCGGCTTTTCCGATATCTCGTAAACCTCCATCGTAAAAACCCTAGGTTCATGTGCGAGGTTTTGCTCATGGATGTTCGTCATGACCATTTCCTTGATTGCGCTGCGCAACTTCCGCGCCGTTGCCGAATGCGGTTCGATTTCCGGTGCCATGCGCTCTGTGCAAGCCTCACAGGCCACCATCACCGAATCCATTCAAAGGCTGGAGGCCCACCTGGGCGCCCTGCTGTTCAGGCGCCACGCACGCGGCATGGCCCTGACCCACGCAGGCCATGAATTTCTGCGCCACTGCGACCGGATCCTCGGCGCCGTGGCGTCGGCGGAGGCGGCACTCCAGACCCGACCGGACGCACTGCATGGCGACCTGGTGATTGGCGCAACCAGCTTGTTGACGGGTTATTACCTGCCGGCGCTGCTGGAGCGCTATCGCCGCGCCTTTCCGCGGGTCAACATCCGGGTGACCGAGGACGCGGGACATTTCATCGAGCACCAGCTCCTCAATGGAGAGATCGACGTTGCATTGACCATCTTGTCGGACCTTGAAAGCCCTCAGGCCTTCCATCATTCGCTTCTGGTGCGATCCCCTTGGTGCCTGTGGCTGTCGCCTGGTCATCGATACGCAGAACGGCCTAATATCTCACTTCGAGAGTTGGGCGACGAATCAATAGTCATGCTCCACAATGACGATGCCAGAAATCTAAGTAGTGAGCGGTGGCGGGAGGTTGGCATACGCCCCCGCATCACTGTCAAAACACGCTCGATCGAAGCAACGCGCAGCTTGGTGGCCACAGGATTCGGAATTTGCGTGCTGCCGGAGCTGCTATTCCGTTCTTGGTCCCTTGAAGGCGAAAGACTGGTCTCCATTCCGATAGCGGAAGCCATTGCGCCCCTGGAGGTTGGACTGGCATGGCGCAAGGGCGCAAGGGTCACCACTGTAGTCGAAGGCTTTGTTTCTACGGCACAGGAGCACAGTGCTGCGCCGACGATTGCCAACCACTAAGCTGAAGTTGAGTACAGCAGTAATCCTCCAGCAAGTTCTCTGAGACCGGTGCATGAACCGACATCACGTCGCTTCGCTTTTCATCAGCCAATCCTCCTAGGTCTTTTGATCATGCAGGCCTGGCATCCATGAACGCACGCCAAGTCATCCCAGATATGGATGCACAGAATGTCCGCCTCCTGGCGCCGCAACCTGATGCCCAGAAAAGATGCACACCAGCATGGTGGGGCGCACCATTTCCGAGGATGTCTGACTGTCTTACCTCATGAGGCATGCATTAGGTAAATAGGTATCGCTGTTATCAGAGCCATCTTCTGAGGCAATACTTCACGGTCTGGCTTTGATCGACCCTCTCGAGACTCGACTGGCATAAATCTTGCGGCGCGGCAAACGTATGGATTGGCGAGGTCGTGCAGATGTCGTACGCGAATGATGATGAGGGCATGTCGGCGCCCACTGAGCAGCTTGGCAACTTCATGAATCTTCTTGCTGATGCCCATCTGGAGGATGTCGCTTCTTTTGGAATCTGCAAATACAACGATCGCGACGGCACTTGCCACCTGACACCCGCGTCGGCGGCCTATCTGGAGCTCGTTGGCACAACATTCGCATCACTCGACGATTGCTTCACCCATGTCGTTCAAGACGACCTGACCGAACTGATTCAGTACGTGACCGGGCCTTGCCAAGACCGGTCCGCAAAGATCGAAGTTCGTGTGTTTGGAAGCCAAATGGGGCTGCGCTGGCTGCGCATGACACGCATGGTGGCGCTGTCAGAGCGAACACATGACAAGTACTTTGTGCTGCAGGATGTCACGGACGCCAAACACGCCAGGGTGCGCGAAAAGCTGGGCTTCGAACTCACGGAGTTCTTAACTGGAACCCATACGCTGGAGGCAGCGATCACCAATGTGATCCAGCTGATTTGCAAGAACCTTGGATGGGACTGGGGTGCCTACTGGAGCATCGAAGGCATGGGGGCTCAACGCTTGTTCTGCCGTCATTTCTGGCATCCAGATAGCCAGGATCTTCAGAAGTTCAGCGCCGCAAGCAGCACTTTAAGCATGTTGCCAGGTGAAGGCCTGGTAGGACAAGTTTGGGAAACCGGCGTAGCTCAATGGGTGGAAGAGATGAGCACCGACCCGCGATTTCTCCAACAAGACGGCGCCCGATTCTGCGGCTTGTGGTCAGGCTACGTCTTTCCGGTCACGTACGTATCAGACGATGGCGAGCAGCACAGGCCCGGCGTGCTGGAGTTCTACAGCGGACTTGCAAGGCAGCCCGACGCGCAGCTTCCCAAGGTGTCTGCAGCCATTGGCGCAGTGATTGCACAGACGGCACAGCGACTGGAGATCGAAGCGGAAATTCGTCGTTTAGCTCAGATCGACGAACTGACCGAGCTGGACAATCGCGCGCACTTTTACGGCCAGCTCAACAAGCAATGTGTACTTGCGGGACGTTCCAACGCGCCATTTGCATTGATGTTCATCGATCTCGACCGATTCAAACCGATCAATGATGCCTATGGTCATGATGCCGGCAACGTGGTTCTGCGGACATTTGCACAACGCCTCTCCTCACTGGTACCTTCCGGCGCACGTGTAGGCCGACTTGGGGGCGATGAATTTGCCGCTCTGCTGCCAGGCTGTTCGGATGAAGTTGAATTGGCAGAACTCGTCGATCAGGTCCTGGCAGAGGCTGTTCGGCCCATCGACTATGAAGATTTGAAACTGACTGTCTCCGCAAGCATAGGCGTGAGTCGATTTCCTGAAAACGGCAGAACGGGTCCAGAACTGCTTCGCAGTGCCGATGCAGCGATGTACCGCGTCAAACAGAACGGCCGCAACGGCAACACCGTGTTCTCCAACACCAATCCAGAAATTCTCGCCGTTCAACGCGCCACGCTGGCCAATGTTCTCGCCATCGAGGCCGAGCTTCGCCAAGCGTTGCGGAACGAACAGCTGGTTCTTGCCTACCAGCCGATCTACGAGTTGGCAACCGGTCAATTGCATGGCGCCGAAGCATTGATTCGTTGGCGCACAGCCGACGGCAGTATGGTGCCACCAGACGTCTTCATTCCGATCGCGGAGCGAAGCGGTCTCATTGTCGACATCGGACGCTGGGTGGCGGGCCAGGTATTTCGCGACCTCGCTGTGCTTCAAACCACGAAGCTCGCAAAGATCAAGGTTCACGTCAACATGGCCGCATCAGAATTCACCAATGCCAATTTACCGAACCTACTGGGCGAAATGGCCCTGAACCGGGCCATACCGTCTTCACAGTTGGTTCTTGAATTGACCGAGGGCATGCTGATGAAGCAACCGGATCAGGTGGTGCCCATCATGCGTCGATTGCGTCAACTGGGCTTCGAGATCTCTTTGGACGATTTCGGCATGGGCCATTCTTCGTTGTCCATGCTCAAGAACCTGCCCTTGACTTCATTGAAGATCGACCGCTCCTTCGTTCGCGACCTTGCCAAGTTCGACAACGATCGCGCAATTGCCAGGACCATCATTGATCTTGGCCGTCACATGGGACTCGAAGTGATCGCGGAAGGGATAGAAAGCTCCGCCCAATTGGATATCTTGCGCGCAAGCGGGTGTCGACTTGCGCAGGGGTTCCTGCTTGGTCGCCCAATGCCCCTCGATTCCCTGCTCGAAGCGCACAGAGATCACGGTGACGCAAGGACGAACTCAAAAATTTGTTACGAACTCCTTTAAATCATCTAATCGAATTTTAATTAATTGATATCAATTTTTAGCATGCTTGGAAAATGCCAGCACACGTCGTGCCAAGGGCAGAAACTGGTCGTGCAAGGCCCCGTCGGACCACCGATTCATCGGCTGCAATGACGTGTTAGCATCTTTCCCCTCGTAAATGAGGCCCCCGCCCAACATGATTCACGACCGCCTTTCTCCAATCGACACTTCTACGGCAGAACACTACCTTTGGGGTGGAATCTGCGATGGCTGGCATCTACTCAAATCTCAGGACTTGAGCGTGATCCAAGAGTATGTTCCCGCCGGAGCGAGCGAGGTGAATCATTTCCACACAAATGCACAGCAGTTTTTCTATGTGCTCACGGGGGTGGCAACATTGGAATTTGATGGTCATGCACACCAGGTGAATGCAGGCCAAGGAATTCACATTCCTGCAGGAACTCCTCACCGTTTCGCCAATTGTTCCAGCGAAGGCGTCAGCTTTTTGGTTATCTCCTCACCAAGCACTGCAGGCGACAGAACCAACATTGACTAAGATTGTGGTCGCGCCGCCAATTTTTTACGGCGCAAGCCTTGCCAGGCTCGGCGGCCAAAATCATCGCCGGCATCGAAACCATGCACATGGTCAAGAAGAGGCAGTTGCGCTGCCCCCAAGGAGTCGTTGTGTCCGGCGCGGACCGGTTCTACAGCCTGGTCGCTCGTTGAGCGCCTGGGCTCTGCGCTCCGACACGGCCCGAATCCCTTAACGCAACAGAACCTTCTCGCGCGCCATCAGGCGAGCTTTCTTGACGGGGGGACTATCCGCCAGAAATATTCGGCGTGCGGATTGTCAGCGTGAAGACGGTGCGCCCGGTGTCGCTTGCCACAGAGACCGTTCCCCCGTGCATCTCCATGATGGAGCGAACGATCGCCAGACCCAGGCCCGACCCCGCCGCGGAATCCTCCCGCGCCGTGGCAACCCGAAAGAATCGCTCGAACACGCGCTCCTGAAGCTCCTTGGGAATGGCGGTTCCAACGTTCTCCACATCGATCCTGCAGTTCCCCTCCGCATCGACCATAGCCCGCAACGTCACCTCGGTACCCTCGACGGCATACCTGAGCGCATTGGACAGCAGGTTGCCGAGCGCACGCGTCAGCAGGCTCTCGTCAGCGACGATCACGGCGGCTACACCGGGCGCAGCATGCACCGTGGCGCGCAAGCCGACACGCCGTTCCTCGGCAACGAACTCGAAGTAGGACACCACTCGGGGTACTAGTCGATCGAGGGCGACAGGTTCGCGCTGCAACACCGTCTGGCCGTTGTCGGAGCGCGCGAGGAACAGCATGTTGCCAATCATGCGCGACATTCGTTCGTACTCCTCGACCGCGGACTCGAGCACGACGCGGTACTCGGCTGCCTCGCGCTCCCGCGACAGCGCCACCTGCGCCTCTCCCAGCAAGTTGCCTATCGGCGTTCGCAAGTCGTGTGCGACTTCGGCCGAGAATCGGGACAGGCGGTCAAAGCTCGCCTCCAGGCGATCCAGCATCCGGTTGAAAGCCTGCGCTGACTCCTCCAATTCGACCGGCACGTCATCGAGTGCCAGCCGCTCGTTCAACGCATGCGCACCGATGCGCCCCGCCACCGCGCCGAGGCGGCGCGCATCCACCAGGACCGCCCGAGCGATGACGATCCCGAGCCCGCCAGCGACGATCAGTGCGGCGCCGAGAGACGCCAGCAGTCGCAAACGCTCACCTCGACGAACTTCTCGCGTCTTGGCGGCTTCGCTGGTCATGACGACGCGAACGACGCCAGGGAGCCCGGAGGTCGGACCCGCCCCGCGTATCGTTCCCCGCAACACCCTGTAATTCAGGCCATCCGGTCCGCGCCATTCAGATGTCGCGGCGCGCGCCGCGGCACGCACCGTACGCAGCGCCACCAATCCCGCATCAGGGGGCAACTCGCTGGCCTCAAAGATCGCGGAGGGCGCGGGCGCTGCAGGTCCGACGAAGCCGCGCGACTGCAAGAAAACGTGACCCTGATCGTCGGTCAGTCTCAGATGCAGGCGCTCGCGCCGCTCCTCGCGATCGAGCAAGGCCTGCGCCGCGGGCAGCCCCTCGGTCAACGACGATAGATCCTGCTGGACGAACACCAGCGTCGACAGCATCTCGAGCTCGCTCTGGTCGCGCAGTTCGCGGGCGACGAGCCGATCAAGCAACAGGCCGCAGGTCGACACCAGCACAAAGGCCACCAGTGCAAACGAGATGCCGATTCGGGCGGTCATCGAGCGGCGCAGGCGCCACCGGCCGACCCTCATCATGGCGTCCGGGCCTCGAAGACGTAGCCGACGCCACGCACCGTGTGGATCAACTTCAGAGGATACGGATCGTCGATCTTCGCGCGCAGCCGCCGAATGGCGACATCAACGACGTTGGTGTCACTGTCGAAATTCATGTCCCAGACGTTTTCGGCGATCAGTGTGCGCGAGCACATCTCGCCGGCATGGCGCATCAGGTACTCGAGTAGCGCGTACTCCTTCACGGTGAGCTCAACCACGTCGCCCGCACGCGTGACTCGGCGCTTGATCGGATCGAGCAGAACATCGGCGACCTTCAAGAAGGTCTCGCGCTGTACCGGGCCGCGACGCAGAATGTTCTGCACGCGCGCGAGCAGTTCCGAGAACGCGAACGGCTTGGCGAGATAGTCGTCGGCCCCCAGACGCAGGCCTTTGACGCGGTCATCGACGTCTGCAAGAGCGCTGAGGAAAAGGATCGGCGTGGGATGAAGTTGGCGCACGCCCTGCAACACCGACCAGCCATCGATGCCTGGGAGCATGACGTCGAGCAGGACCAGATCGTAGTTGCCGGTCGTTGCCAGGTGCAGGCCGTCGAGGCCGTCGGCAGCGCTGTCGACGACATAGCCTTGTTCGGTCAGGCCTTTTCGGAGGTAGGCGGACGTCTTGGGCTCGTCCTCGACGACAAGGATGCGCATGGTAGTTCAGTGTTGAGTCGAAAGAATACCGGTGAACCACCGTCCCCACCATGACGGAATCATTGCACCGCTGTAATCCGCCCGTCAGGTCGGGGGTAGCCCGCACTTCGTATCGTGATGGCATTCGCGTCGTACGCAATCAAAACACGCCATGTGGATCGTTCAACTCGCTCTGAAACGGCCGCACACGTTCATCGTGCTGGCCGTCCTGCTACTCATTCTCGGATCGCTTGCGATCTTGCGCATGTCCACCGACATCTTTCCCGCGATCGACATTCCGGTCGTCAGCGTCGTTTGGACGTACAACGGTCTCTCGGCGGAGGAAATGGCGCAGCGTATCACAGGCAGCTATGAACGTGCACTGACCTCCGACGTCGAGGATATCGAGCACATCGACTCCCAGACCTACGCCGGCACCGCGGTCGTCAAAGTAACCTTCCATCCGGGCGCCGACATCACGCGCGCGGTAGCCCAGGCGTCCACCTCGGCCCAGTCGCTCTTGAAGACCATGCCCCCTGGCACGCTGCCACCGCTCGTGTTGACGTACAGCGCCTCGACCGTACCCATTCTGAAGTTGGCACTATCCAGCCACGGCCTTGGCGAGCAGCAGCTTTACGACCTCGGCAACACGGCGGTTCGCCCCCAGTTGGCGACGATCCAGGGCGCCTCGGTCCCGTTGCCGTTCGGGGGGAAAGTACGCCAGATCATGGTCGATCTCGATCCGCAGCGCCTCCAGGCTCGCGGCCTGACGCCCGCCGACGTCGTCAACGCGATGAACGCCCAGAATCTCGCCTTGCCCGGCGGAACCGCCAAGATCGGGGCGCGTGAGTACGACGTGCGCATGAACGGCAGCGCCGACAGTGTCGCCGCCCTCGGCCAGTTGCCGGTGCGCGATGTCGCCGGCAACGAGATCGTTCGAATCGACGACGTGGCCAGCGTGCGCGACGGTTACGTGCCTCAGACCAATATCGTGCGTCGCGACGGCCAGCGTGCTGCCCTGCTGCAGATCGAGAAGAGCGGGGCTTCCTCGACGCTGGCCATCATCGCCCAGGCCAAGGCCAAGCTGGTGCAGTTGCAATCGACGCTGCCCAAGGCCCTCCAGATCCAACAGCTTGGCGATCAGTCCGTCTTCGTCTCCGCCGCCATCCAGGGCGTGATCCGCGAAGGCGTGATCGCAGCCGCTCTGACGGCGGTCATGATCTTGCTGTTCCTCGGAAGCTGGCGTGCGACGCTGATCATCGCGGTGTCCATCCCGCTCGCCGTACTGTCATCGATGATCGCGCTGGCCGCGCTGGGCCAGACCCTGAACATCATGACCCTGGGCGGCCTGGCGCTCGCGGTGGGCATCCTGGTCGACGACGCGACGGTAGCGATCGAGAACATCACGCACCATCTGGAGAACGGGCAATCGCTGCACGAGGCCATACTCATCGGCTCCGGCGACATCGCCGCACCGACGCTGGTCTCGACGTTGTGCATCTGCATCGTCTTCCTGCCGATGTTCCTGCTCAGCGGCGTGGCGCGCTACCTGTTCGTGCCGCTGGCCGAGGCCGTGGTGTTCGCGATGGCTGCGTCCTACCTGCTGTCCCGCACGCTCGTGCCGACGCTGGCGATGTTCTGGATGCGCATGCCCAAGCCCGAGAACACGGCTGCGTCGGTGGGCATCCCGGCGCGACTTGGCCGCTGGCAGCGGCGGTTCGAGCATCGCTTCGATGCGCTGCGTGCCGCGCACGAACGGCTACTCAGGCGCATCCTCGCGCGTCCGGGACGGGCCGCCGTCATCGTCGTCGTGACGATCGCCACGTCGTTGATGCTTCTCGCCTTCGCAGGGCGCGACTTCTTCCCCGTTGTGGACACCGGCGAGATCCGCCTTCACGTGCATGCGCCCACCGGAACCCGCATCGAAGAGACGGCTCGCTTGGTCGACGAGGTGGAGCACACGGTTCGCGACAACGTGCCCGATGACCAGCTGGAAATGGTGCTGGACAACATCGGCCTGCCTGTCAGTGGCATCAATCTAACCTACACCTCTTCGGGCGCGATCGGCTCGAGCGACGCCGAGGTTCTCATCATGCTCAAGCCCAAGCACGGCAGCACGCCCGTCCTGGTGGCCCACCTGCGTCAAGCGCTGGTTGACAAGTATCCGCAGCTCAGCTTCGCCTTCCTGCCTGCCGACATCGTCAGCCAGATCCTCAACTTCGGTTTGCCGGCACCGATCGACATCCAAGTGGTCGGCAAGAGCCTGGTGGCCGACCAAGCCGCCGCCCAGCGCCTGCTGGTGCGCGTGCGTGGGGTACCCGGTGTCGTCGACGCGCGCGTCCAGCAGCCGGCCGACATGCCGGTGCTGCACGTGAACGTCGACCGCAACAAGGCCATGCAGTCGCAGGTGGTACAGCGAGACGCCGCCCAGAACCTGCTGATCGCCCTCTCTGGCAGCGCGCAAACGGCGCCCAATTTCTGGGTCGACCCCAAGAACGGCGTGAGCTATCCGGTGACGACCATGGTGCCGCAACGCGATGTGGCCTCCCTCGATGCGCTCGACGGGCTGCTACTCGGCGGCGCCACGACGACCGCAGGAACGACCTCGCCAGGGGTTGTTCTGGGCTCGTTGGGCACGATCTCGCGTGGCACCGAGCAGGCGGTCGTGTCCCATGCGGACATCAATCCGGTCATCGACGTGTATGCCGGCGTGCAAGGCCGCGACCTGGGTGCGGTGGCCGGCGACATCAATCGCATCCTGGCCGAGGAGCGTGCGCACCTGCCGCCGGGCACGAGCGTCGCGCTGCGCGGCCAGGTGCAGTCCATGCAAGACTCCTTCGCGGGACTGCTTTCCGGTCTGGCGTTCGCCGTAGTGCTCGTCTACCTGCTGATGGTTGTGAACTTTCAATCCTGGCTGGATCCATTGATCATTGTCGGCGGGCTGCCCGCCTCGCTGGCAGGCATCGCGTGGATGCTGTTCGTGAGCCAGACCTCAGTCAGCGTCCCGGCGCTCACCGGAACGATCCTGTGCATGGGTGTCGCGACGGCCAATTCCATCCTGGTCGTCAACGCCTCGCGCCAGTTGCTGGCTTCCGGACACGCGCCGCTGCAGGCAGCGCTCGAGGCCACCGCATCCCGCTTTCGTCCCGTGATGATGACCGCACTCGCAATGCTGATCGGAATGCTGCCGATGGCGCTCGGCCTCGGCGACGGCGGAGAGCAGAACGCGCCGCTGGGGCGGGCCGTGATCGGGGGGCTTGCCGCTGGCACCGCCTCCACGCTGCTCTTCGTGCCGCTTCTGTTCGCCGTGCTTCATGCCTGGCTGCGCCAGCGCCGCGCGTTGCGCGACACGGCGCTTCTCGCCGCCTGATTCTTCCAAGGATTTACATGGACAACGTCTCCTCGTCGAATCGACGTCACGCGCGTCGCTGGGCCCCCGCCGCCATCCTCCTTGTCCTGCTCGCTGCCGGCGGAGTGCCGCGCTGGCAGGCCCAGGTGCACGCGCGACAGCTGGCCGCCAGAAATGCGGTGATGAATGTGCAAGTCATTCACCCGGCCCTCTCGCACGCCGACGCGACGATCACTCTGCCCGGGACGCTTACCGCGTGGTCCGACGCGTCGCTACGGGCTCGCAGCAGTGGCTACGTCACGCACTGGTCGGCCGACATCGGCAGCCATGTGCATGCCGGCCAGACATTGGCCACCATCCTGGCTCCTGAACTCGACGCGGCACTGGAACAGGCGCGTTCCGACCAAGCCACTGCCCAGGCGAATTTCGACATCGCACAAAGCTCCGCGCAGCGGTGGCAGGACATGCTGCAAGGCAAGGCGACCTCGCGCCAGGAAGCGGAGCAACGCATGGCCGACCTCGAGGCGCGCCGCGCGCAACTCGCCGCGGCGCGTGCGAACGTCGCGCGCCTGGCACAGGCGGTCACCTATACAAGAATCGTCGCCCCCTTCGATGGCGTGATCACGGCGCGCGCCGTAGATGTCGGCACGCTGGTGAACGCGGCCTCGCCCGCGGAGCTGTTCCACGAAGTGCAGTCCACCCGACTTCGTGCCCTGGTATCAGTGCCCGACCACGAAGCCGGCTCGGTTGGCATCGGCACGGTCGTGCACATCACCGGGGGGTCACGCACGGTCGACGGCACGGTCTCTCGCACAGCTGGCGCCATCGATACGACGTCGCGGATGCTTCAGGTCGAAGTGGACGTCGACAATGCCGACGGTGCCTGGCTACCCGGCCAGTACGTGGAAGTCACGTTGTCGCCCAAGGCCGACTTCAACGGCAGCAGCCTCCCGGTGGAATCCGTGATGTACCGCCCTGAAGGTCCGCGCATCGCCATCATCGGCGCGGACGGGCGGGTGTCACTGCGGTCGGTGCAAGTGGTGCGTGATCTCGGCACGACGCTCGTCGTCTCGCCGATGATGCCGCCGGAGACATGCGTCGTCGCGAATCCGGGCGATTCGATCGTCGACGGACAGCAGGTACGCAGCTTGACGGCACGACCAGTGTCTTCCACGTCATGAAGCGCACCAAGGTCGCTGCACGCAAGATCCCCGCACTGCTGGGGATCACCGCGATGGCGTTGCTGGCCGCCTGCGCATCGGCGCCGCCCGAAGGCCCGGCACCGATGACGCTGCCCTCCGCGTTTGTCGAGACCGCGCCGACCGACGGCGTGAGCGAACAGGTGCGCCCAGACTGGTGGCGTGCATTCGGCGACCCGACGCTGGACGCACTCGAAGCCCAGGTCGCCACCTCCAACGCAGACATGGCGCGTGCCCTGGCGCAGCTGCGCCGCGCGCGCGCCGACGCAGATCTCCAGCGTGCCGGCGCGGCGCCACAGGTCTCAGCCAATGTCGGTACCAGTCGCGCGCATACGTCCGCCAATGTAGTGGGGCGAGCCCTCGCGGGCCGCACGGTCGACGACCACGTGGCCAGCCTCGGCGCCAGCTGGGAGCCCGACCTCTTCGGGCGCGTCGCCGCTCAAGCGGCGGCGTCGAACAGCGACGCGGAGGCTGAGGGCGCCGATGTCGCCTCGCTGCAGCTCGCCTTGCAAGCCGACCTTGCCAAAGACTATCTCACATTACGTTCGATCGACGCCGAGCGGGTCCTGCTTGCCAGCTCCCTGGCTGACCTACAGGAACTGCTCGATGTCACACGATGGCGTCTCGCGGACGGCACCGCCTCCGAACTGGAGGTCGCGCTGACGCAGCGCGACTTGGAGGCGTTGCAGGCCCGCAGCATCGATCTGGACACACAGCGGGCGGCTTTGCGTCACGCACTCGCAACGCTCACCGGTCAGCCGGCGGCCAGCTTGCCTCTTGCGCCCGCTGCAGGGACCGCGACTCTGCCGGAGCTGGCAGCAGGAATCCCGTCAGACTTGCTGCGGCGGCGTCCCGACGTCGCGGCAGCAGCCCAGCGAGTCGCGGCTGCGAACGCGCGCGCCGGGATCGCACGGCTGGCCTGGTTTCCCAGCCTGGTGCTGTCGATTGCCGGTGGGGTCGAAAGCACCGCGTCGAGTTCGCTCCTAAGCCTGCCGAGCCGGGCGTGGTCGCTGGGCCCGCAGTGGGCGCTGCCACTGTTCGACGGCGGCCAGCGCAAGGCGGCGCTGCTAGGTGCGGAGGCCGACGTCGATGCGGCGTCCGCCGCCTACCGCGGCAAGGTCATCAAGGCGATCAACGAGGTCGAGGATCAGCTCGCGACGCTGTCGACCCTGCGGCGCGAGGACATCCACCAGGCGCAGGCGGTTCAGTGGTCGCTGCGAGCGCAGGAAGTGGCCGACATTCGCTACCACACCGGTGCCAGCGCGTACGCCGACCTGCTGCTGGCCCGGCGGGCCAGTCTGTCTGCGCAGCGCGATGAGTTGCTGCTGAAGCGGCACCAGTTCGTCGCGACAGTCGACCTCGTACGGGCGCTCGGCGGCGGATGGCAGGCACCCACGCCGACGGAACTCACGCCAAAGGCTCGAATGCCGCGGTGACGATCATGATGCCCGAGCTCAGCACGAGGCGTCCCCGGTTCGCGTTCGACTGCGCGAGCGCTTCGCATCGAAAGTCTGCGCTACAGGTGCAATTCGGAATCCCGCCCCTGAAACTGCGGCGACACGTCTGCCGTCTCCAATTGCTTCCATGGCATGCGACCACTGCACGCTGCCGCGAGGTGCCAGCTGATGACCAAACCGCGCTTGCCGCCCCCCGAGGCCGCAGCGTCTGTGCCTTCATTTACGGCGCGTGTCGCCGCGTCGGGCGCCGGCGCCTACCTGCTGGGCGTGGCGGCGAGCATGTCTCATCCCGTCTGGGCTTCGATGTCCAGCCTGGTCGTTTCGCCGGAGAGCTTCGAAGCGACCCGACGCTCGATTTTCGGCCGTATCCTGGGCACCACCGCGGGCGCTACCATCGCCGTCACCGTCGGCACGATCGCAAATCCCGGGGCATCGACACGGCGGCGCAGATCGCATTTTCAGTCATTGCACAACGGCTGCTGCGAAAAATTTCGATTGTAATTTTTCGAGTCCCTCCCTGTAGCCGGCGCGCAATGCGCCGGAGGGACAGTCAAGGTGCCTGACACTGTCTCGGCGAGGCACCTATTGCGTGGTGCCGCAAAAAGATCAGCAAAAGGCCAAAGCGGTTCCCTTGCCCCTAGATGGGGGTCCACCTCATCCTTGCTGTTCAAGCATATGCCAATGAAAACGTTTCTTGCTGCAACGCTGATGGCATCCGCGGGCGCGTGCACGAATGGTGTGTCCGGTGACAGGTCGACGAACCTTCAACAGCCCGGCGCAGCCGGAAATGCTTCTGACGACTCGCACGCCAATGCAAACGCAGTGGCCCCAGACCTGAACGCTAAACTCGATTCGAGACTTTTTCTGCTGGTGACTACGGCTGTCGCGCTGCCAACGATCGCTGCAATCCTGCAGTGGCAATTGGCAGATCCGCAAGCACGCGTCGGCCTGCATCTTGGCCTCAAGATGCTCAGCATGGCGGTGTCACTGGCGATCTCATTGCTGACGTGGAACACGCGACGGGGGCAACCGACCAATTTCGTTCTTGCGGGATTCGGTCATTTCGCCATCGCGATACTAGGCGGCCTGGAAATGTTAATCGTGGCGATCACGCCAGGTGCGACGTTCGCAGATGAAGGCCCTCTGCCGGTCGTATTGCAACTCAGTGCCGATGGTGCGGCCGTCGCGGCCATGATGGCAGCAGCGCTGGGGCCGTCGAGCCTGGCCCGGACGCGTTCCATACGTGTGGGCTCCGCACTTGCCGCCGCATGGGTTGCAATCAGTTTGTGCGTGGAGCTCACCGCATCCCGTTGGCTGCCTTCGATCGCGAGAACGGGTGCCCTCATCGAAATGAGCTTGGCATTTGTGGCGCTTTTTGCGGCGTGGTTGTTTGCAAGGCGTTATCGGCGCGGTGAAGCTGCGTTTGCGCTGTTGTCTACCGCCGCCTTGCTCGCAGGCATTGGCATTGCCTTTGGCGCAGATCTGCCATTGGGCGATTTGTCAAAAGGTCTGTTCAGCCGCATGTTCAAGGTGATCGCATGGCTGCTTGTCTACCGGACGCTCTTTAAAGAGGGAATTCTGGCACCGTGGCACAAGCTTGTCGAGACGGGCCGTGCGGTCGAAGAGGATCGGAAGCGCTATCGCCAGCTGTTTGAGACAGCGCCAGACGGGCTGTTGCTGGTTGATTCAAATGGCGCAATCGTTGATGCCAACCCAGCCGCCGCAGCCATGTTCGGCTGGCCTGAAAATAGTCTGACCGGCTTGCAAATCGAGGCGCTGGTTCCTCAGCAGCTTCGAACCAGTCATGCACATGAGCGCAGCAACTATTTTTCCGATCCGCACACACGGTCCATCGGTGAAGCACGCTTGTTCTCCGGCGCGCGTCGTAACGGCGAATCATTTCCAGTTGAAGTTGCATTGGTTCCACAGTCATTTTCGGGGGGTAATACGACTTTGTGCATCGTGCGTGATGTGACCGAGCGGCACGGACTTGAGCAGTCCTTGTTGTGCCTGGCACTTCAAGACCCGCTGACCGAATTGCCCAATCGACGGCATTTCCACGACAGTGTGGAAAAAGCGATGGCTCACGCCGAGCGTCATGGCAGCACCCTGGCTTTGTTATGCATAGATCTCGATCATTTCAAGCACGTCAATGATTCTTTGGGACACAGCTACGGCGACGAGCTGTTGCGCCAGGTCGCGAGCCGGCTCAAGAATGCCTTGCGTGGGGGAGACTTGTTGGCGCGCATGGGAGGCGACGAATTTGCGCTTTTGCTACTTGACGCAGGAATTGATGACGCAGCGGCCGTTGCAGAAAAAGTGCTGGGTGCGTTGAGCCTCCCGTTCGTTCATGCTGGCCGGACGATGAAGGTGGGGGCAAGTGTGGGTATTACGATATCGCCGGCCGATGCGCGGGACGTCGAGGAAATGATGAGTAATGCCGACTTGGCAATGTACCGGGCCAAAGGTCAGGGTCGCAATACCTGGTGCTTTTTCGAGCAACGCATGACCGAACGAGCGCGAGAACGCGCGTTGCTGCAACAGGATCTTGTCAATGCCATCAAGCGCGATCAGTTTGCACTTGAATTCCAGCCTCGTGTGAAGGCCTGCGACGGCCAATTGATCGGTTTTGAAGCCCTGCTTCGATGGCACCACCCGGATCACGGCAAGGTTTCACCGGAAAAGTTCATTCCGCTGGCCGAAGAAAGCGGGCAGATCGTCGCCATCGGCGAGTGGGTTCTGCGAGAAAGTTGCAAGCAGGCCATGCAATGGCAGCTGCAGAGCGAAAAAGATTTGACCATGTCAGTCAATGTGTCGACGCATCAGCTGCGCCATCATTCATTTGTCGCTTACGTTAAACGCGTGCTCGCCGAGACCGGGTGGCCACCAACACAGCTGGAGCTCGAAATTACCGAGACGGCGCTGATGGAAGATCCGCGAGAGGCGGCCGATCGTCTGCATCAGCTTGTCGCGCTGGGTGCGAGGATAGCAATCGATGACTTCGGCACTGGCTATTCATCGTTGGCGTACTTGAAGGACTATCCACTTCATCGATTGAAGGTCGATAGACGATTTGTGCAAGAACTTGATGCCAATCGCAGCGACCGCGTGATTGCCTCGTCCATCATTCAGCTCGCACATGCACTGGGTCTGCAGGTCACGGCGGAAGGTGTAGAAACCTTGCAGCAGAGCGAAATTCTGAAAGAGCATCAGTGCGATGAGTTTCAAGGGTATTTGTTCAGCGCGCCAATTTCATCGACCGCTTGCGAAGCATGGCTGCCAAAGTTGGCGCACTGCGATGCGCCCGGATGAATGGCGTGGCTATCGCAGACTCAGAGACGCGGACCGCGTGCTTGGCAAAAGATGTGTCAGTGGAAACCTGCCATGCTTTGCATCCGCCGGGTCCGGCAATTGCGGCACATTTGACCGGCGGCAGGCCGTTCCCTGCGCCGCGACTGTGAAGTCGAACTGCTCTGTCGATGCGAGGCCCATCTTCGAATTTCAGGTCAAGCTGAGGCGGGTCATTCGGCCGCTGAACTCGACTGGCTGCACTCCGCCCTGGGCGACACAATCTATGCGAGTGGAATGGGGGCGTATGGGCACAAAATGGGCACGAAACCCCAGAAAGCACAAAGCCCGCACATAGCGGGCTTTGTCAACTCGTTGATCTGGCAACGTTTCTTGGTTGCGGGGGCAGGATTTGAACCTACGACCTTCCGCTCCGGGTCGTGATTTGCCGTTCACGCTCCGGCAGGGCGATCGGCAGCTTTTCGGAGTCCAATCCGGCGTCGCGAACGGCAGCTCAGGGTCGTGAAGAGCCGGTCGCGTCGGCCGAAAGGTGTCGCGCGCCAGCCGCCGACTGCGCCGGCGCACTTGAGCGACCGCTGTCGAAGGCTCAGCTGCCAGTCGGCGCAGATGGCAGCGAATGGCCGATTTCCGCGCCGGCGGTCAT
>JAFALA010000076.1 GCA_019234815.1 Burkholderiaceae bacterium | reverse complement strand
CGCTCGAATACTTCAGCAACAAGCGCACCGGCGACCTGATGTCGCGCATCGGCTCGGAAACCGACCGCATCAGCGTGTTCCTCTCGCTGCATGCGCTGGACTTCATCACCGACATGCTGATGCTGCTGATGACGGCCGTGATCCTGTTCTCGATCAACCACTGGCTGGCGCTGGCCACGCTGGTTCCGCTGCCCTTCATCGCCTGGATGATCCACATCGTGCGCGACCGCCTGCGCACCGGCTTCGAGAAGATCGACCGGGTCTGGGGCGAGGTCACCTCGGTGCTGGCCGACACGATTCCCGGCATCCGCGTCGTCAAGGCCTTCGCGCAGGAACGCCGCGAGGCCACGCGCTTTCGCGATGCCAACCGGCACAACCTGTTGGTCAACGACAAGCTCAACAAGACCTGGAGCCTGTTCACGCCCACCGTCTCGCTGCTGACCGAGATCGGCCTGCTGGTGGTGTGGGCCTTCGGCATCTATCTCGTCTCCCAGCAGCGCATCACCGTCGGTGTGCTGACGGCCTTCATCGCCTACATCGGGCGCTTCTATGGCCGCATGGATTCGATGAGCCGCATCGTCTCGGTGACGCAAAAGGCCGCGGCCGGCGCCAAGCGCATCTTCGACATCCTCGACCACCAGTCCAACGTGCCCGATCCGGCCCAGCCGGTCAAGCTCGAGAACGTCCAGGGCGGCATCCAGATCCAGGACATCGGTTTCCGCTACGGCAACCGCGCGGTGATCCGGGGCCTGAGCCTGGATATACGCCCGGGCGAGATGATCGGCCTGGTCGGCCACAGCGGCTCGGGCAAGAGCACGCTGGTGAACCTGATCTGCCGCTTCTACGACGTCACCGAAGGCTCGATCCGCCTGGACGGCACCGACCTGCGCCGCATCGCCGTGGCCGACTACCGGCGCCACATCGGCCTGGTGCTGCAGGAGCCCTTCCTGTTCTTCGGCACGATTGCCGAGAATATCGCCTACGGCAAGCCCGACGCCTCGCGCGAGGAAATCGTTGCGGCGGCACGCGCCGCACATGCGCACGAGTTCATCCTGCGCTTGCCGCAGGGCTACGACTCGCTGGTCGGCGAGCGCGGCCAAGGTCTCTCCGGCGGCGAGCGCCAGCGCATCTCGATTGCGCGCGCCCTGCTGATCAACCCACGCTTGCTGATCCTCGATGAAGCCACCTCCTCGGTCGACACCGAGACCGAAAAGGAAATCCAGAAGGCGCTGGACAATCTCGTGAAGGGCCGCACCACCATCGCCATTGCGCACCGCTTGTCGACCCTGCGCAAGGCCGACCGCCTGGTGGTGATGGACCGCGGGCAGGTGGTCGAGGTCGGTCCGCACGACGAATTGATGGCCAAGCAGGGCACCTATTGGCGTCTCTACGAGGCCCAGGCCCGCCGCATGGACGCCGACGACGACATGCCGGCGCTGACGCCCAACCCGAACGCCCACACCCTGGTGTCTGCATGATGAGTTCCTCCCCACTTCCGTTCCAGCGCCTGGTCCGCGATTCCTTCGGCCAACTGGTGCTGACCGACGGCGCCGGCCAGGTGTTTGATGGCGTGACGCCGGTCCGCGCGCATCCGATTTCGGCGCCCGACGAGGGCATTTCGCTGGTCGGCCCCGACGGGCATGAACTGGCCTGGGTGGAGCGGCTGTCCGGCCTGCCCACGCCCGAGCGCGAACTGCTGGAGAGCGAATTCGCCGCGCGCGAATTCGTGCCTACGGTGCTGAAGCTCAAGGCCGTCAGCACCTTCTCGACGCCCAGCCAGTGGACCGTGGACACCGATCGCGGCGAAAGCCAGTTCATCCTGAAGACCGAGGAAGACATCCGGCGCCTGGGCGACGGACGCCTGCTGATCGGCAGCAGCCATGGCATCCACTACCTGGTGCCGGATCGTTTTGCGCTGGACCGGGCCTCGAAGAAGCTGCTGGAACGCTTTCTCTGATGTCCTGAAGGACTGGCCGGAATTTTTCAGACGGAATGCCGAGCCAGCGATTAGAATCCGCAAATTGACGTTTACGTAAACGTCAACCAAGCGCGTCAACTGAACAAAATCCGTCAAGCGCGATCCTGAATCTGGAGACATCACATGAACCTGCCGGGCCTGAATTTCCAACTGGGTGAAGACATCGACGCGCTGCGCGACGCGGTCTTTGAGTTCGCGCAGGCCGAGATCGCGCCGCGTGCCGCCGAGATCGATCGCAACGACCAGTTCCCCATGGACCTGTGGCGCAAGATGGGCGAGTTGGGCGTGCTGGGCATCACGGTCAGCGAGGCCTATGGCGGCGCCAACATGGGCTACCTGGCCCACATGGTGGCGATGGAGGAAATCAGCCGCGCCTCGGCGTCGGTGGGCCTGTCCTACGGCGCCCACAGCAACCTGTGCGTGAACCAGATCAACCGCAACGGCAACGAGGCGCAGAAGCAGAAATACCTGCCCAAGCTGATCAGCGGCGAGCATGTCGGCGCGCTGGCCATGAGCGAGCCCGGTGCCGGTTCGGACGTCATCAGCATGAAGCTCAAGGCCGAGGAGAAGGGCGGCTACTACCTGCTCAACGGCAACAAGATGTGGATCACCAACGGCCCTGATGCCGACACCCTGGTGGTCTATGCCAAGACCGAGCCCGAGCTCGGCGCGCGCGGCGTGACGGCCTTCCTGATCGAAAAGGGCATGAAGGGCTTCTCCATCGCGCAAAAGCTCGACAAGCTGGGCATGCGCGGCAGCCACACCGGCGAGCTGGTGTTCCAGAACGTCGAGGTGCCGGCCGAGAACGTGCTGGGCGCGCTCAACGGCGGCGCCAAGGTGCTGATGTCCGGCCTGGACTACGAACGCGCCGTGCTGACCGGCGGGCCGCTGGGCATCATGCAGGCCGTGATGGACAGCGTCGTGCCCTACATCCACGACCGCAAGCAGTTCGGCCAGAGCATCGGCGAATTCCAGCTGATCCAGGGCAAGGTGGCCGACATGTACACCGTGCTGCAGGCCGGCCGCTCGTTCGCCTACACCGTGGCCAAGAATCTCGATCTGCTGGGCGCCGAGCACGTGCGCCAGGTCCGCAAGGACTGCGCTTCGGTGATCCTGTGGTGCGCCGAGCAGGCCACGCGCATGGCCGGCGACGGCGTGCAGATCTTCGGCGGCAACGGCTACATCAACGAGTACCCCTTGGGCCGCCTCTGGCGCGATGCCAAGCTGTATGAGATCGGCGCGGGCACCAGCGAGATCCGCCGCATGCTGATCGGTCGCGAGCTGTTTGCCGAGACCATGTAAGTCCGGGTGGCGCGATGAGCACCCCCACCCCGTCCGCTTGGACCCTGCCCGTGCTGTGCGGCTCGCGCTGCACCTTGCGGACTTTGAGGCTTGACGACGCTGAAAGCCTGAGCCGCCATGGCGACGACGAAGCCGTCTGGCGCAACCTGTTCGACGGGTTTCCGAGGCCTTACACGGTGGAGGTGGCGCGGCAGTGGTGCGCGGGCGGCTGGCAGGACTTCGGTCTGAGCTGGGCCATCGAGGTCGATGGCGAAGCGGTGGGCTGCATCAGCCTGCGGCGCGATCCGGAATGGATGCGCTGCAACGCCGAGGCGGGCTATTGGCTCGGCCAGGCCTTCTGGGGGCGCGGCATCGCGACGGAGGCATTGGGCCTGGTGCGCGACTGGGCCTGGGCCAGCTTTCCGGAGCTGACGCGCCTGTACATGCGTATCTTTGCCTGGAATGCTGCATCCACTCAGGTGGCGCGGCGCTGCGGTTTCCATCAGGAGGCGCATCTGCCGCAAAGCGCCTACAAGAACGGAGAGATCGTGGATCTGCTCTTGTGGGGTCTCTACCGTCCTTCCGAACGGGATGCCGCGAGAATGTCGTCATGAGCATCGAATTGACTGAGCTGCTGGACAGCAACAAACAGTGGGCCGCGAATGTCGTATCCAGCGAGCCCGATTTCTTCACCCGGCTGCTGAAGCAGCAGACCCCGCAGTACCTGTGGATAGGCTGCGCCGACAGCCGCGTGCCGGCCAACGAGCTGGTCAATCTGCTGCCGGGTGAGCTGTTCGTGCACCGCAACGTGGCCAATGTGGTCGTGCATTCCGACTTGAACTGCCTGTCGGTGATGCAGTTCGCGGTCGACGAACTCAAGGTCAAGCACATCATCGTGGTGGGCCACTCGGGCTGCGGCGGCGTCAAGGCGGCGCTGCTCGACATGCGCGTGGGCCTGGTCGACAATTGGCTGCGCCATGTGCAGGACGTGCGCAACCACCACCACGAGTGGCTCGAGACGGTCGATCCGCGGCAGCGCGTCAACGCCCTGTGCGAGCTCAATGTGCTGGAGCAGGCGCGCAACGCCTGCCAGACCACCGTGGTCCAGGATGCCTGGGCGCGCGGCCAGGACGTGGTGGTGCATGGCTGGGTGTACGGCCTGCACAATGGCTTGCTGGAAGACCTGGCCATCACCGTCTCGGCGGCCGACCAGGTGGGGCCGGCCTTCCAGCGTGCGCTGCATGCCGTCAAGCAACGCTACGACAAGGGCGCTTGAACCCGGCGAAGGTGGCTGATGTTGTCGCAAAAGTTCCCGCACCAACTGACGGATGCGCATGCGTTTGAGATTGCTCAAACCATGCTGGGCGGGTTCAATCGGCACTACCGGATTTTCCGGGCCATCAGCGCCGACGAGGCCAAGCGACGCTTCGAGCGCGCCGATTGGCACGGCCAGCAGCGCGCGCAGCGCGAGCGCATCGAGTTCTACGACAAGCGCGTCAACGAGTCCACCGAGCTGCTGGAGCAGCGCTTCAAGGCCAGCGAGCTGCCGATGGCGATCTGGCAGCAGGTCAAGCTGCACTACATCGGCCTGCTGACCAACCACCACCAGCCCGAGCTGGCCGAGACCTTCTTCAATTCGGTCTGCACGCGCATCCTGCATCACAGTTATTTCCACAACGATTTCATCTTCGTGAGGCCCGCGGTCTCGACCGAGTACATCGAGAACGACGAGCCGGCAGCCAAGCCCACCTACCGCTGCTACTACCCGACGCCCGAGAACCTGCGCGAGACGCTGATCCGCATCGTCGACAACTTCCAGCTGAACCTTGCGTTCGAGGACCTCGGGCGCGACGTGGACCATGTGCTGGCGGCCATGCACCGCGACCTGCGCCACTACCGCTGGCGCACCAATTTCCAGATCCAGGTGCTGTCCTCGCTGTTCTTCCGCAACAAGGGCGCGTACATCGTCGGCAAGGTCGTCAACGGTTTCATCGAGACGCCTTTTGCCTTACCGGTGCTGCACAACGAGCGCGGCCTGCTGTACCTGGACGCCGCACTGTTCGGCGAAGACGAACTGCTGATGCTGTTCAGCTTCGCGCGCGCCTACTTCATGGTCGACATGGAGATTCCCAGCGCCTACGTGCAGTTCCTGCGCTCGATGATGCCGCGCAAGCCGCGCGCCGAGCTGTACAACGCGATCGGCCTGCAAAAGCACGGCAAGAACCTGTTCTACCGCGACCTGCTCTACCACCTGCGCCATTCGAGCGACAAGTTCCGCATCGCGCCGGGCATCAAGGGCATGGTCATGCTGGTGTTCGACCTGCCGAGCTTCCCCTTCGTGTTCAAGCTGATCAAGGACTTCTTTCCGGCCCAGAAGGAGACCACGCGCGAACTCGTGCAGGGCAAGTATTTGCTGGTCAAGCAGCACGACCGCGTCGGCCGCATGGCCGATACGCTGGAGTATTCGAACGTGGCCTTTCCGCGCTATCGTTTCGACGAGGAGCTGCTCGCCGAGCTCAAGGCCTTCTGCCCCAGCCTGATGGAAGAGCAGGGTGCGGACCTGGTGCTCAAGCATGTCTACATCGAGCGCCGCATGGTGCCGCTCAACATCTACCTGCAGGACGCCACGCCCGAGCAGCTGGAGCACGCCGTGATCGAGTACGGCAATGCCATCAAGGACCTGGTCGCGGCCAACATCTTCCCCGGCGACATGCTGTGGAAGAACTTCGGCGTGACCCGGCACGGCAAGGTTGTGTTCTACGACTATGACGAGATCGAATACCTGAGCGACTGCAACTTCCGCCGCGTGCCCGCGCCGCGCAACGAGGAGGAAGAGATGTCCGGCGAGGTCTGGTACAGCGTCGGGCCGCGCGACGTGTTTCCCGAGACCTTCGAGCCCTTCCTGCTCGGCAACCCGGCCGTGCGCGAGGTCTTCATGCGGCACCACGCCGATCTGCTCGATGCTGATTTTTGGCAAGGCCACAAGCAGCGCATTCAGGCAGGCTATGTGCACGACGTATTTCCGTACGAGGCGCACAAGCGCTTTTATGTTCAACCCGATGTTTCATCCGCGCAGCCAAGGCCTGAGCTCAGCATGCAGGCCTGACGCGCATCCCTTTTCCTTTCCTGAACCAGGAGCACACCATGTCTGATCCGATCGTGATTGTTTCCGCCGCCCGTACGCCCATCGGCGGCCTGCTGGGCGACTTCGCCAACCTCGCCGCCTGGGAGCTGGGCGCGGTGGCGATCCGTGCCGCCGTCGAGCGCGCAGGCATTCCGGCCGACGCCATCAACGAGGCCTTCATGGGCAGCTGCCTGATGGCCGGCCAGGGCCAGGCGCCGGCCCGCCAGGCCGTGCTCAAGGCGGGCCTGCCGCAATCGGTGGGCGCGGTGACCTTGTCCAAGATGTGCGGCGCCGGCATGCGCGCCACGATGTTCGCGCACGACACGCTGAAGGCCGGCAGCGCCGATGTATTGATTGCCGGCGGCATGGAGTCCATGACCAATGCGCCACACCTGATGTTCGCGCGCAAGGGTGTGAAGTACGGCGCTGCCGCCATGTACGACCACATGGCCATGGACGGCCTGGAAGACGCCTATGAGCGCGGCAAGGCCATGGGCGTGTTCGCCGAGCAATGCGTGGCCAAGTACGGCTTCAGCCGCGAGGCGCAGGACGCCTTTGCCATCACCTCGACCGAGCGCGCCAAGCGCGCCAACGAGGACGGCAGCTTCGACTGGGAAATGGCGCCTGTCAGCGTGGCGGGCCGCAACGGCGACACCGTGTTCTCGCGCGACGAGCAGCCCTTCAAGGCCAAGCTCGACAAGATCGCCGGCCTCAAGCCCGCCTTCAAGAAGGACGGCACGGTGACGGCAGCGAGTTCCTCGTCGATCTCCGACGGTGCGGCGGCCCTGGTGCTGATGCGCGAAAGCACGGCCGCGAAGATGGGCGTCGTACCGGTGGCGCGCATCGTCGGCACGGCCGTGCACGCCAATGCGCCTGAATGGTTCTCGACCGCGCCGGTGGGCGCCATCAACAAGCTGCTGGCCAAGAACGGCTGGGACGCCAAGAGCGTGGACCTGTGGGAAGTCAACGAGGCCTTTGCCGCCGTGACCATGGCCGCGATGACCGAGTTCAAGCTGCCGCACGAGATCATGAACGTCAACGGCGGCGCCGTCGCACTGGGCCATCCGATCGGCGCATCGGGTGCCCGCATCATCGCGACCCTGCTGGGCGCGCTGAAGAAACGCGGCCTCAAGCGCGGCGTCGCATCGCTGTGCATCGGCGGCGGCGAAGCCACGGCCATGGGTCTCGAACTCGTCTGACATCCACCAGGAGATCTGCCATGTCACAGGTGCTGATCATCGGGGCCTCGCGCGGCATCGGGCTCGAGCTGGCTCGCCAATGCCGTGCGGCCGGCGAGCAGGTGGTGGCCACGGCCCGCAGCGACGCAGGCCCGGCAGCCCTTGAGGCGCTGGGCGCCAAGGCCTTGCGTATCGACGTGGCCGACACGGCCAGCGCCTCGGGGCTGGCCTGGCAGATCGACGGCTACCAGTTCAACGCCGTGTGGATCGTGGCGGGCGCCTACGGCCCCGACCACCAGGGCCTGCAAACGCCGACCGAAGCGGAATTCGACCAGGTCATGCACACCAATGTGCTGGGGCCCATGCGCGTGCTGCCGCAGCTGCTCGATGCGCTGGCGCCCGATGCGCGCCTGGCGCTGATCTCTTCGCGCATGGGCGCCATCGGCACCCGTACCCACTCGTATGGCTGGCTCTACCGCGCTTCCAAGGCGGCGGCCAACTCGGTGCTCAAGGATGCCTCGCTGCAGTTGCAGGGACGCGCCACCTGCATCAGCTTCCATCCCGGTTGGGTGCGCACCGACATGGGCGGCCCCGATGCCGACATCGACGTGCAGACCAGCGTGGCCGGCATGCGCGGCGTGCTGGCGCGCGCCACTTCCGCCGACAACGGCGCTTTCTTCGATTATTTGGGCCAGGCACTGGCCTGGTGAGAAAACCATGTTGCTTTCAGAAGACCATATCGCTGTCCAGGACGCCGTGCGCGCCTATGTACAGGAACAGATCGCACCCAAGGCCGCCGAATGGGACAAGAGCCACCACTTCCCGGCCGCCGAACTCAAGGGCCTGGCCGCCTTGGGCTGCTACGGCGTGGCCGTGCCCACCGAGTACGACGGCGCGGGTCTGGACTACCTGGCGCTGTCCATCATCCTGGAAGAGATCGGCGCGGGCGACGGCGCCACGTCCACCGTGGTCAGCGTCAACAACTGCCCGGTCTGCTCCATCCTGATGGCCTTCGCCAACGAGGACCAGAAGCAGCGTTTCCTGAAGCCGCTGGCGCGCGGCGACATGCTGGGCGCCTTTTGCCTGACCGAGCCGCACGTCGGCTCCGAGGCGGGTGGCCTGAAGACTACGGCGGTGCGCGATGGTGACGACTACGTGCTCAACGGCGTCAAGCAGTTCATCACCAGCGGCAAGAACGGCGACGTGGCCATCGTCATGGCCGTGACCGACAAGGCCGCCGGCAAGAAGGGCATCAGTGCTTTCCTGGTGCCCACGAGCGCGCCCGGCTACACGGTCGCGCGCATCGAAGACAAGATGGGCCAGCACGCCAGCGACACGGCGCAGATCCTGTTCGAGAACTGCCGTATTCCCGCCGCCAACCGGCTCGGCGAGGAAGGCCAGGGCCTGAAGATTGCGCTGTCCGGACTGGAGGGCGGCCGCATCGGCATCGCCTCGCAGGCCGTGGGCATGGCGCGCGCGGCCTTCGAGGCGGCGCTGAAATACAGCAAGGAGCGCGTCGCCTTCGGCGTGCCCATCTTCGAGCACCAGGTGATCCAGCACAAGCTGGCCGAGATGGCCATGCAGATCGAAGCGGCGCGCCAGCTGATCTGGCACGCGGCCTCGCTCAAGGACGCCGGCAAGCCCTGCCTGAAGGAGGCGGCCATGGCCAAGCTCTTCGCCACCGAGATGGCCGAGAAGGTCTGCTCGGCCGCGATCCAGGTGCATGGCGGCTACGGCTATGTGAGCGACTTCCCGGTCGAGCGCATCTACCGCGACGTGCGGGTCTGCCAGATCTACGAGGGCACGTCCGAGGTGCAGAAGATCCTGATCGGACGCGCGCTGGTTTGATGTTGAGGTGATGTGCCGGTAAACCCGCTTGATGGCGGGCGACCGGATGACGTAAGGTCGCTGCATGAGCGACACCATTCTTCCGGCCTCGCTGCGCGCGCCGCGCAGCCCCATCCAGTTCTATTTCGATTTTTCCTCGCCGTACTCGTACATCGCGTCCGAATGGATCGAGGCGGTGGCGGCACGGCATGGACGCACCGTGCAATGGCACGCGGTGCTGCTGGGCGTGCTGTTTCAGACCGCGGAACTCAAGCCCGCGGTCGACTACCCGCTCAAGCGCGACTATGTGCTGCGCGATTTCGAACGCTCGGCGCACTTCGCCGGCCTGCCTTACCGGCAGCCCATCGTGTTCCCCATCGCGACACACCAGGCTGCGCGGGTGTTCTGGTACTTGAACGAGCAGGATCCGTCCAAGGCCGTGGCCTGGGCGCGCGCGGCCTTGCGCGCCTATTTCACCCGCGGCGCCTTGCTCAAGGATCCCGAGGTGCTCAAGGCACTGGCGACCGATCTGGGCCTGGATGCGCAAGCCGTCGAGGCTGCGTGGCAGGACGAGCGCTGGAAGCTCAGGCTCAAACAGGTCAACGAAGCGGCCGTGGCTGCAGGCGTTTTCGGTGCCCCATTCTTCATCGTCGACGGCGAGCCTTTCTGGGGCAATGACCGGCAGGTGCAGATCGAGCGGTGGTTAAATTCGGGTCCGTTCAAGCGAATTTGAATCGACCATGCCCAGCACGCTCATCGAGGTCCGTTGCAATTACACGCCCGAACAAGAGGTTCAGATCATGGAGGCGGTTCAAGCCAGGCGACTGCGTGATGATCATGCTCAACGAGATTGCCCGCGAGAACTGGGGTCGTGCGGGAGGGGTGCCGGGCTCGGAATTGGACCTGGGTTTCAAGGTGGATATTTAACTCTTTTGGGAAGTGAGGAAGTGATATGGCCTGGATTGAACTCGTATCGCTGCTGGCCCTGATTCAATTTCTGGTATTCGGCGTACTGGTCGGCCGGGCGCGGGGCCTGTATGGGGTCAAGGCCCCGGCCACCACGGGGCATGAGGTGTTCGAGCGCACCTATCGCGTCCAGATGAACACGCTGGAGACCCTGGTCATCTTCCTGCCTGCCTTATGGCTGGCGGCCCGGTACTGGTCGCCGGCCTGGGTCGGCGCGGTGGGCGCCGTCTATTTGCTGGGCCGTGTTTTGTACGCCCGTTCCTATATCAAGGATCCGGCGTCGCGCAGCATGGGTTACCTGCTGAGCATGTTGCCCACGCTGGCCCTGCTGCTGGCCGCGCTGGGGGGCTTGATCCGGGCGCATTTGATTTCATAGCGCCGCCGTCAGCGACGGCGGCCTGATCAGCGGCGCGATCACCGGCGGGCTGAGGTTCGAGATTGCAACCCTGCATTTGACGGGCTTGGCGTAGCCGTCTGGCGGCTGCCGTGGCTGATTTGATGAAGCGGCTGCATCCCTGCGTACAGTTGAGGATGACAGGCAATGGAATCAAGTGGCTGCGCATGCTTATGGGGCCAGGAACGTCAGCCATTGACGGCGTTATGCGTTCTGCCTGGCCCCGTGTGCCGTGGGCTGGTCCCTGAAATTCGCGGCAGACCTGCGCAGGCGTGCACAGAACTAGATCGTTGGAGGGATAGCAATCGGCTACGGAAAGCGATATAAGTTCCAGATTCAGCAGGCTTGAGTACCGACACCATGAGCGAGCCGTCATCCAGCGTCCCGTCGATACTGTTTGTGGACGATGAGCCCTCGATCCTGAGTGCGCTGAAAAGACTGTTTCGTCCAGAAGGCTATTCAATATTCACGGCGGAATCTGGGATGGCCGGTCTGGAAACCATGAGGACCCACTCGGTCGATGTCGTGATATCTGACATGCGCATGCCGGAAATGGACGGGGCTGCGTTTCTGGAAAAAGTCAGAAATGAATTCCCCAATACCGTCAGAATCTTGCTGACCGGCTACGCGGACATCAATTCAACGGTATCCGCGATCAACAAGGGTGAGATTCACAAATATATTTCCAAGCCCATTGACGATCAAACGATGCTGCTGGCAGTCCGCGAGGCTGCCTACCGCGCCAATTTGCAGGCGGAGAATATCAGGCTCTGGACCCTGACCCAGCAGCAAAACGATGAACTCCGAACGCTGAACGAGGCGCTTGAAGCCAGGGTGGCCGCGCGCACCCATGAGATCGAGCAAGTCAATGCCATGCTCGAACGTTCATTCGAGCAGTTGAATGAGAACTACCTGATTTCAATTCAAGTCTTCAGCAGACTGCTGGAGCTCAGGGACGGGCTCAGCGCTGGGCATTCGCACAAGGTGGCCAACCTGGCCAAACAGATTGCCAAGCAGTTGGACATGACGGCCAAGGAGGTCGAGGACATTTACATTGCCGGGCTGCTGCAAAACATCGGAACCATTGGGTTTCCAGACCATCTGTACAAGAAGCCGCTGCACAAGATGGACAGCGAGGAGATCAGGAGATACAAGCGGCACCCCATCGACGCCGAAAACATCCTGCTGCCGATGCAGCAGATCAACAAGATTGCCAAATACATCAGGGGACAGCACGAAAGACTCGATGGCAAGGGCTTTCCGGATGGGTTGACGGAACATGAAATATCCAAGCCGTCGCAGATCATCGGCATTGCGGACGACTATTTCAATCTGCTGCAAGGGAAGCTCTCGGACACGCCCCATACGCCAGAAAGTGCGTCGCGAGTGATCCGGCAGGGCGCCAATACCCGGTATTTTCCAGAGATTGTCGAGGCTTTCGAGGTGGTGAGGGTCCTGCCGGAAGAGGATGACACGAAAGACCAGGCGCTGACGGTTGCGGATCTGCAGCCTGGCATGGTGCTTTCCAGGGATCTCTTGAGTCCGAAGGGGACCTTGCTGCTGGCGGCGGGCTTTGTCTTCAACCTCAGGGTCATAACCCAATTGAACGAAATCACGGACAGAGACGCGATCAAGATCAAGATCTATGTGAAAACGGAGCGGTGATGCCGGCGCAGGCATTCTCGTCGTAATTCAAATTGGAGATCGGCATGAAGCAGCAAATAATGATTGTTGATGATGAAGTCAATATTCTGAATGCGATGAAACGCCTGATTTCATATAGTATGAAAAGCGATGATGGCCAGGCCCCGGTGGTCGAGGTGTTTTCGGAGCCGCATTTGGCCCTGAGGCGGCTGGAAGAGATGCATTTCGGCGTCATCATTTCGGACTACAAAATGCCGGGCATGTCCGGTGTCGAATTTCTTGCGGCCGCCCGGGAGATTCAGCCGGATAGTTTTCGAATGATACTTTCCGGCTATGCCGACCTGAATGCCATCGTTGCCGCCGTCAATGTTGCGGGAATTCAGCGATTTGCGGCGAAGCCGTGGGTGGATCACGAATTGATCAGCGCCATATCGGAAGGCTTGAAGATTTATGAATTGTCCATGGAGAACCGTGCGCTCTTGAACGAGCTGCAATTGGCGAAGGGCGGCGCGTCTCCGCATGACGCTGAATTGAAGCGTTTTGAGTTGCAGGAGCCCGCACTGACGCGGATCAATTTCGCGCCGGACGGGTCCATCATCATGGACGATTTGTAGGACGCAGCACATGGAAGCCGAACTGCAGCCGCAAACGCAAACGCAAACGCCGGAGTCTCCTCTGCTGGAGCTCGAGCATCTGTTTCTGGCGTATTCGGCCATCAGCTCCGCAGTCCTGGTGTTGTCGTCGGACCTGATCATTCGGTTCGGCAACGTCGCGTTTGGCCGCTTGGTCGGGATGCCTCAAAGCAGCCTGGTCGGCCGCGGTTTCGTGCGGATGCTTGCCGCAGAAAATCAAAGGGACTTCCATGAATACCTGGTGCAAAGCATCGCCGATGGCACGCCCGATCATGAATTTCCAACCAAGGAATTCAAGCTCAATTCAAATACCGGTGCGCAGCGCTCGATCGAGGCAACGGTCAAGATCGTGCGGCTGCATGGGGTCAAGTATGGCGTGCTGACCTGCCAGGACCTGAGCGACATGCAGTTCGTCCAGTCCAGCATGTTGCATTTGGGGCGTGTGCTGCACCAGATCATTGAAAACAATCCCATTGCCACCTTGGTGATTGATATCGAGCACAAGGTCACGCAATGGAATGGAGCCTGCGCCGAACTGACCGGCATCAAGGCGCTGGAGGTATTGGGAAAGACGACGGCCTGGTCGGCGTTTTACGACAAGGAGCAGCCGCTGTTGGCCGATCTGGTGGTCGACGGAACGGTGGAGATGCGCGGCCCGGAGTTGTACGGAAGCAGGCTGAAATCGCTTCCCCTGATGAAGAACGCCTGGGAGGTGCAGGGCTTTTTTGAACGCTTTGGCCTGCACGGCAAGTGGCTGCTGTTCAATGCGACGCCGCTGACCGACAGCGACGGCCAATTGATCGGCGCCATTGAAACACTTCAGGATGTGACGGAGCGGGTGAATGCCGAGCAGGAGTTGAAGCGGCACCGGTCCGAGCTTGAAGTCATGGTCAGCGAGCGGACTTCCGAAGTCTTTGAGCTGCACCATGAGCTGGAGGCCTTTCTTGACAATGCGTCTGTGGCCATCATCAGCACCGCCAATGAAAAAGTCGCGCGCGCCAACCGGAAATTTTATGAAATGTTTGCTGTCAAGGCTGGCGCGGCCGTTGGGTTCTCGACGCGAGCCCTGTTTCCTTCCGATGAATGCTATGCGGAGTTGAGAAAGGTCGCGAGTGCGGCCTTGTTGAACGGGGAGTCCTTGCTCTATGAGTCGGAAATGATTTCGCTTTCCGGCACCCACCTTTGGGCGAGGCTGATCGCCTATGTCGCTGATCAGAACACCGAGGCGCCGAAGACCTGGTGGATCATCCAGGACATCACCGAAATCAAGCGGGTGCAGGAGGAGTTGGAATACAACTTCAAGAAGATCCAGGAAGCGAATGAGCGGATCACGGAAACTCAAAATCAATTGCTGCAGTCGGAGAAAATGGCCGCGATCGGACAGCTGGCGGCTGGCGTCGCGCATGAGATCAACAATCCGATCGGTTTTGTCTCCTTCAATCTCTCCACGCTCAAGCGCTACGCCGTGGGCCTGTTGAACTTCATTGACCTGATCTCCAGGATGGATTTTGATTCGCTGCCCGATGCACAGAAAAAATCCATTGCCGATACCCTGCAGCAATTGGATCCAGAGTATTTGAAGGAAGACCTGCCGCAGTTGCTTCGCGAAAGCGAAGACGGCCTGACCCGAGTCAAGAACATCGTCAAGGACCTGAAGGATTTTTCTCGCATTGACCAGAATGACTGGCACGAGGCGGACATCAATGCCGGCCTGGAGTCGACCTTGAACGTGGTCATGAATGAGATCAAATACAAGGCCACTGTGGTCCGGGACTATGGAGAGATTCCACTCGTGCACTGCATGGCGGGGCAGATCAACCAGGTATTCCTGAACATCATTGTCAACGCCGCTTATGCAATTGCCGAGCGCGGAGAAATCAAGATCCAAACGCGGGTCGAGGGCGAACTGGTGGCCATCTTCATTCGCGACAACGGTTCGGGCATGCCGGAGGAGGTCAAGCGAAGGATATTCGAGCCCTTCTACACCACCAAGCCCGTGGGCAAGGGCACGGGCCTGGGCCTGTCACTGTCCTTTTCCATCATACAAAAGCACGGTGGAACGATTGCCGTGGAGTCCGAGCCCAATGTCGGGACGACTTTTGAGATTCGATTGCCCATCAAGGGCCCGCCCGTCATGGAGTAGCCTGCGGCGGCGGGGTTCACGTTCGCCTGCATGATGTGTTTCAAGACGGGCGCGCTCGCCGGCGCTGCTTCATCTCATAGGTACGGAATGCGTCTTCAATGGTGGAGAAGATGTCGTTCTCGTCCCACGGCTTGGTGATGAATTTGAAGAGATCGCCGGAATTGACCGCCTCGGTGACGGCATTGATGTCCGTATAGCCGGACAGCATGATGCGCATCGTGTCCGGATAGATGTTGCGCACCTTGCGCAGAAAGTCCGTGCCGCTCATATGCGGCATGCGCGCGTCCGAAATCACGACTTGGACGTGATGGGTGGCCAGTTGCTCGAGCGCAGACGGCCCGCTGTCCGCAAGGAGGAGGTCGTAGCCTCGGCCGCGCAGTGCGCGCTTGAATGCAGCAAGAATGCCTGGATCGTCGTCGACGATCAGCAGCGTGCGTTTTTCATGGCCGGCCAAGCCGGCCATGTTCAGCTTGCGGTGCTCGCGCAGCAACACTTCAAAGTCGTCTGCGGGAACGGGGCGGCTGAAGTAGTAGCCCTGGATGTCGTCGCAGCCCGCGGCGCGCAGGAAATTGAGTTGCGCCTCGGTTTCGACGCCCTCCGCCAGCACCGACAGGTTCAGGCTGTGAGCCAGGGAAATGATGGCGCGCACGATGGTTGCGCTGTTGGCGTCCTGGGTCAGGTCGCGAATGAATGAAATATCGATCTTCAATCGATCCAAGGCCAGGCGCTTGAGGTGGTTGAGCGATGAGAATCCGGTGCCGAAGTCATCGATGGCCAAGGCCACATTGAGATGCTTCAGACCTCTGGCCGCGTTGAAGAAGGCATCGACATCGGTCATGACGGCGGATTCGGTCAGTTCCAGCTCCATCATGTCGGGGTCCAACTCGTTTTCGTTCACGACGGTTCGAATGAGCGAGGGCAGATCCTGGATCGCGAATTGGCGCGGCGATATATTGACCGCCATCGGCACGGTGGACAGCCCGGCATCGTGCCAGGCCTTGTTTTGGCGGAAGGCCGTGCGCAACACCCATTCGCCTATGGGCACGATCAGGCCGGTTTCTTCCGCGATGGCAATGAATTCACCAGGCGGCACCAGGCCGCGCCGCGGATGCCGCCACCGGATCAGCGCTTCGCAGCCGATGATCTCGCCATTGAACAAGCTGACTTGAGGTTGGTAGAAGACCACCAGTTCGTTGCGCTCGATCGCAAGCCGCAGGTCATTGGTCGTGTCGAGCCGTTCCAGGGACCGGGCGTTCATCTCCGCGCTGTAAAAGCGAAATGCATTCTGCAATGTCGATTTCGCCTTCTGCATGGCCGCTGCCGCGTTGATTCGCAAAATCTCCGCGTTGTCGCCGTCCCTGGGAAAGAGGGCGATGCCGATGTGCGCGGAAAGATGAAGCCGCCGATTCCCGACCGAGGTTCCAAGCGACGATTGGTGCATGAGGCTCTGCGCAAGCATCGCCGCGGAACTCTCCCCGCCGGAGTGAAGCATGATGAATTCGTCACCGGACAGCCGCGCCAGGGTGTCCGACTCCGGCGTCAAGTCGGCCAATGCATTGGCCGCATTCTTCAGCACCAGGTCGCCCACGTCGCGGCCCAGCGTGTCGTTGATCTCCTTCAACTGGCCCAATTTGATCAGCAGCATGGCCAGCGGCTGGTTTTCCGATTTGCAGCGCTCCAGCGCCATCTCCTGGCGCTCGGCCAGCAGATGGCGATTGGGCAGGCCAGTCAGCTCGTCGTATCTGGACCTGCGTTCCAGTTCGGCCAGATAGTGCTTGCGTTCCGCGATGTCCTTGAACGTCACCACGGAGCCGGCCAGCGCGCCATTGCGGCGCAGCGGCATGCAGGAAAACTCGACCGGCAGCGCGCTGCCGTCCTTGCGCCAGAACACGCATTCGCAGTCGCAGATGGCCTCGCCCGCGGCATAGGCGCTGGTGATCAGGCAGTCATTGAAGAGCCTGGGCGAGCCGGCCAGCGGTGCATGGTGAAACACCGCGCGTGAATGGCATCCAAGCAGCTCGTCCGGGCCATAGCCCAGCATCTCGGCCGCGGCAGGGTTGATGAACGAGATCTGACCCTGTTCGTTGGTGCCGAAGATGCCTTCCCTGGCGCTGGCCAGGATCGATTGGAACTCGGCCGTGCGCGTCGCCACTTCATGCGCAAGAATGGCGTCCTGGCGGGCCAGCCACTCCTGCGCCCGTTTCAATTCGAGATGGGTGCGCACGCGTGACCGTACGACCTCGTTGCGCCAGGGCTTGACGATATAGTCCGCGGCGCCCAGCGTGAGCCCGCGCTGCTCGTCTTCGGCCTGATCTTTCGCCGTCACGAAAAGAACGGGTATGTTGCGTGTCAAGGCGTTGGCCTTGAGCTGCGAGATCACGGCGTAGCCGTCCATGCCGGGCATCTTCATGTCGAGCAGGATCAAATCGGGCTGCGGCGTGGCGGCGGCCAGCTGCAAGGCGCGCTCTCCCGATTTCGCGGCCAGCACCTGGTAGTCCGGGTCCAGCAGGGCCACCAGATCGGCCAGGTTCTCCGCGTCGTCGTCGACGGCCAGGACGGTGGCCATGGACTTGCCGACCTCATCTCGCCTTGCAATGGAGTTGTGGGGGATCATGACGGCCATGCTCCATGCGGTTCCGTGTCCCGAAACAACTCGCTCAGGCGTGCCCGAACGCACGCCCGAGCGCGCGGCCGGATGCGCGGGGCCGGCGCGTCGCCAGGTTGTCGGCGGCGACGGACAGGCTGCAAGCGGCGGACTCATCCGCCGACCAGGCGTGCATCAACACGTTTCCTCCCTGGATCGGAACGTATCGACCGCGGTCCTTTGTCGGGTGCAGCCAAGTCTTGAAAAGGCCTGACTGAAGGCGTCGACGCGATCAGGACCCGTTTATTGATTTGAATGGGCCGAACCAAGAATAGTCCTGCGCCCCATCCAGGTCATCATTGGATTTCAGGATGTCCGTGCCGCGCCGCCTTGACTTCCTCAAAGCGCTTTCGCTTCTCGGCCCGGCCCGCATGGCCGGTGCATCAAAGCTCGGCGACGCCCTTGATCCGGACCGCCGCGGCCTGGACCGGCGCGGCCTCGGCGCGGCCGTGGAACTGGTCCAGCAGCGCGCTCCATTGCGCGCGGACGGTCGCCACGTTGGCGAGCTTGACGTGGCCATAGCCGCGTATGTGCTCGGGCAGCCGGGCCAGCTTGACGGCAAGGCCGAGCTTGGCGGCGCGCTCGTTGTGCTGGGCCGTGTTCAGTGCGGCGATCAAGTCCTGAACCAGGGCCTCGTATTCCGTCACCAGCTGGCGCTCGATGCGGCGCTCCTCGGTCTTGCCGAACAGGTCCAGCGGCGTGCCGCGCAGGCCTTTCAGGCGCGCGAGCACGCGCAGGGCCTTGAAGGTCCAGCCGCCCAGCTCGAGCTTGCGGGCGCGGCCGTCCGGGCCGGGCTTGGACAGCAGGGGCGGCGCCATGTGGAAGGAGAGCTGCTCCCAGTTCTCGAATTGCGCTTTCATGGCGGTCTCGAACTCGCCATTGGTGTAGAGCCGCGCGACCTCGTATTCGTCCTTGATGGCCAGCAGCTTGGCGTAGTAGCGCGCCACGGTCTTGGTCAGGCGCTCGGCGTGCCCGGCATCACCCCATTGCAATTCTGCGGCGCGCACTTGCGCGACCAGGGTCGCGTAGCGCTGCGCATAGGCAGCATCCTGGTAGGCGGAAAGGAAGCGGCTGCGGCGCTCGATCAGGCCGTCGGGGCCGTCCAGCTGGTCGACCACCGGCATCTGGATGATCGCCGGCTTGGCACCGCCCAGGCGCGCCAGTGCCTCCGCATTGCCGACGGCCAGCCGGCCCAGCGCGAAGGCGGTCTTGTTGCCTTCGACGGCCACGCCGTTGAGCTCGATGGCGCGCATCAGCGCCGCTTCGCTGACGGGCACCAGGCCGCGCTGCCAGCAGGCGCCCAGCATGATGATGTTGCTGGGCATGGTGTCGCCCATCAGCGCCTGGGCGATGGCCTGCGCGTCGACGGTCTGGAGCAGGTCCGCGGCGCCATCTTGGGCATCGCCGGTGGCGAAGCGCATCTTGGCCAGCAGCGAATCGGCGTGCAGCGTGGCGTCAGGGTTGCGCACGAAGCTGGCGGTGGGCAGTTCGTGGGTGTTGGCCAGGATGACGGTGCGGCCCGCCTTGACCGTGCCCAAGGCGTCGGGCGAGGCGCCGACCACCATGTCGCAGGCCAGCAGCACGTCGGCCTGCTGCGTGTCGATGCGGACCTGGTTGAGCAGGTCCTGCGTCGGTGCGATGCGCACGAAGGACAGCACCGAGCCGCCCTTTTGCGCAAAGCCCATGAAGTCCAGCACCGAGGCCTGCTTGCCCTCCAGGTGCGCGGCCATCGAGATCAGCGCGCCGACCGTCACCACGCCGGTGCCGCCGACGCCGGTGACCAGCATGTCGAAGGGGCCGCTCCAGTTCCAGGCGCCGGGCGGCATCAAGCTGGCCAGCTCGCGCGCCAGGTCCCGCGCGCTGAAGCCCGATCCGGCGCGCTTTTTCAGCACCGCGCCGTGCACCGAGACGAAGCTGGGGCAGAAGCCGTTGACGCAGGAGAAGTCCTTGTTGCAGCTCGATTGCTCGATCTGGCGCTTGCGGCCCCAGTCGGTTTCCACCGGCACCACGCTCAGGCAGTTGCTGGCCTGGCCGCAGTCGCCGCAGCCCTCGCAGACCGCCTGGTTGATGAAGATGCGGCGCGGCGGATCGGCAAATTCCTTCTTCTTGCGGCGGCGGCGCTTCTCGGCCGCGCAGGTCTGGTCGTAGATCAGCACCGTCACGCCTTCGATCTCGCGCAGCTCGCGCTGCACGGCGTCGAGCTGGCTGCGGTCGTGGAAAGTGGTGCCGGGCGGGAACTGCGCCTCAAAGCCTTCGTACTTGCCGATCTCGTCGGACACCACGACCAGGCGCTTGACGCCTTCGGCCTCGACCTGGCGCGCAATTTGCGGCACGCTGGTCTGGCCGTCGACCGGCTGGCCGCCGGTCATGGCCACGGCGTCGTTGTAGAGGATCTTGTAGGTGATGTTGGTGCGCGCCGCGATGGCCTGGCGTATGGCCAGGTAGCCGGAGTGGTAGTAGGTGCCGTCGCCGAGGTTCTGGAACACGTGCTTCTCGGTCGTGAAGCGCGAGTGCGCGGCCCAGTCTATGCCCTCGGCGCCCATCTGGATCAGGCCCGAGGTGCCGCGCTCCATCCAACTGGCCATGAAATGGCAGCCGATGCCGGCCAGGGCGCGCGAGCCCTCGGGCAGCTTGGTCGAGGTGTTGTGCGGGCAGCCCGAACAGAAATAGGGCTGGCGGCGCACGCCGTCGGCCTCGTTGGACAGCAGGCAGGGCGTCAGGAAGTCCACCACCAGGTGGCGGCGGTCCAGCGCCGGGTTCAGGCGCGCCAGCCAGTCGGCCACCACCTTCATGATGCGCGAGGGACGCAGCTCACCCAAGGCGCTGAGCACCGCGGCGCCGTGTTCGTCAGTCTTGCCGACCACGCGCGGGCGCTGCGCGTCGGGCAGGTGGTAGAGCAGTTCCTTGATCTGGCGTTCGACCACCGGGGCCTTTTCCTCGATCACCAGCATGTCGGTCAGGCCTTGCGCGAACTCGCTCATGCGGGTTGCTTCCAGCGGATAGACCAGGCCCACCTTGTAGACGCGCACGCCGGCCGCGGCCAGCGCGTTGGGATCCAGGTCCAGGCGGCGCAGCACCTCCATGAAGTCGTAGTGCGCCTTGCCCACCGTCACGATGCCCAGCGTGGCGCTGGGGCTCGCGACGATGTGCTTGTCGATCGAATTGAGCTTGGCGAAGGCCGCCACGGCGTCCAGCTTGTGGGCCAGGCGCGATTCCAGTTCCAGCGAGGGCAGGTCGACTTGGCGGATGTGCAGGTTCGTTTGGGGCTGGAAGGCTATCGGATGCTCGAAGTCCAGCGGCACGCTGTCCAGGTCCACCGTCATGCCCGACTCGACCACCTCGGAGATGGCCTTGAAACCCACCCAGGCCCCCGAGAAGCGCGACAGCGCCCAGCCGTAAAGGCCGAACTCCAGGTACTCGGCCACATTGGCCGGGTGCACCAGGGGCATGCTCCAGGCCTGCAGCGCCAGGTCGCTCTGGTGCGGCGTGCTGCTGGAGACGCAGCCGTGGTCGTCGCCGCACACCACCAGCACGCCGCCCAGCGGCGCGCTGCCGTAGACGTTGCCGTGCTTGAGCGCGTCGCCCGAGCGGTCCACGCCGGGGCCCTTGCCGTACCACATGGCAAACACGCCGTCGACCGTGCGCTTGGGGTCCAGCGCGGCGCGTTGCACGCCGAGGCAGGCGGTGGCGGCCAGGTCCTCGTTGATGGCGGGCAGGAAGTTGATCTGCGCGGCATCGAGGAACTTCTTGGCCTTCCACAACTGCTGGTCCACCATGCCCAGGGGGCTGCCGCGATAGCCGGACACGAAGCCGGCAGTCTTCAGGCCGGCGCGCTCGTCGAGCGCTTTTTGCGCCAGCAGCAGGCGCACCAGCGCCTGCGTGCCGGTCAGGAACACCTGGCCGGTGCTGGCGCCCAGGTTGTCGGACAGCTTGTAGTCGCGCAGCGCGGTGGCGTGTTCCTGGTGCTGGTCGTGGCTTTTGTCGGCATTGGACATGGCGTCTCCTCTTGGCCGCCATCGGGCAGGCCTTTTTGATGTTCGTCATTTTTGGCCAGTCGCGCCAGTATGTTTTTGCTTCTTGTTTGCCTGGATGATCTGATTGGAGATGAAAATTCTTAATAATTGCGAATATGGAAAATATTCATTTCGATAAGGTGACGCGCCAGATCATCGAAGCCCTGCAGGCCGACGGCCGCCAGAGCACCCAGCAGCTCGCCGACAAGGTCGGCCTGTCGGCCACGCCCGTGTGGCGGCGCGTCAAGGAGCTGGAGGAGAGCGGCGTGATCCGCCGCCACGTGGCCCTGATGGACCGCGAGAAGCTGGGCCTGTCGATCTGCGTGCTGGCCAATGTCAGCCTGATGCGCCACAGCGAAGGTGCAGTCGAGCAGTTCGAGCAGATGGTCAACACCAGCCGCGAGATCATCGAATGCCATGGCATCACCGGCGAGGCCGATTACTTGATCAAGGTCGTCGTGCCCGACATGAAGGCCTACGACCATTTCCTGCAGCAGCGCATCTTCAAGGTCTCCGGCGTGTCCAGCGTGCGCAGCAACGTGGTGCTGCGCGAGGTGAAGTACGAGACGGCCCTGCCCGTCATCTGAACACCCGGTTGCATAAAATCAAGATTCAGCGGAGGTGGCCATGTTCACGGTCTACGGGCTCAACGGACGGATCTTCAGCGGCTCCATGGACGGCGTGCTCGACCTGGAGCCCGTCCAGGCGGCCGCCCGGCTGCGCGCCGTCCGGCCCGTCGGCCGCGGGGCGGCGCGGCCGCGGCGCGATGCGCCGGTCTACGAGAGCCCGGGCGTGCTGGTCACGCGCGACAAGGGCGGAGGCGGCCCGCGCTCCGGCGGCGAAGGGTCCTTGCAGCAGCAGGCGCTGAATGCCTATACCGATCAGCGCATGAGCGGCCAGAACAGCGGCCAGGGCAACGGCGCATCGAGCCGCCAGGTGCTCAGCCTGGTCGAGGAGCTGATGAGCCGCACCGTGCTGACGGTGCCGCTGGTGGCGACGCTGTCGCAGGCCTGGCACGTGATGGGCAAGGCCGGCTACGGCCAGGCGCCGGTGGTCGATCCCGAGGAGCGTCCGGTGGGCCTGATCCTGCGCGCCGATCTGCTGCCCATGGCCACGCTGAACGCCTTGAACGCGCTGGACCTCGAAGTCTGGCGGCACCGCCTCGAAGATCCGGTGAGCCATTGGATGTGGACCCCCGTGCCCAGCGCCACCCCCGATACGCCGCTGCGCGAAGTGGCCCAGCTGATGCTCGACCTGCGCCTGCCTGGCCTGCCCGTGGTCGACGACGGCGGCAAGATCAAGGGTTTCCTGTCGCGCAGCGACCTGCTGCGCGCCATGACGCGCGAGCCACCGCTCGATTTGTGGAGTTAGGGGCCGTGCTGCTGGTAGGCCTTGGCCCAGACCGCGTATTCGGCGGACGGCATGGCCGCGGCGTAGAGCCAGCCTTGCGCCCCGTCGACCCCGATGCCTCTGAGGAACTCGGCCTGCACCTCGGTTTCGACGCCTTCGGCGATCACCTCGAGCTTGAGGTCCTTCGCCACGCTGACGATGGATCGCATCAGCGACTGGCTGCGCCCGGCCGCGGCGCCGGGCTGGAGGAAGGAGCGATCCAGCTTGATCACGTCGATGGGCAGGCGCGCCAGTTGCGACAGCGATGAAAAGCCGGTGCCGAAGTCGTCGAGAAAGACTTTGCATCCCAGGATGTGGCATTCGTGCATGAAGGCCTGCGTGCCGGCTTCGTCGGCGATCACGCTGCTTTCCGTCAGCTCCACGTCCAGCAGGCCCTGCGCGACGCGCTGGCACTCCGAGAGCCAGCGTAGCAGGTCGGGGTCGGCGAACTGGCGCGCGCTGATGTTGATGGCGATGCGCACCTTCAGGCCCTGGCTCAGCCATTGAGCCGCCTGCGTGGCGGCGCTGACGATCACCCAGCGGCCGATGGCCGAGATCTGGCCGTTGTCTTCGGCGCGGGCCACGATCATGTCGGGCCGTATCAGGCCCCGCTTGGGATGGCGCCAGCGCAGCAGCGCTTCCACCGACAGTGCGCCGCTGCCCGCCAGCGGCACCTTGGGCTGGTAGTGCAGCTCCAACTGCTGCAGCTCCAGCGCCTTGCGCAAATGGTGGTCCAGCCACAACTTTTCCCGCGCGCGCTGCTGCATGCGGGGGTCGAAGACGCGCTGCACCTGTCCCCCGTCCCGCTTCGCGGCGTTCAGGGCCGTGCCGGCGTTGCGCAGCAGTTCATCCAGGCTGCCGCCATGGCGCGGAAAGCAGGCCAAGCCCAGGCTGATGCGCACGACCAGATCGGTGCTGGCCAGCTGCAGCGGGCGGCCGAACCGCGTCAGCATGCTGCGGCACAGGCGATGCAGTTCGTGCGCCTCCTTGACGTCGGGGACCACGACGCAGAACTCCACGCCCTGGCCGCGCGCGACGAAACCGGGCGCCTGGACCAGGCTTTGCAGGCAGGCGGCGACGGCCCGCAGCACTTCGTCGACGCCAGAGGGGCCGAAGTTGTCGCCCAGCAGTCCGAACTCGTGCGGCTTGATGGCGATCAGGCCGAAGCTCTGCTGCCGCAGGATCATCTCCTGCATGCGCTCGCGCGCGGCCTGCAGGCTGATCAGGCCGGTCTGCGGATCCTGGTACTTCAGGTCATGCAGGGCCTGTCGCTGGCTGGCATGCTGCATCTGCGTGGCGGTGACGTCCATCCCCGTGCACAGCAGCTGCGATGCGCCGTTCGGGGCGCGCAGGATCTGCAGGCGCCACAGCAGGTGCCGCTCGGCCAGCGGCGCGGCATGGGTGACCTCCAACGGCAGCAGGTTGCGCGGACTGCCGTCGGCGCCCAGCAGCATCAGCGCCTCGTGGATCTGCGTCTGCAGGGCCGGCGGGATCCCTTCGAGCTGGGTCCAGTGACGGCCCGCCAGGCGGCTGCCTTCAAGCTCGATCCCGGCCAGTTCGGTCAGGCACCGGTTGATCAGCGTGACCTGACCTTTGGCGTCCAGCATCAGCACGGCCAGGCCTTGCATCTCGCGCAGCGCGAGCTCGGCCAGCGCGGGTTCTGCGAATCCAGAGGCGGGTTGGACCGGCGGATCGGTAGAAGACATCTTTGACTGCATGGATGGAACTGCCGACCCAGTGTAGCGTCGTGCGTCCGAGCTGCCTGCGATGCCCCGGAGCGCTGTACTAGGTATCCGCGCCGGCGCCTTCGTCAGGCGTCGGCGGCGGTTCGCGGCGCGCCTTGCCCTTGGCCTTGCGCAGGGCCAGCTTCTCCTGGCGCTTGGCGTCCGCCAGCTCGGCCTGCGCGCGCCATTGCAGGAATTGCGCCGGATCCTCCAGGCTGATGCGGCCCAGCACGCCCTGGCGGAATTCATACATCAGCACTTCGGCGGCCTTTTGCAGGTTGACGCGGCCGCCGCTGAGCATGGCGCCGCGCTTGCGGCCGATGGCGGCGAGCAGGGTCTCGTCGTCCATGCCCTCGGCGTCGGCAATGGCGTAGCGGGCCTGGACCCGGTCCGCATAATCGCGCCGCAGGATGGCCAGCAGCTCCAGCGCCACTTCCTCTTCATTGAAGGCATTGCGGCCCACGGCGCCGCTGGCGGCCAGGTTGTAGCCGCTTTGCTCGATGTGGATGCGCGGCCACAGCATGCCCGGGGTGTCGAACAGGTAGACGTCGTTGTCGAGCACGATCTTTTGCTCCACCTTGGTGATGCCGGGCTCGTCGCCGGTCTTGGTGGCCTTGCGGCCCGACAGGATGTTGATCAGCGTCGACTTGCCCACGTTGGGAATGCCGCAGATCAGCACCCGCAGCGGCTTGGCCATGCCGCCGCGCAAGGGCGCCAACTGCCTGCAGGCGGCGACCAGGGCCTTGGCGGGTGCGACCATGCTGGTGTCCAGCGCGATGGCGCGGGTCTCGGGCAAGGCGTTGTAATACGTCAGCCAGGCGGCGGTGCGCTCCGGATCGGCCAGGTCCTGCTTGTTGAGCAGCTTGAGGGTGGGCCGCCCGTCGGTCAGCGTGGACAGCAGGGGGTTGGCGCTGGAGCCGGGCAGGCGCGCGTCCAGCAGCTCGATCACCACGTCGATGCCGCCCTTCATGCGTTCCCGGATTGCGTTCCGGGTGGTGTTCATGTGCCCGGGAAACCATTGAATGGCCATGTGTGCGTCTCGTGATTCTCGATGGGTCTGAAGCCGATATTGTCTCTTTGTCCGCGCCTTCCGGCTCACGCAGGCCTTGTCCGGCCGATTTTCCGCAGAAGCCGCCCCAAAGTCCCTACGGGACGGGCCGGTCGTGAATTCGGGTAGGCTTTCGGCTTTGCGCCAAATCGGCCATCCCTTCGCGCGCCATGCCCTTCAACCATCTCCTTCTCGCCCTTGCCGTTGTCGCCGTCTGGGGCAGCAATTTCGTCGTTATCAAATGGGGCCTGGCCGAGTTTCCGCCCTTCACGCTGGCCATGCTGCGCTTCGCGGCGTCGGCCTTGCCCTGGGTCCTGCTGGTGAAGCGGCCGGTGACGCCGCTGTGGCGCCTGGCGGCGTTCGGGGTGCTGCTGGGCTGCGGGCAGTTCGGCCTGCTGTTCCTGGCCATGAAGGGCTCGATCTCGCCGGGGCTGGCCTCGCTGGTGGTGCAGTCGCAGGTGTTCATCACGGTCGGCGTGGCGGCCTGGCTGCATCAGGAGCGCGTGCGGCCCGGCCAATGGCTGGCAGCCCTGCTGGTGTTGGCCGGCATGGGTTGGATAGGCTGGCAGGGCCACCAGCATGCGGGCGACGCCACCGTGCGCGGCGTGCTCACGGTGCTGGGCGCGGCCGCCTGCTGGGCCTGCGCGAACCTGGTGGCGCGGGGCGCCGGACGGGTGGACGCGCTGGCCTTCATGGTCTGGTCCAGCCTGTTTGCCGTGCCGCCGCTGATCGGGCTGGCCTGCTGGATCGACGGACCGCAGGCGGTTGTGAACTCCATGGCCCATGCGAGCCTGGGCGCCTGGGCCGTGGTGGCGTGGCAGGCCTTGGGCAATACCTTGTTCGGCTACGGCGCCTGGAACTGGCTGCTGGCCCGCCATCCGGCTTCGGTGGTCGCGCCCAGCGCCCTGCTGGTGCCGGTGTTCGGCTTTACCTCGTCGGCGCTGGTCCTGGGCGAGGCACTGCCGGCTTGGAAGCTCGGGGCCGCGACGCTCGTGATGGCCGGCATGGGATTGAACCTGTGGGTGGCGCGGCGGAATTGATGCGAAAGGCGGTCGTCTGATGGATTTCAAGGTGATTCCGTCTGCCGATGAATTGCGGCAATGGGCCGATCTGTTCCGGCGCTTTGCCAGCCACGATGGCCGTGACGACCCGCTCTACCGTGCCGTCTCGGCCATCGTGGCCGAATCGCCGGGCCTGCTTGCACTGCTGGCCGAGGCGCCCGCCACCCAACGCCTGCCGGTGCTGTGGCTGGCCGCCGTGCATGAACGCGTGTTGGCGGCGGGGCCGGGGGCGAGCGAGTTGGCGGCCTACTATCCGAGCGTGGGGGGACAGCGCGCGCCCGATGCCGTCTTGAGCGCCGCCTTGCATCGCTTTGTCGATGCCGAGCACGCAGCCCTGGTGGACCACCTGCGCCGGCGTGCGACTCAGACCAACGAGATCGGTCGCTGCGCCGTGCTGCGGCCGGCCCTGCAAGCGATCAGTGAGCGCACCGGGCGGCCGCGTCTGGCCCTGTTCGATTTCGGCTGCAGCGCGGGGCTGAATCTGGCCGTGGACCGCTACGGCTACACCTATCGCCACACCTGTCCATCGGCCCAGTCGCAGATCGCGACGGAGGGGAGCGATCCCGATCTGCGCCTGGTCTGCCACCTGCGCGGAGCGGTCGATCCGCAGGCATGGCGCGAACCGACCTGGACTTTGGCGGCCCGCGCCGGTGCCGACCTGGCGCCCATCCTGGCCGATGATCTGGCGGGGCAACGCTGGCTGGAGGCTTGCCTGTGGCCGCACGATGCGGCGCGGCGGTCGCGGCTGCGGGCCGGTCTGCGCCTGATCCGGGACCTGGCGCCCACACTGACGGCGAGCGAGGACGGGCTTGGCGTCTTCGAGCGCTGGCTGACCGGCTTGCCGGCTGACGTGCAACCGGTGCTGTTCAACTCCTGGGTGCTGGCCTACTTTGATGCAGCCGCGCTGGCCCGTTACCACGCGCGCGCGTTGGCCCTGGTCGAGCAGCGAGGCGTGGCCTGGGTCTGCGCCGAGATGGGCAGCCGCTCCGCCCTGCAGCTCGCGCCAGCATGTCCTGACGGCGAATCGCCGGGCAGCGCCACCCTTTGGGCGCTGCATTGGCGCCAGGCCGACGGACGGCGCCGCGACGAGGCGCTGGCCTGGTCGCATCCCCACGGCCGCTGGATGCAGTACCTGGCCTGATCCAAAAAAAGGAAAGCCCTGCGATGCAGGGCTGTTCGAGACGAGGGAAAGCGTCAGTCTTCGTTGTTGAAGACCAGCTTGACTTCGTGGGTCTGCTTTTCGCCGCTGGCTTCGAAGCGCCATTCCATCAGCGCTTGCGTCACGGACTTGTCAAATACGCGGCGCGGCGCGGATTCGATGATTTCCACGCCGGTCACATGACCGTCCGGATCGATGCTCATCTTGGCCTTGACGGTGCCCGAGGTGATGGACTGGGCCGTGGCTTCACGCGGGAATTCCGGCGCCACCTTCTTGACGATCTTGGGGGCCGAGGCGTGCGCGGCGGCGGCCAGCATCAGGGCTCCCAGGGTCAGGGCGCCGCGGCGCAGCCAGTGGGACAAGGCGGTGTTGTTCATCAGCGTCGTCATCGAAAAGTACCTTGTGGGTTCAGGGATGAAAGGAAATAACAGCTCAAGCCGAGGTCAGGCCGGTTCTGCGATGCAGGAAAGCCCATGAGTGTGACCGGATTCGGTTTCAAATTGAAGCGCCGGCGCCGGTCTGGCCGTGAACAAATTGGTGGCCTCTTAACTTTTTTGAGCGATGGCGCTCAATTCGCAGCGATTCGAGGCCGTTGTCCAAAAATGGCGCTGCCCACCCGCACCATCGTGGCGCCTTCGGCGATGGCGGCCTCCAGGTCGGCGCTCATGCCCATGCTGAGCGTGTCCAGCATCTGGCCCGGCGCCTGCAACTGGGCCCGCAGGCTTGTCAGCAAGGCGGCAAGGGCGCGGTGCGGCTGGCGCTGGGCTTCCAGGTCGCCGCCGGGCTCGGGAATGGCCATCAGGCCGCGCAGGCGCAGGCGCGGCAGGTTGGCCACCTGCCGCGCCACTTCAGGCAATTCTTCGGGGCTGAGCCCACTCTTGCTGACTTCGCCACTGATGTTGACCTGCAGGCACACGTTCAGCGGCGCCAGGTGTGCGGGCCGCTGTTCGCTGAGGCGTTGGGCAATCTTGAGCCGGTCCACGCTGTGGACCCAGTCGAAGGCCTCGGCCACGGGGCGCGTCTTGTTGCCTTGCAGCGGGCCTATCATGTGCCACTCGAGCTCGTGGCGCAGATCCTGCAGTTCGGCAATCTTGGCCAGCCCTTCCTGCACGTAGTTTTCACCAAAGCAGCGGACGCCGGCGGCGTGGGTTTCGCGCAGATCGCTGCCCGGGAAGGTCTTGCTGACCACCAGCAGCCTGACGCTGCCCGGCTCGCGCTGCGCTGCTTTGCAGGCCAGGGCAATACGGTTTTGAACCTGTTGTAAGTTATCTTTGATCGTCGCCATAATGGCCCACGCTAATCTGCCCACACCATGGACATCACACAATTACTTGCATTTTCGGTCAAGAACAAGGCCTCCGACTTGCACCTGTCCGCAGGCCTGCCCCCGATGATCCGTGTGCACGGCGACGTGCGGCGCATCAATGTGGAAGCGCTGGAGCACCGCCAGGTGCACGACATGGTGTACGACATCATGAACGACTCGCAGCGCAAGCACTTCGAGGACACCCTCGAATGCGACTTCTCGTTCGAGATCCAGGGGCTGGCGCGCTTCCGGGTCAATGCCTTCAACCAGAACCGCGGCGCGGGCGCGGTGTTCCGGACCATTCCGTCCAAGATCCTGACGCTGGAGCAGCTCAACGCGCCCAAGGTCTTCGCGGACCTCGCGCTCAAGCCGCGCGGCATGGTGCTGGTGACGGGCCCCACCGGCTCGGGCAAGTCCACCACGCTGGCCGGGATGATCAACCATCTCAACGAAAACGAATACGGCCACATCCTCACGATCGAAGACCCGATCGAATTCGTGCATGAGTCCAAGAAGAGCCTGATCAACCAGCGCGAGGTCGGGCCGCACACGCTGAGCTTCTCGAATGCGCTGCGTTCCGCGCTGCGCGAAGACCCGGACGCCATCCTGATCGGCGAAATGCGCGACCTCGAGACCATCCGGCTGGCGCTGACCGCCGCCGAAACCGGCCACCTGGTGTTCGGCACCCTGCACACCAGTTCGGCCGCCAAGACGGTGGACCGTATCGTCGACGTGTTTCCCGCGGCGGAAAAAGAAATGGTGCGGGCCATGGTGTCGGAATCGCTGGTGGCCGTCATTTCGCAGACCCTGTGCAAGACCAAGGACGGCTCGGGCCGCGTGGCGGCGCACGAGATCATGCTGGGCACCTCGGCCATCCGCAACCTGATCCGAGAGAACAAGGTGGCGCAGATGTATTCGTCGATCCAGACCGGCAACAGCATGGGCATGCAGACCATGGACCAGAATCTGACCGACCTGGTGCGCCGCAACGTGATCGCCCCCGCCGAGGCACGCGCCAAGGCCAAATTTCCGGAGAACTTCCCCGGATGAAATCTCGGGAAGGTTCGCTCAGACTTTCCGGGCTGATCGCGCATCGCATGGCGTGACGGAATTCAAAAGCAAGGCAATCAGGGACAAGAGAAGGACGACTTCATGGAACGTGACCAGGCGACGAAGTTCATCAACGATCTGTTGCGTTTGATGGTGTCCCGCAAAGGTTCGGACCTGTTTCTGACGGCCGAATTTCCGCCTGCGATCAAGGTCGACGGCAAGGTCACCAAAGTGTCGCCTCAGCCCCTGACCGGCCAGCACACGCTGCAGCTGGCGCGTTCCATCATGAACGACAAGCAGGCGGCCGAATTCGAGCGAACCAAGGAGTGCAATTTCGCCATCTCGCCGCAGGGCATCGGGCGCTTCCGCGTCAATGCCTTCCTGCAGCAGGGCCATGTGGGCATGGTGCTGCGGACCATTCCGCAGGTCCTGCCCACCATCGAGTCTCTGGAGCTGCCGCCCATCCTGAAGGACGTGGTGCTGACCAAGCGTGGGCTGGTGGTGGTGGTCGGGGCGACGGGCTCGGGCAAGACCACCACGCTGGCGGCCATGATCGACCACCGCAACGAGCAGACCTTCGGCCACATCATCACCGTGGAAGACCCGGTGGAGTTCATCCACCCGCACAAGAACTGCATCGTGACCCAGCGTGAGCTGGGCATAGACACCGACAGCTGGGAGCTGGCGCTGAAGAACACCCTGCGCCAGGCGCCGGACGTGATCCTGATGGGTGAAATCCGCGACCGCGAGTCCATGGAGCACGCCGTCGCCTTTGCCGAAACAGGCCACCTCTGCATGGCGACGCTGCACGCCAACAGCGCCAACCAGGCGCTGGACCGGATGATCAACTTCTTCCCGGAAGAGCGGCGCGCCCAGTTGCTGATGGACCTGTCGCTCAACCTGCGCGCGGTCATCTCGCAGCGCCTGCTGCCGCGCCGCGAGGGCAAGGGGCGCGTGGCCGCGGTGGAGATCATGCTGAATTCGCCGCTGATCTCCGAATTGATCTTCAAGGGCGAGGTCGCCGAGATCAAGGAGCTGATGAAGCGCTCGCGCGAACTGGGCATGCAGACCTTCGACCAGGCCTTGTTCGATCTTTACGAGTTCGGCCGCGTCAATTACGAGGATGCCTTGCGCAATGCCGACTCGGTCAACGACCTGCGGCTGCAGATCAAGCTCAACAGCGAGCGCGCCCGCAGCGGCGACCTGCACGCGGGCACCGAACACTTCACCATCATCTGACAGGACTTTTTCAGTGACAACGTTTGCAGGCGCAGCTTCCATCGGTCTTCGTTCCTACGACGCGCAAACCCCGCGCAAGGTGGCCTTCATCGGCCTGGGGGTGATGGGCTTCCCCATGGCCGGCCATCTGGCACGCGCCGGCCACCAGGTGACCGTCTACAACCGCACGCGCGCCAAGGCGCAGGCTTGGGTGGCGGAGTTCGGTGGCCGCGACCTTGCCACGCCCGCCGAAGCGGCGCAGGGTGCCGATTTCGTGTTCACGTGCGTGGGCAACGACGACGATCTGCGCGCCGTGGTGCTCGGCGAGGGCGGTGTGCTGGCCGGCATGGCGTCCGGCGCGGTACTGGTCGACCACACGACCGCCTCGGCCGAAGTGGCGCGCGAGCTGGCCGGGCTGGCGGAGCAGCGGCTGGTGGCTTTTGTCGATGCACCCGTGTCCGGCGGGCAGGCCGGCGCCGTCAATGGCGCGCTGACGGTGATGTGCGGCGGCAGCGCGGCGGCGTTCGAGGCGATGCAGCCGGTGGCGCAGTGCTTTGCGCGCGCCGTCACCCTGATCGGCGACAGCGGCGCGGGCCAGCTGGCCAAGATGGTCAATCAGATCTGCATTGCCGGCGTGGTGCAGGGCCTGTCGGAAGCCGTGGCCTTCGGGCAGAAGGCGGGCCTGGACATGAAGCTGGTGCTGGACGTGATCGGCAAGGGCGCGGCGCAAAGCTGGCAGCTCGACAACCGCGGCAAGACCATGGTGGACGACCAGTTCAACTTTGGTTTCGCGGTCGACTGGATGCGCAAGGACCTGGGCCTGGTGCTCGATGAAGCGCGGCGCAACGGCGCGCGCCTGCCGGTGACGGCAGTTGTCGACCAGTTCTACGCCGACATCCAGGCCATGGCCGGCGGCCGCTGGGACACCTCCAGCCTGGTGCGGCGCCTGCGCTGAGCAGGATCAGAGATTGGCTGCGGAAGCGGCTGAAGTCGGTGCGGATGCCGGCGCCGGTGCCGGCTGGATGCGCGCCAGTTCTTCCTCGGAAATGATCTCGAACAGCTTCACGACCTTTTGCACGCCGCCGACCGAGCGTGCCAGATCGGTGGCGCGATTGGCTTCGCGCTCGCTGACGCGGCCCATCAGATAGACGTCGCCACGCTCGACGACGATGTCGAAGGCGTTCGAGATCAGGTCGTTGGACGCCACCAGGCTGGCCTTGACCTTGCTGGCGATCAGCAGGTCCTTCGAGCGGGAACCCAGCGAGCTGAGGAAGCCCACGCTGATCTCGTTGACCACGCGCTGCACGTTGTCGACGCCGGCGGCGATGTGCTCGGCGGCGGCCTTGTCGCTGTCGGTCACCGACTCGCCGGTCAGCAGCACGACGCGGTTGTAGCTGTTGACGTTGATGTGCACCGTGCCGCCCAGTTGGTCGCGCAGGCGCGCGGCGATCTTGATTTCAATGCCCTGGTCTTCCACCTGGGTGCCGGATGTGCGCCGATCCGTGGCGACCAGGGCGGTACCGCCCATGATGCCGCCCACCACCAGCGGCGCGCAGGCGCTGAGCCACAGGCTGGAACCCAGCAGCAGACCGAGGGTGCACAAGCGGACGCGAGGGGATGGGCGAAGTTTCATGGTGTCTAGGTGTTGGCGAGTTGGAACGGAAACCAGTCGAAAACCGAATGCAGCCGGCTCATTCGCCGGTCCCGAGCAGTTGAACGTCGATGGCGTCGCACAGGCAGTGCGAGAGCAGGCGATAGGTTTCGGCCACCCGGGCAGCCCGGCTGTGGGGGACGCGCAATTGCACGTCGGTGTCCAGCAGATCGGCGCGGTAGCCCTCGTCCTGGCTGCCGGTGACGGCGATCACGCTCATGTCCTGTTGGTGCGCAGCCTCCAGCACGGCGCGCATCTGCGCATCGGGACCGGCAGGATTGTCGAACAGCCACAGCAGATCGCCTGGGTGTCCCAGGGTCTGGATCTGGCGCGCCAACTGGCTGCCGTGCACCAGGCCGTCCAGATGCACGGCGGCCAGCCCGGGGCGCTCCTGCTCGAAACGACCCATCAGCATGGCCGCGGCATAGCGCGCATCCAGGTCGGCAAGGCCGAGGCCGGCGCACAGCACGCGTCCGCCGGCCGTGATGCCGTCCACCAGCATCTGCGCCGCTGTTGCCACGGGGCGCGACAGCGCTTCGGCGACCTGGTATTGCAGATCGGCGCTCTCGAAAAATTGTTGCTGGATGCGTTGTTCAAACATGGCGGCCGATCATAAGGCAGACGCGTGAGGCGCCGGGTCAGGCCGCATCGAACGCTCCTTGCAGCCATTGCAGTTCGCCGCCGTCGAGCGCCACCACGTCGAATCGGCAGGGCGGTGGCGTGGCATAGCGGCGCAGGTAATGCTGGGCCGCGAAGACGATGCGCCGCTGCTTGCCCAGGCCGATGCTGGCTGCGGCGCCGCCATGCCCGCCGCTCTTGCGTTGGCGCACTTCGACAAAGACCAGGGTGGCGTCGCGTTCGCGCATGATCAGGTCGATTTCTCCGCCGCGGGCGTGCGGTCCGGCCGCGACCTGATAATTGCGCCACACCAGCCTGAGCCCCTGCCGTTCGAGATAACGCAGCGCCCGGGTTTCCGCTTCATCGCCCAGGTCTTTCGGGGACTGCCTCTTGAACATCGACGCCTCCTTGCTGATGCAGGCCGCCGCCGCTGCGGCGGGCTTGCAGAGCTATCCGCCTGCCACGCTGTACCTTGTCGCCACGCCGATCGGCAACCTGGCGGACTTGAGCCTGCGGGCCGCGCATGTGCTGTCGCTGGTCGATGCGGTGGCTTGCGAGGATACGCGGGTCAGCGCAGGGCTCTTGCGCCATCTGGGCTTGCATCGCCCATTGATGAGCCTGCACCAGCACAACGAACATGAGGCCGCCGCGCAGGTCGTGCAGCGCCTGCAGCAGGGCGAGCGCATCGCCTACATCAGCGATGCGGGCACGCCGGCGATCTCGGACCCCGGCGCCGTGCTGGTCCAGGCGGTGCAGGCGGCTGGCTTGCGCGTGATGCCCCTGCCTGGCGCCAGCAGTGCGGTCGCGGCGCTCAGCGCGGCCGGCGATGCGCGCGCCCAGGGGTTTCGGCTCGTCGGCTTCCTGCCGACCAAGGCGCAGGAGCGCCGCTCCAGCATCCAGGCGCTGGGCGGCGCGGACTTCAGCCAGATCCTGTTCGAGGCGCCGCACCGCATTGCCGGCCTGCTGGACCTGTTGGCCGAATTGCTCCCGGAGCAAACCGTCACGGTATGCCGCGAACTGACCAAGCAGTTCGAAACCATCCACACTGGCCTGGCCGCAGACCTGCCCGCCTGGCTGGCCGCCGACGCTCAGCGCGAGCGCGGCGAGTTCGTGCTGGTGCTGCACGCGGCGGCGCCGGCCGAGTCGGCGCAGGGGCTGGCGGACGAACCCCGGCGCGTGCTGACCTGCCTGGTGGCGGAATTGCCGCTCAAGCAGGCCGTGGCCCTGGCGGTGCAGATCACCGGGTTGCCGCGCAATGCCTTGTACGAGGCGGCGCTGGAAATGAAACAGCAAGCCTGACAAGCGCACTGGGATTTCGTCTGATAATCATTCCATGATTTCTCGCGAACCCACTCTTGCACGCCTGGTGACAGCCCGCTCCCAACTGCTGGAGCCCTATGGCCTCACCGATGCCAGCCTGGCCCAGGCGCTGCGCCTGATCACCGAGCACAGGGTCGACGACGCCGACCTGTACTTCCAGACCACCCGGGCCGAAGGCTGGAGCCTGGAAGAGGGCATCGTCAAGAGCGGCAGCTTCAGCATCGACCAGGGCGTGGGCGTTCGCGCGGTGGCCGGCGAGAAGACCGCGTTCGCCTATTCCGACGATATTTCCGAGGCCGCGCTGCTCGACGCTGCGCGCACCGTGCGCACCATTGCCGCCGCAGGTCAGAGCCGGCGCGTCAAGGTGCCCTCGAACCCCACGGTGGCCGGCAGCCGCCAGCTCTATGGCGATGCCGACCCGATCGCCAGCCTGGACAGCACCGAAAAGGTCGCCTTGCTGGAACGCGCCGAGCGCATGGCCCGCGCCAAGGACCCGCGCATCGCGCAGGTGATGGCAGGCCTGGCGGCTGAACACGAAGTTGTGCTGATCGCGCGCGCCGACGGCACGCTGGCGGCCGATGTGCGTCCGCTGGTGCGCCTGAGTGTGACCGTGATTGCCGAGCAGGGCGAACGGCGCGAAATCGGCACAGGCGGAGGCGGCGGCCGCTTCGGCCTGGCGTATTTCACCGACGAGATGATCGCCAGCTATGTGGACCAGGCCGTGACGGCGGCGCTGACCAACCTGGATTCCCGCCCGGCCCCGGCCGGCGAGATGACCGTGGTGCTCGGCCCGGGCTGGCCCGGCGTGCTGCTGCACGAGGCCGTGGGGCACGGCCTGGAGGGCGACTTCAACCGCAAGGGCTCTAGCACCTTTTCCGGCCGTATCGGCCAGCGCGTCGCCGCCAAGGGCGTGACGGTGCTGGACGACGGCACACTGCCTGACCGCCGCGGTTCGCTCAATGTCGACGACGAAGGCTGTGCATCGCAGCGCAATGTGCTGATCGAGGACGGCATCCTCAAGGGCTATATCCAGGACGCCATGAACGCCCGCCTGATGAAGGTCAGCCCGACCGGCAACGGCCGGCGCGAAAGTTATGCGCACGTGCCCATGCCGCGCATGACCAACACCTACATGCTGGGCGGTGACAAGACCGCCGAGGAGATCGTCGCCAGCATCGACCGGGGCTTGTACGCCACCAATTTCGGCGGCGGCCAGGTCGACATCACGAGCGGCAAGTTTGTTTTCTCGGCAAGCGAAGCTTTTTGGGTCGAGAAGGGTCGAATCCAGTATCCGGTCAAGGGCGCGACCATCATCGGCAATGGCCCCGATGCGCTGACCCGCGTCAGCATGATAGGCAATGACATGCAGCTCGACACCGGCGTGGGCGTCTGCGGCAAGGAAGGGCAGAGCGTGCCCGTGGGCGTGGGCCAGCCGACCCTGCGCATCGACGGCCTGACCGTGGGCGGCACGGCCTGAGGGCCGAAGTTTGTTGGTAATATCGAAACCTATGCGTTCGCTGCCGTTTTTCTTTGCCTTCTTTTGGTTCTCGCACCGCACCGGCGGAGGAGAGTTGAGGGCGTAAGCAAAACGCAGCGAATCTTCAAGAAACCGCCGGCCTCGCAGCCAGGCGGTTTTTTTTCGCGGGTCGTTTTTGTCCTTGTTTTTGTCCGTTTTTGTCAGCTCGCTATCACCTCGTTCCCTTCAACCAGGAAAGATTCACGCTCATGAATGCCAAGTCCGCATCGCCAGCAGCCCCGCACGCCGCGCAGGCTGAACGCTGGTACTCGCCGCAAGACAAGACCAGCAAGACCGATGACGAGCGCATTCGCGACATCACGCCGCTGCCGCCGCCCGAGCACCTGATCCGCTTCTTCCCGATCCGAGGCACGCCGATGGAGCAACTGGTGGTGGGCACGCGCGAGCGCATCCGCCACATCATGCGCCGCAAGGACGACCGGTTGCTGGTCATCATCGGCCCCTGTTCCATCCACGACCCGGCTGCGGCGCTGGAATACGCCAAGCGCCTGCTGGTCGAGCGCGAGAAATACGCCGACACGCTGGAAATCGTGATGCGCGTGTATTTCGAGAAGCCCCGCACCACGGTCGGCTGGAAGGGCCTGATCAACGACCCCTACCTCGACGAGACCTACCGCATCGACGAGGGGCTGCGCATCGCGCGCCAGCTGTTGCTGGAGATCAACCGGCTGGGCGTGCCGGCGGGCTCGGAGTTCCTTGACGTGATCTCGCCGCAGTACATCGGCGACCTGATCTCCTGGGGTGCCATCGGGGCGCGCACCACGGAAAGCCAGGTGCACCGCGAACTGGCCTCGGGCCTGTCGGCGCCGATCGGCTTCAAGAACGGCACCGACGGCAACATCAAGATCGCCACCGACGCCATCCAGGCGGCGGCGCGTCCGCACCATTTCCTGTCGGTGCACAAGAACGGCCAGGTCGCCATCGTGGAGACCAAGGGCAACAAGGACTGCCACGTGATCCTGCGCGGCGGCAAGTCGCCCAACTACGACGCCGAAAGCGTCGCCACGGCCTGCCGCGACCTGGCGGACGCCAGGCTCGACGCCACACTGATGATCGACTGCTCGCATGCCAACAGCAGCAAACAGCATGAGCGCCAGCTGGTGGTGGCGCAGGACATCGCTGCGCAGATCAAGGCAGGCGGCCGCAGCATCTTCGGCGTGATGGTCGAGAGCCATTTGCACGACGGCGCCCAGAAGTTCACGCCCGGCAAGGACGATCCGGCGCAGTTGGCCTACGGCAAGAGCATCACCGACGCCTGCCTGGGTTGGGACGACTCGCTGCAGGTGCTGGAGGTCCTGAGCGAGGCCGTGAAGGCGGCGCGCGCCTGATCTTTTTTGTGCCGGACTTGCGGACGGGGCTTGAATTGGCCTGAACCGCCCCGATCTTCGCGAGCGCAGGCCTGCAAATCGATCCGTTTTGCAGGCCGATTCAACTCCTTCATCCCATATTTCAAGCACAAGCTATGGAAAAGCAAACCCATTCCTTCCAGGCCGAGGTCAAGCAGATCCTGCATCTGGTGACGCATTCGCTGTACTCGAACAAGGAAATCTTCCTGCGCGAACTGGTGTCCAACGCCTCCGATGCCTGCGACAAGCTGCGCTTTGAGGCGCTTGACGATGCCGCGCTGTTCGAGGACCAGGCCGAGCTGCAGGTCAAGGTGAGCTTCGACGCCGCTGCGCGTACCGTCACCATCAGCGACAACGGCATAGGCATGAGCGCCGAGGAAGCGATTGCGCACCTAGGCACCATCGCCAAGAGCGGCACGCGCGAGTTCATGGCCAAACTGGAAGGCGACCAGAAGAAGGACGCCAACCTGATCGGCCAGTTCGGCGTGGGTTTCTATTCGGGTTTCATCGTGGCCGACCGCATCACCGTGGAAACGCGCCGTGCCGGTGCGGCCGCTGACCGTGGCGTGCGCTGGAGTTCCGAGGGCACGGGCGACTACGAGGTCGAGACCATAGCCCGGCCGCAGCGCGGCACCGACGTGATCCTGCACCTGCGCGCCGATGAAGACGAATTCCTCAAGACCTGGCGCCTGAAGTCCATCATCAGCAAGTACTCGGACCATATTTCCCTGCCCATCCTGATGCGCAAGGAAGAGTGGGACGCCGAGAAGAGCGAGCAGGTGCTGACGGCCGAATGGGAAACCGTCAACAAGGCCTCGGCGCTGTGGTCGCGCAGCAAGAGCGACGTGACGCCCGAGCAGTACCAGGAGTTTTACAAGCAGATCAGCTACGACAGCGAAGCGCCGCTGGCCTACACCCACAACCGCGTGGAAGGCCGCAGCGAGTACACGCAGCTGCTCTACATCCCCGCCAAGGCGCCCTTCGACCTCTGGAACCGCGACAAGCGCGGCGGCGTCAAGCTCTATGTCAAGCGCGTCTTCATCATGGACGACGCCGAGGCGCTGATGCCGGTGTACCTGCGCTTCGTCAAGGGCGTGATCGACTCGGCCGACCTGTCGCTCAACGTTTCGCGCGAGCTGCTGCAGGAAAGCCGCGACGTCAAGGCCATTCGCGAGGGCTCGACCAAGCGCGTGCTGTCCATGCTCGAAGGCTTGGCCAACAGCGAGGACGCGGAAGAGAAAGCCAAGTACGCGCGCTTCTGGACCGATTTCGGCGCCGTGCTGAAGGAAGGCATCGGCGAAGACCACCAGAATCAGGAGCGCCTGGCCGGCCTGCTGCGCTTTGCCTCCACGCATGCCGACGAAGGCGTGTCCTTCGCCGACTACGTGTCGCGCATGAAGGAGGGCCAGGAGGCGATCTACTACATCACCGCCGACTCGCTGAACGCCGCCAAGAACAGCCCGCAGCTGGAGATCTTCCGCAAGAAGGGCATCGAGGTGCTGCTGTTCACCGACCGCGTCGACGAGTGGATGCTGTCGCACCTGTTCGAATTCGAGGGCAAGTCGCTGCAGTCGGTCGCCAAGGGTTCGGTGGATCTGGGCAAGCTGCAGGATGAGGAGGAAAAGAAGAAGCTCGATGCCGCCGCCGAGGCCTTCAAGCCAGTGCTGGAGCGCCTGAAGGAAGCGCTGAAGGACCGCGTCAAGGACGTGCGCGTGACCACTCGCCTGGTCGACTCGCCCGCTTGCATCGTGGTGGAGGAGGGCGACATGAGCGGCCATCTGGCGCGTCTGCTCAAGCAGGCCGGCCAGACGGCGCCGGCCTCCAAGCCGACGCTGGAGGTCAATCCGGACCATGCACTGGTCGCCAAGCTCGACGGCAGCGCCCGTTTCGACGACTTGGCCCACATCCTGTTCGACCAGGCCGTGCTGGCCGAGGGCGGCCAGCTTGACGATCCCGCCGCTTACGTGCGCCGGGTCAACGCCCTGCTGCAGGGCTGATCAGGCTGGTGGCGGATCACCAGGGGGTGGCGTTTGCCGCTTCCTGGGCTTCCTGCATCAGGCTCAGCTGCTCTTTCAGTTTGCCGACCTCGTCGCTCCAGTAGCCGGCCGTACCGAACCAGGGGAAGGCGATGGGGAAGGCGGGGTCGTCCCAGCGCCGCGCCAGCCAGGCGCTGTGGTGGATCATGCGCAGGGTGCGCAGCGGCTCGATCAGGCGCAGCTCGCGCCAGTCGAACTCGGTGAAGGTCTCGTAGCCGTCGATCAGGCAGGCCAGCTGTTCGCGGCTGCCGCGGGCATCGCTGCACAGCATCCAGAGGTCCTGGACGGCCGGACCCATCATGGCGTCGTCCAGATCGACGAAATGGGGGCCGGCGTCGGGCGTCCAGAGGATGTTGCCGGGATGGCAGTCGCCGTGCAGGCGCAGGCAGCGCAGGCCGGGCAGGCTGTCGAAAGCAGCCTGGATCTGGTCAGTGCAGCGCTGCGCGATGTCGTCCCAGGCCGGCAGGATCTCGGGCGCGACGGCGTCGTGCGCCAGCAGCCAGTCGCGCGCATCACGCGCCGGCTGGGCACTGTGCCACGACACGCGGTGCTCGAAGCGGCGCTGGCGTCCGATTTCGTGCAGCCGGCCCAGAAAGCGGCCGATCCAGCCCAGCACTTCAGGGTCTTCCAGCTCCGGCGCGCGACCGCCTTGGCGCGGCGTGACGCCAAAGCGCTGCCCGCCCCAATGCGCGAGCGTGGGCGGATCGCCCGCCAGCTGCAGGCCAGCATCGGCGGCGTGCAGCGTCCAAGGCGCGGCGACGGGCACCTCGGCGGCATTCAGCTCATGCGCGAAGGCGTGTTCTTCGAGGATCTGCGCATCGGTCCAGCGTCCCGGGCGGTAGAACTTGGCTACGGCCACGCGGCCGTCGTCCAGATGGACTTGCAGCACGCGGTTTTCGTAGGAATTCAGCTGCAGCAGGCGGCCGTCAGGCGACAGGCCGGCGGCGCTGAGCGCGTCCAGCATGAGCTCGGGCGTGAGATTGGCAAATCCGGTGTGGGACACGTTTGATCCGATGCGTGAGATGCTGCATTGTCCGATCAAACGCGGCGCTGGGCCCCGGGATGGGCCGACGCGGCCCCTGACTCAGCGCCGGCTGTAGCGCGGCGGGGTATCGATCACGACGCCGACGATGTCGTTCGGCGCTTCGTCGGGGAATTGCGAAGCCGCTTCCAGCGGCTCAGCGAAGCTGCGCCGCGCTTCGAAGGCGGCGGCCCCCATCGTGACGTTGTCGCGCATATGCGCCGGCACGCGACCGGTGGCGCTGTCGAAGCGGTTGTCGGGCGTGAAGAACGAATCGCTGAACAGCGTTGAATCCTTCCACAGGTTGCCGCGCGCAAGCGGCCGCATGCCCCCATGATGCGCGCCCGGCTGGGGCGACGGCGTCAGCGGCGCAGCCTGCGGGCCGCGGGCGCTGCTGTTGCTGAAAGGCACCAGCAGCTGCAGCTCGGCGGCGCTGGGGAATTTGTCGATGGAGCAGCGCAGGTAGCGGACCCGGCAGGCGTTCATCACGGCCAGCTTGATCTGCGTGCCGCGCGTCGAGCGGCTGCGCTCCGACTCGAGGTCGACTGCGGCCAGCACGCGGCCATTGGGGCTGCAGATGGCGAACGCCACGTGGTTGGCGCCCAGCAGGTCGAACCAGTACTTGACTTCCTGGGCCTCGGTCGGCTGGCAAAAGCGCACCAGCGGCAGCTTGGCCAGGATCACATGATGGGGCAATGCGTCCTTCAATGCCCGGTAGGCGCGCCGCTCGTCGGCGCTGAACACCGGGCGCGCGGTGATGGCCCAGTGCGTCGGCAGCTTGGCAGCGGTATTGCGCGGCCGCGTGAGGAACCATGCACACGCCATGGCCAGCATGCAAAGGCTGCTGGCCAGCGCAACTATCCATGGAAGCGTGAGGGGCATGCGCCTAGAACTCCGGGTGGCTGATGTGGGGACCTGATGTTCGAACCCGATGTTTGAAGCACCAGGTCGCCAGCCGTGCTGGCGCGATGTGGTCAATGTAGCTGAAATTCAAGCTCAATTTGCGTGCAGGACCACCCTCAGCCAAGGGGGCGGGAGCTGCAATGCTTCACGATTTGATGAACTTGATGCCGTCGCGCAGGTGGTCGCTCACGTCGCCCAGGCCCTCCACGATGTCGCTGAAGGTCTTCATGTGGCTCTTGACCTGGAAGTCCAGCTCGGCCAGATGCCGCTCCAGCGCCTCGTCCACATGGGACGATACCGAGTCCGGGGGCAGGCGCAGCCAGGCTTCCGATTCGCTGCCGTCGCGTTCCACGGTGGCGCCTGCATTGCGGGCAATGCGCAGCATGGGCGCGTTTTCGCTCAGGGCGTGGATGAACAGGGTTTCTATGCCGCGGTTGCGCGCATGCAACGCCGCATGCTCAAAGAGCCGGGCGCCAAAGCCGCGGCCCCGCACGCTGTCGAGCACCGACACGCCAAATTCCGCCATGGCGGGCTTGCCTTTGCGCTGCGGCGCGGGGGTGTAGGCCAGATGCGCCATCGCGACGAGCTGCAGGCGGCGGTTGAAAATGCCCAGCACCTCGTCGCGCTCGAAATTCAGCGACATGGCGTAGCGCTTGATCTGCTCGTCGCTGGCTTGGTAGCCAAAGCGCAGATAGCGGTCGCGGTCGGACAGCCCCAGCAGGTGCTCGCAAATTTTGCGGCGGTGTCGCCTGGCCAGCGAGCGGATGGGCACCCATGCGGCCCAGCGCCGCAACATGGCTTTGGGCGGCCAGGCGGTCAGCAGGCTGGAATTGGAGCCGCGGTCTGCGGCGGATGCATCGGACATCTTGCTCGGTTCAGAGGAGTTCATGCGGACTCCGATCCGGATTAGGTACTTACCCGTATATTACAGGCTGGCCGACGAACGCGCGTGCGGCAAGTTGTTTGCAGCCGCTTGTTTTGTGACCAAATTGCTGTTATTCTTGCGGGCTTACCCGTATTTGGCTGCGGGTAAAAGGGGTGGTGTGCCGGTGAGAGGCCGCAGGGGTGTTTGAACGACATCAAACATCAATAAGCGGCACCGAGTCCGGTGCATGATCTGGCCTGATTTTTTCAGGCGACAGCCATGCGACTTGTCTGCTTTTCATAGAGCAGACGTATTGAAAGAAACTCATGAAGACCTTCAGCGCCAAGCCGGCCGAGGTGACGCACGAGTGGTTTGTAATTGACGCCACCGACAAGGTGCTCGGACGTGTTGCCAGCGAAGTGGCACTCCGTTTGCGCGGCAAGCACAAGGCCATTTACACGCCTCACGTGGATACCGGTGATTTCATCGTCATCATCAATGCGGACAAGCTCCGTGTGACCGGCAACAAGGCCACCGACAAGGTGTACTACCGTCACTCCGGCTTCCCCGGCGGCATTTACGCCACCAAGTTCAAGGACATGCAAGCCAAGCACCCGGGCCGCGCCCTGGAGAAGGCTGTCAAGGGCATGCTGCCCAAGGGTCCGTTGGGCTACGCCATGGTGAAGAAGCTGAAGGTCTATGCAGGTGCCACCCACCCGCATGCCGCTCAGCAGCCCAAGGCTCTCGAAATCTAAGGAGCGGTGATGATCGGAAACTGGAACTATGGAACCGGCCGCCGCAAGTCGTCGGTCGCTCGTGTCTTCATGAAAAAGGGCACGGGACAGATCATCGTGAATGGCAAGCCGGTTGAGCAGTACTTCGGCCGTCAAACCTCGATCATGGTGTGCCGTCAGGCGCTGGTGCTGACCAACAACCTCGAAGCTTTCGATGTCAAGGTCAATGTGCACGGCGGTGGCGAATCGGGTCAGGCCGGCGCCGTGCGCCTGGGCATCACCCGCGCACTGATCGACTACGATGCAGCATTGAAGCCTGAACTGAGCCGTGCCGGCTTCGTGACGCGCGATGCTCGTGAAGTCGAACGTAAGAAGGTCGGTCTGCACGGCGCTCGTCGTCGGAAGCAGTTCAGCAAGCGCTGATCCTTCTTGGCCGACCGGCTCAAGGTTGGTCACTATGGCAAGGCCGCATCCTTCACGGGGCGCGGCCTTGTTTTGTTTTCGGACCTAAAACCGCACTCGGCTTAGGGCTGCGGCACCGGCTCGAATACCTGACTGAGGCCCTCGGTCATAATCTCGATCAATTTGATATTCCCAGGAACCAGCATGAGCAGCGCAGTTCTCGAATCCCCCGTCGCCGGCCCCAGCGAGATCCCGGCGCCCCTGGTCTTCACCGACAGTGCCGCTGACAAAGTGCGCGACCTGGTGGCTGAGGAAGGCAATCCCGACCTGAAGCTGCGCGTGTTCGTGCAGGGCGGCGGCTGCTCGGGCTTCCAGTATGGCTTCACCTTCGATGAGGCCGTCAACGAAGACGATACGCAAATGAACAAGAACGGCGTGACCCTGCTGATCGATGCCATGAGCCTGCAATACCTGGTCGGCGCCGAGATTGACTACAAGGAAGACCTGCAGGGTGCCCAGTTTGTCATCAAGAACCCGAATGCCACGACCACCTGCGGTTGCGGGTCTAGCTTCTCGGTCTGAGTGTCCGTAAAGGCTGCCGGCCTGATCGATCAGCCGCCTCTTGAGGCGGCTTTGTTTTTTCAGGCTGGATAGAGGGCGCCCAGGACACGCGGTCCCTTGGCGCCGGTCACGGACGGCAAGTTGCCGCTCAAGCCCGCCATGAAGCGCTGCGCCAGCCAGGCAAATGCGGCGGCCTCGACTTCCATGGCCGGCAGGCCCTGTGTGTCGGTGGACAGCACCTTGCGCAGCGGCAGCAGGGCCTGAAGCCGCTGCAGCAAATGGGTGTTGAAGGCGCCGCCGCCGCAGACCAGCAGGACTGCATCAATCCCGCCACCTTGGGCCGGGACACTGGTGCCGATGGCGCGCGCCGTCAGTTCGGCCAGCGTGGCCTGCACGTCCACGGGCGCCGCCTGGGCATGGCCGTCGTGCAGCAGGCCGTCCAGCCATGCGGCGTTAAAGAGGTCTCGCCCCGTGCTGCGCGGCGGGGCCTGATGGAAGAAGGGCGTGGCCCACATCGCTTCCAGCAGCGCGGGCAGCACTTGGCCTTGCGCTGCCCATTGGCCGCCGGCATCGAATGCCTGGCCCAGATGCCGCTGGATCCAGAGATCCATCAGGCAGTTGCCGGGGCCGCAGTCAAAGCCCTTCACGGTGTCGCCCAGCAGGCTGATGTTGCTGATGCCGCCGATGTTGACGACCTGAGTATCCCGTCCCGGGCGATGAAAAACGGCCTGGTGGAAGGCCGGCACCAGCGGCGCGCCCTGGCCGCCGGCGGCGACGTCGCGGCTGCGCAGGTCGCAGACGACGTTCAGGCCGCTCAATTCGGCCAGCAGGGCGCCGTTGAGCAACTGCACCGTATAGCCGCAGCCATCGAATTCTCCGGGGCGGTGACGAACGGTCTGGCCATGCGCGCCTACCGCTGCCACGGCATGCCGGACGCTCGGCGCAATGCCGTCCAGCAGTTGCTCGATCGCAGCGGAATAGAGGCGTGCGATGGCGTTGGCCGCCAGCGCGTTGCGGTGCGTTTCGTTCGTGCCCGGGTGGTTGAACTCCAGCAGCTCGTTGCGAAAGTCCGCGTCGAAATCAAGGTGGCTGCTGGCCAGGACCCGGATGGCGCCGCTGTCATGTTTCTCGGGAAACTGCGCCAGCACCGCGTCGACGCCGTCCAGCGAGGTGCCGGACATCAGGCCGATGTAGAGCGGGTCGACACCGGGCGCAATGCCTGCAGAGCCTGCGTCGACCTTGGCGCTCATTCCGCTCCGCTGACGCCCTCGCTGATGCTGCGGGCGTTGTCGAGCTGGGGCTTGATGCTGGCGACTGCCTGCTGGAACTGTGCCTTCGCAGAAGCCGGCAAGGTCACGTTGTCGGACGCCTTGGCAATGGTGGCCGGATCTTGAAGCTGGCCATGCGTGCGGAATTCGAAGTGCAGATGCGGGCCGGTGGCCCAGCCGGTCGCGCCGACAGCGCCGATTTTCTGGCGTTGCTCGATGCGCTGGCCCTTTTTCACGTCAATGCGGCTGAGGTGCGCGTAAAGCGTGGTGCGCTCATTGCTGTGATGCAGGATGACGACGTTGCCAAAGCCGTTTTGCCAGCCGGCAAAGTCGACAACGCCATCGCCCACCGCGCGCACGGCGGTCCCGGTGGGCGCGCCGAAGTCAATGCCTTCGTGCTTGCGCCAGGTCTGCAGAATGGGGTGGAAGCGCATCGCGAACCCGGACGTGATGCGTGAAAACTCCATCGGGCTGCTCAGGAAGGCATGGTGCTTGCTTTGGCCATCCATGCCGTAATAGCCACCCTTGCCGCCGGCGTCATTCTTGAACCAGACGGCCGAGTAGGTGCGGCCCTTGCTGCTGAAGTCTGCCGCCAGCACCTGGCCCGGGCTGCTGTCCCAGCTGACGGTTTCGCCGTCCGCGGTCATGCTTTCGAACACGACCGAGAAGCGGTCGCCTTTTTGCAGATCGCGACGGAAATCGATGTCGCCCGAGAAGATGTCGGCCATCTGGCTGGCAATGCCGTCGGGCACGCCGGCCAGGTCGGTGGCCGCAAACAGCGAAGACGCGATGGTGCCGCTGCCCAGGCGAATCTGCCTTTGCAGCGGCGCGGTTTCAATCTTGGCGCTGAAGGCCTTGCCCTGGCGTTGGATGCTCAGCCGCGTGAAATGCGTGGCCTGCATGTCCGCCTGCTCGGCCGCGTAACGGACGACCATGGACTCGACCTCGCCCGAAGGCTTGGCCGTGATCTGCACGGGCTTGCCGGCATGCCCCTGCAGCACCTTGCGCGCAATGGCGTCGGTGCGCAGGAATTGCGCCAGCGCCGGATCGAAGGCGCCCATGCGCTTGAGCAAGGTGTCGGCCGTGTCGCTGGAGCGGGTCTGATCGTTGCGGCTCAGGCTGATCTCGTTGGACGCCAGGGCGGCGAGCTGGTCTTGCAGATCCGGCATCTGCGCCGGGTCCTGAACCAGCTGCGGGATCAGTTTTTCGGCGTCGGGCGCGAGCGGCGCAATGCCGAAGGCGGCAATGGCAAAGCCGCTCAGCAGGCTCACCACGGTGCCGGTCAGGGCGCGCGGATGCCGGGCGGCAAAGGCTTCGGTCAGCGCCAGCGCCAACCGCAGCTTCACACGCAATTTGTTGCCCTGTACGGGAATCCAATCACTCACACGACGAACCTTGTTGTTTTCCAGGTCCAGCCAGGCTGGCCCGCCCTGGGTGGAGCACCCCGCAGGAGCGTGTCCACTAGAATCTTTTACTTTCGCCGACCGTAAAAGCTCGGGGAGCGGCCGGACACCTGGTCGACACCCGGTCCGCTCACGGCGAAAAACAAGCCGCAAGTATACCCAGGTGGTCTACGCAAAAAAGCCTAGGAAACCCGGTAAATCAAGGCTTTACATTTGCTGCCCGTTCATTTCTCGCCATGCCAGTGCCCATGTCCACATCGCCAGCTGCTTCATCCTCGCCCGCACATCCCGTGACCGACAAGGTGCAGGAGGCCATGCGCGTCAGCCTGCGCGGTTGCGACGAATTGCTGCCGCAGCAGGACTGGCTGGCCAAGCTGGCCCGGTCCCAGGCCACCGGCCAGCCCTTGCGCATCAAGCTCGGCCTGGATCCCACCGCGCCGGACATCCACATCGGCCACACGGTGGTGCTGAACAAGATGCGCCAGCTGCAGGACCTGGGGCATCAGGTGATTTTCCTGATCGGCGATTTCACCTCCACCATCGGCGACCCCTCCGGCCGCAACAACACCCGTCCGCCGCTGACCCGCGAGCAGATCCAGGCCAACGCCGACACCTACTACCGCCAGGCCAGCCTGGTGCTGGATCCGGCGCGCACTGAAATCCGCTACAACTCCGAGTGGAGCGACCCGCTGGGCGCGCGCGGCATGATTGAGTTGGCGGCCAAGTACACGGTGGCGCGCATGCTGGAGCGCGACGACTTCACCAAGCGCTTCCAGAGTCACACGCCCATTTCGGTGCACGAGTTCCTGTATCCGCTGATGCAGGGCTACGACTCGGTGGCCTTGAAGAGCGACCTCGAACTTGGCGGCACCGACCAGAAGTTCAACCTGCTGATGGGGCGCCATCTGCAGCAGGAGTACGGCCAGGAGCCGCAGTGCATCCTGACCATGCCGCTGCTGGAGGGGTTGGACGGCATCGAGAAGATGTCCAAATCCAAGAACAACTATGTCGGCATCACCGAGCCGGCCAACAGCATGTTCGCCAAGATCCTGTCCATCAGCGACGAGCAGATGTGGAAGTGGTTCAACCTGCTGAGCTTCAAGGGCCTGGACGACATCGTCGCGCTCAAGGCCGAAGTGCAGGGCGGACGCAATCCCAAGGACGCCAAGGTGATGCTGGCCAAGGAGATCACCACCCGCTTCCACAGCGCGCAGGCCGCTGAACAGGCCGAGCAGGACTTCAATAACCGCGCCAAGGGCGGCATCCCGGATGAAATCCCCGAGGTGAGCCTGAGCGGAGCGCCGATGGGCGTCGGCGCGGTCCTGAAGGCGGCCGGCCTGGTGCCTTCCACCAGCGAAGCCATGCGCATGGTCGAGCAAGGCGGCGTGCGCATCGACGGCGCCGTGATCAGCGACAAGGGCCTGAAGCTTGATGCAGGCTGCTTCGTGATGCAGGTCGGCAAGCGCAAATTTGCACGCGTTCGGCTTGAGTAACGCTTTCCTGACATAGATCAAACCGATTGAGTCGCAACTCGCGTTTCCCCACAAAGGGGGATAACGATGAGACTCTTATTCGCCCAAACTGAAGGCAGGGATCAATTCATCCCCGTGGCGAGTCGGACCGTGCATTCGGCTTGCGCCCAGGTGCTGCCGGATGTTCGTCTGCAGGGAGTTTCAAATGGGCATCGACTTCCATTACGGGGTGCTGTACTACCTCGCCAGGTTGGCGGGGCTGTCCTTGCACCAGGCCAAGACAGTTGCGCATGCGTCCCAGTATGTGAATGACGCGACGACGGAAGACGCCTTGCAGTTCGAAGACGGGCAGGTCTTCGAGCCCATCGCCAGCGCCCACTCGACCTTCGACTTCAAGCGCGAGATCGACGAGAAGGATTGCCAGGTGTCGGCGTCCTTTCATCTCTTGCCCGCCGCGCAGGGCGACAGCCTGCAGGAGCAGGCGGTCTGCCGACCCAACAGCCAGGTGGGTCAGGCCTTGATCAGGGATGCGCTGCAGGCGCGATCGGCGAGCAATGGATTGCACCGGCTGGGGGTGGCCTTGCACGCTTATGCCGCCACCTGGGCGAACCAGGGTTTCAGCGGCGTGGTCAGCGACAGCAACCGCATCATCTGGCTGGAAGCCGACGATTTCCCCGACTGGATGTGGTTCTCCAAGTTGACGCGCAGCCTCACGCATGCCGGCGATGCCCAGCCAGACATGACCATCGATCATTTTTCGGGATTGGGCCGTGCGGCTGCGCTGCAGTTTCCCGACCTGCCTTGGGCGCACTGGACCTACACGACCGTGACGGGCCAGACCGTGGCGCGCCACAACCTGCCTGACTACCTCGAAGCCGCCAACATGATCTACAAGGTGCTGGCGGCCTTCCAGGCCGGCAGCGAGGATTTCCTGCGGTTTTCCGACTTGCCGGCCCAGGCCTTGACGTCGCTGAGCATTGCATTGGCCAACAACAAGGACCATGACGAGGAGACGCGCTTGCATCGCTTCGGCTGCGCGCTGGCGAACGGCATGCTGGCAGGTGTCCGCGAGCCGCTGCCCCGGTACATCAAGAAGGGGCCGGGCTCCTGGCAATCCGAGGCCATCGGCCTGATCGACGATGAATGCGCCGGCGACAAACCGAGGTGGAGTCCCGCCTTTGAAGACTCCGACTACCGCAAATTCCATGAGGCTCTGAAAACGCAGCAATTCACTGTCGTTCAGGAGATACTGCCGAGATTCGGACTGCATCTGGCCTGAGGTCGCTGTTCACGTGACAAAAGCAGTAAATCCACGTGCGACGAGATGGTTGTCCAAGGGGCTGGCGGCCCTGATGCTGGACCGCGCCAAGGCGCCGCCAGCGGAAGGCGCTGAACAAACCGATTACGACCTTATCGTGGTCGGCAGCGGCTACGGCGGCTCGGCCGCCGCGAAGGCGTTCTCGACCGCCCAGGACGCGCAGAGCCGGCCGCTACGCGTGGCGCTGCTGGAGCGGGGCCGCGAGTACCTGAAAGGCAGCTTTCCCAGCCGCATGGCGGATCTGCCTGGCGAAGTCAGGTTTTCGACGCCCAATTCGTCCGTTGTCAGGGGCCGCAGGGAGGGCCTGTTCGACTTTCGGCTGGGCGCCGACATGTGCGTCACGCTGGCCAACGGGCTGGGCGGCGGCTCGCTGATCAATGCCGGCGTGATGGAGCCGGCCCGGCCAGACATTTTCAAGGGCAACGCCTGGCCGCAATCCTTGCGCACCGATCCCGGGCAGATGAAGGCCTGGTATGAAGCCGCCAGCCGCGCCCTGGGTGCCAGCGATGCGCAAGGCCGCCCCAACACCATAGACCGTTTGACGAGCTACTCGCCGCGGCGCGCCAGCTTCCTGGCGGAACTGGGCAGCGCGCAGGCGCCGCAGAGGCCTGTGGCCATCTGCATGGCGCTGGACGAGCACGCGGTGAGCCCGGCCGGCCTTCCGCTCGACCGCTGCATCGCCTGCGGCGATTGCGCGACCGGATGCAACCATGGCGCCAAGCAGTCGCTCGACACCAATCTGCTGGTGCAGGCCTGGCAGAACCGGGTTGAGATCGTGACCGGCGCCACGGTGCTGCGCGTGGAGCGTGACGAAGCGGGGGGCCGTTGGCGCGTGCTCGTCAACCACACCGACGAGCACCTGCGTGCGCGGCAGGTCGAGCCCTTCGTGCTCAGCGCCAGGCGGGTCATCCTGGCGGCCGGCACGCTGGGCTCCACCGAAATCCTGATGCGCTCGCGCCATGCCGGCCTGGCGCTCTCTGATCGGCTGGGGCAGGGTTTCAGCGGCAATGGCGACATCATGGCGGCAGCCGTTCAGGCGCCGCGCGACCTCAAGGCCATTGCCGATGAAGACGAGGCGCCGCGGCATCGCCAGGCGGGCCCGACCATCACCGCCATGCTCGACGCGCGAGAGCACGGCGATTTTGTCGTGCAGGACCTGGCCGTGCCCGGCCCCATGCGCTGGGCCTTCGAGGAGAGTTTCGCGCTCGAGGACGTGATGGATGGCCTCTCGCGCGCCGACCGCAGCCGCCACGAGGATGACGTCAGCTTCGACGACCCCTACGCCGTTCTGCGCCGCCGCACCGAACACACCCTGCCGCTGGCCATCATCGGCACCGACCGCGCCGTCGGCGTGCTCACGCCGCCGGCATCGAACGGCGCAGCGCCGGAGGAAGGCACGCTGGGCGTGAGCTGGCCCGGCGCCCGCGATGACGTGCGCGTGGCCCAGCGCCAGCAATGGCTGCAGGATAGCCTGGCCCGGCATGGCGCCAGGCTGCTGGCCAACCCGCTCTGGCGCCTGCTGCCCAGCGAGTTGAATTTCCTGCTGGACAACCAGCTCGGCCCCATGATCAGTGTGCACCCGCTGGGCGGCTGCGCCATGGCGGACGACGCCAGCCACGGCGTGGTCAACGAATGGGGGCAGGTCTATGCCGGCCCGGCGGGGACTTCGGTCCACGAGGGCCTGGCCGTGCTCGACGGCAGCGTCGTGCCGACCTCCCTGGGCATCAATCCGGCGCTGACGATCACGGCCTTGTCGCTGCGGGCCCTGGACGAGCTCCAGCGACGCTGGGGCTGGACGGATCGCGGCGCGTCGGCGCTCCCGCCGCCCGGCGCGAGGCCTGTGTTCAAGCACGTGCCGGACGACCAGGTGGCGCCGGTGCGGCCCACCCTGGCCGAGTTCCGCGAGCGTCTGGGCGGCTTCGTCAGGATGCCCGGCGCGACCGGGTCGGAGCTGAAGTACCTGGAGCTGACCCTCGTCTATGAACCCAAGCCCTTGAATGAGCTGCTGCATGCAGGACCGCAGCGCCGCCTGCGGATTGCAGCCTCGGGTGAAAGCCGGCTGCGCGTGTTCGAGGCGCAGGCCGACCCGCAGCTGCCCGGGCAGTTCATGGTGGTCAAGGCCGGCAGCGCGCCAGGCCAGGGCAAGCTGTGGATGCATGCCGAGCGTCCCGACGCCGACGCCCTGCTGGTCCTGCCGCTGGCCAGCGCGGAACTGCTGGTCTTCCAGCGCGAGGCCAGCGGGCCTTGGGAGAGGGTGCTGCGCACCCTTTGGCCCTGGTTCCGCAACCGCGGCTGGCGCGACATGGCGCAGGGGCTCTTGTCCATGGGTTCGGGCAGCCTGGCACCGCAAATCAAGCCGCCTGGCCTGATCAAGAACCTGGGCACGCTGGCCCGGGCCTTGCTGCGCGTGCTGACGCAGGCCGGGCAAATGCGGCTCATGCGCTACGAGATCCGCATCGGCGAGGCCGGCGGCACGGCGCAGCATGACCTGGCCCTGCAAAAGACCCTCTCGCACTTGCACATCCAGGGCGTCAAGCGCATCACCTATGCCAAGCGCGCCAACCCCTGGATGCAGATGTCGCGCATGACGCTGTTGGAGTCAGGCTTCAGCGCCCCGGACGGCGGCGAGGCCGTGCTGGACCTCGATCTCTTCTACCTGGCCCGCCAGCGCCAGCCGCTCCTGCGCGTCACAGGCGCGCAGGACCTGCCGTCCAGCGCGCGCGACGTGGCGTCCCTGCTGGCCTTCATCGCGCGCATGGCGCTGGGCGTGCATGCGCTGACTTTCAAGAGCCCCGATCCGGCCGTGCCGCGCAGCTTCAATCGCCTGGCCGACGACGTGCCGGGCCTGCCCAAGCCCGAGGTGATCGAGATCGCCACCGGCCGCAAGGGCGAGGCAGGCGCCTCGCGCCAGCCGGTGCGGCGCCGGCATGCGGCGGACGCCGACGAACCGGTCAATCTGCGGCTGACGCGATACCGAGGCGGCAAGGCCGACGCGCCCGCGGTGCTGGTGATCCACGGCTACAGCGCCAGCAGCACGACCTTTGCGCACCCCTCCGTCCAGCCCGGCCCGGCCAAGCTGCTGTGGGACGCCGGCTGGGACGTCTGGCTGCTGGACATGCGCACCAGCGCCGGCATGCCCACGGCCATGCTGCCGTGGACCTTCGAGGAGGCTGCGCTCAACGACATCCCGGTCGCCGTCACGCAGGTGCTGCAGGCCACCGGGCAGGCGCAGATCGACGTGTTCGCGCATTGCATGGGCTCGGTGATGTTCCACATGGCCATGCTGGAGCCTGATGAACAGCCCTTCGAGCATTTCTACGCCGACCGCCAGCGGCTGATGCATGGCAATGTGGTCCGCAAGCTGGTGATCTCGCAGGTGACGCCCAAGATGATCATGTCGCCGACCAACACCCTGCGGGCCTTCTTCATGCAATACGTCCGGCCCCTGGTGCCCATGGAGAACTACGCCTTCCGGCCCGCCGACCCGCGCGGCCTGGCCGACCGCATGCTGGACCGCGTGCTGTCCAGCCTGCCCTATCCGGACGCCGAGTACGACATCGAGAACCCCTTCCCCAGCATCCGGCGCACGCCCTGGACGGCCACGCGCCACCGCATGGACCTGCTCTACGGCCGCGATTTCGCGATCACCAACGTCGACCAAAGCGTGTTCGATTTCATCGACGACCACTTCGGGCCCTTGAGCATCGACACCGTGGCCCAGGCCGTGCATTTCGCGCAGACCAACGAGGGCACCGACTGGCGCGGCGCCAGCCGCTACATGGACGACGCCAAGCGGCTGGCGGCCATGCTCGAGCGCTTCCCCGTCATGTCCGTGCATGGCGAAGACAACGGGCTGTGCGTCGCGGAGAGCGGCGAACTGCTGAAGGACTTCTACGAGCAGATCGCGCCTGGACGCTACCGCTACCTGATCGTGCCGGGCCACGGGCACCAGGACTGCCTGATCGGGCGCGACATCGCCGAGCGTGTGTTTCCGGAGGTCATCAAGTTCCTGAAGGAGGGCTTCTGATGGTGCCGCAGCCCACACAGCTGCATGCCGCCTTGCCGCCGCTGCATCGCGTGGAGCGCGTGCGCGACGCCGAAGGCAAGCTGACCCTGCTCACCGCGCTGCAGGCGCAAATGGGCTGGCCGCGCGAGTGGGCCTTTGTGCCCGTGCGCTGGACCGGCCGGCGCTTCGTGCGCCTGGATGAAGCGCGCGCCTACGTCGAGCAAGCGCACTGCCAGCCCTTTGGCGACCCTGTCGGTGAAATCGGCGATCCGGTCCGGGTCAGCATTCCCGAGCAATGGTTTGCGCTGCCGATGCCAGACCAGGATGGCATGACCGGCTTGATGTGCCTGCTGGTCTACGACGAATTGCGCGCCCAGACGCAGCAGGGCGCGCGCGGTGCAAGGACGCTGGAGGAGGCCCTGGCGGCGGCGCTGGCGGCCGACCCCGTTGATCTGCGCCACGCCTTTGTCGTGCTGCCGTCGGCAGACCCGGCGGCTGCCACCGACGAGGGACTGAGCCTGGTGCTGGCCAGCAATGCCTATCCGCCGGGCATCCTCGACAACAGCCCCGGCGCGGAGACTGAGCCCGATCGTGCCGGTCCGGCGGACGCGGCCTTGGCGCGGCTGGTCGACTACACGCGCAACGATCCTGAAGGGCAGAAGGTCTCGCTGCTGCTCATCAACGGCAACGAGATCATGGCCGACCCCACCGGCGGACTCTCCAGCCCGGCCTCGCGCGTGGACCGCTACAGCACGCCCTACCAGCAGTTCAAGGCCGGGCTGATCCGGCATCTGCCGCCGACGGTGGAGCGGGTGCTGCACTTGATCGACGACGGCGAGATCGTCGGCGGCTGGGAGCCGGTGCTGAACCCGCGGCACCCGGAACATGCGGAGAAGGGGCCGTACTTCGACGCCGCCGTTCGCGCGGCCTGGGCGCAGCGCTGGGAGCCCGCGGGCCGGCCTGCGGTGGACGAGCATTTCTGGCATTGCTTCCAGTGGCGCGGCGCGGCGTTCTTCATCGCTGATACGCGTACTGAACGCGAGCCGCGCACGGTGCGGACGCTGGAGACGGCTCACATCATGGGCCAGGCGCAGCGCCTGGCCATCGAGACCTGGCTGGACGAAACCCGCGGCATGCCGCGCTTCCTCGTCGGCGCAGCGGTGCTGCTGCCGCGCAAGCTGGCCGTCACCGAGCATGCCGCCTATGCCTTGCAGTCGGACGGCTGGGACGGCTATCCGGCCTCGTTCAACTGGCTGTTGGGAACCTTGTGGGACAAGCGCGCCGGCGACGTCGTGATGCTGTCGGGCGGCGCCCATCAATCAGCCTTGCTGCAGCTGAGCATGAAGCGGCAGGATGCGCCGGACGATGTGTTGGATGATGCGCTGCAGCTCAAGGTGGTCAACAGCGCCTCGCTGTACGCGCCTTGGCCGTTTGCCCAGCCGGGATCGGCATGGTTTGTCGAGTCCGATGCGTTCGAGTTGTCCACGCCCGCCGGCCAGGTCGTGCAATGCGCCGTGACCCTGCAGGCGCAGCATGCGGGGGATGGATTCACCGCAGTGCGCCTTCGCGGGGGAGATTTGAGGCTGGACTTCGTGCCTGCGCAAAGATGCTTGTGAAGCGGCCAGGGGACGCCGATGGCAGTCCCCTGGGTCAACGGTGTAAATGGCCTATGGATGGCCTATCGATGGTTTATTTGGCAGTGACGCCGTGTTCCTGCATCCACTTGACGGCGATGGGCACGTCCTTGCGGGCCAGCCTGGAGATGCCGGCCAGGTCCTTCGATCGCTGGACGCTGCCTTCGGGCGCGGTTTCGTAGTCGGCAATCAGGCGGTTGGCCTCTTCTTCGCGTTCCTTCTTGACGGCCAGTTCGTGGCCGACGATGCATCCACCCGCTGCGCCGACGACGGCGTGTCCGCCGGCCACGTGGCCCGCGACCGCACCTGCCGCGGCACCGCTCAGGCAACCGACGGCATGCGCCGGCGATGCGGCCATGAGCAGGGCCGTGACGCTGCTGGTGACGAAGAGTGCGACTTGAGCCTTGGTTTTCATGTCAATTCCTCAAAAAAAGTTGCGACCGAAGCCACCAACGCGCAATGGGTGCAAGCGGTTGACCGCTTGGAATTCACACCAGGTGAAGCAGGGATATCAGCTGTGTTGGCGGGCCGCCGCGCCGCCCGCGATTCCCGCCGCCACGTGCCCCGCCGGCACATGCGCCGAGGCATTGAGGATATGGCCGGCCTGGTCGTCGAAGAAGAAGTCGGGTTCGAACTCGCGCAGGAATTCGCCCTTGGGCAGGCCGCCGAGGAACAGGGCCTCGTCGACGGTGATGCGCCAGTCCATCAAGGTCCGGATGGCGCGCTCGTGCGCCGGGGCGCTGCGGGCCGTGACCAGGGCGGTGCGGATCTGCATGTCGCAGGCCTGCTGCTCCTGCAGGCGCTGCAGCGCCTCCAGCACCGTCTTGAAGGGGCCGGGCGGCAGCGGCGTCAGAGCCTGCGCGCTTTCGTGGGCCTGGAAGGCGGCCAGGCCCTCGCGCTGGTAGATCTGCTCGGCCTCGTCGGAGAACAGCACGGCGTCGCCGTCGAAAGCGATGCGCAGCTCGCGGGGGTGCTCGGCCGAGGCATGCGCCGACTGCGGCGCGACCCGGGCGGCGGCCCAGCCGGCGGCCAGCGCCGAGCGCACGTCGGCCTCGTTGGCCGACAGGAACAGCTGCGCCTTGAGCGGATGCAGGTAGCGCCAGGGGCTGCGTCCGCGCGTGAACACGCCGCGCTGGATGTCCAGCCCATGCGCCTGCGCAGAGCGGAACACGCGCAGGCCCGAGATCGGGTCGTTGCGCGACAGCACCACCACCTCGACGCGGCGCCGTCCGTCGGCATTGAAGGCCAGCAGCTTCTTGACCAGCGAGAAGGCCACGCCGGGCGGCGCGGGCACGTCGAGCTTCTGCTGCTGCAGGGCCATGTAGGCGTGGTCGTCGCTGGCCTCGAAGAGCAGGTTCTCGGCTTCAAAATCGAACAGGGCGCGCGAGGAGATCGCCACCACGAGTTGATCGGCAGGCTGCTTGCTCATGGGGGCCTCGTTCACTTGACCTAGGCTTACTTGACCCAAGTATTGAGCTGGATGATCGGCTGCAGCACCGCCAGCACGATCAGCATCACGACCAGGCCCATGGCCGCGATCAGCAGCGGCTCCAGCAGCGTGGCCACGGCCATGGCGCGGCGCTGTACCTCGGCGCTGAGCTGGCGCGCGGCGCGATCCAGCATCTGCGGCAATTGGCCGGTCTGCTCGCCCAGGCGCGCGAACATCGCCAGGATGCCGGGAAAGCGCTTCTTGCCCGCCAGCGCCAGGCCCAGCGGCGCGCCTTCGCGCACCTGTACCAGGGCAGCCAGCGCGTCGGCGCGCATGGCGCGGTTCGACAGGGTCTCGGCTGCGGCCTGCAGCGCCTTGAGGATGGGCACGCCGGCGCCCGCCAGCATGGCCAGCGTGCCGGCAAAACGGGCGCCGTTGTAGCCCCGCGCGAGAACGCCGACCAGCGGCAGTCGCAGCAAGGCCGCGTCGAAGCGCTGCCGGAAGTGCTCCTCGCGCAGCGCCAGCCTCAGACCGAGGCCGGCCGCCGCCAGGGCCAGCGCCAGCGCCCAGCCCCATTGCCGAACAAAGGCCGACAGCGCCAGCATCACCACGGTCAGCGTGGGCAGCGCGTGCTTGGAATTGGTGAACACGGTGGCCACCTGCGGCACCACGTAGGTCAACAAGAAGATCACGATGATGAGCGCGATCAGCGAGACGATGGCCGGGTAGGCCATGGCGCCCAGCAGCTTGGCGCGCAGGGCTTGGCGTTCTTCGAGGTCGGTGGCCAGGCGCTCCAGCACCTCGCCCAGGGCGCCGCTCTGCTCGCCGGCGGCGACCACGCCGCGGTAGATCTCGTCGAACTCGCGCGCCGCGCCGCCCAGCGCGCGCGCGAAGCTGGCGCCGGCGTTGACCTCGGCCTTGATGTGCGCCATCAGCTCGCGCTGGCGCGGCTCCTCGCATTCGTCGGCCAGGGCCGTCAGCGCGCGCTCGATGGGCAGTCCGGCGCCGACCAGTCCGGCGAGCTGGCGCGTCCAGACGCTCAGGGCCGTGCCGCTGAATACTTTGCGAGCGAACCAGTTGCCTTGTTGCGGGCCTCCTTGCTGCTCGACCTGGCTGACGCTCAAGGGCACCAGGTCCTGCAGGCGCAGCGCGGCGCGCGCGGCGCGCGGCGTGTCGGCCTCGATCAAGCCCTGGCGGGATTTGCCGGCGGCGTCGAGGGCGTCGTATTTGTAGGCGGGCATGGTCGGGGCTGCGCCTTATTCGCGCGTCACGCGCAGCACTTCTTCGGCCGAGGTGACGCCGTCCCGGATCAGGCGCTCGGCGTCGTCGCGCATCGAGCGCAGGCCCTTGGCCTGGGCGGCCTGGGCGATCTCGCTTTCCGCCGAACGCTTGTGGATGTGGTCGCGGATCGCATCGTCGGCCACCATCAGCTCGTAGACGCCGGTGCGGCCCTTGTAGCCGGTCTGTGCGCATTGCTCGCAGCCGACCGGATGGTAGTGGCCGTCGTCGCCCAGGCGCTTGCAGGCCGGGCAGAGCTTGCGCACCAGGCGCTGCGCCAGCACGCCCAGCAGGCTGGAGCTGAGCAGGAATGGCTCGACGCCCATGTCGATCAGGCGCGTCACGGCGCTGGGCGCGTCGTTGGTGTGCAGCGTCGCCAGCACCAGGTGGCCGGTCAGCGAGGCCTGGATGGCGATCTGCGCGGTCTCGTAGTCGCGGATCTCGCCGATCATGATCACGTCCGGGTCCTGGCGCAGGATGGCGCGCAGCGCCTTGGCAAACGTCAGGTCGATCTTGGCGTTGACCTGGGTCTGGCCGATGCCGGGCAGCTCGTACTCGATCGGGTCTTCGACCGTCAGCACATTGGTCGTACCCGTGTCGACGGTCTGCAGCGAGGCGTACAGCGTGGTGGTCTTGCCCGAGCCCGTCGGGCCGGTGACGAGCACGATGCCATGCGGCTGCTGCACGAGCTTCTTGAACGCGGACAGCACCTCGCCGCTCATCCCCAGACCTTCGAGCGTGAACTTGGATTCGGTCTTGTCGAGCAGGCGCAGCACCGCGCGTTCGCCGTGCGCCGAGGGCAGCGTGGAGACGCGCACGTCGATGGCGCGCCCGCCGATGCGCAGCGAGATGCGGCCGTCCTGCGGCAGGCGCTTCTCGGCGATGTCGAGCTCGGCCATGATCTTCAGCCGCGAGATCAGCGCCGCATGCAGGCCGCGGTTGGGTTGCACGACCTCGCGCAGGCTGCCGTCGACGCGGAAGCGCACCGAGCTGGCGCGCTCGTAGGGCTCGATGTGGATGTCGCTGGCGCCGTCCTTGGCGGCCTGCGTCAGAAGCGCATTGAGCATGCGGATGATGGGCGCGTCGTTGGCGGCCTCGAGCAGGTCTTCCACGGCGGGCAGGTCCTGCATCATGCGCGACAGGTCGATGGCGCTCTCGACCTCGCCGACCACGGTGGCCGCGCTCGACTCGCTGCCGGCATAAGCCTGGTTGATGCGGGTGGCCAGCGCTTCTGCGTCCTGTACCTCGACGCGGTCGATCGCGTAGACGCGCTGGATTTCCGACAGCGCCGACAGCTTGACCGCGGGCGGCGTCCACAGCAGCAACTGCTGGCCGTCGTCTTCCAGCAGCACGCCGTGCTGGCGGGCGAAGGTGTAGGGCAGGGGGTGACGGGTGGCCATCGTGATCAGCGCTGTTCGGGCTGCGCGGTTTGCGGAGTCGCCTGTGGCGGCGCCGTCATGGGACCGGGCTTGGGTAGGGCCTGGGGCTGGGCCGCGATCACCGGATTTTCCAGGTTCGGGATGAAAGGCTGGTTCTGCGGCACGGTCTGTGCGTCGTTCTGCGAGGCGCGGATGACCTCGTAGCGGTCCAGCGTGAGCTCGTCCAGCGTCTTGCTGTTGCGCACGATGATGGGCCGCAGGAACA
>JAFALA010000086.1 GCA_019234815.1 Burkholderiaceae bacterium | reverse complement strand
GAGGCTGCATGGCGTTCCTAGACTTGCGCCATGGACAAGCACTACCTCACCCCACTCTTTGCCCCTGCTTCCATCGTCGTGATGGCCGGCCAGTTGGACGAGCCCGGGAGCTTGAGCCGCCAAGGCCATATCCTGCACCAGGCGCTGCGAGCGCAGCGCTACAACGGCACGCTGCTGTTCGTGGACATCCACACCAGCGGCACCTTGGCCGATCTGGCGCAGACCCGGGCCGATCTCGCCATCATCGCCTTGCCCGACAAGGACATGACCACGGCCATGGAGGTGGCGGGACGGATGCGCTGCCGCGCCGCAATGATCATCTCGACCGGCATCAGCGCCGAACTGTCTGCTGAGCTCAAGCGCATCGCGCAGCGCGACGGCATCCACCTGCTGGGTCCCAACAGCCTGGGGTTCCAGCGCCCGCAGCTGCAGCTCAACGCCAGCGCGGCCGGCGCCCTGGCCCGTCCGGGCTCGCTGGCACTGGTCTCGCAGTCGGGCGCGCTGACCTCGTCCATCCTGGACTGGGCGGACAAGAACGGCCTGGGCTTCTCCACCGTGGTCTCGCTGGGCCCCAACACCTCGGTGGACATGGCCCAGGTGCTGGACTTCCTGGCCAACGACCCGCAAACGCAAAGCATCATCGTGTACCTGGAGGGCATCGCCAACGCACGCCAATTCATGAGCGCCCTGCGCATGGCCGCCAACGCCAAGCCGGTCGTCATCCTGAAGGCCGGACGGCGCGCCTGCAGCACGGTGGCGGCCCATACCCACAGCGGCGCCATCGTGGGCAGCGACGAGGTGTTCGACGCGGCGCTGCGGCGCGCGGGTGCGGTGCGGGTGCAGGAATTCGTCGACCTGTTTTCCGCGGCCAAGTGCCTGGCGTCCCGGTACCGTGGCGTCGGCAAGCGCCTGGCCATCATCACCAACGGCGGCGGCCCGGGCGTGCTGGCCGCCGACAGCATCTACAACCAGGGTCTTCAGCTCGGACTGCTGTCGCCGGCCAACGCCAGCGCGCTGCTGCGGGAACTGCCGGCCAACGCGTCGCTGCACGACCTGATCGACCTGTCCGCCGAGGCCACGCCGGCGCATTACCACGCCGCCATCACAGCGGCCGCCGACGACCGCCAGATCGACGGCCTGCTGGTCATCTATTCACCTGCCGTGGGCAGCGACCCGATGGCCATGGCGCAGGAACTGGCCGAGATCAAGCCGAAGGTCGGCAAGCCCCTGCTGAGCTGCTGGATGGGGGACGCCAGCGTCGGCGCCGCGCGCGAGGCGATGAGCCGCGCCATGATCCCGACCTTCCGCACGCCGGAGGCGGCCGTCGGCGCGTTCAACAACGTCGCCTCGTTCCACCAGAACCAGCTGATCCTGCAGCAAACACCGCCGCCGCTATCAACCCTGGCCAAGCCCGACATCGAGGGCGCGCGCCTGGTGATCGAGAGCGTGCTGGCGGAACGCCGCAAGGTGCTGACCGAGATGGAGTCCAAGACCCTGCTGTCGGCCTTCCACATTCCCGTGACGCAGACCACGCTTGCGCGCAGCGCCAACGAGGCGATGATGATCGCGACGCAGATCGGCTTTCCTGTCGCGCTCAAGATCGATTCGCCTGACATCAGCCACAAGTCCGACGTGCAGGGCGTGGTCTTGAACATCCGGGACGGCGCGGCGGTTCGCGACGCTTTTAACGACATGATGGAGCGCGTCGCGCGGCTGCAGCCCGAGGCGCGCATCAACGGCGTCACGGTGCAGAAGATGGCGCGCGCCAGGCGCGGCCGCGAAATCTACATCGGCCTCACGACCGACGATCCCTTCGGCCCCGTGATCGTGTTCGGCGCCGGCGGCACCATGATCGAGCTGATCAACGATCGAGCCATGGAATTGCCGCCGCTCAACCAGTTCCTGGCGCGCCGCCTGATCGAGCGCTCGCGCGTGGCCGAGACCCTGGGAGCCTGGCGCGGCTTGCCGGCGGTCGACATGGAGGCGCTGGAGCAGATCCTGTTGCGCGTGTCCGAGATGGTGTGCGAGCTGCCGCAGCTGCGCGAGATGGACATCAACCCCGTCATCGTCGACGAACTGGGTGCCGTGGCGGTCGACGCGCGCATCGTCATCGACAGCGCGCCGCAAGCGTGCAGCAGCCGCGCCAACCCCTACAGCCATCTCGCCATCCTGCCCTACCCCGCGCGGTACGAGCAGACCTGGCCGATGCGCGGCGGCGGCGAGTACAGCGTGCGCCCCATCCATCCCGACGACGCCTGCATGCTGCAGGTGCTGGTGCAAGGCCTCTCGCCCGAAAGCCGCTATTTCCGCTTCGTGTCGCGCATGACCGAGCTGCCGCCCACCATGCTGGCGCGCTTCACCCTGATCGACTACGACCGCGAAATGGCCCTGGTGGCCGTGCACAAGGAGCGCCAGGCGGGAGAGGACGGCGAGATCCGCGAGACCGAGCGCATCGTCGGCGTGTCGCGCTACATCACCAACCCGGACCAGACCAGCTGCGAGTTTGCGCTGCTGGTGGCCGACGAATTCAAGGGCAAGGGCCTGGGCTCGCGCCTGATGGAAAGCATCATGGCCGTGGCGCACGACAAGGGCTTGAACGAGATCGACGGCCTCGTGCTGAGCCAGAACGCCGACATGCTCAAGCTCATGCGCAGCCTGAACTTCCGCGTCAAAGCCTATCCCGAAGACCCGGACTTCAAGCTGGTGACGCACAGTCTCTAGCACGTCAATTCAGCGTGCCGGCGGCTTCATTCACAAATCGTCCAGGTGCGGAAAACCCCATTCGTCCGGGGTCTCGCGCGACACGATCCGGTCGTTCACCTGCGGCCAGGCGGCCCGACGGCAGCTTGACCAAGGCGCCGACCTTGAAGCTTGCGTCAAAACAAAAGCCGCCTGGGGCACAGGCGGCTTTGTTGTCCACAAATTCACGGATTCAGCGGAAGCGGCTTTCCGGCACCGTGGCGATCTCGCCCTGCAGGCTGCCGATGTAGTCGGCGAGCTCATGCAGTTCTTCGTGGCTGAAGGGCTTGACCTGGCCTGCCATGATGGCGTTGCCGCGTCCCACCATCGCATTGGAGCTGGTCTGGTAGGCCTTCAGCGCTGCATACAGGTAATCGGCGTTCTGGCCGGCCAGCTTGGGGTAGGACCCGTCGATGGGCTTGGACAGGTTGGCGCCATGGCAGGAGGTGCAAGCACCCTTGGCCAGCAGCTCGGCGACTTTCGCCGAAGGCTGTGCAGGCGCTTCAGGCGCCGCAGGCAGCTGCACCTGCTGCTGGTAATAGGCGGCGATGTCGGCGACATCCTTGTCGGTCAGCGAGCCGGCGATGCCGCGCATGGTCGGGTGCTTGCGGTCACCCTTGGCGTATTCGCTCAAGGCCGTGGCCAGGTACTTGGCGTTTTGCCCGCCGATCATGGGCACGCGGTAGACCTCGGGAAAACTGGCGCGGTAACCCGGGATGCCGTGGCAGCCCACGCACATGGCAATCTTCTTTTCACCTTCCTTCGCGTCTTGCGCGTGGACAAGGCCCGCGCACGCAAAGCTGATGGCCAGGGAAAGCGAAATCTGCAAAAGTTTTTTCATGGGCACGATCGTCTTGAACTGACACAGGAGCCGCTGACGCAGCTCCGCCATATACTGAATTTATCCCATTTTGGCTTTGATCCACACTATGAAATTCCAGGGTACCGACCAATACGTTGCCACCTCCGATCTCAAATTGGCCGTCAATGCCGCGCTGACGCTGAAGCGCCCTTTGCTGATCAAGGGTGAACCCGGTACCGGGAAAACAATGCTGGCCGAGGAAGTTGCAAGCGCTTTGGGCATGCAGCTGTTGCAATGGCACATCAAGAGCACAACCAAGGCGCAGCAGGGTTTGTACGAGTACGACGCCGTCAGCCGCCTGCGCGACAGCCAGCTGGGCGACGAAAAGGTCAAGGACATCCACAACTACATCGTCAAGGGCGTGCTGTGGCAGGCCTTCGAGTCGGAGCAGCCCACCGTGCTGCTGATCGACGAAGTTGACAAGGCCGACATCGAGTTCCCCAACGACCTGCTGCGCGAACTCGACCGCATGGAGTTCTACGTCTACGAGACCCGCCAGCTGGTGCGCGCCAAGCAGCGCCCGCTGATCATCATCACGTCCAACAACGAAAAAGAGCTGCCGGACGCCTTCCTGCGCCGCTGCTTCTTCCACTACATCAAGTTCCCCGACCCCGCCACGATGCAGCAGATCGTCGACGTGCACTTTCCCGATCTCAAGAAGGAACTGCTGGCAGCCGCCATGAAGACCTTCTTCGACGTGCGCAACCTGCCGGGCCTGAAGAAAAAGCCCAGCACCTCCGAACTGCTGGACTGGCTCAAGCTGCTGGTGGCCGAGGACATCCCCACCGATGCGCTGCACAGTGGCGACGACAAGGTGGTGGTGCCGCCGCTGGTGGGCGCGCTCCTGAAGAACGAGCAAGACCTGACCCTGTTCGAAAAACTCGTGTTCATGCAACGCAGCAACAGGTGA
>JAFALA010000018.1 GCA_019234815.1 Burkholderiaceae bacterium | reverse complement strand
GTCGGCCTGCAGCGCGTTGTAGCGCTGGGCGACCTCGGCCTGGCGCTCGAGTTTTTCGAGGTTGGCGTTGAGTTCGCGCAGGATGTCTTCGACGCGAGTCAGATTCTCGCGGGTGTCCGAGAGGCGGTTTTCGGTCTCGCGCCGCCGCTCCTTGTATTTGGACACGCCCGCAGCCTCTTCGAGAAAAAGCCGCAGTTCTTCGGGCTTGGATTCGATGATGCGGCTGATGGTGCCCTGGCCGATGATGGCGTAGGCGCGCGGCCCCAGGCCCGTGCCGAGGAAGACATCCTGCACGTCGCGCCGGCGCACCGGCTGGTTGTTGATGAAGTAGCTGGACGTGCCGTCGCGCGTGAGCACGCGCTTGACGGCGATCTCGGTGAACTGGTTCCACTGGCCGCCGGCGCGCGCGCTGGCGTTGTCGAACACGAGTTCCACGCTGGAGCGGCTGGCCGGCTTGCGGTTGCCCGAGCCGTTGAAGATGACGTCCTGCATGGACTCGCCACGCAACTCGCTAGCCTTGCTCTCGCCGAGCACCCAGCGCACCGCATCCATGATGTTGGACTTGCCGCAGCCGTTGGGGCCGACCACGCCCACCAATTGACCCGGCAGTTGGAAATGCGTGTGTTCGGCGAAGGACTTGAAGCCCGAAAGCTTGATCGAGTTCAGACGCATGCGCGTATGGGAATAATCTCTAAACCATTGATTTATTTACGGAAAAGCCCCTTTTCAAGGGGCTGTCTCGGGGCTGGATGATACCATTCGACCTACGTTCAAAATCAGTCCAGATTTCCATCTGCAAACTCCGCACCGAGCATGACCATGGCCAAGAAATCCGCGCCCGCAGCCGCCCCCACCGAAAAATCCAAAACCGGCAAGGCCGCACCCAAGATGCGCGAGATGCCGCCCAACCCGCCGTCGGCACCGTCCAAGGAACTGCATGTGTTCCCCAACCCGGCGCCCGAGCGCGACTATGTGATCCAGTTCCAGGTGCCCGAATTCACCTGCCACTGCCCGCTGACCGGCCAACCCGACTTCGCGCATTTCACGATCGACATGATCGCCGACCAGTATTGCGTCGAGCTCAAGAGCCTGAAGATGTACTTCTGGAGTTACCGCGACGAAGGCGCGTTCCACGAAAAAGTGACCAACACCATCCTGGAAGACATCGTCAAGGTCACCGATCCGCGCTTCATCCGCATCACCGCCAAGTGGTATGTGCGCGGCGGTATTTACACGAACGTGGTGGTCGAGCACCGTAAAAAGGACTGGAAGCCGGCACCGCGCGTCGACCTGCCCACACACGCCGCTGAAACCGGCCTGCTCTGAGCCTGGGCGGGCCCTCAACGCACCATTTGCGGGCTGTGCTGCCAGAGGTCATAACTGGCTTCAACCAGGCGCATGCTGTTGATGGAGGCCAGATAGCGGCGCAAGCCGGCATTGAATTCGTCCAGGCGCGCCAGGCAGGCGCTCTTGCGCGACCACCCGACGTAGTTCATGGCCTGGGCCACGAAGGGCTTGAGCGCCTGGAATTGATCGGCCCTGCCGCTGGCAATCAGGTAGCTCAGCGCCGGGTAGTGCGGCGACAGGAAATAGTCGATGCGTCCCGCGGCCAACTTGGCAAAGTTTTCCTTGATGCCCGGCGCCACTTCGACGCTCAAGTGAGCGTCGATGTATTCGTCCATGCCGTCGCCGAACTTGGTGCCGTGCGTCACGCCGCCCCGCAGCCCGACCAGCGCTTCACGGCTGTTCACGGTCCTGCTGACGTCGCTGCGAACGAAGACCGAACTCGGATTGCTGAAGATGGGCGACTCGGAAAACACCAGAAACTGCTCGCGCTCCGGGTTGCGCTTGAGTTCGGTGACGATGTCGACCTCGCCGAACCGCGCGCTGCGCAACACGCGCACGAAGGGGCCGACATAGCGCAGTTCATAGGGCAGATGCATGCTGTCCAGCACTGACGTGACCACATCCACGCTGGCCCCGCGCAATTGCTTGCCGTCGTACCAGGCGTAGGGTGGAAATTCGGGGTCGGCTGTGACGACGACTTTCGTGCATTCGGCAGCTTGTGCAATGGCGTGCGAGCCCGCAGCCAGGCCGAGGGCCGCGATAGCCAGCAGCCACCCTCTTTGGCCTATGCGCGCAATGCACCACCGAATACACAATCGATTGGGTCGCCAGGAATTCGTCACCACGCTGGAATACAAGCCTCGTCTGGAGTTCATGCGCGCATCCACGGAATGCTGGCGCCATCGATGGTCAACCCATCGATGGCCAAAAGCGTACCACCTCCACAGGGCCGCTCCTGTGTAAAGTCGGTAAAGCCTATGATGTCGACATGAACGCGCGCGTGAACCCCCTGCTGAACCGGCTCCAGCCCTATCCCTTCGAACGTCTTCGTCAACTCACCCGTGACATTCGGCCCAATCCGGCTCTGCGGCCCATCAGCCTGGGCATTGGCGAACCCAAGCACGCGGCGCCGCAACTGGTGGAACGCGCCATCGTGGGTGCCATGGCCGGCTTGTCAAACTACCCTGCCACCGTAGGAGAAAACCGGCTCCGCGAAGCCTGCGCCGCATGGCTGCAACGCCGCTACGGGGTCCAGATTGATCCGTCGACCCAGGTGCTGCCCGTCAATGGCTCGCGCGAGGCGCTGTTCTCCCTGGCCCAGACCGTCATCGACGCCAGCGCGCCCTCGCCCACCGTGGTCTGCCCCAACCCCTTCTATCAAATCTACGAAGGGGCTGCCCTGCTGGCCGGCGCCCAGCCTGTATTCGCCAATTCAGACCCGGCGCGCAACTTCGCCATCGACTGGGAACAGATCGACGCGGCCACCTGGGCGCGCACGCAGCTGCTGTATGTGTGCTCGCCAGGCAACCCGACGGGCGCCGTCATGCCGCTGTCCGAATGGCAGCGCCTGTTCGACCTGAGCGACCGCCACGGCTTCGTCATCGCCTCCGACGAGTGCTACTCGGAAATCTACTTCCGCGACGAGGCGCCGCTGGGTGGCCTGGAAGCAGCCCTCAAGCTGGGCCGCAGCGACTTTCGCAACCTGATCGCGCTGACCAGCCTGTCCAAGCGCTCCAACGTGCCAGGTCTGCGTGCCGGCTTCGTGGCCGGCGATGCCAGCCTGATCAAGGCTTTCCTGCTCTACCGCACCTACCACGGCAGCGCCATGAATCCGCTGGTGCAGGCGGCCAGCGTAGACGCCTGGCACGATGAATCGCATGTGGTGGCCAACCGCGCCGAATACCGGGCCAAGTTCGAGCGCATCACGCCGCTGCTGGCCGAGGTGCTGGACGTGCGCCTGCCTGACGCCGGCTTTTACCTCTGGGCCGGCGTGCCCCCGCATATTGCGGCCGGCGACGACATCCGTTTCGCCCTGGAGTTGCTGGCTCAATACAATGTGACCGTGCTGCCGGGCAGCCTGCTGGCGCGAACCGCCCATGGCGTCAACCCGGGCGTCGGGCGTATCCGCCTGGCCCTGGTGGCCGAGCAGTCCGAATGCCAGGAAGCGGCTGAACGCATCCGCGCCTTCGTCAAGGGCTATCCATCCCGCTGAATTGACCGCCGAATCGCCTGTTTTCCATACGTCGGCCCGCCGCCTTGCGGGCGCATCTTCAGTCCTAGAACACCGCATCACCTCATGAGCCAACAACTGCAAGCCCTGATCGATCAAGCCTGGGAAGATCGAGCCTCCCTCAGCCCCGGCAACGCGCCGGCGCAGGTCCGCGAAGCGGTGAACCACGTGCTCGACGAACTCGACGCAGGACGCCTGCGCGTGGCCGAACGGCAGGCCGTGGGCCAGTGGACCGTGCACCAATGGCTGAAAAAGGCCGTGCTGCTGTCGTTCCGCCTGAACGACAACCAGATGATGGGCGATGGCCCCCTGACCTTCTTCGACAAGGTGCCCAGCAAGTACGGCAGCATGGACGAGACCGCGCTGCGCGCCAGCGGCGTGCGCGTGGTGCCGCCCGCCGTGGCGCGCCGCGGCAGCTTCCAGGCCAAGAACGTGGTGCTGATGCCGTCCTACGTCAACATCGGCGCCTACGTCGACGAAGGCACCATGGTCGACACCTGGGCCACCGTCGGCTCCTGCGCGCAGATCGGCAAGCACGTGCACCTGTCGGGCGGCGTGGGCATCGGCGGCGTGCTGGAACCGCTGCAGGCCAACCCGACCATCATCGAGGACAACTGCTTCATCGGCGCGCGCTCCGAGGTGGTCGAGGGCGTGATCGTCGAGGAAAACTCGGTCATCTCCATGGGCGTGTACCTGGGCCAGAGCACGCCCATCTTTGATCGCGCCACCGGCGAGATCAGCTATGGCCGCGTGCCGGCCGGCTCGGTCGTGATCAGCGGCAGCCTGCCCAAGGACGAGGGCCGCTACAGCCTGTATGCCGCCATCATCGTCAAGCGGGTGGATGCGCAGACCCGCGCCAAGACCTCCATCAACGATCTTTTGCGTTCTTGATCGCGCCTGGTTTCGAGCCCCCTGTCCTGCGGCCCGCAGCATCAGCCCATCCCCTGCCGAACATGAGGAAAGCATTGCAATGAGCGGAAACATGGAACGCATCCTGCGGCTGATGGCCGACAAAGGCGCCTCCGACGTCTACTTGTCGGCCAATATGCCAGTGCTCATCCGCATCAACGGGCAGATGCTGCAGCTGTCCGACCAGTTGCTGACCCCCAGCCAGCCCCGGCAGCTGATTGCCGAGGTGATCGACGAAAAGCAGATGGAGGAGCTGGACCGGACCTGCGAACTCAACATGGCGGTGGCCGTGTCGCAGGTCGGCAGCTTTCGCCTGTCCGGCTTCAAGCAGCGGGGCTCCGTGGCGGCCGTGTTCCGCCACATCCCGCATGTAATTCCCACGCTTGAAACCCTCAACCTGCCCCCCGTGCTGGGCAAGCTGGTGCTTGAAAAGCGCGGGCTGATCCTGATGGTGGGCGCCACCGGCACCGGCAAGAGTACGACGCTGGCGGCCATGCTGGAGCACCGCAACCTCAACATGGCCGGGCACATCCTGACCATCGAAGACCCCGTCGAATACCTGTTCACGAACAAGCGGTCTGTCGTGAACCAGCGCGAAGTGGGCCGGGACACCAGCAACTTGCAGATCGCGCTGAAGAATGCGCTGCGTCAGTCGCCGGATTGCATCCTGATCGGGGAAATCCGCGACCGCGACACCATGACAGCCGCCATCTCGTACGCGCTGTCGGGCCATCTGGTGGTGGCCACCATGCACGCCAACAACAGCTACCAGGCGTTGAACCGCATCCTGTCGTTCTACACGCCGGATTCGCGGCCGGCCTTGCTGAACGACCTCTCGGCCGGCCTGAAGGCCATTGTTTCGCAGCGCCTGGTGCGCGCCACGGCGGGCGGGCGCCTCCCCGTGATCGAGATCCTGCTCAACACCAAGCTGGTGGCCGAGTTCATCGAGCAAGGCAACTTCACCGCGGTCAAGGAGGCCATGGAAAAATCCATCGCCGAGGGTTCGCAGACCTACGAGGAACACTTCGCCCGCCTGATCAAGGACGGCAGCATCAGCCGCGAGGAGGGCCTGGCCTTTGCGGACTCGCCCACCAACCTGCTCTGGCGCCTGCAGAACGACAACTCGGCCATATCGCGCGCTCCGGCCAAGGAGGAAGACGCTCCGGCCGACACCGCCAGCTTCACCGAAATCACCCTGGACGTGCGAGGCGACTGAATGTCCGACACCTTTACCCTGTTGGAGCAGCTGATTTCGCGCCCCTCGGTCACACCCGCCGATGCTGGCTGCCTGGAACTGATCGAGCAACGCCTGGCCGCGATCGGATTCGAGTCTGAACGCATGGACAGCGGACCCGAGGATGGCCGCGTCAGCAATCTCTGGAGCCTCAAACGCGGGACCCATCCCGACGGCCCGGTGCTGATGTTCGCCGGACACACCGACGTGGTGCCCCCCGGCAATCTCAAGGACTGGGACAGCGACCCCTTCGTGCCGAGCTACCGCGAGGGCAAGCTCTACGGCCGCGGCGCCGCCGACATGAAAACCTCGCTGGCCGCCATGGTCGTGGCCTGCGAACAATTCGTCACCGCCCACCCCGACCACCGCGGCAGCATCGCTTTCCTGCTGACCAGCGACGAAGAAGGTCCGGCGGTCGACGGCACCGTGGTGTGTTGCCAGCGGCTCAAGGAGCGTGGCCAGCGCCTCGACTACTGCATCGTCGGCGAGCCCACCTCGGTCGAGAAACTCGGCGACATGGTCAAGAACGGCCGCCGCGGCTCGCTCAGCGGCAAGCTGCGGATCAAGGGCGTGCAAGGCCACGTGGCCTACCCCCAGCTGGCGCGCAATCCCATCCATCAGTCCGCCGCGGCGCTGGCCGAACTCACTGCCATCGAATGGGACCAGGGCAACGCCTATTTCCCGCCCACCACCTTCCAGATTTCCAACATCAAGGCTGGCACCGGCGCCACCAACGTGATTCCGGGCGACATGGAACTCGATTTCAATTTCCGCTTCTCGACCGAATCGACCCCGGCCAGCCTCAAGGCCAAGGTCCACGCCCTGCTTGACCGGCATGGCCTCGAATACGCCCTCAACTGGGTGCTGGGCGGCGAGCCCTTCCTCACGCCCGCGGGCGAACTCTCTGAGGCCTTGAGCCAGGCCATTGCCGCCGAATGCGGCATCAAGACCGAACTCTCCACCACCGGCGGCACCTCCGACGGCCGCTTCATCGCCGCCATCTGCCCGCAAGTGATCGAATTCGGCCCGCTGAATGCGAGCATTCACAAGATCAATGAATATGTACCGGTTGATCAGGTGGAGCCACTGGCCTCCATCTATCGACGCACGCTGGAGCCCCTGTTGCTGTGAAATTGATGGCCTGTATTGAAGCCCAAGCCGCCCGCCTGACCGAAGCGGGCGTTTCTTTTGGGCATGGCACCACCAATGCCTTTGATGAAGCCGCCTGGCTGGTGCTGTGGCGACTGGGATTGCCGCTGGACGCGCTTGACGAACACGCCGAGCAGGACCTGACACCCGAGCAGTTGGCGCAAATTGAAACCCTGGTTGGCGAGCGCATCGCCACTCGCAAGCCTGCCGCCTACCTGACCCGCGAAGCCTGGTTGCAGGGCGTGCCCTTCTATGTGGACGAGCGCGCCATCGTGCCGCGCAGCTTCATCGCCGAGTTGATTGCCGATGCCAGCATCGACCCCTGGCTGAACCCTCAATCGACCCGGGCGCTGGACCTGTGCACCGGCAACGGCAGCCTGGCCGTGCTGGCGGCCATGGCCTGGCCGGACTTGCAGATCGACGCCATCGACCTGAGCGTCGATGCGCTGGCGGTGGCGCACATCAATGTCGCCAAGCACGGCCTGGCCGATCGCATCACGCTGCTGCAAGGCGACGGCCTGGCCCCTGCCCGCGGCGCGGCGCAAGGCGGCGGCTACGACCTGATCCTGTGCAACCCACCCTACGTCAATAGCCGTTCCATGGCCGCCCTGCCGGCTGAATACCGTGCCGAGCCCGAGCTCGCGCTGGCCGGCGGCGCCGACGGCATGGACTTCGTGCGCCAGTTGCTGGCCCAGGCACCGGACTGCCTGAACGAACACGGCGTGCTGGTGCTGGAGATCGGCAACGAGCGTGCATTTTTTGAAACGGCATTCCCGCAATTGGAAGTGGCCTGGATGGAAACATCGGCCGGAGAGGATCAAGTGTTGTTGGTGACCCGTGAAGCGCTGCAAGCCCTGAGGGCGTCAGCATGATCACGCTGCGCAATATCACGCTGCGCCGCGGCACCAAGGTCATACTGGACGACGCCAGCGTCACGCTGCAGCCGGGCGAGAAGATCGGCCTGGTGGGCCGCAACGGCGCCGGCAAGTCCAGCCTGTTTGCGATGCTGACCCATCGCTTGCACAGCGACAAGGGTGAGGTCGACATCCCACGCCAATGGCGCATGGCCGAGGTCGCGCAGAACATGCCGGAAACGGAGCTGCCGGCCACAGATTTCGTGCTCGAAGGCGACACCCGCCTGATGGAGGCCCAGCGCGCGCTGGACGCAGCCGAAGCGGCCGAAGACGGCCACGCGATGGCTGAAGCGCACGGCATGCTGATGGATGCCGGCAGCCTGGATGCCCGGTCGCGCGCGCAGGCGCTGCTGATGGGCCTGGGCTTCACGCTCGTCCAACTCGATGCGCCGGTCAACAGCTTCTCCGGCGGCTGGCGCATGCGATTGCAACTGGCGCGCGCGCTGATGTGCCCGGCCGACCTGATGCTGCTCGACGAGCCCACCAACCACCTGGACCTCGACGCCCTGGTGTGGCTGGAAGCCTGGCTGAAGCGCTACGAGGGCACCCTGCTCGTCATCAGCCACGACCGCGAATTCCTGGACGCCATCACGCGCGTCACCCTGCACCTGGACGAGGCCAAGCTGGTGCGCTATGGCGGCAACTACACGGCGTTCGAAGCCATGCGCGCCGAGCGCATGGTGCTGCAGCAGGCCGCCTTCGAGAAGCAGCAGGACCGCATCGCGCATCTGCAGAAGTTCATCACGCGCTTCAAGGCCAAGGCCAGCAAGGCCAAGCAGGCGCAAAGCCGCGTGAAGGCGCTGGAGCGCATGGAGCGCCTGGCGCCGGTGCTGGCTTCCGCCGATTTCGCGTTCGAATTCCGCGAGCCCGTCAGCCTGCCCAACCCCATGCTGATGTTCGACGAGGTCGCCTGCGGTTACCGGGTGCCCGTCGAAACCGATCACTTCGAAGACAAGATCATCGTGCACGGCATCAACCGCTCGGTGCTGGCCGGCCAGCGCATCGGTATCCTGGGCGCCAACGGCCAGGGCAAGTCGACCCTGGTCAAGACCGTCGCCCGCATGATGCCGGCCCTGGGCGGCAAGATCACCGAGGGAAAGGGCCTGTCGATCGGTTATTTCGCGCAGCAGGAACTCGACGTGCTGCGGCTCGACGAAGGTCCGCTCAGCCATATGGTGCGGCTGGCCAAGGAGGTCAGCCCCAGCGCCCGCGAGCAGGAGCTGCGGGACTTCCTGGGCCAGTTCCGCTTCGTCGGCGAGATGGTCAACCAGCAGGTTGGCAGCCTCTCGGGCGGCGAAAAGGCGCGCCTGGTCCTGGCCATGCTGGTATGGCAGCGCCCCAACCTGCTGCTGCTCGACGAACCGACCAACCACCTGGACCTGAACACGCGCGAGGCGCTGTCGATGGCGCTCAATGAGTTCGAGGGCACGGTGATGCTGGTCAGCCACGACCGCGCGCTGCTGCGCGAGGTCTGCGACGAATTCTGGCTGGTCGCCAAGGGCCAGGTCGGCCCCTTCGATGGCGACTTGGACGACTACCAGCAATGGCTGCTCGACACCGCCAAGGAAGCTGCCAAAGCGGCCAAGGACGCCGCAAAGGACGCGATCAAGGCCGCTGCCGTAGCGCCTGCGCCCGTCGCAGCACCGGTGCTCCCCCCGCCGTCGACGCCCGCGAACTCCCGCGAGGACCGCAAGGCCAGCGGCCAGGCCCGCCAGCGTCTGGCCGAGCAGACCCGGCCCTTGCGCAAGGAAATGGACGCCATCGACGTCAAGCTCAACAAGCTGGCGGACGAACGCACGGCCGTGGAAAACGCCTTGGCCAACCCATCAACCACGCCAGCCCAATTTGCCGAACTGGGCAAGCGCCTGAAGGCCATTGGCGAAGAACTGGAAGCGGCGGAACTACGCTGGCTGGAACTGAGCGCCGAGGTCGACGCCCTGACCGCAGCGGCCTGAAGGATTCTTCCGGGCTCAGGCCAGCAGCTGCAGGATCATCTCGACCCGGGCCTTGACCGGCGACAGCGATCCAGCACTGGCCAGGCCTGTGCCGTTGTCCAACACCGGCCCAGCCTGGCACCGCGTGCTGCGCAGCACCTTCACGCCTTGGGCCTGCGCATCCAGCAGGGCCTGCTCCAGGCCTTGAGACAGGGTGCCATTGCCGGTACCGGCCACGACGATGCCTGCCGTCCCCACGGCCTGCATGGCCTGCACCAGGCTGCCGTCGGCGCTGGCATGGTTGAGCAGGATCTGCACCTTGGGCCAGGCCCCGGCGGCACGCGCAATGCGGTTCAAGCCCAGTGCTTCGCCACTGTGGGGCCACGCGCCGACCGTGCGCACCCGCCCCTCCTCCACCCAGGCCACGACGGCCTCGTCGCGCGAGCAAAAGCCGTCGATGCGATAACTGTGTGCCTTCTGGACCTGGTCCGCGCCGTGCACCTGCCCGGCCAGCACCACGGACACCCCTGTCGCCTCCGGGCACGCGGCCACGGCCACAGCGTCCAGCAGGTTCTGAGGCCCGTCCGCCTGCAAGGCCGTGGCCGGCCGCATCGCCGCGGTCATGACGACCGGCTTGCGCGGTGCCAGCACGCGCTGCAGGAAATAGGCGGTCTCCTCCAGCGTGTCCGTGCCGTGCGTGATGATCACCGCGCCCACCTCAGGGCGGGCCAGATGCCGGTCCACCGCCGCCGCGAGGCGCTGCCAGGTGGCGAAATCCATGTCCTTGCTGTCCAGCTGCGCGACCTGCTCGGTCTCCAAGGGCAGGCCGGCCAGCGCGGGAATGGCGGCCACCAGGCTCGCGACCGACAACTGCCCCGCCTTGTAGCCGACATTGTCCGTGGCGCTCGCCGCCTGGCCGGCAATGGTGCCGCCGGTGCCGAGAATCACGATCACATTCGAAGCCATGCTTTGCATTTTTTGCACACCTGGATGAAAATACAGTATTCGGAAAACTCTCAAGGCGACCGTGAACGATCAACCCAAACTCACCGCACGACAGCAGCAGATTTTCGACCTGGTTCGCACCAGCATTGAAAACACCGGCTCCCCACCCACTCGCGCCGAAATTGCGCACGAATTGGGTTTCCGTTCGGCCAATGCAGCTGAGGAACATCTGCAGGCGCTGGCCCGCAAGGGCGTGATCGAACTGCTGGGCGGCACTTCGCGCGGCATCCGGCTGCGTTCGGAGGCTTTACGTGCACTGAACGAATCGCGCGAATCCAGGTCCCAACAATTCTCCTTGCCCATTCCCGGCCTGGCGCAGCTCAGTCTGCCCTTGGTGGGCCGTGTGGCGGCCGGCTCGCCCATCCTCGCGCAGGAGCACATCGAGCAAAACTATAACGTCGAGGCGAGCATGTTTTCACACCGCCCGGACTTTTTGCTGCGCGTCCGCGGCATGAGCATGAAAGATATCGGCATCATGGACGGCGACCTCTTGGCCGTGCAAAAGACCTGCGATGCCAGGAACGGTCAAATCGTCGTCGCAAGGCTGGGCGATGAAGTCACGGTCAAGCGTTTTCGGCGCAACAGGCAGGGCATTGAATTGCTGCCCGAAAACCCGGATTTCGAACCCATCCAAGTGCAGGAAGGCGACGAAAGCTTTGCAGTCGAAGGCCTGGCCGTGGGCTTGATCCGAGGTCAGATGTTTTCCTGAGATGTTTCCCTGACAAATTCAATTGACCAAAAGGCACCATGAAGAAGGCGTCCCATTGTCAGGAATGCGAGCAGCTTGAACAGATTCCAAACGTGGGAAAAGCCTGTGCTGAAGATCTTCGGCTTCTTGGCATTCACAAGCCACAAGACTTGCGCGGGCGCGACGCGTTTTCGCTCTACCAGCAACTCTGCACGGCGACCGGGCAACGCCACGACCCTTGCGTGCTTGATACTTTGATGGCTGTCGTCGATTTCATGTCAGGCGGGCCACCCAGGCCTTGGTGGCACTTCACGCCCGAGCGCAAGGCGCTCTACAAACTGTAGCCATTCAATTCAGCGAATTTGCAGGACCTTCACGAGCAGGAGCCGGGTACATGAATCGAATAAGAAGATGCTGCCGAGGCTGTCGAATTGCCGTCGGTCTGGCGTCCGTGGGAGCGGTTCTTGCCGGCTTTCCAATGCAAGCGCTCTGCGCTGATCTGACGGTGCAAGTCCACGACGCCAAGGGTGCGCCGGTCGAAGACGCAGTCGTTTTCGCGGAACCTTTGGCCGGCGCGACCTCGCAAAAAACGGCTCATACGGCGGAAATCGCGCAATTGAAGCGCACGTTCATTCCCCTGGTCACCGTGGTTCGGGTCGGCACTGAAATCAGCTTTCCCAACAACGATCCGTTCAAGCACCACGTCTATTCCTTCTCACCGGCCAAAACCTTCGACTTGCCGCTGTATTCGGGCAAGTCGGCGCCGCCGCAGTTGTTCGACAAGGTGGGGACGGTTGTATTGGGCTGCAATATCCACGACAAAATGATTGCCTACGTCCAGGTCGTCGATACCCCGTATTTCGGGAAGACCGACGCGCAGGGCACGGTCAGATTGGAAGGCCTCCCCAACGGCAAGTACGAATTGAAAACCTGGTACTACGGATTACCGTCCCGCAAGCAGACGCTCAGCCAACCCCTGGTGATGCAGGACGCCGAGTCGACGGCCAGTTTTTCATTGGACGTGGTCCGGACCCTACCCCCGCCCTTGCCAGGACACTAGACAAGCATTTTGACCATGCCCTCTTTCGGAACCCTGGAAAGCCGAATCGTCACCCTGTTCCTAGCCCTGATCCTGGCGGGACAGGGCGTGGCATTCTTTGTGATCCGCAACGGCATCACGACCAACGAGCAGGCGGCCGTGCGCGACCAATTGGAATTGGGTGTCCCACTGTTCCGTCGACTGTTGGAGGAAAAAACCCAGAGCTATACCGGCAACGCGCGCACTGTTGCCAAGGACTATGGATTTCGGCAAGCCATTGCCTCCCATGATCGCGAAACGATTGAAGCGGTTCTGGTCAACACGCAGGAACGAATTGGCGCGTCGCTGGCCCTGTATATCGCGCTGGACGGCCAGATCGTGGCGAGCACCACCAAACAAGCCCCCGGCAGCCTGGAGCAGTCCATCCTGAACTTGCAGGACGCTGCGGAGCGCGATGACGGCACGGCCGGCGTGACGCTGTTCTCCGGCCACCCCTATCAAATCGTCGTCGTGCCGGTGCGCGCGCCCATCACGATCGGCTATGTGGCAATGGCTTTTGCGCTCGACAAGCAACTGGCTGCCGAGATGCGCGAACTGTCGATGCTGGACGTGTCGTTTCTGGTCAGCATGGAGGGAAATCGCTGGGCTGTCGATGGGTCGACACTGGACGCAGAAGACGCGCAAAAGCTCGCGGATCAGCTGACGATGGGCGGCGAGAAAATCAACGGGAAGGCTGAAGATGCCCGGCCGCTTGAGTTGCAATCGCTCCAATTGAGTCGCGGCGAGTACAGCACGCGCGTCCTGGCGCTGGCGGACGGTGGTGACAGCCAGCGGGCGATCGTTGTACTACAGCGCTCCATCGACGAGGCCATCGCCCCCTACAGGCAGTTGCAGCTGCGGCTGATCGTGATCACCGCTGTCGTCACCGTCATCGCATCGATGTTCAGCTTTTTCGCTGCCCGGCGCATCGCCAGCCCCTTGCGCGACTTGACCGCAGTGGCCAAACGGCTCGGCGATGGCGATTTTCAAAGCCCGGTCGAAATCAAAGGCCACGACGAGATCCGCAAGCTGTCCGTGGCCTTTGAATCCATGCGCGGCGGCATTGCCAGGCATGAGCAGGAAATCCGACACCTGGCCTACTCGGACCCCCTGACCGACCTGCCCAATCGCGCCCGGTTTGCGCAACTGCTTCAAAATGCAATTCAGCAAAGTGCGGGCAAGACCAGAACCTGTTTCATCCTGATGATGGATTTGAACCGGTTCAAGAATGTCAACGACATACTCGGCCACAGTTTCGGCGATCATTTGCTGCGCCTGGTTGCGCAAAGACTGGTGGATACGGTAATTCATCAATTTGTCGTGGCCCGCCTGGGCGGCGACGAATTTGCAGTCTTGATGCTCGACACGAGCGAGGACGAGGCGCTCGAAATGGCCAGGCGGATATTGATGGCACTCGAAGTGCCGATGACGCTTGAAGAACAAAGTGTCGACATCGGCGCTGGCATCGGGATTGCCGGCTACCCATTTCATGGCACCGATGCACGGTCCTTGATGAGCCATGCGGAGGAGGCCATGTACGTGGCCAAGCGGGGTGGCAATGAAGCGGTCGTGTATGACCCGGCCCAGGACAAAGGCAGCGAGCAGAATTTGTCGCTGCTGAGCGAAATGCGGCGCGGCCTGGAACGCGGCGAATTCAAGATGTATGCGCAGCCCAAGCTGTCGCTCAAGACCGGTGAATTCGTCGGATTCGAGGCGCTGGTTCGTTGGCAGCATCCAACCCGGGGTTTGGTATTTCCAGACCAGTTCATTCCCTTTTCAGAGAAGACCGGCTTCATTCGTCCGCTGACCCGATGGGTATTGGAGCAATCTACAAAGGTCAGCAAGGCGTTGAGCGACAAAGGCATCTCCGCAAAGATCTCCGTCAATCTGTCGACACGCGATTTGTTGGACCAGCATTTGCCCGACCTGTTTCTCGCCCTGATGGAGAAGCACGGCGTCAGCGCAGGGTCGTTTTGTCTTGAGATCACGGAGAGTTCCATCATGGACGATCCTGTCCGCGCGCTGGCGACCTTGGAACGGCTCCACGCGACGGGCGTTGAGTTGTCGATCGATGACTTCGGTACCGGCTATTCCTCACTGGCCTATTTGAAGAGCCTGCCCGTTGACGAACTCAAGATCGACAAGTCCTTCGTACTCAAGATGGAAAGCGACGCCAGCGATGCCAAGATTGTTCGGTCAACCATTGATCTTGCACACAATCTCGGGCTGCGCGTCGTTGCCGAAGGCGTCGAGACGGAAAAGGCTTGGGCGTTGCTAGCTCGAATGGGCTGCGACCAGGGGCAAGGCTATTTCATGAGCCGCCCGATACCGGTGCCGCAACTGGAGCCATGGCTGGCCGCTTGGAACCCGCCCGTCTTGACCGCCTGAAAACATGCGTGCTAGAAACTCAGGACCGCCTGAAATTTGAAGGTGGTTGCATGCACGCCCGTGAAGGCATCGAACAGAACAGCGGCGTTATAGCTGAGCACATTCTTTTCGCCCACGTCGAATTTTCCGAAAACGGCCGGACCCAGGCGATGTGACTGCTGATTGAGCGGCGCGAATTTATCCCATTGACCGAACTGGCCGAATCCCTGCAAGCCCAGATCGACCGGTCCCGGAATATGCCGACGGACCTGCCACTGGTATCCCAACTGCATCGGATTGGAAAAGTCCGCCAGATAATTTCGCGAGAACAGAAAGTTCAAATTGACCTTGGTCAGACCCGCCTCGAACTCCATCAGCGGACCAAACATAAGCAGGTCACCTTGCGAGCGGTCCCGTTCGTACTCCACCTCGGTATAAAGACCCAGCTCCAGCGGCGAGTTCTCGCCGGTGATCAGGAATGTATTGGCAATGGCGGCCGAATCGAAGTTGACGGCGTCGCCGCCGGACTTGGAGTAGCCAAGATAAAACTCGGAGAACCACGAGTCACTGATGCCGTATCCCAAGCCAAGAATCAAGGCATCCTGGCTGGGCTGGCCGTTTTGGTGATACGAACCCAAGCGGAAATCGACCTGACGCAGCCCGTTTTCAGTGTAGTTGGTCAATACGATATCGTTCGGATCGGCCCAGGCCTGTGGACTCAAGCACATGCTTGCCATGATTCCCACATGAATGGCGATCTTCGGTTTGAACATGTCGCTGACCTCCGGGCACGGCATTGGAACTGTACCGAGTTGATTAGATTTGCAGCGGGACCTTCTGTCAATTCACGAAGGAATGGAAATGACACGCGGACAGAAAAAAACCCTGCTTGCTTGCGCAAACAGGGTTTCGAGAAGTTGGCGGAGTGGACGGGACTCGAACCCGCGACCCCCGGCGTGACAGGCCGGTATTCTAACCAACTGAACTACCACTCCAAATATCGAGATATGGTTACTTTCGATATCAATCAAGTTTTTTAAAACTTGGCGTCCCCTAGGGGATTCGAACCCCTGTTACAACCGTGAAAGGGTCGTGTCCTAGGCCTCTAGACGAAGGGGACTGAACCTTCTTCCTTGAACAATGCACCCCAAAACACAAGCAAACCTGTTATTTTGGTGGAGGTAAGCGGGATCGAACCGCTGACCTCTTGCATGCCATGCAAGCGCTCTCCCAGCTGAGCTATACCCCCGAAATGCCTGCGCATTGCGAGAACAGCACTGTTCAAAGCAATTACAAATTGTTGGCGGAGTGGACGGGACTCGAACCCGCGACCCCCGGCGTGACAGGCCGGTATTCTAACCAACTGAACTACCACTCCTAATACTGAATTAGTATTCTACTTCAGTATTTAACAAGATTTTTGATTCGCTTGAATTTTTATCAAGTGAATCATCAAGCCTTGTCAAACTTGGCGTCCCCTAGGGGATTCGAACCCCTGTTACAACCGTGAAAGGGTCGTGTCCTAGGCCTCTAGACGAAGGGGACTAAACCTTCTTCCTTGAACTGCGCGCCACAAAAAATGAATATCTACCGCAGTATCTACCCAATTTTGGTGGAGGTAAGCGGGATCGAACCGCTGACCTCTTGCATGCCATGCAAGCGCTCTCCCAGCTGAGCTATACCCCCATTCAAATGCAACCCCACCAACTTCTGGGAAAGCTACACCTCATTTGAGTCGCGCTGTTCAAGCGAGAAAAAGATTATAGACTGAATTTCAAGCGCTCCGCAAGCGTTTGATGACAATTTCTTTATCGAACAACTCCAACACCGCGTCGACCGACGGTGTCTGCGCACGGCCGCACACCAGCACGCGCGCGGGAATGGCCAATTGCGGCATCTTCAGTCCATGCGCGGCGATGGTTTCCTTGATGGCCGCCTGGATCGCGGTCTTGTTCCAGTCGATGCCAGCGAACTTGTCGGCCAAGGCAGCAAGGGCTGGCTTGACGGCCTCCGTCACATGGGTGGTGAGATCTTCCGCCAATGGCGCGACATCAGCCACGAAAATGGCGAGCCAATCGGCCAGCACCACGGTGGTCGCGCAACGGTCCTTGAACAGAGCGCACATGGCTTGCAGCTTGTCTCGCGAAGACACACTCAAGCCGCGCTTCCCCAACTGTGCGGCCACCAGGCCAGCCAGTCTGGCGTCGTCGGCCTGCTTCATGTATTGACCGTTGACCCATTCGAGCTTGGCGGCATCCCATTGCGCCGGGCTCTTGGACAGGTGCGTGCCGTCGAACCACGACACCAGTTGCTCGCGCGTGAACAGCTCCTCGTCGCCATGGCTCCAGCCCAGGCGTGCCAGGTAGTTCAGCATGGCCTCGGGCAGGTAGCCGCCGTCTTCATAGGCCGTGACGCTGACTGCACCGCGGCGCTTGGACAACTTGAGGCCGTCGTCGCCCAGGATCACCGGCACATGGCCGAACTGCGGCAGCGGCGCGCCCAGCGCGTTGAAGATATTGATCTGCCAGGGCGTGTTGTTGACATGCTCGTCGCCACGGAACACGTGGGAGATGCGCATGTCCCAGTCATCGACCACCACGGCGAAGTTGTAGGTCGGCACGCCGTCGGTCCGCATGATGATGAGGTCGTCGATCTCGCGGTTGTTGATGGTGATCGGTCCCTTGACCAGATCGTTCCAGGTCACCTCCCCGTCGAGCGGATTCCTGAAGCGCACCACCGGCTTGACGCCTTCTGGCACCGCCGGCAACACCTTGCCGGGCTCGGGGCGCCAGCGTCCGTCATAGCCGGTCTTCTCGCCGCGCGCACGTTGCGCCTCGCGCATGGCATCGAGCTCTTCGGGCGTGGCATAGCAGTGGTAGGCCTTGCCCTCGCGGATCAGTTGCGCAACGACGACTTGGTAACGCTCCAGGCGCTCCATCTGGTAGATCGGGCCCTCGTCGGCATCCAGCCCCAGCCAGCGCATCGATTGCAGGATCTGTTCGACCGAATCTTGCGTCGAACGTGCGACGTCGGTGTCTTCGATGCGCAGTACGAATTCGCCGCCGAAGTGGCGTGCATAGGCCCATGAATACAGCGCCGTGCGAGCAGTGCCCAGATGCAGGAAGCCGGTCGGAGAAGGCGCAATGCGGGTGCGCACGGGGGTCGAGATGGAGCTCATTTCAAAGTATTCAAAGTGGAAAGGCCGCGCAACAGATCGTCGGTGATGTCATCCACATGCTCCAGGCCGACGGCCAGCCGGACCAGGCCCTGGCTGATGCCGGCGGCCTGTCGCTGCGCTTCGCTCAGACGTCCGTGCGAGGTGGTCGCGGGATGGGTGATGATGGACTTGGTGTCGCCCAGGTTCGTCGCCACGCTCAGCACGCGCGTGCTATCGATCACGTGGAAGGCCGCGGCGCGCGCAGCTTCGGGACTGGTGTCGCCATGCTGGCCGTGCAGTTCGAACGCCACCACCGCACCGCCCTGCCCGCCGAGTTGCTGGCGCATGGCCAACTCATGCTGCGGATGCGAAGCAAGACCCGGATAGTAGACCCGCGCCACCTCGGACCGGGCCTCCAGCCAGCGCGCCACCGCCAACGCGTTCTCGCTGTGGGCTTTCATGCGCAGTCCCAGCGTCTCCAGGCCCTTGAGTACGACCCAGGCATTGAAGGGCGACAGGGTCATGCCGGCAGTGCGGATCACCGGCGCAAAGACGTCCTTGATCAGGCTGTTGGGGCCGCACAGGGCGCCGGCCATCACACGGCCCTGCCCGTCCAGGTATTTGGTGCCGGAGTGCATGACCAGGTCGGCGCCCAGGCTCGCCGGTTGTTGCAGGGCGGGCGAGCAAAAGCTGTTGTCGACCACCAGCAAGGCGCCGGCCGCGTGCGCCAGATCGGCCAGCGCGCGGATGTCGCAAATCTCGGTGAGCGGGTTGGTCGGCGTTTCGGCAAACAGCAGCCTGGTCGCGGGCTTGACCGCAGCACGCCATTCATCCAGGTCGGTCTGCGAGACAAACGTGGTCTCGACGCCGAATTTGCCGAACTCCTTGGCGAAGAGGTTGATCGTCGACCCGAACACCGAGCGCGAGCAGATCACATGGTCGCCGGCCTTGAGCACGCCCATGATGAGCAGCAGGATCGCGCCCATGCCAGTGCTGGTGGCGATGCAGCCTTCCGTGCCCTCCATGGCCGCCAGGCGCGCCTCCAGGCTGCGCACCGTGGGATTGCTGGTGCGCGAATAGGTGAAGTCTTCAGAGGCCGCAAAGCGGCGCGCCGAGGTTTCCGAGTCCGGCTGTACGTAGCCGCTGGTCAGGAACAGGGCCTCTGAATTCTCGCCATACTGGCTGGGCGGCAGCGCCGTGCGTATCGCCAGCGTCTCGGGGCGCAGACCCTCGGGCAATGAATCTCTGGAGCCACTCAATTCATTGCTCCTGTCCACCTTGCAAGGCCAGGCGCGTGCGCGCGGGGCCGTCTTCCTCGTCGCCTTGGGCACTGCGCTGCGCTTTTATGCTGGCGAAATCTTCCACGCTGACGTCGCCGGTGATGTAGTGGCCGTCGAAACACGAGGCTTCGAAGCCGGCCAGGCCGGGACGCAAGGCCGCGACCACGCGCTTCATCGCGTCGACGTCCTGGTAGATCAGCGCGTCGGCGCCGATGAACTGGCGAATCTCCTCGATGCTGCGGTTGTGCGCGACCAGCTCTTCCTTGGTCGGCATGTCGATGCCGTAGACATTGGGGAAGCGCACCGGCGGCGCGGCCGACGCCATGTAGACCTTGCGCGCCCCGGCTTCGCGCGCCATCTGCACGATTTCCTTGGACGTGGTGCCGCGCACGATGGAATCGTCCACCAGCAGCACGTTGCGGTTCTTGAACTCCAGGCCGATGGCATTGAGCTTTTGGCGCACCGACTTCTTGCGCACGCCCTGCCCCGGCATGATGAAAGTCCGGCCCACATAGCGGTTCTTCACGAAGCCTTCGCGGTAAGGCTTGCCAATCTTGTGGGCCAGTTGCATGGCCGAGGGACGGCTGGACTCGGGAATCGGGATCACCACGTCGATGTCGCTGGGCGGCATGGTGGAGATGAGCCGCTGCGCCAGGGTCTCGCCCATGTTCAGGCGCGCCTGGTAGACCGAGATGCCGTCCAGCACCGAATCGGGTCGGGCCAGGTAGACGAACTCGAACATGCAGGGATGGAGCTGCGGGTTCTCGGCGCATTGCAGCGTGTGCAGCCGGCCCTGGGTGTCGACGAACACGGCCTCGCCGGGCGCCACGTCGCGCACGAACTGGTAGCCAGTACCCTCCAGCGCCACGCTTTCGCTGGCGACCATGTACTCGCCCTCGCCATTTCGGCCGAAGCACAGCGGCCGGATGCCATAGGGGTCGCGGAAGGCCAGCAGCCCGTGGCCCGCAATCAGCGAGATCACCGCATAGGACCCCTTGATGCGCCTGTGGACGTTGCGCACGGCGCTGAACACAGCCTCAGGCGTCAAGGGCAGGTTGCGCACCTGCTGTTCAAGTTCATGTGCCAGCACGTTGAGCAGGACCTCGGAGTCGCTCTCGGTGTTGATATGGCGTCGGTCGATCTCGAACAGCTCGTGCTTGAGGGCGATCGCATTCGTCAGGTTGCCGTTGTGCACCAGCACGATGCCGAACGGCGCATTGACGTAGAAGGGCTGCGCCTCCTCCTCGCTGTAGGCATTGCCCGCCGTGGGATAGCGCACCTGGCCCAGGCCCACATTGCCCGGCAAGGCCCGCATGTTGCGGGTGCGGAACACGTCGCGTACCATGCCGCGCGCCTTGTGCATGAAGCACTTGTTGCCTTGCATGGTCACGATGCCGGCCGCATCCTGGCCGCGATGTTGCAGCAGCAGCAAGGCGTCATAAATGAGCTGATTGACCGGCGCCTGGGAAATCACTCCAACGATGCCACACATGCCTGAATCCTTGTCTTGACGAGACGATTTTTACAACGAAGGCTTGACCGCTTGTGACGATCAGGCCGGAATGAATTTCACCACTTCCGCAGGCATCCAAGGCCTCAGGCCCTGCAAGACCCATTGCAGATCGGGCACCAACGCGGACTGCGTCCAGGCCGAAGACTCGGCGAGCGGCGTCATGCCAAGCACCAGCACCAAAAGCAGGCCCAGCAACACGCCGCGCAGCGCGCCGAACACGATCCCACCCACCCGGTCCAGCACGCTCAAGGGAGAGACACGCAGCAGCGCCCGCAAAAGCTTGGCAGAGATGCCCCACAGCAGCAAGATCAACAAGAATGAAAGCACCAGCGCCAGGGCATGCAGCAGCGCAGGCCCTAGCTTGTCGGCCGGCAGCCAGGTCTGCACGTAAGGCGCGACAAAACGCGCCCCCAGCCAGGCCACCAGCCAGCCCGCCAGCGAGAGCAACTCGTACAACAGGCCACGCCACAGCCCCAGCAACAAGGACAGCAGCAAGATCAACAGCAGGGAGAGATCGACCCAAGCCATTACGCCCAGCGCTTCAAAGCGTCAGAACAGCCGCCGTCAGGCCGGCCGCGCGCAGCTTGGTGGCCGCCTTGTCGGCTTCATCACGGCTGGCGAAGGGTCCGACCCGCACGCGTATGCGCCGCCCGTCCGCGGTCTCGACGGCCTGGGTATAGGTCTTGAGGCCCAGATGTTCAATCTTGACCCGCACCTCCTGCGCCGACTTGTTCTCGGCAAAAGCGCCCACCTGCACGATGACGCGTCCATTCGCTGCAGCCGACTGGGCTGCCGGCTTGCCTTCGAGCATGGCCTGCACGCGAGCGGACTCGGCCGCGTTGGGACTGGCCTTGGCGGTGGATTTTTCTGAGGCCTTGTCTGTTGCCTTGTCCGATACCTTTTGCGCGAGCTTGGACGCGGCGGGCGCCGGCTTGCTCGCGGCGACAACCGTATCAGCCTTCTTGCGCGGGGCATTCGTGGCATTGGCGTCGGCCGCGGTCCGTGCAGGCGAAGCCGGCACAGGATTGCCATCGCGGTCTTCGGTGATGATGCCTTGGCCTTGCGTGGACTTGGGTTCGGCGCCGGCGCTCTGTGATGCGGCAACAACCGAAGCAGCGACCGGCGCGACCGTTGGTGCAACAACAGCCGCCGGCGTTTCCGGGGCCGTAGGAACCGTCAAAGGCGCCGCGCCTTCCTTGCGAGGGATCTCGACCGGCAGATCGACCGGAATCGGACGCGGCTGGGTTTCAAACACCAGCGGAAAGCCGATCACGCCGAGAATCACCAGCACCGCAGCACCCATCAGGCGGCGCCGGGCTCTCAAGCGAAGCTGCTGTACATCATCCACCCCTGCCGAAACCGGCTTGGCCGCTGATGTTTCGGTACCCCGCTTGAAAAAGGACAGCAAACCCATGTCGCGATACGCCCCGCAGTGCCTGTGTTGATGCAGTCGAAATTGAAAGATTGGTTCGTGAAACAGCGAGCGAAGAAGCTGCTCAATGTCCCCGCTCAGGCGACAGAATCCCCGGCCCAGAGCCCTGCGTCGTGCCCTGCGCCGAAGCCTCCCTGCCCGCCACCAGGCGCGGCACGCCCTTGCGGATAACGCCACTCACGGTATAGAAGGAACCAAAGACCACGATTCTATCAGCCGCCTCGGCCTGCGCAGCCGCTGCGGTCAGCGCATCCAGCGGGTCGGCATGCTGCGCGACGAGCACCTGGGCCGGACATTTCAGGCGGCCCTGGGCGCGCATGGCCTCAAACTGCTGCGCCAAAGCGACCGCCGTGGACGCCCGCGCGACCGGCAAGTCCGTGAAATGCCAGGCGTCGACCAGCGGTGCCATGCGTTCCAGGATCTGGGCCACGTCCTTGTCGGCCATGGCACCGAACACGGCATGCGTGCGCGGGAAAAATCCCATCTGGTCCAAGTTTTGCGCCAAGGCCGCCACCGCATGCGGATTGTGTGCCACGTCCAGCACCAGCGCCGGCTGGCCCGGCACCACCTGGAAGCGGCCCGGCAACTCCACCAGGGCCAGGCCCGTACGCACGGCCTGCGCGCTGATGGGCAGACGTTCATACAGGGCCTCGAACACGGCCAGCACGCCTGCGGCATTGAGCAACTGGTTGACGCCGCGCAGCGCCGGATAGGCCAGCCCGCTGAAACGGCGCGCGCGGCCCACCCACTGCCACTGCTGGCGGTCGCCGTTGTAGCTGAAGTCGCGGCCCAGTTGGCGCAGGTCGGCGCCAATCTCGGCCGCATAAACGGCGATCGACGTCGGCGGCACCGGGTCGCTGACGACCACCGGCCGGCCGGCACGCATGATGTGGGCCTTCTCGCGCCCGACCGATTCGCGGTCCGGCCCCAGGTACTCCGTGTGATCGAGGTCAACGCTGGTGATGACGCTGCAATCGGCATCGATGGCATTGACGGCATCCAGGCGGCCGCCCAAACCGACTTCCAGGATCACCAGATCCAGCGGCTCGGCCGCCAAGCGGCTCAGGATCGCCAGTGTGGTGAATTCGAAATAGGTCAGCGCGATGTCGCCGCGCGCCGCTTCCACGGCTTCGAAATGCGATAGCAGCGAGGCCGCCTCCACGGGTTCGCCGCCGACGCGGCAGCGTTCCTGGAAATGCAGCAGATGCGGCTTGATGTACAGACCGACGCGATACCCCGCCTGCAGCGCAATTGCTTCCAGCATCGCGCAGGTCGAGCCCTTGCCGTTGGTGCCCGCCACCATCACCACGGGCGCCTCGAACTTCAGGCCCATGGCGTCGCGCAGGCGAGCCACGCGGGCCAGGGTCATGTCGATTTCCTTGGGATGCAGGTGCTCGCAGTGGGCGAGCCATTGATCCAGGCGCTCTTGCGCCTCAGCCTTGTCCATGGATGCTCAAAAGGTTGGAACCGGAAAACAGCGCGGCCAGACCTTGCGAGTCTGGCCGCCCCTTGAATCTCCGCAGCAGATCAGGCCACGGCGTCAGAGCTTTGGCGCTGCAGCATGGCCAACTGGCGCGCAATCGTTTCGCGCAACTCGCGTCGATCGACGATCATGTCGACGGCACCCTTTTCCATCAGGAACTCGGCGCGCTGGAAGCCGGGCGGCAGTTTCTCGCGCACCGTGTTCTCGATCACGCGCGGACCGGCAAAACCGATCAGGGCCTTGGGCTCGGCAATCACGACGTCGCCCACGAAGGCAAAGCTGGCCGACACGCCGCCCATGGTCGGATCGGTCAGCACGCTGATGTAGGGCAGCTTGGCCTTGGCCAGGCGCGTCAGCGCGGCATTGGTCTTGGCCATCTGCATCAGGCTGAGCAGGCCTTCCTGCATGCGCGCGCCGCCGGTGGCGGTGAAGCAGATGAAAGGCGTCTTCTGCTCGATGGCCGTCTCGACGCCGCGCGCGAAACGCTCGCCGACCACGGAGCCCATGGAGCCGCCCATGAAGTCGAACTCGAAGCAGGCCACCACGACCGGCACGCTCATCACCGCGCCGCCCAGCACCACCAGCGCGTCGGTCTCGCCGGTCGATTCCATGGCCTCCTTGAGGCGGTCGGGGTACTTCTTGCTGTCCTTGAACTTGAGCGCATCGACCGGCAGCACCTCCTGGCCGATCTCGTAGCGGCCTTCGCCGTCAAGGAAAGCGTCCAAGCGCGCACGTGCGCCGATGCGATGGTGATGGCTGCACTTGGGGCAGACGTTGACGTTCTTTTCCAGATCCGTCTTGTAGAGCACCGTCTCGCAGGACGGGCACTTGATCCACAGGCCTTCAGGCACCGTGCGGCGATCCGCAGGGTCGCCTTGCTGCATCTTGGGCGGCAGAAGTTTCTCAAGCCAGCTCATTGCAGACTCCTTATGCAGTTTTCAACAAAATCAAATTCTCAAGCCGTCCGGCACGCCGATCCGGGACCAGCGTCGCCGGGCAGCAGCTCAGAGCGCGTCCAGCGCCGCCCTGATCTCGCGGATGAAGCTTGCACCCGCGGCGGCGACATTATCGCGCGACTCTGCCTCCAGCAGCTGGACCAGCCTTGAACCGATCACCACCGCGTCCGAAACCCGGGCCACAGCCTGGGCCGTTCCGGCATCGCGAATCCCGAAGCCTACGCCCACCGGCACGCTCACATGCTCGCGGATGCGAGGCACGGCCGTGGCCACGGCCTCGGTGTCCAGGTGCCCAGCGCCCGTCACGCCCTTGAGCGAGACGTAGTAGACGTAGCCGCTGGCGATCTTGCCGATGCGGGCCATGCGTTCGGGCGTGGAGGTGGGGGCCAGCAGGAAGATGGGATCCAGCGCCTGCGCCTTCAGCGCGGCGGCAAATGCCTCGCATTCCTCAGGCGGATAGTCGACGATCAGCACGCCATCGACACCCGCCGCCTTGGCGTCGCGCACGAAGGCGTCTATGCCGTAACGCTCGACCGGGTTGGCATAGCCCATCAGCACCACAGGCGTTGCGGCATTGCCGGCACGGAACTCGCGCACATAGGCCAGGACTTGGCGCAGGCCGACGCCATGGGTCAGAGCCCGCTCCGCCGCCTTCTGGATCACCGGACCATCGGCCATGGGGTCAGAGAACGGCACGCCGAGCTCGATCACGTCGGCACCGGCATCGGCCATGGCCAGCATCAGCGCGACGGTCTGGTCCGGATACGGGTCGCCAGCCGTCACATAGGGAATCAGCGCCTTGCGGCCTTGCGCGGCGAGCTGTGCAAAGGTGTGCTGGATGCGGCTCATGCGGACACCCCCTTCACCATGGTCACGGGCTGGACGTCGCCGCCCTTGACCGCCTGACCCTTGCACGAGGGCCGGCAATAGAACTCGGCGTGCGAGAGATCGGCCACCGTGCCGATGTCCTTGTCGCCGCGACCCGACAGATTGACCAGCAGGATCTTGTCAGCCGGCAAGGCGGGCGCCAGCTTGATCGCATGCGCCACGGCATGGCTGGACTCCAGTGCCGGGATGATGCCTTCGGTGCGACACAGGCGGTGGAAGGCCTCCAGCGCCTCGGCATCGGTCACGCCCACGTATTCGGCGCGGCCGATGTCCTTCAGGTAGGCGTGTTCGGGGCCCACGCCCGGATAGTCCAAGCCCGCCGAGATGGAATGGGTCTCGGTGATCTGACCGTTCTCGTCCTGCAGCAGATAGGTCCGGTTGCCGTGCAGCACGCCGGGAATGCCGGCGCTGAGCGTGGCGGCGTGCTTGCCGCTGGCCATGCCCAGCCCTGCCGCCTCGACGCCGATCAGACACACGTCTTCATGCGGGATATAGGGGTAGAAGATGCCAATCGCGTTGGAACCTCCGCCGACGCATGCGATCACGGCATCAGGCTGGCGGCCCGCCAGGGGCGGCATCTGCACCAGGCATTCATCGCCGATCACGCGCTGGAAGTCGCGCACCATCATCGGATACGGATGCGGGCCCGCGACCGTGCCGATGATGTAGAAGGTTGATTCGATGTTCGTGACCCAGTCGCGCATGGCCTCGTTGAGCGCATCCTTCAAGGTCCTGGAGCCTGATTCCACCGGCACCACGCGGGCGCCCAGCAGGTTCATGCGGTAGACATTGGGGCTCTGGCGCTTGACGTCCTCCGAGCCCATATAGACCACGCACTCCATGCCATAGCGGGCGCAGATGGTGGCGGTCGCCACGCCGTGCTGGCCGGCGCCGGTCTCGGCGATCACGCGCTTCTTGCCCATGCGCTTGGCCAGCAGGGCCTGGCCTATGGTGTTGTTGACCTTGTGCGCGCCGGTGTGGTTGAGATCCTCGCGCTTGAGGTAGATCTGCGCGCCGCCGAGCTCACGGCTGAGCCGGTCGGCATGGTAGATGGGGCTGGGACGGCCGACGAAATGCGCCAGCTCGTGCTGGAACTCGCGGATGAACTCGGGGTCGCGGCTATAGTGCGCGTAGGCCTCGTTCAGTTCGTCGAGCGCGTGGACCAGGGTCTCGGCCACAAAGCGGCCGCCGTATTGCTGACGGCCCTGCGGTCCGTCGACCGGACCGAAATGCCCTTGGGCATCAGGTTGCTGATAGTTTTTCATGGAGATGTCTTCGTAAAGGGTTCAGGAGGATGAATCCTCGGCGCGGGCATCCGCTTCCCGGACGGCCGCGCAAAACTGGCGCATCAGCACGGCGCTCTTGAGGCCCTTGGCCTCCTCCACGCCGGAGCTGACGTCAACGGCCCAGGGCCGGACGCGAAGAATCCCTTCGGTCACATTTCCGGCATGCAACCCACCAGACAAAACGACTGGACAGGGCACGTTTGGTGGAATGAGAGACCAATCGAAAACCTTTCCGCCACCGCCATAGCCCTCGACATGGGCGTCGAGCAGCAGGCCTTGGGCGCTGGAAAACTGAAGGCTGAAGTCTAGCAAATCGAAACCCGGGCCCATGCGCGCAGCACGGAGATAGGCCCGCCCTGCCCTCTCGCATTCGGTGGCCGATTCGTCGCCATGGAACTGCAGCAGCATCTGTGGCAAGGCCTGCAGCGCCTGCGCCAGCAAGGTTTGCGGGGCATTGACGAACAGGCCCACCGGATTCACGAAAGGCGGCAGGCGGCGCGCCAGTTCGGCGGCACGCGCCGGGGTGACGGCGCGCGGGCTTTTTTCGTAGAACACAAAGCCGATTGCATCGGCGCCTGCCTCGATGGCTGCGTCCACGTCGGCCTCGCGCGTCAAGCCGCAAATCTTGATCCGAGTTCGCTTCATCAGGGAATCCAGTCCATGGCCGCCGTGTGCTCGGGCAGCTTCAATTCCGCATCGTAGTACGGGCCGAGAAAATAGAGTCCGTCCGCCGGGAACGTGGGCGCGGCGATCTTGCGGTCGCGGGCATCCAGCACTTCTTGCAGCCAGTCCACCGATCGGGCGCCCGTGCCCACGGCGATCAGGCAACCCATGATGTTGCGCACCATGTGATGCAGGAAGGCGGACGCGTCGAAGTCGAAGCGCCAGTAGGCGCCGCGCTTGCTGATCCGGATGTCGCGGACGATCTTGATCGGCGAAGCGGCCTGGCAATCGGCCGAGCGAAACGAACTGAAATCGTGCTCGCCCAGCAGGAGCTGCGCGGCGGCCTGCATGGCGTGGCCGTCGAGCGGCCTGAACACCCAGCCGGCCGAGCCCGCCTCTATCGCCGGACGCACCGGCGATTCCAGCAGGAGATAGGCATAGCGGCGCCCGCGTGCATGGTTGCGGGCATGGAAATCGGGACCCGGAAAGGCGCACCATTGCACCGAGATGTCGGGCGGCAGGAAGCGGTTGGTGCCGCGCATCCACGAAAAGGGCTCGCGATCGACCTCGGTGTCGAAGTGCACGACCTGGTTCAGCCCATGCACGCCGGTGTCGGTGCGTCCGGCACAGATGGTGCGCACGGGCTGGGTGACGAATTGGCCGAGCGCATGCTCCAGCGCGTCCTGCACCGTGCCGCCCATGGGCTGGCTCTGCCAGCCCGTGTAGGCGCTGCCCCGATAACTGATGCCCAGCGCGACGCGCGTTGTCATAGGTGTTCCAGCAAAAGAAAAAGGTGCCCGGCCAGGCCGAGCGCCTCGGATATGACCCCGGCGCTCAGCGCAATTCGTCGAGCATGGCCTGGGCCTTGGCCTTGAGCGGGCCCTCGGCCTTGTTGAGCAGTTCCGTCAGCACGTCGCGCGCGCCTTCGGCATCGCCGATCTGGCGGAACTCGTCCGCCAATTCGAGCTGGCGCTGCAGCGGATCGCCGTCATCCTCGGACAAAGCGTCCAGCGCATGCGCCAACTGGTCGGCAGACGACGCCCCTGAGCTCAGGTCGAGTTCACCACTCAGATGCGAGTCGTCCAGGATGGAACTGCGGCCTTGCGTCGGAAACTCCGAATGCGCATGCTCAGGCGCAGCCTTGGCAACGGGCTCAGGCTCGGCCTTCAGCGACGGAAGATTCAGGTCGATGCCGCCGAGTTCGAGGTCCAGGGCCCCCTTGCCTGACGCCGGGCCTTGGGCACTGGTCGCAGGGGCGGCCTCGCCGACTTCGCCCAGGTCATCGAGATCGAAGCTCAGGTCGGCATGCTCCGCCGATGCGTGTGCCGGTGCCGGTGCAGGCACTGGCGCAGCGGCCGGCATGTCGGGCAGCTCGAAATCGAAATCCATGCTGTCCGGAACAGCCGCCGGTTCCGGTGATTGGGATTCGGTGGGCGTAGGAATGGTGGAAGCGGGCTCGTCCGACGATCCCAGGTCCAGATCCAGGTCCAGCCCATCCGAGTCCTCGACGGGTGCGCGCACGGGCATGATCTCGGTGGCGAGATGCCCGACGGCGGCGGCCGAGGCGGGCAAGGTCGTCGCGTTCATGGGCTCTGGATGCTGATCCCCGCTCTCCTCGGGCACCATGGGCGCGCCGCCAGGCTGGTAGAGCGGATTCTCGGGATCGATCTGGCGGCCCAGTTCCTGCACGCGCGCCCAATCGTCGCCCGCACCTTGGGTTTCAGCGTACAAGTGAATGGCCAGTTGCTCGAAACCCTTGGTGTCGCGCCGCTTGGCGTAGACCTCCAACAGCTTGATGCGAATCGCAATCCGCTCGGGATTGGCGCGCAAGGCCTCCTTCAGGATTTCCTCGGCCTGCAGGTCGCGGCCGTAGGCCAGGTAGACGTCAGCCTCGGCCACTGGATCGACGTCACCGATCGCGTCCAGTTGGCTGAGCGAATAGCTCATCGAGGACTGCGGGCTGGCGCTGTCGCGCGTGTCGACGCGCTGTCCGCCGCTGTTGCCGAAAAACGAATCAGGTTGGGCGCGGCTCTCCGAAAAGCTGTTGTCAAGCTTGGCGTCCGGGCGCGTCTTGCGCCAGCGCAGGAAACCAGCGCCGCCCAGCAGCAAGGCCAGGATGCCGGCGCCCGGCAGCAGAAAGGAGTTGTCAAGCAATTGATCGACCATGCCCGGCTCGTCGGCCGGCGGCGCAGCCGGTGCGGCCATGGGCGCCGAAGCTGCGCTGGCCGCACGCACAGGGGCCGACGCCGCCGAGGCCGCGGGCCGGGGCACCGCGGCAGCGACCGTCACCGCGGGCACCGGCGAAGACGCCGCCGCGGGTGCGGGTGCAGGCGCAGGGGCCGCCGCCTTGGCCGCGCCCGAGAGCTTCTTCAACTCCTCGACATTGCGGGTCAATTCGGCCACGCGCGCGGCGGAGTCTTTCTTTTCGGTTTCCCTGGAGATCTTCGCCTCGGCGGACGCAGACGCTTCCGCGGCCTTGGCAGGCGCCTTGCTGAGCGTCAGCTTGTCAGGCGTCACAGCGGGCGCCGCCTTCTGTTCCGTCACCTCGGCCTGCACATGGCCCTTGGCGCGCCGGTCGCTTTCCTCCTGGTGAACGGCAGGAGCCGCTTCCGAAAGATGCTCGCGGAAGTTGTTGTAGTCGGCACTCTGCGCGAGGATGATCTGATGCGCATCGGCGGGCGAGACCTCGCCAAGCTTGTCGCTGCCGGGCACGTTCAACACCGCGCCGGACTTGAGCCGGTTCATGTTGTCGCCCACGAAGGCGTCCGGATTGCTGCGGTACAGGCCCACCAGCATCTGGTCGAGCGACACCTCAGGAGGCTGGGTCTTGGCCGAGATGCGGGACAGCGTGTCGCCGGCCCTGACCTTGTAGGTGCTGGCAGCGGATGCCGGGCGAGCCGCCACATGGGCTGGCTCCGCGGCCTTGGGGGCTGGTGCGGCAACGGGTGCGGGAGCGGGAGCCGGAGCTTGCGTGTTGGACGCCACCGCAGCCTGGGCTGCCGCCCGGGTGCTCGCGTCGACGCCCTTGTGCGGAACCTGCGTGGGCGTGATGGCTGCCGGGGCCGGTGCAGCAGCCACAGGAGCCGGAGCCGGTACAGGCACGGGCACCGGTGTCGGCGCAGGAACTGGCGCAGGTGCGGCAGCCTGCGGCGCAATCGCGCGAGTTTCAGGCTGGGCCGGCGATATCACCGGATTGATCGAGACTTCGGGCGCTGCGGAACGAACCGTCGCGGGCGGATCAAACAACAGCGTGTACTCGCGCACCAGGCGACCGCTGGCCCAATTGAGCTCCAGGATCACATCGACGAACGGCTCTTGCACGGCGCGGTCGCTGGACAGGCGCAGCGTGGCGCGGCCATCAGGGCGGCGCACCACTTCAATTTGCGTGCCCGACAGCACCGCGTTGTACTCCACGCCACTGGAACGGTAGGCATCCGCCGGCGCCACACGCGCCTTCAGGCTGGCCGCTTCATCAGGGCTCAAGGAGCTGAATTCAATTTCGGCCTTGAGCGTTTCGCCCAGCGCCGACTGAACATTCAAGCGGCCCAAGCCCAGACTCCAGGCCGGGCTTGCCGCGAACGTCATTGCCGCTGCAGCGACCTGGGTCAATGCAAAACGCCTGACGGCGCGAGAGTTGATATTCAAGGCGTCCCCCATTGCAACCATGCGGACCCGCTGGTACAGCCGTCCGACCCGACATCGATGCTTGTCTTGTACACAGCCTTCAAAAAGCCATCCATGGTCTGTTTCGCGATCGTGAAATCGCAACAGCAGCAAGCATATACGCTATGGACCTCATGCAAAGGCTGAATACGTGCGCACAGATGCGCCAGTTCGGCTTCACGCCACCGGGATGTCGCATCCCGGCAACGCATTACAACGATTCACTAGACAATCAATGGGTCAGGAGGATACGCAACATTCTGCGCAAAGGCTCTGCCGCACCCCACAACAATTGGTCACCAATTGTGAACGCGCCCAGGTACTCGGGACCCATCGCCATCTTGCGTATGCGTCCGACCGGAATGGTCATGGTGCCGGTCACCGCCACGGGGGTCAGGTCTTTCACCGTGGCCTCGCGCGTGTTGGGCACCACCTTGACCCACTCGTTGTCGGCCGCAATCATGGCCTCGATATCGGCCAGGGGCACATCCTTCTTGAGCTTGAAGGTCAGGGCCTGGCTGTGGCAGCGCATGGCGCCGACACGCACGCAAAAGCCGTCGACCGGCACCTCCGCCGTCCCGAAGCCTGCGCCCTGCCCCATGATTTTGTTGGTTTCGGCCATGCCCTTCCACTCTTCCTTGGACTGGCCGTTGCCAAGATCCTTGTCGATCCAGGGAATCAGCGAGCCGCCCAGCGGCGCGCCGAAGTTGGCGGTCTCGTCGGCCGTCAAGGCACGTTGCTTGGCGATGACCTTGCGGTCGATTTCCAGGATGGCGCTCTTGGGGTCGTCCAGCAGCGCGCGCACTTCGGCGTTCAGCGTGCCGTACTGGGTCAGCAGCTCACGCATGTGCTGCGCGCCGCCGCCGGATGCAGCCTGATAGGTCTGCGTGCTCATCCATTCGACCAGGCCGGCCTTGTAGAGCGCGCCCACGCCCATCAGCATGCACGAGACCGTGCAGTTGCCGCCGATCCAGTTGCGGCCGCCCTTGGCCAGCGCGTCCTTGATGACGGGCATGTTGACCGGATCGAGGATGATGACGGCGTCCTTGTCCATGCGCAGCGTGGAGGCGGCATCGATCCAGTGGCCATGCCAGCCTGCAGCACGCAGCTTGGGAAAAACCTCGGTGGTGTAGTCGCCGCCCTGGGCGCTGATGATGATCTCGCAGCGCTTGAGCTGCTCGATGTCGTAGGCATCCTGCAACCGGGTTTCGTTCTTTGCCTGAGCCGGGGCGGCGCCGCCGGCGTTCGAGGTGCTGAAGAACAGCGGTTCGATCAGATCGAAATCGCGTTCCGCCACCATGCGGTCCATGAGCACCGAGCCCACCATGCCGCGCCAGCCTACCAGTCCAACCAATGTCGCCATTTTGATTACCTCTATCGCCCTAAAAAAGTTCAACTCACCTGTTTGACTTTTCCCCTCCGGCTCGTCGCCTTGGGGGTTGGGGCGAGACGAACCGGAGCTGGATCAGCCCTTAATGGTTTTGCCGGTGATGGCGGCCACGACCGCATCACCCATCTCACGCGTGCCCACCTTCTGAGTGCCCTCGGACCAGATGTCCGGCGTGCGCAATCCTGCGGCCAGCACAGTGCCCACAGCCGCCTCGATACGGGCGGCGGCTTCGGCTTGGTTGAGGGAAAATTTGAGCATCATGGCAGCGGAGAGAATTGTAGCCAAAGGATTGGCCACGCCCTTGCCCGCGATGTCCGGCGCGCTGCCATGGCTGGGCTCATAGAGGCCCTTGTTGCTCTTGTCCAGCGAAGCCGACGGCAGCATGCCGATCGAGCCGGTCAGCATGGCGGCCTCGTCCGACAGGATGTCGCCGAACATATTGCCGGTCACCACCACGTCGAACTTCTTGGGCGCCTTGACCAGTTGCATGGCAGCGTTGTCCACATACATGTGATCGAGTTCGACGTCGGGGTACTGCGCATGCACGTCGGTCACCACGTCCTTCCAGAACTGGAAAGTCTCCAGCACATTGGCCTTGTCAACGCTGGTGACTTTTTTGTTGCGCTTGCGTGCCGCCTGGAACGCGACATGCGCGATGCGTTCGATTTCAGGGCGCGAATAGCGCATGGTGTCGAAGGCTTCGTCTGCGCCCGGGAAGTGCCCGTCCACTGCCACGCGGCGGCCGCGCGGCTGGCCGAAATAGATGTCGCCGGTCAGCTCGCGGATGATGAGGATGTCCAGGCCTGCGACCAACTCGGGCTTGAGGCTGGACGCACCCACCAGCTCCGGATAGCAGATGGCGGGGCGGAAATTGGCAAACAGGCCCAGGTGCTTGCGCAGGCCCAGGATGGCCTGCTCGGGGCGCAGCGGACGGTCCAGCTTGTCGTACTTCCAGTCGCCGACAGCACCGAACAGGATGGCATCGGCGTCCTTGGCGAGTTGCAGAGTCGTCTCGGGCAGGGGATGCCCGGCCGCCTCATAGGCCGCACCGCCGACGACGGCGGTTTCCATTTCAAAAGACAGGTCCAGAACCTTCAGGACCTTGACGGCTTCATTGACGATCTCGGAACCGATGCCGTCGCCAGGGAGGATTGCAATTTTCATGGAGTTGATTTCCGAAAGTCAGATGATTTGCCCAACGCCCCAGTAGCGCATAGCGACTCAATGGCCTGCCAACCAGTGTGACAGGCGGTGTTCGCAGGCCTTGAATACAACGTAGGAAGCCAGCGACAAATAACAGGTCAAGAGAAGCTCGAGAAGCTGCCTCAATCCGCCGTCAAAGACAGCCATCAAGCCGTATTCACCCAGGTAACGTGCGTTGGCGTTGAACAGGTAAAACAGGTTCAGCGAGCCAACGCCGAAGCCAATGAACGACAGACCCAGGACGACAAAGGTCAGCCAGATGCGGCTCAGGACGTGTTTTTGAAACCAGCGTGTCCACATGGCTTGGCCCGCTTGGAATTCAGCCCACCATCGTGTGGGCCAGCCAGGGCTTCTGGGCCAGCCGTTCGGCTTCGAAGGCCTTGATCTTGTCGGACTGGCGCAGCGTCAGGCCGATGTCGTCGAAGCCGTTCGTCAGGCAGTACTTGCGGAAGGGCTGGACCTCGAAGGGAATGAGTTCGCCTTGCGGGCGAACCACCACTTGGCGCTCCAGGTCGACCGTCAGCTGATAGCCCGGGAAGGCCAGCACCTCGTCAAACAGCTGCGCCACCACGTGTTCCGGCAGTTGGATGGGCAGCAGGCCGTTCTTGAAGCAGTTGTTGAAGAAGATGTCGGCAAAGCTGGGCGCGATGATGGCGCGAAAGCCATATTGGTCCAGGGCCCAGGGCGCATGTTCGCGCGAGGAGCCGCAACCGAAATTCTTGCGTGCCAGCAGCACGGACGCACCTTCATATCGCGGCTGGTTCAGCACGAAGTCCGGATTCGGCTTGCGGCTGGCCGGGTCCTGGCCGGGCTCGCCATGGTCCAGGTAGCGCCATTCGTCGAACAGGTTGGGACCGAAGCCGGTCTTGCGGATGGACTTCAGGAACTGCTTGGGAATGATCGCGTCGGTGTCGACGTTCTCGCGGTCCAGCGGCGCGACCAGGCCCTTGTGGGTGATGAACTTTTGCATGAGACGCTCCTGATCAGGCGAATTGGCGCACGTCGACGAAATGGCCGTGCACGGCGGCCGCGGCGGCCATCGCCGGGCTGACCAGGTGGGTGCGGCCGCCCGCGCCCTGCCGGCCTTCGAAATTGCGGTTGCTGGTCGAGGCGCAGCGCTCGCCGGGCTCCAGGCGATCGGCGTTCATGGCCAGGCACATCGAACAGCCGGGTTCGCGCCACTCGAAGCCGGCGGCCTTGAAGATCTGGTCCAGGCCTTCGCGCTCGGCCTGTTCCTTCACCAGGCCCGAGCCGGGCACGACCAGGGCCAGCTTGACGTTCTTGGCGACCTTCTGGCCCAGCTTCTTGACCACGGCGGCGGCCTCGCGCATGTCCTCGATGCGGCTGTTGGTGCAGGAGCCGATGAAGACCTTGTCGACGAAGATGTCGTTGAGCGGCTTGCCGGGCTGCAGGCCCATGTAGCTGAGCGCGCGCTCGATGGCGCCGCGCTTGCTGGCGTCCTTTTCCTTGTCGGGATCGGGCACCCGGGCATCGACGCCCAGGACCATCTCGGGCGAGGTGCCCCAGGTGACCTGCGGCACGATGGCGGCCGCGTCAAGCTCCACCACGGCGTCGAAATGCGCGCCGGCGTCCGATTGCAAGGTCTTCCAGTAGGCGATTGCCTGCTCGAGCTCGACACCAGTGGGCGACAGCGGCCGTCCCTGCACGTAGGCAATGGTCTTCTCGTCCACCGCCACCAGGCCCGCGCGGGCGCCGGCTTCGATGGCCATGTTGCAGACGGTCATGCGCCCTTCCATCGACAGCTCGCGAATGGCCGCGCCTGCGAACTCGATGGTGTAGCCGGTGCCGCCGGCCGTGCCGATCTTGCCGATGATGGCCAGCACGATGTCCTTGGCGGTCACGCCGGCGGCCAGCCTGCCCTCGACCTTGACCAGCATGTTCTTGGCCTTCTTGGCCAGCAGGGTCTGCGTGGCCAGCACGTGCTCGACCTCGCTGGTGCCGATGCCATGCGCCAGGGCGCCAAAGGCGCCGTGGGTGGAGGTGTGCGAGTCGCCGCAGACCACCGTCATGCCGGGCAGCGTGGCGCCGTTTTCCGGGCCGATGACATGCACGATGCCCTGGCGCTTGGACAGGAAGGGGAAGTAGGCCGCCGCGCCAAACTGCTTGATGTTGGCGTCCAGCGTCAGCACCTGCTCCTTGGAGATCGGATCGGCAATGCCGTCGTAGCCCAGCTCCCAGCCGGTCGTAGGGGTGTTGTGGTCGGCGGTCGAGACCACCGAGCTGACGCGCCAGACCTTGCGGCCGGCCTCGCGCAGGCCCTCAAAGGCCTGGGGGCTGGTGACTTCGTGGACCAGATGGCGGTCGATGTAGAGGATGGACGTGCCGTCCTCCTCGGTGTGGACGACATGCTCGTCCCAGAGCTTGTCGTAAAGCGTGCGTGCAGTCATGGCTGTTCCTCGAATCCGTGTTCAAGTGCTTGCAAGTCGTGGCGCAGAGTCGTCAGGATTGCGGGCACAAGGCCTCGACGAAACGCTGCACCACCATGGGCAGGCGCTCCTGGCGCGCCACCCCCAATACATAGTCGCGCTGAGCCCAGGATTCATCCAGTTTCAGCGTCTTGACTTCAAAAACCTGTGCAAATCGATCGGCCGGCCCTTGCGGCAGCACGGCCACGCCGAGTCCCGCTTCCACCAACTGCGCAATCGCATCGAAGCCGCGCACCTGCAGCCGCGCATTCAGCGTGCGGCCGCGGGCCAGGGCCTGTTCACGCATCAGCTCCTGCGCCGAGGCGCCGGCGTGCAGGCCGATCAGGTCGTACGCCAGCAAATCGTCAAAGCTCACCGCCTCGCGCTGGGCCAGCGGATGGCGGCTGGGCACCAGCACCGCCAACCGGCCCTGGCGATAGTTCCAGGTCTGCAGGCGGTTGTCGAGCAGCGGCGGCGTGAACACGCCGACATCGGCGCGCCCTTCGGCGACCGCGGCCTGCGCTTCGGCGCTGGTCACGTCTTCCAGGCTGATGCGGATTTGCGGATGCCCTTGCGAGAACGCCACCAGGTCGGCAGGCAGGCACTCGGCGATCGAACCGGCGTTGGCCGCGATGCGCAAATGGCCCTTGATGCCGCGCGCGAACTCCACCACCTCGCTCTCCAAGGCATGCAAGGAGGCGTTCAGCGAGCGGATGTGCCGCACCAGGGCGCGGCAAGCTTCGGTCGGCTCGACGCCGCGCGCGCGCCGCTCGAACAGCTGCACCCCCAGGCGCGACTCGAGATCGGAGATGCGCTTGCTGGCCGCCGCCAAGGCCAGGTGCTCGCGCTCGGCCCCGCGCGTGATGGAGCGGGTCTGCTCGATCGCGAGAACAAGGTTGAGCGTGGTGAGGTCGAGGCGCATGCGGCGTAGCGTTCAAAACAGCAGGGTCTAGTCCTGCTGCCGAAGTCTAGCCTTCGCGGACAATGATGTGCAATCTATTGAAACAATAAATGCTTCGCTATTTACGAAGCCATTACGAAGCATTTTGTAGAACATCTCGCCCGAGGGCTTCGGCCACTTCGATGCCGTCAACGCCTGCGGACATGATGCCGCCCGCATAGCCGGCGCCCTCGCCTGCAGGGTACAAGCCCTTGACATTCAGGCTCTGGTAATCGCGGCCGCGCGTGATGCGCAGCGGTGAAGAGGTGCGCGTCTCCACGCCGGTCAGCACGGCGTCGGTCATGGAAAAGCCCTTGATCTGGCGCTCAAAGGCCGGCAGGGCTTCGCGGATCGCGTCGAGCGCGTAGTCGGGCAGGCTGCCGCGGCCCGGCTGCGCCAGGTCGGTCAAGGTCACGCCCGGCTTGTAAGACGGCTCGACATGGCCCAGCGCCTTGCTGCGCTGGCGCTTGATGAAGTCGCCCACCAGCGCGCCCGGCGCCCTGTAGCCGCCCTCGCCCAACTCGTAGGCGCGCGACTCCCAGATGCGCTGGAAAACCATGCCGTCGAGCGGATTGACCGGCCCCTCGTGCTTGCCGTCCTGCCGGTAGTCCTGCGGCGAGATGCCGACGACGATGCCCGCATTGGCATTGCGCTCGTTGCGCGAGTACTGGCTCATGCCGTTGGTGACCACGCGCAGGGGTTCGGAGGTGGCAGCCACCACGGTGCCGCCCGGACACATGCAGAAGCTGTAGACCGAGCGACCGTTGCTTGCATGGTGCACCAGCTTGTAATCGGCCGCGCCCAGGATGGGGTTGCCTGCATTGGGGCCGAAGCGCGCCTTGTCGATGACGCTTTGCGGATGTTCGATGCGGTAACCAATCGAAAACGGCTTGGCCTCCATGAACACGCCGCGCTCGTGCAGCATGGCGAAGGTGTCGCGCGCGCTGTGTCCCAGGGCCAGCACGACGTGGTCAGCGCGGATCTGCTCGCCCGACTCCAGCACCACGCCGCGGACGTGCTTGTCGCCGCCCTGCGTTTCGATCAGCACGTCGCTGACCTTCTGCTGAAAGCGGATCTCGCCACCCAGCACCTCGATCTGCGCGCGCATCTTGATGACCATGCTGACCAGGCGGAAGGTGCCGATGTGGGGCTTGCTGACGTAGAGGATTTCCTCCGGCGCGCCGGCCTGCACGAACTCGGTCAGCACCTTGCGCGTGAGGTGGCGCGGGTCGCTGATCTGGCTCCAGAGCTTGCCGTCCGAAAAGGTACCCGCCCCACCCTCGCCGAACTGCACGTTCGACTCGGGATTGAGCTCGCTCTGCCGCCACAGGCCCCAGGTGTCCTTGGTGCGCTCGCGCACCTGCTTGCCGCGCTCCAGCACGATGGGTCGCAAGCCCATCTGCGCCAGGATCAGCGCCGCAAAAATGCCGCAGGGGCCGAAGCCGATCACCACGGGCCGCGGACGTTCGCCGGCGTAGAAGTCGGCCGGCGCCTGGCCGACGAACTTGTAGTCCATGTCCGGCGTGAGGCGCACATGCGTGTCGCCCTCGAAGCGCTTGAGCACGGCGGCTTCATGGTCGAGCTCGCAGTCCACGGTGTAGATCAGCACCATGGCCGATTTCTTGCGCGCGTCGTAGCTGCGCTTGAACACCGTGAACGATTTCAGCTCCGCATCCTGAACACCCAGACGCGCCACCACGGCCAGCCGCAGCGCGTCCTCGGCATGGTTCAGGGGCAGTCTCAGTTCAGTGATGCGAAGCATGGTGAATCTCTAAATGAAGACAGGCCCTGCCGTGAGGCGCGGGCCTGTATGAAACACGGGGCACGGTACATGCGTACCGTACAAATCAGCCGCCCTTGTGAGGACGCTTGCCCGGGTTCTTCTTGGAACGGGTGTGGGAACCGCGCTCCAGGCTGATCTTCTGGCCGGTGCCAGAGGGAGTCAGGGTGACGCCAGCCGGGGCCGCAGGGCGGGGGGTTGCGCGGCGCATGGCTTCGGTGATGATTTTGTTGCCCATGAATGGCTCCGGTAAATTATTGGACTGAACTCGGCATTTTATGCCAAAGCCTGGATCACCTCGGCGGGTGCCTGCACCAATTCGATCAGCACCCCCTCCCCGGCAATCGGAAACTCGTCATTGCTCTTGGGGTGGATGAAGCAGATGTCGTAGCCGGCGGCGCCCTTGCGGATGCCGCCAGGCGCGAACCGGACGCCGTTGGCTGTCATCCACTCGACAGCCTTGGGCAGGTCGTCCACCCACAGGCCGACGTGGTTCAGCGGCGTGGCGTGCACGGCCGGCTTCTTCTCGGGATCAAGCGGCTGCATCAGGTCGACCTCGACCTTGTGCGGACCGCTGCCGATGGCGCAGATGTCTTCGTCGACGTTCTCGCGCTCGGAGACGAAATTGCCGGTGACGCTCAGCCCTAGCACATCGACCCAGAGCTTGCGCAAGGCCTGCTTGTCGGGGCCGCCGATGGCGATCTGTTGGATACCCAGAATTCTGTAAGGTTTACTCATCAAGGCCTCACTCAAAACGAAGAATCGGCTGATCAACAGCCAGGCTCTCGCCCGTCTTGGCCAGCACCTCGGCAATCTTCACATCCTGCACGGCGGTCAGGATGTTTTCCATCTTCATCGCCTCGATCACGGCCAGGCGCTCGCCAGCCTGCACGAGCTGCCCCGGCTGGGCCGCGATGTGCACGAGCAGGCCAGGCATCGGCGAGAGCAGGAACTTGCTGGTGTCGGGCGGCGCCTTGTAGGGCATCAGGGCATTGAGTTCGGCAGCGCGCGGCGACAGCACGGTGGCCTCGATGGCGAAACCGTTGTGGCCGATGCGGTAGGCCAGCGGGTTCTTGGCCGTGCCGCGCTCGGCCTGCGCCGTGAAGGGTTTGCCGTTGACCGTGCCGGTCAGGCGGATGTCGTTCAGGCGCGACTGGCACTGGATCAGGAACTCCTGCTCACCCACGCGCACATGGGCCTGGCCGGTCTGGCCGCGGAATTCGCTGACCTGCACCAGATGATCGGTACGCTTGCCCGCACCTTTGTTGACGACCACGACGTAGTCGCTGTCTATCGTCACCTCGTGCCCGGCCAACTGGCCGCTGATGCCGGCTGCGCGCTCACGCGTCTTGCGGCGCACGAAGGCGGCCAATGCGACGAGGAACATCGGATCGTCGTGCGGCACATCTTCTGCGCGGAAGCCGGAGGCGTAGTGCGTGGCAATGAAGCCGGTGTTGAAGTTGCCCTTGACGAAATCCGGGTGGGCCAGCAAGGCGGCCTGGAACGGGATGTTGCTGGAGATGCCGCGGATCACGAAGCCGTTGAGCGCCTCACGCATCTTGGCGATCGCATCATTGCGATCGGTCCCGTGCACGATGAGCTTGGCGATCATCGAGTCGTAGAACATCGGGATCTCGCCGCCTTCGTAGACGCCGGTGTCGACGCGGACGCCGCCGAACCGACCGTCGGCATAGGCCGCACCCTGCAGCGTTTCAGCCCCCTGCTCCAGGGCATGGGCCGGCGGCTGGTACTTCACCAGGCGGCCCGTGGAAGGCAGGAAATTGCGGAACGGGTCTTCGGCGTTGATGCGGCACTCGATGGCCCAGCCTTCGCGCTTGATGTCGGCTTGGCCAAAGCCCAGCTTCTCGCCGGCGGCCACGCGGATCATCTGCTCGACCAGGTCCAGCCCGGTGATGCACTCGGTCACCGGGTGCTCGACCTGCAGGCGCGTGTTCATCTCGAGGAAGTAGAAGTCCTGGTCCTTGCCGACCACGAACTCGACGGTGCCGGCGCTCTGGTACTTCACCGCCTTGGCCAGGGCCACGGCCTGCTCGCCCATGGCCTTGCGCGTGGCTTCGGAAATGAAGGGGCTGGGCGCCTCCTCGATCACCTTCTGGTGGCGGCGCTGGATCGAGCACTCGCGTTCGTGAAGGTAGACCACGTTGCCATGGCTGTCGCCGAGGATCTGGATTTCGATGTGGCGCGGCTCCTGGACGAACTTCTCCATGAACACGCGGTCGTCGCCGAAGCTGTTGCGCGCCTCGTTGCGGCAGGAGCTGAAGCCCTCGAAGCACTCCTTGTCGTTGAAGGCCACGCGCAGGCCCTTGCCGCCGCCTCCGGCCGAGGCCTTGATCATGACCGGATAGCCGATCCGCTTGGCGATCTCGACGGCCTCTTCGGGCGATTGGATCGGCTCGTTATGGCCTGGGATGGTGCTGACCCTGGCCTCGTTGGCGAGCTTCTTGGAGGCGATCTTGTCGCCCATGGCCGCGATCGAATAGTGCTTGGGCCCGATGAAGGCGATGCCCTCCTCTTCGATGCGGCGCGCGAAGTCCTCGTTCTCGCTCAGGAAGCCGTAGCCGGGATGGATGGCCTGCGCGCCGGTCTGCTTGGCGGCGGCGATGATCTTGTCGGCCACGAGATAGGACTCGCGCGATGGTGCCGGACCCAGCAGCACGGCCTCGTCGGCCAGCTCGACGTGACGGGCGTCCTTGTCGGCTTCGGAGTAGACGGCCACGGTCTTGATGCCGAGCTTCTGGGCGGTCTTGATCACTCGGCAAGCTATTTCGCCGCGGTTTGCAATCAGAATTTTCGTAAACATGGATTCTTCTCCAATGACGCTCAATCTCTGAGCGATTTGGCGCCTGCAATGCTAGGCGGCAAAGAAATGAGCAACGAGACAGTGCTTCTGCACGGCGAGGCGCTCATGACGCAGCCAACGACGCAGTGCAGGATGCCAAACTCGCTCAGAGAGGGATGTTGCCGTGCTTGCGCCAGGGGTTTTCTAGCTTCTTGTCTTTGAGCATCGCCAGCGAGCGGCAGATGCGCTTGCGCGTCTCGTGCGGCTGGATCACGTCGTCGATGAAGCCGCGTGCGCCAGCCACGAAGGGGTTGGCAAAGCGGGCCTTGTATTCGGCTTCCTTGGCGGCGAGCTTCTCGGGGTCACCCTTGTCTTCGCGGAAGATGATCTCGACCGCGCCCTTGGCGCCCATCACGGCGATTTCCGCGTTGGGCCAGGCGAAGTTGACGTCGCCGCGCAGGTGCTTGGAGGCCATCACGTCGTAGGCGCCGCCGTAGGCCTTGCGGGTGATCACGGTGACCTTGGGCACGGTGCACTCGGCATAGGCGTAGAGCAGCTTGGCGCCGTGCTTGATGATGCCGCCGTATTCCTGCGCGGTGCCGGGCATGAAGCCGGGCACGTCGACGAAGGTGATGACCGGGATGTTGAAGGCATCGCAAAAGCGTACAAAGCGCGCGGCCTTGATCGAGCTCTTGATGTCCAGGCAGCCGGCCAGCACCAGCGGCTGGTTGGCGACGATGCCCACCGTCTGGCCTTCCATGCGGCCAAAGCCGATGATGATGTTCTTGGCGTAATCGGGTTGCAGCTCGAAGAAGTCGCCGTCGTCGACCGTCTTGACGATCAGCTCCTTCATGTCATAGGGCTTGTTGGGGTTGTCGGGCACCAGGGTGTCGAGCGACAGGTCCAGGCGCGAGCCGGGGTCGCCGCTGGGGCGGCTGGGCGCCTTCTCGCGGTTGTTCAGCGGCAGGTAGTTGAAGAAGCGGCGCAGCATCAGGATGGCTTCGACATCGTTCTCGAAGGCCAGGTCGGAGACGCCGCTGCGGCTGCTGTGCGTGGTGGCGCCGCCGAGTTCCTCGGCCGTCACTTCCTCGTGCGTGACAGTCTTGACCACCTCCGGGCCGGTCACGAACATGTAGGAGCTGTCCTTGACCATGAAGATGAAGTCGGTCATGGCCGGCGAGTACACGGCGCCGCCGGCCGACGGGCCCATGATCATGCTGATCTGCGGGATCACGCCCGAGGCCATCACATTGCGCTGGAACACCTCGGCATAGCCGCCGAGCGAGGCCACGCCCTCCTGGATGCGGGCGCCGCCCGAATCGTTCAGGCCGATCACCGGCGCGCCGACCTTCATGGCCTGGTCCATGATCTTGCAGATCTTCTCGGCATGCGCCTCCGACAGCGCGCCGCCGAAGACGGTGAAGTCCTGGCTGAAGGCGAACGACAGGCGGCCGTTGATCATGCCGTAACCGGTCACCACGCCGTCGCCGGGGATCTTGTTGTCGGCCATGCCGAAGTCCACGCAGCGATGCTCGACGAACATGTCCCATTCTTCGAAGGTGCCTTCGTCAAACAGCAGTTCCAGGCGCTCGCGCGCCGTCAGCTTGCCCTTGCCGTGCTGGGCCGCGATGCGTTTCTCGCCGCCGCCCAGGCGCGCCTTGGCACGCTTTTCTTCTAGCATCTGTTGGATGTCATGCATGGCTTTCTCCAGAAAATTTGGCCAGCAGCTCGCGCGCTGCGGTGGATGGCGCAAGGCGGCCTTGCAGCACGAGCGCCACGGTGTCGTTCAGCACGGCACGAACCGCCGGTGCTTCTGAAAACTGATGCCGCAAGCCGGCGTGGATGCGCTCCCACATCCAGGCCTCAGCCTGCTGCTGACGTTTGCTTTGAAAGCGGCCATTGTCGGCCTGCATCTGCCTGAAGGTCTGCACGCGCTCCCAGAACTGATCGAGCCCCAGCTGTTTGAGGGCCGAGAGTTGCATGCACTGCGGCTGCCAGAGGGCGCGCTGCTGCACCAGATCGTGGTGGGCATGGTCGGGATGCCCGTGCATGCCGTACAGGCGCAGCGACGAGGTGATCTGCGCCTGCGCGCGCGTGGCCGCCGCCGCATCGAGATCGGCCTTGTTGATGACGACCAGGTCGGCCAGTTCCATCACGCCCTTCTTGATCGCCTGCAGGTCGTCGCCGGCGTTGGGCAGCTGCAAGAGCACGTACATGTCGGTCATGCCGGCCACGGCTGTCTCGGACTGGCCCACGCCCACGGTCTCGACGATCACGACATCGAACCCGGCCGCCTCGCAGACCAGCATGGCCTCGCGCGTCTTTTCGGCCACGCCGCCCAGCGTGCCGCTGCTGGGGCTGGGCCGGATGTAGGCGCGCTCGTCCATGGACAGATGCTCCATGCGCGTCTTGTCGCCGAGGATGGAGCCGCCCGAGACGCTGGACGAGGGGTCGACCGCCAGCACCGCCACGCGGTGGCCCCGTTCGATCAGGAACAGCCCCAAGGCTTCGATGAAAGTGCTCTTGCCCACGCCGGGCACGCCCGAGATGCCCAGGCGCAAGGACTTGCCGGTGTGCGGCAGCAAAGCCGTGAGCAGCGCGTCGGCCTGGACCCGGTGGTCGGCACGGGTCGATTCCAGCAGCGTGATGGCCTTGGCCATGGCGCGGCGCTGGGCCGGGCTCGCTGGCCCGGTGACGTGCAACACAAGATCGGAAGCTGTCACGGACTGACTCAGGCCGCAATGGCCTTCTTGATCTGCTCCAGCACGTCCTTGGCGCTGGCCGGAATCGGCGTGCCCGGGCCATAGACACCCTTGACGCCGGATTCATACAGATAGTCGTAGTCCTGCGCGGGAATCACGCCGCCGGCGAAGACGATGATGTCGTCAGCCCCCTGCTTCTTCAGTTCGGCAATGATGGCGGGCACCAGGGTCTTGTGGCCGGCGGCCAGGGTGGACACGCCCACGGCGTGCACGTCGTTCTCGATCGCCTGGCGGGCGCATTCCTCCGGCGTCTGGAACAGCGGGCCCATGTCGACATCGAAGCCGAGATCGGCATAGGCCGTGGCCACCACCTTGGCGCCGCGGTCGTGGCCGTCCTGGCCCAGCTTGGCAACCATCACGCGCGGACGGCGGCCTTGCTCCTTGGCAAACTGGGCAATCTCGCCCTTGAGCTTCTCCCAGCCCTCAGCCGAGTCGTAGGCCGCCGCGTAGACGCCGGTGACCTTTTGCGTGTCGGCGCGGTGACGCCCATAGACTGATTCCAGTGCGTCCGACACCTCGCCCACCGTGGCACGCAGGCGGATGGCCTTGATGGCCAGGTCCAGCAGATTGCCCTCGCCGCTCTGGGCGGCTGCGGTCAGCGCGGCCAGGGCCGCTTGCACGGCGGCGGCATCGCGCTTGGCCTTGATGGCTTTCAGGCGCGCAATCTGCGATTCGCGCACCTTGACGTTGTCAACCTCCAGGATGTCGACCGGGTCTTCCTTGGCCAGCTTGTACTTGTTGACGCCGACGATCACGTCCTTGCCCGAATCGATGCGTGCCTGCTTCTCGGCTGCGCTGGCCTCGATCTTGAGCTTGGCCCAGCCGCTGTCCACTGCCTTGGTCATGCCACCCATGGCGTCGACCTCCTCGATGATGGCCCAGGCCTTATCCGCCATTTCCTGCGTCAGCGTTTCCATCATGTAACTGCCGGCCCAGGGATCGACCACGTTGGTGATGTGGGTCTCCTCCTGGATGATGAGCTGGGTGTTGCGCGCGATGCGGGCGCTGAACTCGGTCGGCAACGCAATGGCCTCGTCGAGCGAGTTGGTGTGCAGCGACTGCGTGCCGCCGAACACCGCTGCCATGGCTTCGATGGTGGTGCGGACCACATTGTTGTAGGGGTCCTGCTCGGTCAGCGACCAGCCCGAGGTCTGGCTGTGCGTACGCAGCATCAGGCTCTTGGGATTCTTCGCATTGAAGCCCTTCATGATGCGGCACCACAGCAGGCGGGCGGCGCGCATCTTGGCGATCTCCAGGTAGAAGTTCATGCCCACGGCCCAGAAGAAGGACAGGCGAGGGGCAAAGTCATCCACGTCGAGACCAGAGGCGATGGCGGTCTTGACGTATTCCTTGCCGTCGGCCAGCGTGAAGGCCATTTCCAGCGCCTGGTTGGCACCGGCTTCCTGCATGTGGTAGCCGGAGATCGAGATCGAGTTGAACTTGGGCATGTTCTTGCTCGTGTACTCGATGATGTCGCCGATGATCTTCATCGACGGCTCGGGCGGGTAGATGTAGGTGTTGCGGACCATGAACTCCTTGAGGATGTCGTTCTGGATGGTCCCGGCCAGTTGGTCCTGGCTGACGCCCTGCTCTTCCGCGGCCACCACGTAGCCGGCCAACACCGGCAGCACGGCGCCGTTCATGGTCATCGAGACCGACACCTTGTCGAGCGGAATGCCGTCGAACAGGACCTTCATGTCTTCCACGCTGTCGATTGCCACGCCGGCCTTGCCGACGTCGCCCATCACGCGCGGATGGTCGGAGTCGTAGCCGCGATGCGTGGCCAGGTCGAAGGCCACCGACACGCCCTGCCCGCCCGCGGCTAGCGCCTTGCGATAGAAAGCATTGGACTCTTCCGCCGTCGAAAAGCCGGCATATTGGCGAATGGTCCAGGGACGCACGGCATACATGGTGGCCTGCGGCCCGCGCAGGAAAGGCTCGAATCCGGGCAGCGTGTCGGCGTAGGGCAGATTGGCCGTGTCGGCCGTGGTGTACAGCGGCTTGACCGTCAACCCTTCGGGCGTCACCCAGTTCAGTCCCGCCACATCTCCGCCGGGTGCCGACTTGGCGGCCGCCTTGAGCCATTGCTCCAGGGTGGCGACGGCAAACTCATGGTTGTGGGAGGGCGACGAATCAGACATGGGGATCTCCTAGCAATGCGGCATCATACCGCATCCATCATTTATAATTATGAATTCAAAATTGAAATCTGGGTACACTGCCAGACTTCACCGATACGGAATCCCACCGTCCATGACGACGTCAGCCCCCACTGCCCGCCTGACCCCTCGCGCACTTTATGAAGAAGTGGCAGAGCGCCTGCGTCAGCAGATATTCCAGCGCGAGCTGGAACCCGGCAGCTGGATTGACGAGCTGAAGCTGTGCGCCGAGTTAGGTATCAGCCGCACGCCCTTGCGCGAAGCCCTGAAGGTACTGGCCGCCGACGGATTGGTGACGATGAAGGTGCGGCGCGGCGCCTACGTCACCGAAATGTCGGAGCGGGACGTGCGCGAGGCCTATCAACTCCTGGCCTTGCTCGAGAGCGATGCCGCCGCCGAAGTTGCCGTCAAGGCCAGCGATGCCCAGCTGCAAAGCCTCAATCAACTGCACCAGACCCTGGAAGCAGAGCACGACCGCCGCGACGCCTTCTTCATCGCCAACGAAGCCTTCCACATGCAATTGCTCGCGATTGAAGACAACCGGTGGCGCCAACAGATCATCAACGACCTGCGCCGCCTGATGAAACTCAACCGGCACCACTCCTTGTTTCGCCAAGGCCGGGTCAGCGAGTCCCTGCAGGAACACCGGGACCTGATGAACGCCCTGCTCGCGCGCGACGCCGAGGCCAGCCGCCGGCTGATGCGCGAGCACTTTGAGCACGGGTTGGCAGCCGCCACACCGCAAGATCCCATCGAAAAAGTGGGCTGAAATCGCCCAATCAGTTGATGAATATTTTTATCGGCTGACGCAAATCCAATTCGATCACTTCCGCCAATATGACGCCGCGTCGCAGTTGTAACCACCGCTGCAGGCTCAAAGTAAATCACGATTAGGTCCCTTTTGCGTGTTTCGGTTTTGGCGTGCGTCCCTAACATCGCGGGGAAGCCATTTGTGGGTCACGCCAACCATGTCCGAACACCATTCCATGCCTTTGCCCAAGGGAAGCCATATGGCAGCCTGGCCGGCGGCATATTCGGATTGGATTCAGAACCAAGGGTTAACCCTTGAATTTGCACCAGAAAACGGCTTTTTTTCTCTTTTTTCAAATTTTCCTAAAGTTTCTTCCCTAAGGTTCCGAAACACCGATGGAGATGAAAGAGTCCCAAGCACAGCTCTGTTGGTAAAGCTTGGCAACTCGTCCCTCGAAGTAGGGAGTCCTTGTTTCGCATTCGAGGCGTACAAACGCCGGCGAGCGATCAAGCACGGCCCATGGTGTTCAACCTTTAAAGAAACGAAATTCCCGCGCTCGGGCAGTCCTCCGGATTGCGCCGGGCCTTGATCGATCGCAGCGCAAGCGGCGACCAGCATTTGCACTACAGGCAAGCCCACCATGTCACTCATCACTGGATTGACCACCACTCAGATTCAAGGTCTGAGCACCGCCACGCTCGCGGGGTTGAACTCCAATGACTGGGCTGCCTTCTCGACTGAGCAAATTCAGGCCTTGACGACGACTCAAGTGGCGTCGCTCGGCTCCAAGCCATTTGCGGATCTGAATACCCAGCAGTTCTCTGCGATCACGACCACGGATTTGGCTGTCATTGCGAGCACCGTTGTATCAACGCTGTCAACTTCGCTCTTGCAGTCCTTGGGCAC
>JAFALA010000089.1 GCA_019234815.1 Burkholderiaceae bacterium | reverse complement strand
TCCGTCATGACGAGCGCAGCGCCGCCCATGGCGCGGGCGCCGAGGTGCATCAGGTGGTAGTCGCCGGCCACGCCGTCGACGGCCGAATACTGCGCCATCGGCGAGACCACGACACGGTTTTTCAGGGTCACGCCGCGCAGCTTGAAGGGCGCGAACATCGGCGGGATCGATCGCTTGTCGCTGGGGCGCGTGACGCCCGCTTCCGACGCGAGCCAGTCTTCGAACTGCGACAGGTATCGCGCATCGCGAGCGCGCAGGTTTTCGTGCGAGATGCGCTGCGAGCGCGTCAGCAGCGAATAGGCGAACTGTTCCGGGGCCAGGCGCGCATGGCGCTCGATGTTCTCGAACCATTCGGTGGAATTGCGCGCCGCGTTCTGGATGCGCAGCACCTCGACGGCGCGCGTGCCCTCGTAGACCGGCAAAGCCTTGTCGAGGTCGTCGTGGGCCTCGGCAATGTCCTGGGCCAGCGCGATGGCGTCTTCGAGCGCCAGCTTGGTACCCGAGCCGATCGAGAAATGCGCCGTGTGCGCCGCGTCGCCCATCAGCACCACCGGCGCGCGGCCGTTGTGGTGCACCCAGTGCTTGCAGACCACGCGCGGGAAGCGGATCCATTGCGCCGAACCGCGCAAGTGCGCGGCATTGCTGACCAGCTTGTGCCCGTCCAGCACCTTGGCAAACAGCTTCTCGCAAAACGCGATGCTGTCTTCCTTGCTCATCTGCTCCAGGCCGGCGGCCTGCCAGACCGAGTCGGGTGTTTCGACGATGAAGGTCGAGGTGTGGGCATCGAACTTGTAGGCATGGGCCTGGAACCAGCCCCACTCGGTGCGCTGGAAGTCGAAGGTGAAGGCGTCGAACAGCTTGTCCGTGCCCAGCCAGACGAAGCGGCATTGGCGCAGGTCGATGTCGGGCTGGTAGGTGGCGGCGTACTTGCTGCGCAGCCGGCTGTTCAGACCGTCGGCGGCAATGATGAGGTCGGCCTCGATGCCTTCGTCATCGGGCACCTCGGTGTCGAAGCGCAGGTCCACGCCGAGTTCGATGCAGCGTGCCTGCAGGATGTTGAGCAGGTGCTTGCGGCCGATGCCGCAAAAGCCGTGACCGCCCGAACGCACGGTCTGGCCCTCGATGTGAACGTCGATGTCGTCCCAGTGGTTGAAGGCCGTCAGGATCTGCTGCGCCGTCTTCTCGTCGGCCTCACGCAAGGCCGACAAGGTCTGGTCGGAAAACACCACACCCCAGCCGAAGGTGTCGCCCGCCTTGTTGCGCTCATACACCGTGACCTGATGGGCCGGGTTCTGCTTTTTCATCAGCAGCGCGAAGTAAAGCCCGGCGGGTCCGCCGCCTATGCATGTGATGCGCATGATGTCGTGTCCTGGTTGCCTGTCGAAACCTACGGCACAACTTTAGGAATAAATAGTTTAAGTGTCAAATAATTTTTTGATGCAGCGATGTGGGCGCGTTCGCATCGAGCACACGCCGGCAAATTGCCCAGGCGCCTAAGGGCAATTGCCGTCATGGCGGCAACGCCATTCATGCAAAATGCTGAATCTGACACGGGCACCCTTTGACCGGGACCACCTCCGCAAGACCATCAGAAAGCAAAATTTTCCCGAGCGATGAAGTGCGCCAGTTCCTGCAGGGCAAGTTCATGGATAGGCATGGCCCTGCTTGCCATCAATGCCTTGCTGGCACCCTCCCTGGCTTTCGCCGCGCAGCAGATCCACCTGACGACCTTCGACAACGATCGGCCTATTTCGGTCGTTTGCGAAGCGATCCTGAAAGTGGCCTACCAACGGATCGGTCTGGAGCTGGTCATCGATCAAATGCCGGGCGAGCGGGCCATACTGTCGGCGAGCCGCGGGGAGTCTGACGGCGCGCTCTATCGCATTGCTGGCTTCGAGAAGAACTACCCCGACTTGATTCCCGTGCCGGTGCCGCTGTATCACGTGGAGTTCGTCGTGTTCTCCAAACGGCTGCAGTTTCCCGTCAAGGACTGGTCCAGCCTCGCCAACTACACCATAGGCTACCGGCGCGGCTACAAGGTCGTCGAATTGAACACCCGCCAGTGGCGCTCGGATCCGGCGGCCACGCAGGCCCAGCTGTACCGCAAACTCGAGATCGGGCGGACGGACCTGGTCGTGGACGACCGCAAATCGGGCCTGTATGCGCTTCAGAAACTGGGCATCTCGGACGTCAGATTGCTGAACCCGCCGCTGATGGAAACGCAGTTCTACCATTTCCTGCACCGCAAGCGCGCGGACCTCGTGCCGAGGATCCAGGCGACCTTGATGGAAATGTCCCGCACGCACGAAATCGACCGCATCGCCCAGGACGCGATGGCCAAGATGGGGATGCCGGCTTCACCTTGATTGCCGAGGACTGCCGCGAGGCGAACTCAGCATGCAGGGGTCCGTGAAGGCCACATCCGCCAGCTTCCCAGCTCACCCAGCCAAACCGGCAATTGCACTTGCAGCCAACACCGCGCCGCTTCGCGCTGGCGCAGTTGGGCGTCCAGCCAGGCCAGGCTGACCACGCCCAGCGCCGCTTCGATTTCCTGGTGGCCGTGGCGCTCGGCCACGGGCAGGTGCGAGGCGTCCTGGACCTTGGGCACCGGATCGATGGCATCCGGGCCGCCGGGACCCAGGCCCGAACGCGTGCGGCCCACGCCGCGCCGCGGCTGTGCAGCTGCAGCCTGCTCGGCGTCGCGGCGTTCGGGCATGACCGCGACCCTGGGGTTGCCGGCCAGTACCCCATGCCCGGCCTCATGGAACAGCAGCAAGGCGCTGCCGGACAAAGCCCATCGCTCGAACACATCCTGGCGGCGCGCCGGCGGACTGAACCAAGCGGTCGGGTCGACATCATCGGCGGCGCTCAAGCTCAGAATGGGCGGGCCCGCCCGGACGCTGGAAGAGGCGGGCAAGGCTCCCTCTTCGATCGGACTGAAGGCCAGCACGCCCCGCACCGATGCCGCCAGATCCTGCCAAGCCTGCCCCGCAGCCGGCACGGCGTCCGACCCCAAGGCCACCGCGGTCTGCGCGCCGAGGTCAAAACCGGCCACCGCCACGCTTGAGAAATCGAACCCTGCCCATGGCGCCTGGCCCGTCGACGCAGCCTGTCTGCAGGCCTGCCAGATCTGGCCGAGCCGTGCCAGGCGCTGCCGCAGCGCGTCGGTGCCATAGCGCTGCTCCGCCAATGCGCGGAACTCGGCGCCGCGCGCCAGGTCGGAGCGCCAGGCGCTTTCATCCTCGGCCAAGGCCTGCACCGACAGAACGGCATACCCTGCCCTGGCCCAGGCCTGCCGCCAGAGGCTGCCCGCCTCCTCGGATTCCCCCAGGCCCGGCAGGTACAGCACCAGCGGATGCGGCCCCGATGACGTAGGTCGAACGATGGTGACCGGCCAGTTGGCGCCCTCCACCAGCACGTTGAGTTGCGTGCTGGCGATGGCCTCGGGCGCGGTAGCGGGCCGGTAGCCTCGCTGCACCACGTCCCGAGCCTTCAGCTCGTCGGCGGCGGCCAGGCGCTCGGCCGTGGACGGGTTGAACGCGCAACCCAGCAGCAGTTGCGCTCCCACCAGCGCCAAGAAAAGACGAACTTTCCGATCGAGTCTCACAGCCATGTTTCAAGGATTGCAGTTCAATTTCCAGGACAAGGCCTGGGAGCCGGCAGACATTGTCGGGCCAGGCGGCCCGCTTCTGGCGGCGCGCCTTGAAGCCCCGATCTGTTCGACGATAGTTGGAAATAACCGACACCACAGCCCCGGCAGGCTTGTTAAGGTCGCGCCGCATCAGCAAACACCACGCAAGCACCGACACGCCATGAAGCAGCTCTGGGACATCTCCCCACCCATCTCGCCCGACTCGCCGATCTTCCCGGGCGACGAGCCCTACAGCCTGCGCTGGACGGCACGCCTGTCGTCGACCTGCCCGGTGAACCTGAGCGCCATCAGCCTGTCGCCGCATGTCGGCGCCCATGCCGATGCGCCGCTGCATTACGCCGACGATGGGGCGGACGCAGCCCGCGTGGACCTGCACGCCTACCTGGGCCCCTGCCGGGTGATCCATGCCATCGGCTGCGGACCGCTGATCCGCATCGAGCACCTGCAGCACGCGGTCAGCACCGACCGCCCCTTGCCGCCGCGCGTGCTGGTGCGTTGCATGCAGAAGGCCGACACCGCCTGGAACCCCGATTTCACTGCCTACCACCCCGACACCGTCGCCTGGCTGGCCGCGCAAGGCGTGCAGCTCATAGGCCTGGACACGCCCTCGGTCGACCCCGCCAGCAGCAAGACGCTGGACAGCCACCAGCAACTGCTGCGCCTGAACCTGCGCGTGCTGGAAAACCTCGTGCTCGACGAGGTGCCCGAAGGCGACTACGAGCTGATTGCGCTGCCGCTCAAGCTGGCCGGCGCCTGCGCCTCCCCGGTGCGCGCCGTGCTGCGCGCGCTGGCCTGACATTGCCTCCTACCCCTGCCCTTTCCCCTGACCCCCGACCCCAACTGGAATCCCCGCCATGAGCTGCCCCCACCACCACAGCCCCGCCAGCCTGAATGAACAGATCGTCAAGGAGGAAGGCGCCCAGCTCGACTTCTCCAAGGACATGAGCTATGGCGACTACCTGCACCTGGGCCAGGTGCTGAGCGCCCAGCACCCGCTCTCGCCGGACCACAACGAAATGCTGTTCATCATCCAGCACCAGACCTCGGAGCTGTGGATGAAGCTGATGCTGCACGAACTGCACGCCGCCGTGCAATGCGTCGCCGCCGACCAGCTGCCGCAGGCCTTCAAGATGCTGGCGCGGGTGTCGCGCATCATGGAACAGCTGGTGCACGCCTGGGACGTGCTGAGCACGATGACACCGCCCGAGTACTCGGCGGTGCGCCCCTACCTGTCCAACAGCAGTGGTTTCCAGAGTCACCAGTACCGGCAGATCGAGTTCATGCTGGGCAACAAGAACGCAGCCATGCTCAAGCCGCATGCGCACCGGCCCGAGCTGCTTGCGCCGGTGGAGGTCGCGTTCAAGGCGCCGTCGCTCTACGACGAATCGCTGCGCCTGCTACAGCGCCGCGGCATCACGGTGCCGGCCAGCCATCTCGAACGCGACTGGACCCAGGCCTATGCCGCCGACGAAGGCGTCAAGGCGGCCTGGCTGGAGGTCTACCGCGCGCCGCAGACGCACTGGGACCTCTACCAGCTCGGCGAGGAGCTGGTGGACCTCGAGGACGCGTTCCGGCTCTGGCGCTTCCGCCACGTGACCACGGTCGAACGCGTGATCGGCTTCAAGCGCGGCACCGGCGGCACCTCGGGCGTGGGCTACCTGCGCAAGATGCTGGACGTGGTGCTGTTCCCCGAACTCTGGAGCCTGCGCACGGAGTTGTGAACCGCGGACTTGGCGCTCGAATGAGCCTCAGTTGACACTCAATGGGGCACCAGGCGGCGGGATGTCGCTGTCCACACCAGCACTCAATGGCGCCGACACGGGCATCACGCCGTTCACTGGCGTGGTCAGGGCTGCCCGCGCCAGCCTCATCAAATGCTGCTCGAGCCGGGTCCTTTGCATCCGCCGGGCCAAACGTCCCAGGCGCATGAGCACCTGCGCCGTCAGCAGCAGCAATGCATCCCAAGGGCTCGTCGGCATCCTGGGCACAAATTGCGCCACCGCAAATAACTGCTTGATGCTGCCCACCTGAAGCTCAATTCCGCTTGTATCCATGCAGACCGGATCGCCGAACGAAGGCAGCGGCAGGTGCTTTTCCCAGATCACGTGGATGCAATGGCTGCTGGTCTTCAAGCGCACCAGCAGCAGGTGCTCGTAGACGTCGCACTGAACCGAGGAATTCAGCACCACGCCACAGGAAACGGGGAATTGAACTGCCATCATTGCAACCACCCAGCTTTGGCCCGGAGTTCGATCCGGGAAACCAATGGTTACAGTTTAGTGACGGGCGGTTTGCATTCAAACGCACGAACCCCTTCAATTCGTGACGTAGTTGGCAACATCCAATAACTTGCTAGGCGTTCAATCCCCAAAACAACTGAGAAATAAGGTAGGACCGAAAGACGGCCAACTCAAGGCGCCTTGGTCAGCATCTCCAGCTGGTCCATGGCCTGGTTCATGCGACGCACCAGGGCACGATAGGGTGCAGGTGTTGCCAGATCCAGCCCGGCCTCGCGGGTCAGCGGATAGGCGTCGGCCGAGCTGCCGGCCTTGAGCATATTGAAATAGCGCTCGCGCATGGCCAGATCGCCCTTCTCGATGCCCTCGACGAAATAGGCCGCCGCGCTGATGCAGGTGGCGTACTGGTAGACGTAGAAGTCGTTGTAGAAGTGCGGGATGAAAGCCCATTCGATGCCGTACAGGTCGTCGATATGCACCACACCCTGGGCATCGCCGTTGTAGCGCTTAAGCAGGTCCAGATAGATCTTGCTCAGGCGCTCGCCCGTGACCGCCTCGCCCTTTTCCACCGCCTCGTGCGCGGCGAGTTCGAATTCGGCAAACATGGCCTGGCGGAAGAAGGTACCACGCAGGCTTTCCAGTTCCTGGCTCAGCGCGAAGATCTTCTCCTCGCGCGTCTTGGCATGCGCCAGCACATGGTCGGTCAGCAGCAGCTCGTTGGCGGTCGACGGGATCTCGGCGATGAAGGTCGAGTAGTCGGCCGTCTCATAGGGCTGCGCGCCGTTGGCCAGCACCGAATGCATGGCATGGCCCCACTCATGGGCCAGGGTGGAGACGCTGTCGTACTCGCCGCTGAAACTCATCAGCAGATAGGGGTGCACGTCGTAGGCCGCGCCGTTCATGTAGGCGCCCGAGCGCTTGCCGCGCTGCGGCACGGCATGCATCCAGCCGGCAGCAAAAGCGCTCGACAGCTTGGAGGTGTAGTCGGCGCCCAGCGGCTGCACGGCCTCCAGCGTCAGCGCCTCGGCCTCGGCCACGCTGTACTTGCGCGGCGGCTTGGCCAGCGGCACGTAATTGTCTGAATACAGGGGCTGCTTGAGGTTCAGCATCTTGCCGCGCAGCGCCAGGTAGCGGTGCAAGGTCGGCAGGCCGGCATGGGCCTCCTCGATCAGGGTGCGGTAGACCGTATCCGGGATGTTGTCGTTGCCTTGCGCCATCGCCACGCTGCTGGGGTAGTGGCGCACTTTGGCGCTGAACACCGTGCCGCGCAGGTTGGCGGTATAGACCGCGCCCAAGGTGCGCTCATACGCCTTGAAGACCGGCCAGAAGGCCTTGAACACCAGCTCGCGGACCTTGGGGTCGGGGTCGCTGCGGTGGGCGCCGTACTGCTCCTGGTCCAGCACCACCTTCTTGCCGTGGAGGGTCACGGTCGGCCAGGGCAGATCGGCGTTGGCCAGCAGGCTGTAGATCGCCTGCGGCTGCTGCAGCGGCTCGGCCACGCCGGCCAGCACCGCCTCTTCCGACGCGCTCAAGGTGTGCTGGGCCAGGCGCAGCATGGTGGCCAGCGCATGCTTGTGCGGCGCCAGGCCGGGCTCCTGGGCCTCGAAGGCCGCCACCTTGTCCGCCCCCAGCGCCGCCACCTCGGTGCTGACAAAGGAGGTGGCTTCGCCGAACTGGTTGCCGGCCGCGTCAGCCAGTTGGTTGCGCGCCTGGTTCTCGGTGACCTGAATGTTTTCATCGGCCCGCAGGCTGGCGTAGACCTGCAGGCGCGTCAGGCGGCGGCGCACGGCCGAAATCTCGTCCAGCCCTTGCCGCAGCTTCTGCGCGCTCTGCCCCAGGGTGCCCGACAAGGCCTTGAGCTTGGGGAGTTCGGCCAGGATGCTCAGGCGCTCGTTCTCCCAGGCCTGGGCGTCGGCGTACAGCGGCTTGAGGTCCCAGACCACCGGAGGGGTGGCGGCATGGGCACCCGCATCGGTCGCTGCATGGGCAGCAGCGCCGCAAAGCACGACGGAAAGAACTGCAGCGGAAATGAGGCTTCGTTTCATGGCGTATGGGATCCCGGCAAAAAAAGGTTGATAGGCCACTTGGGGACAAGCGTGGGATTCTGCGCTTCGAACCTACCCCTGACTTAAGTTTGTGCGGCGGGGAGGGACGGACCGCCCGCCATGGAGGATCGATCACCATGACGAACGGTCGCATTTTTGTCGCGCGCCTACAATTCCGCCGGTGGGTTCGGCCCACCGGCCCGCGCCGCAGTATTTCTTGCAACGACCTGCCATGGCCCACGACGCTGCGGCAGCGCTCACGAAAGACCTTCATGGACACCCGCACCTCCACCATCGCCCTTCGCCTCGAACAATTGCGCGACCAGATGCGCGTCCAAGGCGTGCAAGCCTGCCTGGTTCCTTCCGCTGACCCCCATTTGTCCGAATACCTGCCGCAGCGCTGGCAGGCCCGGCAATGGCTGTCCGGCTTCACCGGATCGGTGGCCACCCTGGTTGTCACCCTGGAAGGCGCCGCACTGTTCGCCGACAGCCGCTACTGGACCCAGGCCGACGCGGAGCTGGCCCAGACCGGCATCAGCGTGGTGAAGGTGGCCAGCGCCGCGCCGGTGTTCTTCATCGAATGGATCTGCAAGCACCTGGGCAAGGGCCAGACCCTGGCGGTCGATGGCCAGGTGCTGGGCCTGGCGCTTGCGCAGCAGCTGCGCGGCGCGCTGGGCGCGGTCGGCATCGTGCTGCGTACCGACATCGACCTGGTCGACGCCATCTGGCCCGAGCGGCCCGGCCTGCCCCCCGAGCCCGTCTACGAGCATCCGGCGCCCCAGGCCTGCGTGAGCCGCGCCGAGAAACTGGCCCAGGTGCGCCAGGCCATGCTGCGCCTCGGTGCCGGCCATCATTTCATCTCCAGCGTCGATGACGTCGCCTGGCTGCTCAATCTGCGCGGCAGCGACGTGGAATGCAACCCCGTGTTCATTTCCCATGCGCTGCTGGACGACCGGCAGGCCCAGCTCTTCCTGGCGCCGGACAAGATCGACGCCGGCCTGCAGGCCCGGCTGGAGCAGGACGGCGTGCGGCTGCGCCCCTATGCCGAGGCCGCCGCCTCGCTGGCGGCCTTGCCCGCCGATGCCTGTTTGCTGATGGACCCGCGCCGCGTCACGCTGGGCCTGCGCGAAGCCGTGCCGGCCACGGTACGCGTGATCGAAGCCATCAACCCGAGCACCGTCGCCAAGAGCCGCAAGACCTCCGAGGAAGCCGAATTCGTGCGCCAGGCCATGGTGCAGGACGGCGCCGCCATGTGCGAGTTCTACGCCTGGTTCGAGCAGGCGCTGGGCCATGAGCGCATCACCGAGCTGACGGTGGACGAGCGCCTCAGCGCCGAGCGCGCCAAGCGGCCCGGCTTCAAGGGCCTGAGCTTTGCCACCATCGCCGGCTTCAAGGCCAACGGCGCCTTGCCGCATTACCGCGCCACGCCCGAGGCCCATGCCGAGATCACCGGCGACAGCCTGCTGCTGATCGACTCCGGCGGCCAGTACCTGGGCGGCACCACCGACATCACGCGCGTCTGGGCCATCGGCCAGGTCACGCCCGCGCAGCAGCGCGACTACACGCTGGTGCTCAAGGGCACCATCGCGCTGTCGCGCACCTGTTTCCCGCGCGGCACGCTGGGCCCCATGCTGGACGCCATCGCACGCGCGCCGATGTGGGCGCACGGCTTGGACTACGGCCACGGCACCGGCCACGGCGTGGGCTATTTCCTGAACGTGCATGAAGGCCCGCAGAACATTTCCAAGGCCATCCCCGAAGCCCACATGGCGATGGAGCCCGGCATGATCACCTCGATCGAACCCGGCATCTACCGTCCCGGCCAATGGGGCGTGCGGATCGAAAACCTGGTGCTCAACGTGCCGCACGCCACCGCCGAACAAGGCCAGTTCGGCGAGATGCTGGCATTTGAAACGCTGACCCTGTGCCCGATCGACACCCGACCCATCGCGATGGACCTGATGCGTCCCGACGAAATCGACTGGCTCAACTGCTACCACGCCATCGTTCGCCAGCGCCTCGCGCCGCTGCTGAGCGGCGCCGCGCTCGACTGGCTGATGCGGCGCACCGAAGCCATCTGATCAGGCATCCACAGGACTTGCGCTGGGCCGTCCTGGCAAGCCGGCCCTGCGAGAGCCCCGCTCCACCTACATCTGGCGGAACAGGTGTAGGTAGCTGCGGCTGACCGGCAGCACCTCGGGGCGTCCGCGCAAATGCAAGTCGGCGGTTTCGTTGGGCCCGCGGTTGACGTGACTGATCGCATGCAAGCTCACCAGCACCGAGCGGTGCACCTGCACGAAGCACTGCGGGTCGAGTTGCTCGACCAGTTCGCGGATCGGCGTACGGATCAAGGCTTCGCCCTCGTCCCAGACCACCAGCGTGTATTTCTCGTCCGAGCGCATGAAAAGAATCTGCGCCACCGGTATCAGCTTGAGCGTGGACCCCACCGAGGCGCGTATCCATTGCAAATAAGGCGCCCGGTCCGCTGACGCCGAGGCCAGCTGAAGGCGCCGCGCCAGCTGATCGATCATTTCGGTCAATACCGGCTGCGGCTGCGCCCCACCCTGCGCCTGGCGCCGCTCCTGCACGCGCTGCCGCAGGCGTGCCACCGTGGCCTCCAGCCGCCGCTCGTCGACGGGCTTGACGATGTAGTCGAGCGCCCCTTCCTCGAAGGCCTGCAGCGCGTATTGCTCGTAGGCAGTGACGAACACCAGATGCGAGCGTCCGGCCAGCTGCCGCGCCGCCTCGATGCCGTTCATGCCGGGCATGTGCACATCGAGAAAGACGATGTCGGGCCGGCTCTCTTCAAACAACGCCAGGACCTCGCGGCCGTTGCGGGCCTGCGCGGTGAATTCCAGCTCGGGCCAGGCCTGCTGCAGCGCGCGCGCCAGGCTGTCGCGCAGCAGCGGCTCGTCATCGGCAATCAGGGCGCGGACAGGTGCAGGGGTCATGCGATCAATCGTTCGTGCCGGAAGCGGCGCAGGTGGTGGCACCGGACATGCCGGCCGCCGGCTTGAAGCTCAGCGTGGCGATCAGGCCGTGAGGGGGATTTTCGCTCAGGTCCAGCCGCGCCGATTCGCCGTAGAACACGCGCATGCGCTCGGCCAGATTGCGCAGGCCCGTGCCCGTGCTGCCGCCCTGCTGGCTGCTCAGCCCAACGCCGCTGTCCTCCACCCACAGGACCATCTGCTCGCCCTCGGCGCAGCCGCCCACGCGGATCTCGCCGCCCTCCTCGCTGGGATCGATGCCATGCCGTACGGCGTTTTCGACCAGGGTCAGCAAGGCCATGGGCGGAAATCGTTGCGCTTGCAGCGCGACGGGCACCTCGATGCTGAACTTCAGGCGATCGGGCATGCGCAGGTGCATCAGGTCCAGGTAGGCGCTGACCAGGGCCAGCTCGTCGGCCAGGCTCGCACCCGAGTCCTGCAGCCGCGGCATCGCGGCCCGCAAGTAGGCGATCAGGCTGCGCAGCACCGGCGCGGCTTGCGGCGAGCCGGTTTCCACCAGGGCCCGGACATTGGCCAGCGTGTTGAACAGGAAATGCGGCTCGACCTGGGCCTGCAGCAGGCGCAGGCGCGCATCCAGCGCCTGCCGTTCCAGCTCGCTGCGTTCCAGCTCGAAGCGCAGGGCCTGGCTTTTCAGTTCCGCATCGCGCTGCCGGTACAGGGAGCCCATGGCCAGCAGCGGACCCAGGATCAAGCCCGAACCGGCGATCCAGGCAAACCCCATGATGCGGGCGTCGCTGTTGAGCAGGCTGTCGAGGTCTCCGCCCACGGCCACCAGGTACACCAGCAGCGTTCCGCCCAGCACGGCGATCATCACCAGCACCACCTGCAGGACCCAGCGCGCCAGCCAGGCAGGCAGCCGGCGCGGCCATTGTCCGGCCGCCGAAAACACCAGCAGCGCCAGGATGCCGACGAACAAGGTGCGTCCGAGCAGCACCGGATACGGCGTGATGAAGATCGGATTCAGCAAAGTGGCCGCCATCACGGCCAGCGCGACCGCCAGGCCCATGCGCACCGGGCTGAGATAGGCCAGGAACCCGCGCCAGGCTTGCCCATGCGTGATGCCGGAAGCGGCTGCGGCGGCGTGGCTGGAGGTGGCGTGCATCGGATTCATAGGCCTCCACAATAAACGCGCGCCCGCCCGCAGCCAAGCGATACCGCCCTTCGGCGCGACCGGCGACAGGATCAGGGGGCTGAACGGCGGTCGCCGCTCAGCGGGGACGGCGTGGCCAAGGCGCGCGTCGGCCGCCTCGTCTGCACCGCCTCAGGGCGCGCCCGAGGGCAGCTCCTCCGGTGTCGGGCCGAAGGCCATGGCGCTGACCTGGTTGCGGCCCTGCGCCTTGGTCTCATACAGCTGCCGATCGGCCAGGGCCAGCAGATCGGCCGGCTCGCCGCCCATCGCCGGGTAGATGCCCGACACGCCGATGCTGACGGTCAGGAGCTGCGCGGGCGCATCTTTGTGGACGATGCCCAGGCGTTGCACCGCCGTCAGGATTTTGCCGGCCACAAACGCGCCGCCGGCCAGTTCGGTGTCGGGCAGGATGCAAGCGAACTCTTCGCCGCCGTAGCGGCAGATCACGTCGGGCGGGCGCCGCAAGCGGCCCTGCAGGCATTCGGCCACGCGGCGCAGGCAGTCGTCGCCGGCCAGATGGCCGTAGGTGTCGTTGTAGAGCTTGAAATGATCGACGTCGACCATCAGCAGGCACAGGCTGCCGCCGTTGCGCTTGGCGCGCTGGAATTCGCCGGCCAGGCGCTCGTCAAAATAGCGGCGGTTGTTGACCCCGGTCAAGCCGTCGACAAAGGCCAATTCGCGCAGCAGATCGCTTTGCGCCTTGACGGTCAGATGGGTGCGCACCCGGGCCCGCACCACGGCGGGAGAAAAAGGCTTGGCAATGAAGTCCACCGCGCCTGCATCGAGTCCGCGCATCTCGGCCTCCGGGTCTGAATGGGCGGTGACGAAGATGACCGGAATGTTGCGCATGCGCTGATCGGCCTGCATGCGCTGGCACACCGCCAATCCGCTGAGGTCGGGCATTTCCACGTCCATCAGCACCAGGTCCGGCTGGCGCTCAAGACACAGCTGCAAGGCCTGCTCGCCCGAGGTGGCCATGAACACCTGGCAATCGCTTGCAAAGGCGAGGTGCAGGGCCTGGATATTGAGGACCTGGTCGTCCACCAGCAGCAAACGGGGCTTGCGCCCCATCACGGTTTGAAGACCCGTCAAAGGTCTGGCATTCGCGGCCTGGGTGTTGAGATCCGTCATTTCGATTCACCTGTGGTCGGAACCTGGTTCATGAATTCCTCACAATATGCCAGCGCCTGGGCAAAGTCGAGTTGCGCCATCGCCTCCTGCAGGGCCTCGGCGGACGGACCGTGCAAGTGCATCAGCGCGGGCCTGAGGGTTTCAAAGCACGCAATGGCCCCCAGATCGCTGCTCCTGAGCAGACCCATCAACTGCCGCAGCCCCTGGCGGACGGCCTCGGCCGCCACGACGTCCGAGCCGGGACGCTGCGCCTCGGCCGATTCGGTTGCGGCCGTGGCGGCGGCGTTGGCATCCAGCCAGTCTGCCAGACCCTGTGCAATCCGCTGCAGCCCCTGCGCCTGCTCGTCCAGACCGGCCTCCAGGCTCGCCGCCCAGGCCGCCCAATCCGGCGCCCCGAACTGCCGTCCGGCCAAGGCCTCCTCGCCACTCTTGGCCCATTGCGCCAGGCCTTGCGCACCAACCATGCCGGCCAGCCCCTTGAAAGCGTGCAAGCCTTGGCGCATCGCCTGGTCCTCCGAGCGCGCCAGCTCCGCGCGCAGCGCCGCCGGCAATTCGCGCGTGCTGCAGACGAAGGCCTGCAGCGCGCGCAGGTAGAGGGATGTCTTGCCCATGAAGCGCTCATGCGCCGTCTGCAGCTCCAGGCCCGCGGCCTCGGCGAGCTCGCACAGATCCGGCGGCAGCGCCTGCTGCGCCGCGGCTGCCTGGCTCGCACGCGCGGCATTTTTCTCATGCCCCAGCAGCGTCACGAGCTGATTCAAGTCGAAAGGCTTGCCGAGATGGCCATTCATGCCGGACTGAATGCATTCGGCCACGTCGCCCGGACTGGTGTTGGCGGTCATGGCGATCACCAGCAGGTTCTGCATGCCCGGCCGCTGCCTCAGCATCCGGGTGGCGCTCAAGCCGTCGAGCACGGGCATCTGCACATCCATCAGAACCGCGTCCGGCAACGGCGCCCCCGGCTGGAGCGCGTCCAGCGCCTCCTGCCCGTTGTTGACCACCTCCACCCGCGCGCCCTCGTGCTCCAGCAGTTCCTTCACCACCTGCTGGTTGTTGGGGTTGTCTTCGACCACCAGGATGCGCATGTGGGCCAGACGCGCGCCAGCGCCGCCCGGCTCCGGCGCGGGTACCGGTGCGGGAAGATCATCCGATCCGGGCTCCAGCCACACCTGATGCAGCGCATCCAGCAGCATTTGCGGGGTGTAGGGCTTGGTCAGTAAGGTCTCGACGCTCTGGTTGGAATTGATCCATTGCGCCAGCTGCTCGCGCAGTTCGGCCCGCACCAGCACCACGACCGGCATCGCGCCGGCAAGTTGCTGCAGTTGCGACCAGGCTTCCTTGACCTGCTCGCCAAGCAGCGCGGCGTCCAGCAACAACAGCTCATACCCGCCGGACCCGGGCCCGCGGTCGGAATCGGGATGGCCCAGCACCTCCAGGAGCGCCGGCCAGGTTTGAACCATGCGGAAGCTCGTTCCTTGCGCTTCCAGCAGCTTCTGCAGGATGGTCTGCGCATGCGCATTGCCGCAGGCCACCAGAATGCGCCGGGACTGCAAGCCGCCCGGCGAGGGCACGAGCAGGGTCGCCTGCGCGCTTGCCGCCAGCGCCGCCGCCGGCAAAGGCATCTCGATCTCGAAGCCGAATTCGCTGCCGCGCCCCACTTCGCTGTACACGCCGAGCTCGCCGCCCATCATGCGCACCAGGCGCTGGCTGATGGCCAGACCCAGGCCCGTGCCGCCAAAGCGCCGGCTCGTGGAGGCTTCGGCCTGCGCAAAGGCCTGGAACAGGTTCCGCTGCTGCGGCGGCGAGATGCCGATGCCGGTGTCGCTGACCTCGAAGCGCACCCGAACCGACCGGTCCGTCGCGTCCAGCAGCCGTGCGCGCACCACCACCTCGCCGCGTTCGGTGAACTTCAGCGCATTGCCGGCCAGATTCACCAGGACCTGCTGCAGGCGCATGGCGTCGCCCATCGTCAGCGCAGGCAAGCGCAGGTCCAGGTCGAACAGCAACTCGACGTCCCCGGCGCTGGGAGAGCCCGACAGGATCACCGCCAGGTCGCGGAACAGCTGCTCCAGCCGCATGGGCTGCAGGTCCAGGTTCATCTTGCCCGCTTCGATCTTGGAGAAGTCCAGGATGTCGTTCAAGAGCAGCAGCAGGGCGTGCGCCGCGCCCTCGGTCTTGACCGCGTAATCGCGCTGGCGAGGGTTCAGCTCGGTGCGCTGCAGGAGCTTGAGCATGCCCAGAATGGCGTTCATGGGCGTGCGGATCTCATGGCTCATATTGGCCAGGAAACGGCTCTTGGCCAGCGAGGCCTGCTCGGCTGCTTCGGTGGCGTGGATCAGGTCGGTGATGTCGATGCGAAAGCCCACGGTATGCCCGTCCGGCATGCGGTGATCGACCACCCGCATCCAGCGGCCGTCAGGCCAGGACTGGATATGGACCGAATCGCCGCGCCGGTGCTGCGCCATGCGTTGGGCGATCCAGCTCTGCGGGTCGCTCAAGGTGCCGGCCGCCGTCTGCGCCGCCGCCCAGCTGCGCACGATGGTTTCAAACGTGGTGCCCGCGGACAGCAATGCATCCGGCAGCGTGTACAGCTCGCGGAACTTCTCGTTGCAAAGCACCAGGGCGTCGTTCGGGTCGTAGAGCACGAAGGCTTCGCCCACCGCGTCAATGGCGCCGCGCAGCACTTCGCTGCTGCGCTGGGTCTGCAGCTCCAATTCGCGCCGCAGCGTGACGTCGACCAGTGCACCGACCAGACGGCTGACGCGCCCGTCCTGGGACACGGCTTCGCCGACGGCACGCACCCAGATGCGCCGCCCCGCCTCGTTGTGCATTTCGAGTTCGAGATCCCAGTCGCGCCCGCTGAGACGCGCATCCTGCAGGGCCGCTTCCATTCGCACGCGGTCATCCGGCACAAAGTAGCGCAACAGCAGGTCCAGGCTCAAGCCGGCCGCGGGCGCCCGGTCGAGCAGGCGCCAGATCTGGTCCGACAGGCGCAGCTCGCCGGTTTTCAGATCGAGTTCCCATCCGCCCATGCCCGCCAGGCGCTCGGCGCGCGAGACCATGGCCTGGTATTTGATCAGCCGCTCCTGATCGGCCTTGCGATCGGTCACGTCCAGGTGCGTACCGGCCATCCACTCGGGCCGGCCGTCCCGGGTGCGGGAAATCAGGCGCCCGCGCGCCTGCACCCAGACCCAACGGCCGTCCCGGTGCCGCATGCGGAATTCAGACTCGTAGCTCGGCAGCTCGCCGCTGAAATGACGCTCGAGCTGGCGCCGCGTCCGCTCCATGTCGGTCGGATGCACGCGCTCGGACCAGACTTCCACCGAGAGCGGCAGCAGCTCCGCCAGGGTGTAGCCGATGATCTCGGCCCATTTCTCGTTGAGCACCAGCTCGCCGGTCTGCACCTGCCATTCCCAGGTGCCCGCGCCGGTGCCGTGCAGGATGTTGTCGAGCCGCTCGCGCGCGCGCTGGATCTCGCGCGCCGCCGTCAGGCTGGCCGTGATGTCGTGCCGGATCGAGACATAGCGGTCGATCCGCCCGGCCTCGTCGCAGATCGGCGCGATGACGGAATCCACCCAATAAAGGCTGCCGTCCTTGGCGCGGTTGCAGACCTGCCCGCGCCAGGTCTCGCCGCTGCTGATCTGGCTCCAGACTTCGGGCCAGAACTCCGGCGGCTGCACGCCGGACTTGATGATGCGATGGTTCTGCCCCAGCAGCTCGGCCTCGCTGTACTGGCTGATCTTGCAAAAAGCGTCGTTGACGCTGGTGATGCGTCCCCTGACGTCGGTGATCGAAACAATGGAGTGCTTGCGAATGGTGTCCAGCAGCGCGGCGCTTTCGTGCAAGGCCGCCGCCAGCTTGAGCTGCGAAAGCTTGCGCTCGGTCACGTCGAGCGAGAGCTCGACAAAGCCTGTCAGCCGCCCGGATTCATCGCGCACCGGCTCCAGGTCTGCATCGACCCAGAACAAGCTGCCATCAGCATGGCGATTGCAGATCTCCTGCCGGCAGCCCTCACCAGACTTTGCCGCATCGACGAACCTGCGCTGCGCTGCGCCGTCGGACTCAGGATGCGAGAACAGCTCCTCGGGCATCTTGCCCACGGCCTGGTCGGCTGTATAACCCGTCAGGCGCGTAAAGCCTTCGTTGACCCACTGGATGCGCCGATCGCCGTCCATGCACATCACCGAGTTCGTGGTGCGCTGCGCCACCAGCGCCATGCGCTGCAGGTCCGAGGTCAGCTGCCGGGCCACGGCCTCGGCCCGCGAACGGCCCATCATCAGCAGCCACAAAGTCAGGCTGAGCAGTGCCGACAACAGCCCGCCGCCAACGCCCAGCGCCCAAGGCCAAGGCGCATCCTGGCTGCGGCTGAAGCTCTCCGACGGCCAGGTGCGCAGCAGCAGCTCGCGTCCGCCAAAATGCACCAGACGCGTATTGACGAATTCGGCACCCGGGCCTCGCGCCGCGGCATTGATGGCCATGGACGCATAAAGGCGTGCGGCGTCCGAAGGCTCAGGGCCTTCGAACACCTCAACGCCAAGCTGGTTGTCCACCACGCGGCCCAGGTCCTTGAACAGCTCTCCCGCCAGCACCGGCGCGCTCATGAATCCCAGCAGTGCACGTTCTCGCTGCGAAGGCGTGATCGGATCCGAGCCAGGCTTGTAGATCGGCACCAGCAACAGGAAGCCGGCGCGCCGCTGGTGGTCCTGGAACAGGTTGACGCGTCCGGTCAGGGTATCCTCGCCCGTGTGCATGGCCCGCTCGACGGCCTCGCGCCGCACCGGATCCGCCCCCAGGTCCATGCCCCAGGCCTCCAGGTTCTGCGCCAACGGTTCGATATAGCGGATCACATACAGATCGCCTGCGCCCTCGCCCGGTTTGACCGAGAAGGCATCGCCGCCTTCGGTGTGCATCTGAGCCACCAGCTGCGGCACCTCGGCGGGCGCCAGGCGCTGAACAAAACTGAATCCGCGTACGCCGGGAAATTCGTGCTGCAATTCCCGCGAATTCACGTAGGTCCGGAACTCGCCCATGGTGATGCGAGGGGTGGCCGTGAAAAATCCGCGCAAGCCATGCAGGCCGTAAACAGGCTGCGACAAACGGCGCTCCAGCTCCAGATCCACCCGCTGGGCCAGGCGCTCCACCTGGGCAAGCGCCGCCTGATGCTCCTCCCGCGCCACCCCCAAGGCGCTCCAGGCGCTCAGGGCCAGGCCCAGCACCAGCACGGCCATGGCGAGCGCCAAGGCCAGCGCATTGGCGCGCAATGCGGCGCCGCCTGGGGCCTTGTGTTGATCGACTATTGCCTGTGCCGGGCTGGTATCTAAGGCTTGGCCACCGACGCCACCGCCTGACTGCATCAGATATACCTCATGAGACTACGCCATGGCCTGAAAACCAGCACCATCTGCGCGCAGTCTAGCGCCGCCAGCGAGCAGCAGCCGTCAGGCCCTCCCCTCAATGCAGGGGAGCCGTCCCTGCGCCCAGGGACGGGCAGCCCGTCACCAGGAATGACTTGACCCCCGCCACGGGTCGCCCGCGCGACCGCGACGGGGATTGCCATCACTTCTGGATGTCAGCGAGGCACAGGTATTTGACTTCGATGTAGTCGTCCATGCCCTGGTGCGCGCCCTCGCGGCCCAGGCCTGACTGCTTGACGCCGCCGAACGGCACCTCGGCGGTCGAGATCAGGCCGGTGTTGACGCCCACCATGCCATACTCCAGCGCCTCGCCGACGCGAAAGATGCGGCCGATGTCGCGGCTGAAGAAATAGCTGGCCAGGCCGAACTCGGTGTCGTTGGCATAGCCCACCACCTCGGCCTCGGTCTTGAAGCGGAACACCGGCGCCATCGGGCCAAAGGTCTCCTCGCGCGCGCACAGCATGTCGGGCGTGGCATCGGCCAGCAGGGTCGGCTCGAAGAACAGCTCGCCGCCCAGGCCCTGCGCACGCTTGCCGCCGGCCACCAAACGCGCGCCCTTGGCCAACGCGTCGGCCACGTGCGCCTCGACCTTGGCCACAGCCTGCGGCTCGATCATCGGCCCCAGGTTGACGCCCGGCTCGAAGCCGTTGCCGACCTTGAGCGTGGCCACCTTGGCGGCCAGCTTCTCGACGAAGGCGTCGTAGACGCCCTCCTGCACATACAGGCGGTTGGCGCAGACGCAGGTCTGGCCGGCGTTGCGGTACTTGCTGACCAGCGCGCCTTCGACGGCGCTGTCGAGGTCGGCGTCATCGAACACGATGAAGGGTGCATTGCCGCCCAGCTCGAGCGAGAGCTTCTTGACGGTCGGCGCGCATTGGCGCATCAGGATGCGGCCGACTTCGGTCGACCCGGTGAACGACAGATGGCGCACCACGTCGCTCTCGCACCAGACCTTGCCGATCTCGATCGAGCTTTCGGCGTCGCCGGTCACCACGTTCAACACGCCGGCCGGCATGCCGGCTCGCTGCGCCAGCTCGGCCACGGCCAGCGCCGACAGGGGCGTCGCTTCGGCCGGCTTGATCACCACCGTGCAGCCGGCCGCCAGCGCGGGCGCGACCTTGCGGGTGATCATGGCGATCGGGAAGTTCCAGGGCGTGATGGCGGCGCACACGCCCATGGACTGCTTCAGCACCAGGTAGCGCTTGTTGTTGTCGGTGGTGGGCACGGTTTCGCCGTAGACGCGCTTGCCTTCTTCGGCAAACCACTCGATGAAGCTGGCGCCGTAGGTGACTTCGCCGCGGGCTTCGGCCAGCGGCTTGCCCTGCTCGGCCGTCATCAGACGGGCCAGGTCTTCGGCATGCTTGTGCAGCAATTGGTACCAGCGCATCAGGATGGCGCCGCGCTCCTTGGCCGTCTTGCTGCGCCAGGCCGGCCAGGCGGCGTTGGCGGCGGAGACGGCCGCCTCGGCTTCCTTGGCGCCCAGGCGGGCGACGTCGGCCAGGTGCAGGCCGGTGGCGGGATCATGGACCGCGAAGCGCGCGGCGCCGGCCACCCATTCGCCATTGATCAGGGCGTCGGTCTTGAGCAGGCTGGGATCCGTGAGTTGGGCCAGCGGGGAAGTGGTCGTGTTCATGTGAATCTCCACGAAAATTGGGAGCAAATGAGGCCGGGCCGACGGTAGCCGGCCCGGGTATGGCACTAGTTTAGAACGCGCGACTCAAGCTTGAGCGGCTGCCAGCGCCTGGCCCAGCAGGTCCAGGCCTTCGGCCAGTTGCGCATCGGGCGCCGTCAGCGGCACCAGCAGGCGGATCACGTTGCCGTAGGTGCCGCAGGACAGCAGCACCAGGCCGCGCTTGAGCGCCTCGGCGCAGACGCGCTTGGTCAGGTCGGCATCGGGCTGGCTGTGGTCGCCGTTCTTGAACAGTTCGATGGCGATCATGGAACCCAGGCCGCGCACATCCTGGATGGACTTGTGCTTGGCAGCCAGGGCCTTCAGGCCCGTGGCCAGGATTTCGCCGACAGCCTTGGAGCGGTCCAGCAGCTTTTCTTCCTCGAACACGTCGAGCACGGCCAGCGCGGCAGCGCAGCCGATCGGGCTGCCGGCATAGGTGCCGCCCAATCCGCCGGGCAGGGGCTTGTCCATCACCTCGGCACGGCCGATGACGGCCGAAATGGGATAGCCGCCGGCCATGGACTTGGCCATGGTGACGAGGTCGGGCGCCACGCCCCACTGCTCGCAGGCCAGCCAGGTGCCGGTGCGGCCGGCGCCGGTCTGCACCTCGTCGGCGATCAGCAGGATGCCGTGCTTGTCGCACAGGGCGCGCAGGGCCTTGGCAAAGCTCGGCGAGGCCACATAGAAGCCGCCTTCGCCCTGCACCGGCTCCAGGATGATGGCGGCAACGCGGTCCGCCTCGACGTCGTACTTGAAGATGTGCTCGATGCTGCGCAGGGCATCGGCTTCGCTGACGCCGTGCAAGGCGTTCGGATATTCGGCGTGATAAATCTCGGCGGGGAACGGTCCGAAGCCGGCCTTGTAGGGCGCGACCTTGCCCGTCAGGGCCATGCCCAGCAGCGTGCGGCCGTGGAAACCGCCGCCAAAGGCGATCACGGCCTGGCGCTTGGTGGCGGCGCGGGCGATCTTGATGGCGTTCTCGACCGCCTCGGCGCCGGTGGACAGGAAGAACGCCTTCTTGGCGAAATCGCCCGGGGTCTTGGCGATCAGGCGTTCGGCCAATTCAACGTAAGGCTCGTAGGCCAGCACCTGGAAGCAGGTGTGGTGGTAGGCATCGAGCTGGGCCTTGACGGCCGCGACGATCTTGGGGTGGCGGTGTCCGGTGTTGAGCACGGCAATGCCGCCGGCGAAGTCCAGGTAGCGGCGGCCCTCGACATCCCACACCTCGGCATTTTCGGCGCGCTCGGCAAACACCTCGTAGGTCTGGCCCAGGCCTGCAGGCAGGGCGGCGCGGCGGCGCGCCATCAGTTCAGCGTTGGTCTTTTGGGCGGCAACTTTGGGATCGCGGTGCATGGTCATCCTCGAATTTGATACGAATGTTGAGTGCGCCATGGTGACAGCCCCGGTGCCGGCCTACCATGCACACCCGGCGACGAACACAGCGGCACTGTGCCGGTCGTCAACCCTATACAGTTCAATGCGGCTTGACCCGCGACCCTGCCGCCCGAGACGAATCCAAGCACCATGTTGACCTTGCACCCCGACAGCCCCATCCCGCTGGTGACCCAGATCGTCGAAGCCTTGCGAGCCCAGATCGAGTCCGGAGCCCTGCGTGCGGGCACCAAGCTGCCGTCCATCCGGCAATTCGCGCAGGCCTTGCAGGTGAGCGTGTTCACGGTGGTAGAGGCTTACGACCGCCTGGTCGCGCAGGGCTGCCTGGTGTCGCGCCCGCAATCCGGCTTTTTTGTCCGCGCGAGGCCCCAGACCGGCGGCCCGGCGGCGACCAGCCCGCGCGCCGAAGGCTTCGACGCCATGTGGTACCTGCGCAAGATCTTCGAGAACCGGCACCTGGCCGTCAAGGCCGGCTGCGGCTGGTTTCCCGGCGAATGGCTGTTCGAGGACGGCCTGCGCCGCGCCCTGCGCAGCCTGGCCACCGACGACGCGGAACTGGGCGGCTATGGCGACCCCAAGGGCTATCCGCCGCTGCGCGAGCTGATCTGCACGGCCTTGGCCGAACACGAGGTGCAGATCCAGCCGAGCCAGGTGCTGCTCACGCAGGGCTCCAGCCAGGCGCTGGACCTGTGCGTGCGCCGCCTCGTGCACGCGGGCGACGCCGTGCTGGTCGACGACCCCGGCTACGCCAATCTGCTGTTCTCGCTGCGCTACCAGGGCGCGACGCTGGTCGGCGCGCCGCGCACGCCGCAGGGCTGGGACCTGGCCGCACTCGAAGACGCCATCAAGACACACCGGCCGCGCGTCTTCTTCACGCAGCCGCGCCTGCACAGTCCGACCGGCTCGGTCGCCACCCTGGCGCAGCTGCACAAGGTGCTGCAGTTGGCGGAACGCCATGACATGCTGATCGTCGAGAACGACATCTACGCCGACCTGGACCCCGAACCGCGCCCCTCGCTGGCCAGCCTGGACCAGCTGGCGCGCGTCATCACGATAGGCAGCTACTCCAAGACCATCTCGCCAAATATCCGCGTCGGCTACCTGGCCGCCCACCCCGACATGGTCGAAGACCTGGCGCAGCTCAAGATGATCTCCGGCCTGACCTCGGCCGAGCTGGGCGAGCGCCTGGTCCATGGCGCGCTGACCGAAGGCCGCTGGCGCAAGCACCTCAAGTCGCTGCGCGAGCGCCTGGCCCAGGCCCACCAGCAGACCGCCGGCCGGCTCAGCGCGCTGGGCTTCGAGCTCTTCCACGAGCCCAAGGCCGGTATGTTCCTGTGGGCCCGCCATGCCGCCCTGCCCGACGCGGTGGCCCTGTCCAACCAGGCGGCCGAGCACGACATCATGCTGGGCCCCGGCCACCTGTTCATGAGCGACCTGCACGCCACGCCCTGGATGCGCTTCAATGTGGCGTTCTGCGAGGACGAGCGGCTCTGGACCTTTCTGGACGCGCACATCAAGGCTGGAGTGCCCCGCATCGACTAAAATCGCGTGCCCTGTGGCGGGTCCGCAAAACACGGCCGTGAAACATGGCCACCAAGGGTATGGACAGGGTATCGAAAGACACCCTTCTGGATCATGTCGCCCATCGTGTCGGCGTGCCGATTGACCTAAAAAAACAGCCGTTAAAACGCTCATGAAAGCCTCCGAGATCCGCAACACCTTCCTGAAGTTCTTCGAATCCAAGGGACACCAGATCGTCGCCTCCAGCCCGGTCGTGCCTGGCGACGACCCGACGCTGCTGTTCACCAACGCCGGCATGAACCAGTTCAAGGACGTGTTCCTGGGCTTCGACAAGCGCCCCTACTCGCGCGCCACCACCTCGCAGAAATGCATTCGCGCCGGCGGTAAGCACAACGACCTCGACAACGTCGGCTACACGGCCCGCCACCATACGTTCTTCGAGATGCTGGGCAATTTCAGCTTCGGCGACTACTTCAAGAAGGACGCCATCAGCTATGCCTGGGAGCTGCTGACCGAGCACTTCAAGCTGCCCAAGGACAAGCTCTGGGTCACCGTCTACTCGGAGGACGACGAGGCCTACGAGATCTGGAACAAGCAGGTCGGCGTGCCGGCCGAGCGCATCGTGCGCATCGGCGACAACAAGGGCGGCCGCTACATGTCCGACAACTTCTGGATGATGGGCGACACCGGCCCCTGCGGCCCCTGCACCGAGATCTTCTACGACCACGGCGAAGGCATCCCCGGCGGCCCCCCGGGCAGTCCCGATGAAGACGGCGACCGCTATATCGAGATCTGGAACAACGTCTTCATGCAGTTCAACCGCACCGAAGACGGCGTCATGCACCCGCTGCCCAAGCCCTCGGTGGACACCGGCATGGGCCTGGAGCGCATCGCCGCCGTGCTGCAGCACGTGCACAGCAACTACGAGATCGACACCTTCGTGAAGCTCCTCGCGGCTGCCAAGGCTGGCGTGGACGCCAACGGCGGCGGCGACTGCGATGCAAGCAGCCCCAGCCTCAAGGTCATTGCCGACCACATCCGCGCCTGCTCGTTCACGGTGGCCGACGGCGTGATCCCGAGCAACGAGGGCCGCGGCTACGTGCTGCGCCGCATCGCGCGCCGCGCCATCCGCCACGGCTACAAGCTCGGCGCCCGCACCCCCTTCTTCCACACCCTGGTGGCTGCGCTTGCCGCCGAGATGGGCGAGGCCTACCCCGAGCTGCGCGCCAACGAGCGCCGCATCACCGAGGTCTTGAAGACCGAGGAGGAGCGCTTCTTCCTGACCATCGCCAACGGCATGGAAATCCTCGACGGCGCGCTCAGCCAGGGTGCCCAGCAGATCGACGGCGAGACGGCGTTCAAGCTGCACGACACCTACGGCTTCCCGGTCGACCTGACCGCCGACGTCTGCCGCGAGCGCGGCGTGACGGTGGACCAGGCCGGCTTCGACGCCGCCATGGCGCGCCAGCGCGAGCAGGCGCGCGCCGCCGGCAAGTTCAAGATGGCGCAAGGCCTGGAATACTCGGGCGCGCCGACCGCCTTCCATGGCTACGAGCACCTGGTCTGCGAGCACAGCCGCGTGACCGCCGTTTACGTGGACGGCGCCCCGGTCGAGCAGGCCAGCGCCGGCGACGATGCCGTCATCGTGCTGGACCACACGCCCTTCTACGCCGAGAGCGGCGGCCAGTGCGGCGACCAGGGCGAGCTGCGCAATGCCAGCAGCCGCTTCGCCGTCGAAGACACGCTCAAGATCCAGGCCGACGTGTTCGGCCACCATGGCCGCGTCATGGAAGGCAGCATCCGCGTCGGCGACAGCTTCCAGGCCCGCGTCAACGCCGAACTGCGCCAGGCCACCGTGCGCAACCACAGCGCCACCCACCTGATGCACAAGGCGCTGCGCGAAGTGCTGGGCGAGCATGTGCAGCAAAAGGGCTCGCAGGTCACGCCCGACCGCACGCGCTTCGACTTCTCGCATGGCCAGCCGCTGAGCGCCGAGGAGATCCGCGAGATCGAGGAACTCGTCAACGACGAGATCCTGGCCAATGCCGATGCCCATTCGCAGGTGATGGCACTGGAAGACGCGCAAAAGAGCGGCGCCATGATGCTGTTCGGCGAGAAATACGGCGAGACCGTGCGCGTGTGCGCTATCGGCAGCTCCAAGGAACTCTGCGGCGGCACCCACGTGCACCGCACCGGCGACATCGGCCAGTTCAAGATCGTGGCGGAAGGCGGCGTGGCCGCTGGCGTGCGCCGCGTCGAGGCCATCACCGGCCGCCATGCGCTGAGCCATGCGCAATCGCTCGAAGGCACGGTGCAAGGCCTGGCTGCGTTGCTGAAGACCTCGCCCGCCGAACTGCCGGTCCGCGTCGCGGCCACCCAGGAACACATTCGCGCGCTGGAAAAGGAAATCGCCGCGCTCAAGGGCAAGCTGGCCTCGGCCCAGGGCGACGAGCTGATGTCGCAAGCCGTCGAGATCAAGGGCCTGAAAGTGCTGGCCGCCCAACTCGAAGGCGCCGACGCCAAGACCCTGCGCGACACCCTGGACAAGCTCAAGGACAAGCTCAAGACCGCCGCCATCGTGCTGGCCACCGTCGAAGGCGACAAGGTCCAGCTGGCGGCCGGCGTGACATCCGACAGCACGGCCAAGCTCAAGGCCGGCGACCTGGTCAATTTCGTGGCGCAACAGGTTGGCGGCAAGGGCGGCGGCAAGCCCGACCTGGCCATGGCCGGCGGCACCAACCCTGCGGCCTTGGCCGGCGCGCTGGCCAGCGTGCAGGACTGGGTCAGCGCGAAACTCTGAGGAAGCGCCATGAGCAACACCATCGATCACGACAATGCCGAGCGCCTGGCCGGCCTGCTATCCATCCTCGCCGCGGCCTCCGATGACGAGGCCGATGCCGTGCCCATCGACACGCTCGACGGCTACATGACCGCACTGATCTGCGGCCCGGTGGTCGCCTCGCCGATCCAGGCCATGGACGCCCTGTTCGGCGACAGCTGGCCCGCCGTGCTGGAAGAGCGCGAAGCCGTCGACGAATTCATGGAGGCGCTGCACCTGCGCTGGAACGAAATCGCCGAGGCGCTCGACCCCGAGACCCTGCTTGAAAACCAGGATGCGATGCAGCTGGAGCCGCTGATCACCGAGTTCGACGAGGCCACCAAGGCCGAGCTGCTGGCCTCCGGCGTGCTGCGCGAAGACCAGCTGTCCGACCTGCCCGAGATGGGCGTGATGTGGGCCGAGGGCTTCATGCAGGCCGTCGACGACTTCGAGGACGCCTGGTACGTGCACGAAGACGACAGCGAGCCCGGCCAGATGCTGGACACCCTGCTGCTGGCCGTGGCCGTGCTGGCCATGCCTGACGGTCCGCAGCGCCAGCGCTATATCCAGGACTCCTACGAACCGGAAGACGAAGTCACGCAGGACGTGCTGCTGGACGACGCCCTGTTCTCGGTCCAGGACCTGCGCCTGTTCTGGCTCCAGTTCGACCCCGGCGCCAAGCACTGAGCCGGTGCGGCGACGGCTCGCTCAGAGCCGGCCCCGGCACTGCGGCGCGCCGCAATGGCATCGCAGCCGCCCGTCATGATGGCTGATGCCGTAATTGGCCGTGAGTTCCTCGCCGGCCACAATATCGCGCAAGGCAAAGAATTCCGCCCGCCCCTGCCGGGTCTGCAGGCTGGTGTTGGGCGCGCACGAATGGTTGATGTAGCGCAGCGCCCCCGTCGTCTGGCTGGCATCGACGGCGGTTCGTGCGCTGATCTCCACGAGATGCACGCGCGCCTGGCCTTTGGCACGGCGGCGCGCCTCGGCCACCGAAATGATTTCGCCGCGCATCTCGCCGATCTTGCGCCTCGCAGGAATGGCCTCCTGCGCAAACACGCCCAGGCCGTCGATCGCCGACGGACCGACCTGCAGCAAAAACCGTTCGGCTGACCGGGGTCCGACCCCGGATCCGGATATGGCGCGCCCGGCCGCAGCCACTTGTTCCTGCGGCTGGCCCTGCGCCTGCGCGGCGTCATTGCCGATGACGGTCAGGCGCGGCATCGCATCAGCCCGCGCTCCGGACCGCCGAATTGGCCGTGGTCCTGGCCTGCAAAGCGTCGAGCACGACGCCGGTCAGGCGCTCGGCGCCCGCCGCAGAAGCAGCAGCGGCTCCCGCCTTGGCCGACGCGCTTGAAGCACCGGCCGACTCGCCGCCGGTCTTGCCCGTCAGCACCAGCCGCGCCAGCTTCACCACTTCGCTGGCCTGCGCCGTCTGTGGCGCCAAGGCGCCCGAAACGCCAAAACCAAGCGCCAGCAGCCAAAGGCCCGCGCAACCGTATTTGTGAGGTGTCAGCAAACTCATGATTCACCGAAATCCTTGCCATGAGAGGATGACATGGAGTATCGGAAGTCATGGCCCGGGACGCCAGCGCCGCGCGACGAATGGCCATGATGCAGGCTTGAACCGCACTGGGACACGATGAGCGGTATCGGCTCGCCGGGATTCAGGACACGGAATCCAGCGCGTCCGCGGCGACCTTTGGCTCGCCCAGATGCTGTTGCAGGAAATGGTCCATGGCGGCTTCCGGCATGGGCCGGCCCAGCAAATAGCCCTGGAACACATCGCAGGCGGCGGCCTTGAGGAAGGCTTGCTGCTCGGGTTTTTCCACCCCTTCGGCGACCACCTTGAGATCCAGTTTCTGCGCCACCGCCAAGATGGCTTCGGTGATGGCGACGTCGTCCGAATCGTGCGGCAGCCCTTGCGTGAACCGGCGATCGATCTTGAGCTTGTGGACCGGCGTGTTCTTCAGGACCGACAAGGACGAATACCCGGTGCCGAAATCGTCGATGGACAGCTCGATGCCCATGGCGCGGATTTCGTTGAGCACAGAGGTGACGTCCTGGGAATAATTCAGGATCAGGCCCTCGGTGATTTCGAGCTCCAGGTAGCGGCCCTCCAAGCCATGAACCGCCAGGGCCGATTGGATGGTGTCCAGCAGATGCTCGCAAGCGAACTGGCGCGGCGACAGGTTGACCGCGATCCGCTCCAGTTGAAGGCCCTCGTCCAGCCATTTGCGCATGCAGCGGCACGCCTCGTTGAGCACCCAGGCGCCAATGGGAACGATCAGGCCATTGCTTTCCGCCGCCGGAATGAAATCGCCCGGGAAAATCTCCTCACCGTCGGCGCTGCGCCAGCGGATCAGCGCCTCGGCCCCGACCAGTCGACCGTCGGCGGCCGAAAACTGCGGCTGGAACACCAGGTAGAACTCGTCCCGGTCCAGCGCACGGTGCAGTCCGTTCTCCATGCTCATGCGCTTGAGCGCATGGGCCGTCATGTCGTCGCGGAACAGCTGCAGCATGTTCCGGCCCCGCGCCTTGGCCTGGTACATGGCGATGTCCGCGTGCCGCAGCAGGCTCTCCCCATCGGCGCCGTCGGCCGGATAGCAGGCCAGGCCCACGCTGGTGGTCACGAAGATCTCCTGCTCGTTGACCACGATGGGCCGCGAGATGCGCTCGATCAAGCGTTGCGCCATGCGTTCGGCATTCTGTGCCGACGCAATATTGTCGATCACCACGACAAACTCGTCGCCGCCGATTCGGGCAGCAATATCGGTATGCCTCAATTCGGCGCGCATGCGGTCGGCAATTTCCTTCAGGAGTTTGTCGCCAATGCCATGGCCGAGGGTATCGTTGATACTCTTGAAATGGTCCAGATCGATAAACAGGACGCCCAGCTCGTTGCCTCGCGCAGCGCTCTCCCGAATCAAACCATCGAGGTTGTTGACAAAAGTGGCGCGGTTCAACAACCCGGTCAGGCCATCGCGTGAGGCCAGGTTTTTCAGGCGATTCTCCGCCTCTTTCCGATTGGTATTGTCGGTGAATACATAAACATAATTCAATATCTCGCCCTGGGCCCCCAGCACCGCAGATATGGAAACCCAGGCCGGATAATGCTGGCCATTTCGGCGCCGGTCCGTGATCTCGCCTTCCCAGTGCCCGGTGGTCTTCAGTGCATGCAGGATGTCACGGCTGTAGATGGCCGCCACATGGTTGGTATCCATCAGCAGCGACTTCTTGCCGAGCGCATCCGCCGCCCCGTAGCCCGTGATGCGCGTGAACGCTGGGTTGACGGCTTCGATGAGGAAGTCCGGGTCGGTAACCAGGATGCCCTCGGTCAGCGACCTGAAGACATGGTTGGCCAGCCGGGACTGCTTTTCAAACTCGACATTGCGGCTGGCGTCGACCGCCAAACCCACCACGGCCCGGCCGCCGCGATAGGGAACGGCGCTGCCGTGCGCCTCCACCCAGCGCATCTCGCCGTTTTTCTGCAGGGCGCGATAAGCATATTTGACCGAGGCCACCTCGCCGCTTTCGCGGCGGCGATGCATCTCATTGAGCAGATTCAGATCTTCAGGCGCCGTGAATTTGTCGACGGTATGCCCGACCAATTCCTCGGCGCTGTCATACCCGAGCAGCTTGACGGCCGCCTCGTTCGCGTAAATGACTTTGCGCTCGAATACGACATAGAGCGCCAGCAGGGATTTCTCAAAAATATCGAATAAACCATTTCCGGTTTCGATTTTCTGATCTTCAGTGCGCACCGCCCCCAAAGGCCCGCGGCGGCCCCACAACAGGATGAGACCTGCAACCGCCAAGCCTCCAGCCATTGCCGCGCAAATCAGTTCAAACCACATGCTTCACTTCACAACGATGTATTTATCAATCTGATCCGCCGCCACACGCGCTGCCAATGCACGTCGCGCCGCGCGCAAAAATTGAATTTTCGAACAGCCACTGCCGCAGGGCGACAGGGGTTTCCGCCTAGGTTGGCGCATTTCGTCGGCTGCCGCCAACGCTCGGAACCACCCAGGGGCTGCCAACGCCTGGGTGCGGGCGCCCGCCATACCCCTTCCGGGAGCTGATCGCTAAGTCATTGATCCAAATAGAGTTTCTCGTGTCGAGCAAACCATTAGCACTCAATGCCAGAGAGTGCTAATATAAGAGCTGACAAGAGGCAGACTGCCTTTTTGCAGAAAGAGACTTTCAATGACCACGCACAACGCCATTTCCGTTCGCGATCCATGGGCCATGTTGCCCTCGCTGGGCAATTTGGACGCGTACATCTCATCCATCAACCACATGCCCATGCTGAGCGCCAGCGAGGAACAGGACTACGCCCGCCGCCTGCGCGCCAGCGGCGACCTGGAGGCGGCCAGCCGCCTGGTGCTGTCGCACCTGCGCCTGGTGGTGTCGATTTCCCGCCAATACCTCGGTTACGGGCTGCCCCAGGGCGACCTGATCCAGGAAGGCAACGTCGGCCTGATGAAGGCCGTCAAGCGCTACGACCCCGAGCAGGGCGTGCGCCTGGTTTCCTACGCCATGCACTGGATCAAGGCCGAGATCCACGAATACATCCTGCGCAACTGGCGCATGGTCAAGGTTGCCACCACCAAGGCGCAACGCAAGCTGTTCTTCAACCTGCGCTCGATGAAGCACCAGTTGAAGGAAGGCAGCGACGACTCACAGACGCACCGCAACAGCCTCACGGAGGCCGAGGTCGCGCACATGGCGCGCGAGTTGAACGTCAAGCGCGAGGAGGTGCTGGAGATGGAAACCCGCATGTCGGGCGGCGACGTGGCGCTCGAGGCGCAAGTCGACGACGACAGCGAGAGCTTCGCGCCGATCGCCTACCTCACCGACGAGAGCCATGAGCCCACTCGCGTGCTGGAAAGCCGCAGCCGCGATGCTCTGTCGGGCGACGGCATCACCCGCGCGCTGGCGGCGCTGGACGAGCGCAGCCGCCGCATCGTCGAAGAGCGCTGGCTGAAGGTCAACGACGACAGCAGCGGCGGCATGACCCTGCACGACCTGGCGGCGGAATACGGCGTCAGCGCCGAACGCATCCGCCAGATCGAAGTCGCGGCCATGAAGAAGATGCGCAAGGCGCTGTCGGAAACCACCTGAGGCCTGAGCGCACCGCCCCCCTCTCCGGTTTATTCGTTGATCAGGGCCTTCAGGTCGGCCGCCACATCCTGCGGGTCGGCGCCATAGCGCTCGAACACCCGCACGCGACCCTGCTTGTCGAACACGAAGCTGGCGGCGGTGTGGTCCAGCGTGTAACTGCCGGCGGTCTTGCCCGGCACCTTGGCGTAGTAGACCTTGAACTCCTTGGCCGCGGCCTGCGTCTGCGCCGGCGTGCCATGCAGGGCGACGAAGGTGGGATCGAAATTGGCGACGTATCTCTTCAAGATTTCAGGCGTGTCGCGCTCGGGATCGAGCGTCACGAAGATGCCCTGCACCGAGTCGCCCTGCGGCCCCAGCGATTTCTTCACCTGCGCCAGCTCGGCCATGGTGGTCGGGCAAACCTCGGGGCACTGGGTGTAGCCGAAGAACAGCACCAGCACCTTGCCCTTGAACTCCGCCAAGCTGCGCATGCGCCCGTCCTGGTCCGGCAGCGCAAGCTCGCGCGCATAGTTGGCGCCGCTCAGGTCCACGCCCTTGAGCACGAGGGGCGCGGCATCCATGCCGGTGGGTTTGCCGCAGCCCGACAACAGCGCCGCCAGCGCCAGCGGCAAGAGCCAAGACAAGCCCAGGCCCGCAGCCTTGAACATCGCGCGGCTGCCGCGCCTTTCAGCCATAGATCGATTCGCCATCATCAAGCCATCCAAGTCATCAAGTAGTGATCCACCAGCAGCGCCGCGAACAGCAGCGACAAATGCACGATGGAGAACCTGAACGTGCTGCGCGCCAGCGCGTCCGAGTAGTGGCGCCACAGCCGCCAGGCATAGCCGCAAAAGCCCAGCCCCAGCGCCACCGCGCAGACCAGGTAGATCCAGCCGCTCATGCCGGTGAGAAAGGGCAGCAAGGTCGCCGCCAGCAAGATCCAGGTGTACAGCACCACCTGCAGCCGCGTGAACTCCGAGCCGTGCGTCACCGGCAGCATGGGCAGACCGGCCTTGCGGTACTCCTCGGTCCGATACAGCGCCAGGGCCCAGAAATGCGGCGGCGTCCAGAGAAAGATGATCAGGCACAGCATCAGCGCCTCGGGGCCCACTTCGCCACGCATCGCGGCCCAGCCCAGCACCGGCGGCATGGCGCCGGATGCGCCGCCGATCACGATGTTCTGCGGCGTCAAGGGCTTGAGCACCACGGTATAGATGATGGCGTAGCCGACGAAGGTGGCGAAAGTCAGCCACATGGTCAGCGCATTGACCGCCAGCAGCAGCACCGTCATGCCCAAGCCGCACAGCACGCCCGAGAACAGCAGGGTCTGCACCCTGCTGAGCTGGCCCTTGGCGGTGGCGCGCCAGGCGGTGCGCTTCATCTTGGCATCGATCTGCTGCTCGACCAGGCAATTGAACGCCGCCGCCGCACCCGCGACCAGCCAGATGCCGATGGTGGCGCCTGCCATCACGCCCCACTGCTCCAGGCTGGGCCAGCCCGGCACCGCCAGCGCCATGCCGATGACGGCGCAAAAAACGATCAACTGCACCACGCGCGGCTTGGTGAGTTGGTAGAACTGCTGCCAGCGCGAGGGCATGAACGGCGTGTTGGGAAGTGATTGGGTCGTAGCCATAGGCTCTGCGGAAAAATACGGTTGAATCAGGATCTGGCCATGCCAAATGTCGATGTAGGCGCCAAGGCAGCAAGGTCGCGCAGGCGCGCCTGCCGGACTCGCGCCAGGAACGTGCTCAGGCCTGCCGTCAAGGCTGCGGCGCCACCAGTGTGCGCCAAGGCAGCCACCATCGGCCAGTCCAACACCACATTGGACAGGCCCGACAGGAATTGCCAGCCCGCAAGCAGGGCCAGGCCGCGCGCCCAGGGCCGGGCGGCCTGCCCGCCATGCGCTCGAAGCAACAACGCCAGCACGAGCATGGCGCTCAAGACCAACACGGCGCCCAGCCGGTGCGCCCAATGGATGGCAGTCAGCGCGGCAAAGCCCAGCAGCTGTCCGTCCGCCGTATGCCCCAGGGAGCGCCACAGCGTGAAGGCCTGGCCGAAGTCCATCGCGGGCCACCAGCCGCCCTGGCATTGCGGGAAGGTGTTGCAAGCCAGCACCGCGTAATTGGTGCTGACCCATCCACCCAAGGCCATCTGCAGCGCAGAAATGATGAGCAGCAGCCAGGCCGCGAGCTCGAAACCGCGCGGCAGCCGCAAGGGCCGGACTTGATACGCCTGCGCCTGCCAGGCCAGCAGGCCCAGCAAGGCCAGCGCGCACATCAGGTGCAGAGTGACGATGAGCGGAAACAGCTTCATGGTCACCGTCAATGCGCCGAAGGCACCCTGCAGGATGACCCAGGCCAGCGTGAGCGTAGCCCACCAGGGCGTGGCGGGGGCGACGCCGCCCGGACGCCGCCAGCGCAGCGTCCAGCTCGCGAGGCACAGGCTCAGGATCAGGAAACCCACGGCACCCGCCAGGTAGCGGTGCACCATCTCGACCCAGGCCTTGCCATGCGTCACCGGCCCGCCGGGCATGGCGGCCTGCGCGGCATGGATCTGCTCATGCGCCCCCATGGGCGAAGCGCTGCCATAGCAGCCCGGCCAATCGGGGCAGCCCAGGCCGGAATCGGTCAACCGGGTGAAGGCGCCGAACAGGATCAGGTCGAAACAGAGGAACAGCGTCAGCACCGTCAGGCCTGCCAAGCGTCCCGCCAGCCCCACGCCACGGTGGCGCTGCCACAGCCACAGCAGGGGCGCCGAGCCGATCAAGGCCATCAGCAGCAAAAGCTGCCCGGTGGGTGAGAGATCAAAGCCGCTCATGTGTCAACGACCGGGCTGGTCCCAGCTGGCGCTGGCGCGCAGCAGGCGCTCCAGGTCTTTCTTGACCGCCATCGGATCGGCATGGGCGGGCGTGCGCATCATCCAGCGTCCCATGGGGTCGATCAGGAACAGGTGCTCGCCGAGCCTGTGCCCCGGCGCCGGCTGCAGCCAGGCCTGCAAGCGCTGCGGCGGCACGCGCAGCACGGTCACAGCCGGTGCGTCGGACACCGCCTTCATCAGGGCGGCGGACAAAGGCTGGTCGTCGGGAACCAGCCAGACCTTGTCGACCTTGTCGCGCTCCTTGCCCAGCATTTCGCGCAACTGGCGCTGCATGAACAGCATGCGATCGCATTCGCTGTCGCAAGCCCCGGGCTGCACCAGCGTCAGCAGCCACTGGCCCTTGAGCGACTCGGGCCGCACGCCCTGCCCCTGCAGGTCGGTCAGCGGCAGGTCGGCGGGCAGGTCGCGCGTCGGCGTGATCAGATCCGAATAGGCATGCCCGTGCGGCTTGACCACGTAAAACGTGAAATACGAGGCCAGCACGGGCGCGGCGCAGATGGCCATCACCAGCAGCATGCGCAGGCGCCCCGCGCGGGTCTGCGGTCCGGCAGCCACGCTCACGGGCAGGGGCTGGCTGTGCACCGTCAGCGCAAGAGGATCGCCTTCAGTTTCAAACACGGGTATTGACACGGACGGGGCGGATGAATTGGAACCAGACATAAAGACCTAGCATCAAGACGCAAAGCGCAAACCACTGAAAGGCATAGCCGTAGTGCTTTTGAATATCCACAGCGGGAGCGGGCCAGTCGCGCAACAGACCGTCTGCTGCGCTGCCGTCCTCCAGCACCGCTGCAGCCGGCACAGGCAGCCCCAACTCGCGGCCATAGGCTTGCGGGTCGAGATTTTGCCGGATTGCACCCGATGCGCCCGCGCCAAGCTCATAAACCCTGGAAGGCGACGGGACCAGGCGGCCCAGCACCCGCACCTCGTCTGCCGGCCTTGGGACGGCAGGCAAGCGGCTGCGGTCGGCCGCGTCGCGCGGAATCCAGCCACGCTGCACCAGCACGGTCAGCTTCGTCCCGCTCAATTGCAGCGGCGTCAGCACGAAGAAGCCGGCCCGGCCCTTCATGGGCCGGTTGTCCAGATAGACCGTCTTGTCGTTCAGCCAGAGCCCATGCAAGTCGACCCGGCGCTGCATCAGCATTTCATTGACAGCAGCCAAATCGGCATTGCCCAGGCGCGGCGCCAGCGATCGCGCCTCGATCTGCGCCTGCAGTGCGCGCTTTTGCGCCGCCCGGTCGAGTTGCCAAATGCCAAGACGCGCCGTCAACGCCATGCCCAGCAGCGTCAAGACCAGGACCAGCCATGCCCGCGGTCCGGCATGTCTCAAGGTTGACGCCGCAGAATCCGCCGCCATCACATCCAGCCAGGTGAAATAATTCGAAGCATGAAAACAATCATCGCATTGGCTTTTGTCGGCATTCTGGGCGCGCTGGCCGCAGCCGGGATTTTCATGCTGCGCAGCCCCGGCAAAGGGGAGCGCGGCGAGCGCATGGCCAAGGCGCTGACGGTTCGCATCGCCGTGTCGGTGGCGCTGTTCCTCTTCATCATGCTGGCCTACCTGATGGGCTGGATACACCCGACCGGCATTGCCCTGCAAAGCCGCTGAAAGAACACCTCGGAAATCGCATCCAGGATCGCATCAACAGAAAGCGCCGCAATTGCGGCGCTTGTCTCTTGGAGCGGGTCAACTCAAAGCCAATAGACCACCACGTACAGGCCCAGCCACACCACGTCGACGAAGTGCCAATACCAGGCCGCACCCTCGAAGCCGAAATGGCGCTCGGGCGTGAAGTGGCCTTTTTGCAGGCGCAGGGTGATGAACAACAGCATCAGCATGCCCACGAACACGTGGAAGCCATGGAAGCCGGTCAGCATGAAGAAGGTCGAGCCGTAGATGCCCGAGCTGAGCTTGAGGTTCAGCTCGGTATAGGCATGGTGGTATTCGAAGGCCTGGAAGCCCAGGAAGGTGATGCCCAGCAGCACCGTGACCCACATGAACGCGATGCACTTGGCGCGCTGGTTCGCAATCAGCGCATGGTGCGCGACCGTCAGCGTCACGCCGGAAGTCAGCAGCAAGGCGGTGTTGAGTGTCGGGATCGGCCAGGGGCCCATGGTCTCGAAGGCCTCGACCGTGCCGGCCGGCGACGCGGTCAGACCTGCCGCCATGCTGGGCCACAGGCCCTTGAAGTCCGGCCAGAGCAAGGCGTTCTCCAGGTCGCCCAGCGCGGGCACCGAGTGCAGGCGGGCCCAGTACAAGGCGCCGAAGAACGCTGCAAAGAACATCACTTCGGAGAAGATGAACCAGCTCATGCTCCAACGGTAGGAGCCGTCGATGCGCTCACTGTACAAGCCCCCTTCGCTTTCGCGGATGGCGTCGCCAAACCATTGCTTCAGGGTGAAGGCCCACCAGAGCAGGCCGAACAACAGCGAGTAGGAGCCCCACTCATGGCCGTTGACCCACTGGCCGGCGCCGAGGATCACGAAGAACAACCCGATGGCGGCCATCACGGGATGCCGTGAAGGGGCCGGGACGAAGTAATAAGGGGTCTTCCCCTGAGTTGTCGCTGCCGACATTGTTGCTCTCCTCGAACTCACTCTTCAGTTCAAACCACCATCACGCAGAGGCGACGCCGCTGCTGACGACATAATTGACCAGCAGCACCAGGGCCACCACGAACACGATCACGGCCAGCACGCCAACGATCACAACATGAACCGGATTCAGCTGGTTCACGTCCTTGTCGTACTCGGCGCCCTTGCGGATGCCCAGAAACGACCACGCCACCGCCTTGATGGTCCGCAAAAGCGAAGCCTTGCGAACCGGGTCCGGCCCGTTCGAATGGTCCTGCCCGCTCACAGCCGCCGCTCCTGGACGGGTGCCACCAGCGGCGCCACCGCCTGCTTCTTGCCCTCGACCTCGAAGAAGGTATAGGACAGCGTGATCGTCTTGACGTCGCGCGGCAGCTTGGGGTCGATGTAGAACACCACTGGCCACTGCTTGGACTCGCCGGGCGCCAGCGTGTACTCGTTGAAGCAGAAGCATTCGAGCTTGTTGAAATGCGCCGTTGCCTGCTTGGGCGCATAGCTCGGGATCGCCTGGGCCGACATGGTCCGGCTCTGCACGTTCTTGAACTCGTACATCACAGTGGTCAACTCGCCCGGATGCACATCCAGGTGCTTGACCGCCGGCTTGAAGTCCCAGGGGCCGCGGGCATTGGTGTCGAATTCCACGCTGATGGTGCGGCTCACGTCGACCTGCGTGTTCTTGACATCCTCGGCCCGCACTGCATGCGTGCGCTCGGACAAGGACAGCACGTTGATGCCCAGCGAGGTGCACACGGCCCGGTACACCGGCACCAGGGCATAGCCGAAGCCGAACATGAGCAGCACGACCACCAGCAGCTTGCCCACCATCTGCAGGTTGTCCCTGCGCAAGGCGTCGGCCAGGGTCCAGGTTCTGTTGCTCATGCTGCGTGCAAGGCCTGGCGGTCGGTTCAGACCCCGAACAGGAAGACCTTGGCCATGAAACCGAGCGCGAAGATGATCGCGATCGAAGCCAGGGTCAAACCCATCTTGAGGTTGCTCTTGCGTTGCTCGGGCGACATGGCCTTGCTCCTCAGCCGATCACCTTGGTCGCCGCGGCATTCAGCTTGGGCGGATTCTCAAATGTGTGGAATGGCGCCGGCGAAGGCACTTCCCATTCCAGGCCCTCGGCACCGTCCCAGGGACGCTGCGGAGCCTTTTCACCCTTGCCGCGGATCATGGGCAGGACGACGAAGAAGAAGAAGTAGACCTGCGCAAAGCCGAAGAAGAAGGCGCCGACCGAGGCAAGCGCATTGAAATCGGCGAATTGCATCGGGTAGTCGGCATAGCGGCGCGGCATGCCGGCCAGGCCCAGGAAGTGCATCGGGAAGAAGGTGACGTTGAACGCGATCAGCGACCACCAGAAGTGGATCTTGCCGCGCGTCTCGTTGTACATCACGCCGGTCCACTTCGGGCCCCAGTAGTAGACGCCGGCGAACATCGCGTAGAGCGAGCCGGCCACCAGCACGTAGTGGAAATGCGCCACGACGTAGTAGGTGTCCTGCAGCTGAATGTCGATCGGCGCCATCGCGCACACCAAGCCGGTGAAGCCGCCCATGGTGAACACGAAGATGAAGCCGACGGCGAACAGCATCGGGGTCTCGAAGGTCATCGACCCGCGCCACATCGTGGCCAGCCAGTTGAAGATCTTCACGGCGGTCGGCACGGCGATCAGCATCGTGGCGTACATGAAGAACAGCTGGCCCGTGACCGGCATGCCGGTGGCGAACATGTGGTGCGCCCAGACGATGAAGGACAGGATGGCGATCGAGGCCGTCGCATACACCATGGAGGCATAGCCGAACAGCTTCTTGCGCGCAAAGGCCGGCACGATCTGGCTGATCATCCCGAAGGCCGGGAGAATCATGATGTAGACCTCGGGGTGGCCGAAGAACCAGAAGATGTGCTGGTACATCACCGGGTCACCGCCGCCCGCGGGGCTGAAGAAGCTGGTGCCGAAGTGGCGGTCCGTCAGCGTCATCGTGATGGCGCCGGCCAGCACAGGCATCACGGCGATCAGCAGGTAGGCGGTGATCAGCCAGGTCCAGGCGAACATCGGCATCTTCATCAGCGTCATGCCGGGCGCGCGCATGTTGAGGATGGTCACGATGATGTTGATCGAACCCATGATGGACGAAGCGCCCAGCAGGTGCATCGAGAAGATGCCCGCGTCCATCGAGGGGCCCATCTGCAGCGTCAGCGGCGCATACAGCGTCCAGCCCGCGGCGGGTGCGCCGCCAGGCATGAAGAAGGACGCGACCAGCATGATGGCGGCAGGAATCATCAGCCAGAAGCTGAGGTTGTTCATGCGCGCGAACGCCATGTCGGACGCGCCGATCTGCAGCGGGATCATCCAGTTCGCAAAGCCCACGAAGGCCGGCATGATGGCGCCGAACACCATGATCAGGCCGTGCATGGTGGTGAACTGGTTGAACAGTTCGGGGTTGAAGAACTGCAGGCCCGGCTGGAACAGCTCGGCACGAATGCACAGCGCCAGCACGCCGCCGATCATCAACATCGTGAACGAGAACAGCAGGTACAGCGTTCCGATGTCCTTGTGGTTGGTGGCGAACACCCAGCGGCGCCAGCCCGTGGGGGCATGGTGGTCGTGGTCATGGTCGTGCGCGTGGTCATGAACGTCATGACCGTGGTGGTCAAGCACAGCACTCATATGGGTTCCTCTTTTGACGTTCAGACTTTACTTGCGGTCAGCCACGACTTCGGCGGGCTGCACCACCTGGCCGGTCTTGTTCGACCAGTTGTTCTTGGTGTAGGTGATGACGGCAGCGATCTCGGTGTCGTTCAGGGCCGATTTCCAGGAGGGCATGCCCTTTTCGAGACGGCCATTGAGCACGGTCGTGATCTGCTCGTTGTGGTCGTCGGACAGCACCACGGACGAGCCGTCCAGCGGCTTGACCGGGCCCGCGCCCTTGCCATCCGGGCGGTGGCAGGCCGCGCAGTTGCTGGCATAGACCTTTTCGCCGCGCGCCAGCAGCTCTTCCAGCGTAAAGGTCTTGCTGGGATCGTCGGCCTTGGCGGCCATTTCCTTCTTCTTGGCCGCCACCCAGGCGCTGTAGTCGGCCTCGCTCAGCACGCGCACGTGGATGGGCATGTAGGCATGTTCCTTGCCGCACAACTCGACACATTGGCCATGGAAATCACCGACCTGGTCCGACTTGAACCAGGTGTCGCGCACGAAGCCGGGAATGGCATCCTGCTTGACGCCGAAGGCCGGCACACCCCAGGAGTGGATCACGTCGTTGGCGGTCGTGATGATGCGAATCTTCTTGCCGACCGGCACAACCAGCGGGTTGTCGACCTTCAGCAGGTAGTCATCGCCCGAGGGCTTGCCGGAATTCGACATCTCGCGCTGGCCGACGTCCAGGGTCGACAGGAAGCCGATGCCCTCGCCTTCGCCCTTGACGTAGTCGTAGCCCCATTTCCACTGGTAGCCTGTGACCTTGACAGTCAGGTCGGCGTTGGTGGTGTCCTTCATGGCGACCACGACCTTGGTGGCCGGCAGCGCCATGCAGATGACGATGATGAAGGGCACCACGGTCCAGGCGATCTCCACCTTGACGCTCTCGTGGAAGTTGGCCGGCACGGCGCCGCGCGACTTGCGGTGCTTGATGATCGAATAGAACATCACACTGAACACGGCCACGAAGATCGCCAGGCAGATGATCAGCATCATGTTGTGCAGCCACATCTGCTCGGCCGCGATCTTGGTGACCGGCGGCTGCAGGTTGATGCCGTTGACCGCCGGTCCGCCCGGCAGGTCGCCGGTGGCCCAGGCGATCGAGCTGAGCAACGCGGCTCCCGCGCCCAAAGCCAACCTCTTGGAACAGCGCCCCAGTTGATGGCCCAACTGATGCCCCAACTGATGCTCTCGTGCGTTCATCATCGTCATGGTCGTCACTTCTGTTTCCTATTCAAGCCACGAACGCCAGGGCACAAATACAACTCATGCGCGGGGTGTCCGGCGTAAATCCTGGACCGATTGATCTGACGCAAACAGAGGTTTGCCCCAGCTTCGTAAGATACCGATGTGCCTGTTCCAGGCCAGAAATTCCAGTTCGCGGCGAGTTTAGCCTACACCGATACCCCTGAATGCCGCCTTTGGGCTGTGGTTTGCACCATGCTGGGGAAATCTCGGGGGTCGGCCCCGACACAACAAAACGTCAGGAAGATCGCCCCGGTTTGCGCACCATGTCGCGCATCACGTCCAGCGGTACCACGGTCTGCGCCGCCAGCTTGATGCGCGGTGCAGCCTTGACCGCGTGGCCATACACCAGTTCCAGCGTCAGGTGCAGGCGTCCGTCAGGACCGCGCAATTGCTCCAGGGTCCGGCTCAAGACCTGACGCCAGCGCGGCGTGCGCAGCCCACTGAACCGCTCCGGCGCCGCATTGCCCCCGAGTGCGCGCAGGTCCCGCAGCAGGCTCTCCGCATCGGCCCAGCTCAGGTCGACGCGCTCCTGGTCCATGACGGGATCGGTGAACCCCGCCTCCACCATCATGTCGCCCAGGTCGTGCATGTCGGGCCATTGCGGCAGAGGATCGCCCCAGTGCATCGCGGCATACAGGGGCCGGAGCTCGCGCAGGCTGTCCGGACCCAGGCAGGAGAACATCACGAAGCCGTCGACCGCCAGCGCGCGATGCCAGGCCCTCAGTGTGGCCGCACGGGCGGGGCCGGCGTGCAAGACCATGTTGGACCACAACAATTGCGCCGCGCCCTCCTTCACGTCGACGGGACCCAGGACCTCCGGCTGCCTGACCGACGACCAGCGCTGCCACCAGGGCCGGCGCAGTTGCTGGAGGCAGCGCTCGCGCAGAGACGGTTCGGATTCCAGCCACAAATGCTGGGCCTGCGGATATTGCTGAGCCAAGGGCTCGTGACTGGCACCCCACCAGGCTTGCCACTGCAGCACCGTGGACGGCTGCATCTTGATATAGGGCAGCCGATCAGCCATGCGCCGAGCCACGTCGGCATGCAGCCAGGGGGGCACGGACGCACGCGACAGGCGTTTGAGTTGATGCGCAACGGCCTGGGCATCGATGGGCGTACTGGGATCCGGCTGCGCCGCCGGCACATCTTGTTCGATCATGCCGGTCAGTATATTGAGGCATGCCCTCCGACCCCGGCTCCATCGCAAAACCCACATCAGCCTGGCGGCCCCTGTGGCGTCGCCTTGCACCGGCCGGGCTTTGCTTTGTCTGCCGCAGCGGATGCCAAGGCGGCATCTGCCCGAGTTGCCGGCGCCGCTGGAGCCCGGCGGACGAGACCCCCGCCCGCTGCATGCATTGCGGGCTGCGGCTCGGCTCCCACCCATCCACCCGCCGCCCGGCCTGCCTCCAGCAGACAAGCGCGCTGGACCACACGGTGGTCGGCCTTGACTATGCCTTTCCCTGGGACGGATTGATTCAGGCCTACAAGTTCCGGGCTGCCCTGCACCTGCGTGATCTGCTGCTTGGACCCTTGATGGCGGCCTTGGCGCAGGACGCGGCGGCCCACACCTGTGACTTGCTCCTGTCCGTGCCGCTGTCAGCCTCGGGCTTGCGCCGGCGCGGCTACAACCAAAGTCATGAGTTGGCCAAGCCCCTCGCACGGCGCCTGCGGCTACCCTATGAACCGCTGGCGCTGGAGCGCATTCAGCACAGTCACGCCCAATCCTTGCTCCCCAAATCCGAGCGCAGCCGCAACGTGAAGGGTGCCTTCATCGTCAGGCCCGATGCCTTGCCCCGGCTCCAAGGCCGCCGCGTGGCCATCATCGACGACGTGATGACCACCGGCGCCACGCTGTTCGAGCTTGCCAGCCTGCTCAAGCGCAACGGCGCCGCGCAGGTGCAGGCCTGGGTGATCGCCAGGGCTTAGACTGCCCGCATGTTCAGCGTCGTCCTCGTCCACCCCGAAATCCCCCCCAACACCGGCAATGTGATCCGGCTGTGCGCCAACACCGGCTGCGCGTTGCACCTGATCGAACCGCTGGGTTTTTCCATGGAAGACCGTTTGCTGCAGCGCGCCGGGCTCGACTATCACGAGTACACGAATCTACAGCGGCACGCCAGCTGGGAGGCCTTCTTGCAGAACGCAAAGCCCGACCCGGCCCGCATGTTTGCCTTCACGACCCGGGGCAGCCACCCCTTTGGCGAAACGCGATGGCAAAGCGGCGACTGGCTGGTGTTTGGATCAGAAACCGCGGGGCTGCCGGCGCAGATTCGCGATCAATTTGCCGAGGCGCAGCGCGTTCGCCTGCCCATGCGCGCCGGCCAGCGCAGCCTCAACCTCAGCAACACCGTGGCCATTGCCGTGTTCGAAGCCTGGCGCCAGAACGGCTACCAGGGCGGCTCATGAGCTGATCAGTATTCCGTGCGGGCCTGGCGGCCCATCAACACGTCGACAGCCGCCAGAGGGCTGAGACGCCCTTCCAGCACGGCCACGACCGCAGCGGTGATCGGCATGTCGACGCGCCTGTCATGCGCGCGACTCAACACGGTCGGCGCACTGTAGACGCCCTCGGCCACATGCCCCAGCGCGTGCAGGATGTCGTCCAGCGACCTCCCCTGCGCCAACATCAGCCCGACGCGGCGATTGCGCGACAGGTCGCCGGTGGCCGTCAGGACCAGGTCACCCATGCCGGACAGACCCAGGAAGGTCTCGGTACGTGCGCCCAAGGCCAGTCCCAGGCGCAGCATTTCAGCCAGTCCGCGCGTGATCAGGGCGGCGCGGGCATTCAGGCCCGGTGCGCCAGCGCTCTGCCCCTGCGCTTGCGCCTGCAGGCCGAGGCCGTCCGCAATCCCCACCGCGATCGCCATGACGTTCTTGACCGCGCCACCGACCTCGACGCCGATGGGGTCCGGCGAGGTGTAGACACGCATGCGGTCGCTGTGGAAGGCCTCCACGGCGCATTGCGGCAGGTCAGGATCCTGGCTCGCGGCCACCAGGGCGGTGGGCTGGCCGGCGGCCACTTCCTGCGCAAAACTCGGCCCCGAAAGGATGCCTCCGCGCAAGTCGAGCTTCAGGTCGTCGAGAATCTCGTGCCCCAGCAGGCCCGTGCCGGCCTCAAAGCCTTTGCATAGCCACAGCACGCGAGACTTGGGCGGCAGTTGCAGCAGCATCTCGCGCAAGGCCGCCATGGGCGTTGCGATCACGATCAGGCCCTCGCCGGCGCCATGCGCCAAGACTTGCCCCAGATCGTGCGTGAGCTGCAGCGCTGCCGGCAACTCGGTATCCGGCAGGTACTGCGTATTGCGGCGCGTGGCCTGCATGCGCGAGACGGCGTCGCGGTCCCGCGCCCACAGCATCACCTCGTGCCGTTCAGCCGCCGCTGCGGCCAGGGCGGTGCCCCAGGCGCCGGCTCCGAGGATGCTGATGTTCATCGGCTCAAGGCATCAGTTGATGCTGGTAGACCCCGCGGCGCCGGCCTGCTGGGCCTGGCGCGCCTCGAACATGGCCTGGAAGTTGACTTCCGACAGCAACACGGGCGGAAAGCCGGCACGCGTGCACACGTCGGACACGACGGCGCGCAGGTAGGGATAGATCATCTGCGGGCAGACGATGCCCAGGATGCCTTCGACCTGCTCCTGCGGCAGATTACGGATCTCGAAGATGCCGGCCTGCTTGGCCTCGATCAGGAACAGAGTCCGCTCGGCCACCTTGGTGGTGACCGTGGCCGTCACGCTGACTTCGAACATGCCTTCGCCGATCGGCTCGGCCGCCAGCGCCAGGTTGATGTCGACCTGCGGCTGCGACTGCTCCAGCAGGATCTGCGGCGAATTCGGTTGCTCCAGCGACAGATCCTTCAGATACATGCGTTGGATCTGGAATACCGGAGCGTTGTTTTCTTCAGCCATGATGTCTTTCAAGAAAGGGAAAAAGCTGCGCGAAGGCAGCTAGCTCAATGACACCGGGCATTATCACCCGGGACTTGTGACAGGATTCAGGCGCCCTGCAGCAGCGGCACCAGGCCGCCCTGGTGGTCCAGCGCCATCAGGTCGTCGCAGCCGCCGACGTGGGTGTCGCCGATGAAGATTTGCGGCACGGTGCGCCGCCCCGTGCTGGCCATCATGGTCTGGCGCGCAGCGGGATCCGTGTCGACGCGGATTTCTTCAATGTGTTCGACGCCGCGCTGTTTCAGCAGCGCCTTGGCACGCAGGCAATACGGGCACACCTGGGTGGTGTACATCTTCACGTGGTTCATGTTCGCTCTCGAAAATATCAGGTGCCAGCTTTCTCGACAGGCAGATTGGCTTCGCGCCAGGCCTTCAAGCCGCCGGCCAGCGGTGCGGCCTTTTCATAGCCCATGGCGCGCAGCATGCCAGCAGCCTTGGCCGCGCGTGCGCCCGACTGACAAAGGACCACGATGGGCAGGGCCTTGTTGCTGGGCAAGGACTTGTGGCCTTCCAATGTGCTCAGGGGAATATTGCGTGCGCCCGCCACGTGCCCGGCCGCGAATTCCGCGGGCTCGCAGACGTCGATCAGCACGGCCTTCTCGCGATTGATCAGACGCACCGCTTCGGCCGTCGACAGGGCGCTGCCCTGCGCCGCACGACCCAGCGAAGTCCACAGCAGCATGCCGCCGGAGACCAGCGCAGCCAGGACCAGATACCAGTTGTCGATCAGGAATTTCAAGAGCTTGTTCCTAGGATTTGGGTCGCCGATTATAGGAAGCCGATCTCCAACCCGCGCCGATAGAATGCGATCAGCCCGAATGGGGCGGCCAAAACTTAAGTGTTCTTCATGTACAAGCTCGTGCTGATTCGCCACGGCGAATCGACCTGGAACCTCGAAAACCGATTCACCGGCTGGACCGACGTGGACCTGACCCCCACCGGCGTGGAGCAGGCCAAGCAGGCCGGGCGCCTGCTCAAAGAGGCAGGTTTTGAATTCGACCTCGCCTACACCTCGATGCTCAAGCGCGCCATCTGGACGCTCTGGCACTGCCTGGACCAGATGGACCGCACCTGGCTGCCCATCGTCAACAACTGGCGCCTCAACGAGCGCCACTATGGCGGCCTGCAGGGCTTGAACAAGGCCGACATGGCCAAGCAGTACGGCGACGAGCAGGTGCTGGTATGGCGCCGCAGCTACGACACCCCGCCGCCGCCGCTGGAAGCCAGCGACGCCCGCAGCGAACGCGGCGACGTGCGCTACAAGGGCCTCAAGGCCGACGACGTGCCGCTGACCGAATGCCTGAAGGACACCGTGGCCCGCGTGCTGCCGGCCTGGAACGATGACATCGCCCCGGCCATCAAGGCGGGCAAACGCGTGCTGGTCGCCGCGCACGGCAACAGCATCCGCGCCCTGGTGAAGTACCTGGACAACATCGGCGACAACGACATCGTCGGCGTCAACATTCCCAATGGCATTCCGCTGGTCTACGAGCTCGATGCCGACCTGAAGCCCATCAAGAGCTACTACCTGGGGGACGCCGAGGCAGCCGCGAAAGCCGCAGCCGCCGTGGCCAACCAGGGCAAGGCCTGACCTCGGCGGAGTCCACGGCAAAGTCGCGCTACCCCGCCATGCCCAAGTTCGCCGCCAACCTCAGCTTCATGTATGGCGAGCATGAGTTCATGGCGCGCTTTGCAGCGGCGGCACGCGACGGCTTTGAAGCGGTCGAATTCCTGTTCCCCTACGACCATGCGCCACAGTTGCTCGCCGAGCAGTTGCGGCAACATGGGTTGAAACAGGCGCTCTTCAACGCGCCGCCTGGCAACTGGGACCATGGCGAGCGCGGCATTGCCGCGCTGCCAGGCCGCGAAGCCGAATTCCGACGCGGCCTGCTTCAAGCGCTGGACTACGCGCAGGCCCTGGACTGCCCGCGCATCCATGTGATGGCTGGGCTGGTGCCGCCCGGCGCCGAGCCCGCCGCATTGATGCCGGCCTATCTGCTCAACCTCCGGTGGGCTGCTGAACAGGCCAGCAACCAGGGCCGCAAAATCTGCATCGAGCCCATCAACCCGCGCGACATGCCCGGCTATCTGTTGAACCGCCAGGAACAGGCCTGGGACATCATCCGCGCCGTCGACCACCCTGCACTGGAGCTGCAGATGGACTGCTACCACTGCCAGATCGTCGAGGGCGACGTCAGCCGCAAACTGCAGCACGCCATGTCGCTGGGCGTGCTAGGCCATGTGCAGGTCGCTGCCGCGCCCAGCCGCCACGAGCCCGACGAAGGCGAATTGCGCGTCGAGCACCTCCTGAACCTGCTCGACACGCTGGGCTATGCCGGCTATGTAGGCTGCGAATACCGTCCGCGTGGCGACACCTCCGCCGGCCTTGCCTGGCTGCGGCGCTGGCGGGATCTCAGCCGAGCGACTGGCTGATCAGGCCGCTCAAGCGCTCGGCCAGCTCGCGCCGGTCCTGCCCGGCAGGGTCGACCACGTCCAGCAACTGCACGTCCACCGCGAGGCCCCGGGCCCGCGCAATGGACCACAGGCTGGCCACCAGGGTGGTGTCGCCGATGTAGCGGGCCGCCGTGCTGAATCGCTCGCCCGGCTCATGCCAGCGCAAGACCAGCGGCTGCACCGGCACGCCGGTCACCACGGCCGCCTGCAGCAGATTGCCGTGGAAGGGCAGCAAGGCCGGACCCGGGCCCGTGGTGCCTTCGGGAAAGAAGGCCACGCTGTCGCCGGCCTGCAAGGCTTCAGCCGTCTGGTGCACGACGCGCAGGGCGTCGCGCTTGCTGGCGCGCTCGATGTACAGGGTGCGGGCGCCCTCGACCAGCATGCTGACCACGGGCCAGTGCTTCACATCGGCCTTGGACACGAAGCGCGCATGCGGCATCACGGCATGAATGGCGGCGATGTCCAGCCACGACACATGGTTGGCAACCACCAGCTTGGGGCCGACATGCACGCCGCCGCGGCTTTGCACGGCAACGCCCAGCATCGCCAGCATGCGCCGCGACCAGCGTGCAATGCGCTCTTCGCGCTGCGCCGGCGTCCAGCCCGGAAAGCGCAGCCAGACGGTCAACACGCCCGCCACCACGTGCGAAACCAGGCGCAGCAAGCGCCACAAGGCCATCAGACTTCTCATCGGGCCGGCTTCAAAGCGCGTGGGCTTCGTGCGCCACCGTGCCTGCCACCAAGGTGTAGCGCACGCTCGCGGGCAGGTCGAATCCGGTGATGTCGAAGGCAAACGGCGTGTGTTTGCCTTGGCTGGCCAGTCGCGCCGGCTGCACCGCCCAGCGCTGGTCCGGATCGAACACGCAGACGTCGGCCACGCCGCCCTCGACCAGGCGGCCGGCGCTGGCGGCGAGCGAACCCAAAGCGTCGCCGAGCACGCGCACCGGTTCGCTGGTGACGACCGACAGGGCACGGCTCAGCGGCACGCCATCGTCCTGCGCCCATTTGAGCGCCAGACTCAGCAAGAGCTCTAGCCCCGTGCCACCCGGCGTGGCTTC
>JAFALA010000125.1 GCA_019234815.1 Burkholderiaceae bacterium | reverse complement strand
TCGGCGAGGTCAACACCGCCGTGAACCAGCTCGACCAGGTCACGCAGCAGAACGCGGCGCTGGTCGAGGAATCGGCCGCCGCCGCCGAGGGCCTGAAGAATCAGGCGCAGCGCCTGGCCGAAGTGATCGGCACGTTCCGGCTTGGCGAGCACTGAGACGCCGCGACCCGCTGATTGCGCCATCGGTGGCGGACTCGGTTAAGGCGGATGTCCGCGACGATACGCCTGTCACTTGCCAATACAGAACCTGCTGAAGATCTCCCCCAGCAGTTCGTCCGCCGAGAATGCCCCGGTGATCTCCCCCAAGGCGTCGTGGGCCAGGCGCAGCTCCTCGGCCAGCAGGTCCAGCGCGGGCGGGTTCTGCGTCGAGACGGCGTGGGCCTGGTCGAGGTGGGCCAGGGTGCGGCGCAACGCCTGCACGTGGCGTTCGCGGGCAATGAACAGGCCCTCGGGCGTGGACTGCCAGCCGACCTGCTGGAGCAGGCGCTGGCGCAGGCGGTTCAGGCCGGCGCCGGTCTTGGCTGAAAGCGTCAAGGCGTCGGCAGGGACTGTGGCCGACGCAGCAGGCGCGTCGGCCTTGTTGAAAATCTGCAGCATGCGCGCCGGGTCCACGCCTGCCAGGCGCTCGTTGATGCGCCGGTCTTCCGCCTCGTAGTCAGACTGGCCGACGCGGGTCAGGTCGTGCAGGAACAGCACGACGTCGGCATCCTCAATAGCGTCCCAGCTGCGCGCCACGCCGATGCGCTCGACCTCGTCGCTGGTCTCGCGCAGGCCGGCGGTGTCGCTGATGTGCAGCGGCACGCCTTCGATCTGTATGGTCTGGCTGACCTTGTCGCGCGTGGTGCCGGGAATCGGCGTGACGATGGCCAGCTCCGCGCCGGCCAGCGCGTTCAGCAGGGAGCTCTTGCCCACGTTGGGCTGGCCCGCCAGCACCACCTTGATGCCCTCGCGCAGCAGGGCGCCCTGCCGGGTGCGCGCCAGCACGGCCTGCAGCTGCTCGCGCAGGCGCGCCATGCGACCCAGCGCGTCGGCCTGCTGCAGAAAATCGATGTCCTCTTCAGGAAAATCCAGCGTGGCCTCGACCAGCATGCGCAGGTTGATCAGGCCGTCGCGCAAGGCGCCGACCTCGATCGACAAGGCGCCCGAGAGCGCGCGCGAGGCGCTGCGTGCGGCGGCTTCGGTGCTGGCGTCGATCAGGTCGCTGACGGCTTCGGCCTGCGCCAGGTCGAGCTTGCCGTTCAGGTAGGCGCGCTGCGTGAACTCGCCCGGCTCGGCCAGGCGCAGACGCAGGCCCAAAGCCGCGCCCGCCTCCAGGCAGCGCGCCAGCAGCAGCTGCAGCACCACCGGCCCGCCGTGCGCCTGCAGCTCCAGCACGTGCTCGCCGGTGTATGAATGCGGCGCCGGAAATAACAGCGCCAAGCCGTGGTCGATGGCCTCGTCCTGCGCGCTCAAAAACGGCAGGTAGCTGGCCTCGCGCGGACGCAGGGCGCGGCCACACAGCGCCAGCACCAGGCCGCTCAAATCTTGCGTGGAAGACACGCGCACGATGCCGACGGCGCCGCGTCCGGGAGCGGTGGCAATGGCGGCGATAGGGTCGAGTTGGCGGGACAGCATCGGGTGATTTTCGCTGAAGGGCCACAAAAAAAGGCCGAGGTCCACGACACTCGGCCTTTGCGGGGATCAGCCCCTGGCGGCTACTTCGCCTATTTCGGCTATTTGCCCGTGTTCAGGCCCATCTGCCGGTTGATCAGCCATTGCTGCGCGATGGTCAGCAGGTTGTTGACCACGTAGTACAGCGTCAGGCCGGCCGGGAAGGTGAAGAACATGAAGCTGAAGGCCAGCGGCATGATCCACATCATCTTGGCCTGCGTCGGGTCGGCCGGCGTGGGGTTCAGCCAGACCTGGAACAGGCTGGTGGCCGTCATCAGCAGCGGCAGGATGTAGAGCGGGTCCTTGACCGAGAGGTCGGTGATCCAGCCGAGCCAGGGCGCGCTGCGCATTTCGACGCTGGAGAGCAGCACCCAGTACAGGGCGATGAAGATGGGCATCTGCGCCAGCATGGGCAGGCAGCTGCCCAGCGGGTTGACCTTCTCTTCGCGGTAGATGCGCATCATCTCCTGCTGCTGCTTTTGCGGATCGTCCTTGTAGCGCTCGCGCAGCTCGGTGATGCGGGGGTTGATGGCCTTCATCTTGGCCATGCTGCGGTAGGCGCTGGCGTTGAGCCAGAAGAAGGCGATCTTCAGCAGCACCACCAGCAGGATGATGGCCCAGCCCCAGTTGCTGACCAGGCTGTGCAGCTGGTCCAGCAGCCAGAACAGCGGCTTGGAGATGATGGTGAACCAGCCATAGTCCTTCACGAGTTCCAGCCCGGGCGCGATCGCGGCCAGCTTCTTCTCTTCCTGCGGGCCGACGAAGAGCTCGTCCTGCTGCGACTCGGTCGCGCCGGGCGCCAGCTGTGCCAGCGTGAACACCATGCCCACGGCGTACTTCTGCGGGTTGGAGCCCTGGATCTTGTTGACGAAGAACTCGCGCTTGGCCGAGGCGTTGTGCAGCCAGGCGCTGGCGAAGTAGTGCTGGACCATCGCGACCCAGCCGTCGTCGGCGCTCTTCTCGATGTCGATGTCGTTCTTGTCGATCTTCTTGAATTCGAGCTTCTTGAACTTCTCGCTGTCGGTGTAGACCGCCGGACCGGTGAAGGTCGAGTAGAAGCCCGTGGCGCCGGCCGCGGGCGCGCTGTCGCGCACCAGCTGCAGGTAGACCTGGGGCGTGACGGGCTTGTCGCCGACGTTCACGAGTTCATTCTTGACGCCGATGAGGTATTCGCCGCGCTTGAAGGTGTAGGTCTTGACCAGCTTGACGCCGCCGACCACGGGCGACTCCATGCGCACGCTCAGTTCGTTGACGCCGTCCTTCAACGAACGCTCGCCGGGCAGCACCGTCATCAGCGTGTCATGGTTGGGCAGCTTCTCGCCGGCGCTGCCCAGCAGGCCGGACTGCGCCTTGTAGCCGCGCATCTCGTCCATCAGCACGATGGGCTGCGTGTCCGCGACCTCGGCCTTGCGCAGGCCCACGGCTTCCAGCAGGGGCGCGAACCAGGGGCGCTCGGCGCTGCGCTGGTAGCGGTTCAGCTCGACGCGGCTGACATCGCCGCCCTGGCTGTCCAGCGTCACGTTCAGCACGTCGGTCGTGATGTGAACCTTTTCGCTCACCAGCGGCGCCGCGGCGCTGGCCGCTTCGACTGCCGGCGTCGCGGCGCCCGCCACGGCGGCCGGCTGCGGCAGGCTACCGGATGCGCCGGCATCACCCGATGCCGCGGCAGCGGCTTGGCGCGAGGCGCTGGGGCTGAAGAAGGACGGGTGCCCGTTGTACTTCTGCCAGCCGTCCCACAGAAGGAACAGCGACATGGTGAACACCACCCAGAGCACGGTACGGCGTATATCAGTCATGAGGACGATTCAGGATTGGAGGAACGGGAGGCCGGGCCCACGCACCCGAGACGGGTGAACAGGCCGGGCAATTGGTCAGGCACCGGATCGTGCCCACCCAGGCAAAAAGGGTTGCAGCGCAGGATTCTCGCCGCGGCGAGGTAAGTGCCCGCGCAGGCGCCATGGCGCGAAAGCGCCTGCATGGCATAGGCGGAGCAGGTGGGTCGGTAGCGGCAGCCGGTCTGCAGCCAGGGGCTGAGCAGCAACTGATAGCCGCGCACCAGGCCCATCAAGAGCTTTTGCGCCAGGCTGCGCCGCGGCATGGCAGCCATGGCAGTGGCCTGCGTGGCCTTGGCGTCAAAAGAGCCGCTGGGTGTCATGGCACATCAACCTTGAGGCGCCGCGCGGACACGTGCGGCCAGCAGCTTGCGGACCAATTGGTCCAGCTCTTCGCGCGCGGCGGCGCGCAGCGCATCGGAGGCGGCGCTGGGAAATTGCTTGCGGTCAAACGGTGCGCGCAGGCGGACCACCCACAGACCCGGCGCCAGCCCGGTCTCTGCAGAAGCACCCGCGGCGCCCACGGCGGCACCGAACGCGGCGCGGATCTGCCGCTTGAGCAGGCTTCGGGTCACCGAGCGACGCGCATGGCGCTTGGGCACAACGGTGCCCAACCAGCAGCCGTCAGCCAACATTTCAGCCCGCATCACGGGCACCGCGCCAGTGCCTGCCGGCAGGGACTCATCCACAAGCATGCGGGAATCCGGTGCAGGACCTGTTGATAACTCGACCCGGGCTGTGGATTTCTTCCATTGCAGGCGGCTTGGCGCGCTACCCAGATGGTGGGCCACAAAATGAGGACTCCGCGCCCGCCCGGGCGCACCCAGCACGCGTTCGAAGTCGGCCGATCGTTGGATCCGGCCTATCACGTTGCGATCCCTCGCGTCAGAAAACGGCCTGAAGGCGCGTTCCGGACTCAGTGCCGGACTCAGACGGCCAGGCGCTTGCGGCCCTTGGCGCGGCGTGCGTTGATCACGGCACGGCCGCCACGCGTCTTCATGCGGACGAGGAAACCGTGGGTACGGGCGCGGCGGGTCTTGGAACCTTGGTAAGTGCGTTTCATGGTGGAACCTC
>JAFALA010000100.1 GCA_019234815.1 Burkholderiaceae bacterium | reverse complement strand
GAAATTGATACGCTCGTCCATGGCCCATCTCCTTGACTGCGACGGCCGGCCTGTCCGACCGTATGTGGCTCGGCACACCTCGGTGCGCAACCCACGATACCGGGGATGGGCCGTCACCGCTGGCGGAGCGCGACCATCATGTCTAATGCCTTTTCCGGACTGAACCTCTGTCAGGCCCTTTAATACTGCCGTAAGTTGGGGGCCTTTCAAGTCATCTTTTCTATGGTGGACTTGCTTGATCGCGTGCATGAGTGCTTCTTTGCTGATGCCACCATTGAGACCTTCATAGCCGATATCCAAGATGTGCATCACAATATAATATTGCAGGAAGTATGGGAGAGGCGCGTCTTTTAGTATGACCGATCCATTCCCGGATGCAATTGCCTCTAGGTTTCTCAAGTGACGACCAGAATATTCTTCGGTTTTTCTTGCTATTGCCCTTGCGAGTGCCGCCGTATCATCTACCCTCCGATTTTCGGATGTCCTTCTAGTAATTTCGCATTCTTGGCATGTTGTTTTCAAAAGCTCTTGAAAAACGCCAACACTACCAAATGAATTGCTGATGCATTCTAGAATTATATCTTTATCAAAGGATATATTAAGAAAGTTCTCACCTTTCTTGGTGATGGCTTTAAAATCGTCGTCACTCCATGGCTCAACAGGCACTTCAGTAATTCGATCTTGAAGCTCACCGTTATATTGAGATAATCTATTGGCTTCCTTCCATATTCCGAGAATTATGAACCTAATTTTTAGATCTTGGAATGTGCGCAAATCGTATGAAAATGCGCGCTGAAGATTTTCAGGCAAATAGTGAAAGTTCTCAAGTATCACAACTTTTTTGTTTCCGACCCGTGTTATTAAATCGGCCACATCATCTGGAAGTTCAAGATTAAATTCAATCTCTTCGTATTTATCTTCGAGCTTTGAGTCCCGGTCTTTTTCAATTTCGAGATCGGCCTTTCCTTTTAGAATGAGCGCAACCGCACCTTGAATGGATGCTTTGCCTTTAATTTTCGTAGAATCGCCTGAGCCTTCAGTTCTTCTAAGTTGCTCACTGGTTTCTTTCAAATAGCATAGCTTGTTATAGGGAGGCAGGTGCTGCAACATAACCAACCATCACCATTCCGTGATACAGCCATGATTACATTTGACAGAGCACTAAATCCAAAATGAAAAAGCCGACTCCAAATGAAATTTGGAGTCGGCGCATTGGGTTCGTAGTTTAATTTGCCAAACCGCCCTTCACCGTAACATTTGATTCACTCATCGTGAAACGTTGAACGACATCACTCTTATCGTACAAAACAACGAGTTCCTTCTTGGTTCCGCTAGCAGAACGAGCAAACAAGTTTACGATTGGCACATAGGAAATCGCATCGGCCGACATATTGGAGAACTCATACGTCCAGATCTCGCTACCATTGTCGGTGAACGAAGTTTTCATGGGCGCACCATAAATATTCCGAACATCAGATTTTGTACTCTTCCCTTCAACCAATTTATCTTTGACCGAAGTTTCAGTTTCCGACTTCAAAACCGCGTTCCCCGAGCTTGCGCATCCTGCAAGCATAAAAACCGCACAAACACCAAGAACCAGAACGGACTTCACGCTATTCATACTACCCCATCAATGAGCCATTGAAAATGGATAGTTGACCTAACGTTCTGAGCTTGCTCAATCCCCCACAAGAGGGAAAGGTTTTTACCTATATCAAAGCAGGACCAGGATTCAATTCGGCGAACCCTCTCCAAAGATTATCAAAATTGGCAAATAGACAACGATAAATGTGAATTTATTCAATACATCCGAATTACAACAACCAACTCCCCTGCCCCTGCTGCTCCTGCCAGCTGGTCTGCGTGCCGTGCAGCAGGCCGACCAGGTGATTCACGTGGCTGAGGTCCGCATGCGCGAGCAGCTCGTGCGTTGCCGGGCTGGCGTGCGACTGCGTGTGTGCGGTCGTGGTCGTGCCGGAGTTGAACAGGCTGGTGGACGGCGCCTGCAGCAGGTCGCTGACATGCGGGACCGTGGCGGTGTGGCTGGCCGTGCTTGCCGCGCTGGACGCCGACGCAGTGGACGATGTGCTGGTGCCGAAGTACACGTCGGCCATTTCGTGCGTCTGTCCATTGGCGGTCTCATAGCTGCCCACCAGGCCGATCAGGTTGCCGTTCTGCACCTGGTCGCTGCTGGTGTAGTTCAGGTTCAGCTCGACGATGCCCAGGGACGCCAGGCTCATCAGCTCGCCGGTGCTGGTGGAGGTCACGCCCACGAGCACCTTCAGGTTGGCGAATCCGGGGTCGGCCGCGGTGATTTCGCCTGTGCCGTTCACGTCCAGCTGCGCCAGGGCCTGGAAGCCGTTGTTGGCCAGCTGCCCATTCGCCAGCTTGGTTGCCGTGCCGAACAGCTGGCTGCCGTTGGTGACGGGGCCGTTGGTCGGGTCATAGACCAGCACCCCCGTCCCTGCGCCCGCCCAGCCAACTTGCTGGGCATGGCCGGTGTTGTTGATGTCGAACGAGACGCCGTGGGCGGCGCTCACGGTCTGGACACCGATGCCCGAGAGGTCCAGCACCAGGGGCGAGGCGACGGTCAGCGAAGCCAGTTGGTCGGAGGCCAGCGCGGCACGTTGCGCGCCGGTCAGGGCGGCCACGTGGTTCATGTCCAGGCCGGCCAACTGGGCGTCGCTCAAGGCGGCGATGGCCGAGGGGCTCAGCACGGCAATGTCGGCGGTGCTCATGGCATTGAGCTGGTGGGTGCCCAGGGACGTCAGCTGTCCTCCGGTCAGGCCCGAGACCTGCTGGGTGTTCAGCACGGCCCACTGCTGGTCGGTGAGGCCGGCCAACTGGCTGGCCGTCATGATGGAGATCTGCTGCGAGTTCATCACCTCGACATGGAAGATGTCCAGGGCCTGCAGCTGCGCAGTGTTCATCGCTGCCACATCGTTGGGACTCAGCACGGCCACCTGCGCCGTCGTGAAGCCGGCAATCTGGGTCGTCGACAGCCCGGCCATGATGGAGGCGTCCAGGTTGGACACGGTGGACAAGCTCAGGCCCGAGATCTGCGTGGACGTGAACGCGGCGATCTGGGTGGGGGCGAAACTCAGCATCTGGGCCGCGCTCAGGCCCGACACCTGCGCCGCACTCAGGACCTGGACCTCCGCATTGGTCATCAAGGCCAGCTCGGCGCCGGTCAGGGCATTGATCTGCGACGAGTTGAAATCGACGAACTGGCTCGCCGTCAAGGCCTGGAACTGGGTGTTGGACAGCGATTCCAGCGCCGTGTTGTTGAACGCCGCCATCTGCGTGGCGCTGAAGGCCTGGATCTGCGTCACGGTCAAGGACTCGACCTGCGTCACCGTCAGCTGCGACAGCTGCTGCGCATTCAAGGCGTTGGCGCTCAGCGCCGCGAGCTGCGCCTGCGTCATGCCTTCGAGCTGGGTCTGCGTGAAGGCCACCGCATGGTTGACGTCGAACTGGGACAGCTCGGTGGTCGTCAACGCGCCGATCTGCAAGGCCGTCAGGTACGGAATCTCCAGGGTGGAGATCGCGTTCAGCTGAGCCGAATTCAGGACGGCAATTTCGCTGTTGCCGATCGCGGCCAGCTGGCCCGCTGACAAGGTCTGGATCTGCTGGACCGACAGCGCCGAGACCTGGGTGGTGTTCAACTCGGCGATCTCGCCAGGCGTCAGCGCGCCGATCTGCGTCATGCTGAGGGCCCCGATCTGGGCCGTCGACAGCACGCCGATTTCAGAACCGCTCAGGGCGGCGATTTGGGCCGGGGCCAGCGAGGCGATCTGCAGCGTCGAGAAATTGGCGAACAGCATCGGGTCCAGGGCCGTCAGGGCATTGGGGTTGATGCCCGCGATCTGCACCGGACTCAAGGCGGCCAGTTGCGCGGCGCTCAAGTCCACCACCTGAACGACCGATAAACCACCTATCTGAGCTGCACTGAGGGAAGCAATGATGGTGGTGGACAGGTTCGCGATGTGGTCAGGCCAAAGCGCGCCCAGCTGGGCGGCCGAGAAATCGGAGAACTGCTCGGTCGTGAGCGTCTGCAATTGCGCATTCGTCATCGCCGCGATCGCCGCGGGAGAGAGCCCTTCGAGTTGCGACGCCGAGAGCACGGAAAAGTCCAGCGTGCTCATGGCCTGAACCTGGGCGGTCGTCAATTGAGCCACCTGGTCCGCACTCAAGGCCTGGAAGTCCAGCGTGGACATGGCCGCGATCTGCGCCGTGGTGAGGTAGCTGATCTGCGTGTCCGCCAGGCCGGCGATCTGCGCCGTGCTGAGCACGGCGATGCCGGTCGTGCCCAACGCCTGCAAGGCGGTCGTGCTCATGAGGCTGAGCGTGTCGGGCGAGAGCGCCTGCAACTGGGCCGTGGTCAAGGGGCCGTAGTCGAGGCTGTTGAGCGCCACCAATTGATTGCTGCTCATCATCGCCAGCTCGCCGGTCGTGAACGCGACCGAATGCACGCTGTCCAGGCCCGCCAGCGCCGTCGTGCTCAGCGCAGCCAGCTGCTGCGCCGTCATCGACTGCAGCGCACCGACCGCCGCCGAGTTGAGCTGCGCGGCCGTCAGCACGGCCACGTCATTGGTGTTGAGGCTCGCGAACTGCTGCGCCGTCAGCGCCTGCATCTGCAGCCCGGTCAACTGGGACGCCTCCTGCGTCGTCATGGCCAGCAATTGCTGAACCGAAAGCGCCTGGATCTGTGCCGCGGAGAGCGCGCCGAACTGCGCGGCGCTCATGCCCGTGAATTCGGCCACGTTCAAGGCGTTGATCTGCGCCTGGCTGAACGACGCGATCTGGTCCGGCGCGAACAGCGCAAACTGGCTGGCCGACATGGCTTGCAAGGCGGCCGGCGCCAGGCCTGGGATCTGGGCGTCGCTCAGCGCGGACAGCTGCGCCGGGCTCAAGGCCAGGACCTGGTTGACGGTCAGCCCCGACAGTTGCGAAGCACTCAAGGCGGCAATGACATTCGTGCCCAGGGCGCCGAGCTGGCTCGGCGCCAAGGCAGCCAGCTGAGGCGTCGACAGGTTGAGGAATTGCGAGGGCTGCAGGGCCGCGAGTTGCGCCTGAGTCAGCGCCGCAATCGCCGCGGTTGACAATCCGGCCAGCTGGCTGGGCTGCATGCCCGCCAACTCCGTCGTGGTCAGCAACTGGACTTGCGCGGTCGAAAACGCCGCCAGCTGGCCCGCGCCCAGCGCCTGCACGTCCTGCAGGCTCAGCGCCCGCACCTGCGCCGAGGTCATGGCCATGATCTGCGGATCCGTCAGCGCGGCGATCTGCGCGGTATTCATGAGCGCGATGCCCGCCGAGCCGAGGTTCTGCAGGGCCGTCGTGCTCATCGTCACGATCTGGTCCGGCAACAGGTTTTGGATCTGGGTGCTGCTCAGCGCGCCATAGTTCAAGCTGTTCAACGCCGCCAATTGCGCCGACGACATCTGCGCCAGCTCCAAGGTGGTGAAGGCCGTGGCATGTACTGTGTCGAGACCGGACAATGCCGTCGTGCTGAGCGCGCCGATCTGCAAGGGCGTCATGGACTGCAGATCCGCAACGCTGACCGAGTTCAGCTGGCCTGCGGACAGCGCGGCGACGCCTGTCGAACTCAGCGAGGCGAATTGCTGCGGCGCCAGGGCCAGCATCTGGATGCCGCCCAGTCCCGCGATCTGCTGCGTGCTCAGGCTGGCCAGCTGCGCGGCCGACAAGGCCTGGATCTCGCTGGCCGACAAGGCCGCCACCTGCGTGGTCGACATCGCAATGATCTCGGACACATTCAGCGCATTGATCTGCATCTGCGTCATGGAGGCGATCTGCGACGGGCTGAACTGGACGAACTGGGTCGGCGACATGGCCTGCAGCGCCTGCACGCTCAAGCTCGCCATTTGGATATCGGTCAGGGCCGCCAGCTGGGCCGAGTTGAAGGACAGGATCTGCGCGGCGTTGAAGCCGGCAACCTGCTGCGGACTCAGGGCGCTGATCAGGCCCGGGCTCAGGTCGCCGATGTGGTACGGCGAGATCGAACCGATCTGCGCGGCCGTCAAGGTGGCGAACTGCGCCGAAGTCAGGCTCCGCAGCTGCGGATCGCTCAGGCTCGCGAAGGCGGCATTGCTCATGGCCGCGATCTGGATGTCCGACAGCGCCGCCAATTGCTGGGTGCTCATCAACTGCACCTGCGCCGAATTGAACTCACCGATCTGCAGCACGTTCATGGCCTGCAGCACGCTGGGCGACAGGCTCTGCACCATGCCGGGCGTCAGGCTGGCGATCTGCGTTGCGCTCAAGGCCGAGATCTGCGAGGAACTCAAGGCCACGAACATGGCCGGCGAGAACGCCTGCAAGGCGCTGGTGCTGAGCTGCGTGATCTGATCGGGCGTCAAGGCCTGGATTTGCGCCGTGCTCATGGCGGCGACTTCGACGCTCTGCAGCGCGGCCACCTGGGACAGGTTCAAGCCCGCCAGGGTGGCGCCGGACAGCAAGGCCACTTCCGCCGTGTTGAACGCCGCGATCTGCGCCGAGGTCATGCTGTCGAGCTGCGTGCTGCTGAATCCCGCGAACTGCTGCGTGCTCAGCACGCGCAAATCACCGATGCTGATGGCCTGCAGCTGCATGCTGTTCATGGCGGCCAGCTCGGCCGTGCCCAGCACGATCGCCTGGGCAGTCGTCAGCGCGTTGATCAGGTCGGTTCCAAGGCCCGGCAAGGGCACGCTGGTGAATTGCTGCAGCGTCAGGGTGTTGAGCGAGGTGATCGAACTCGTGTTGAGCGCGACGATGGCGGCGCTGCCCAGCAAGTTCAGCTGATCGGTCCCCAGCGCGGCAACCGCGGTGGCGCTCAGCTCATTGATTTCAAGCGTGCTCAAGGCACCCAGTTGCGTCGAGCTCATCGAATGCAGCTGGACGCCCGTGAGCGCGGCCACCTGCAATGAGTTCAAGGCGCCGATCTGCGCGGTGGTGAGCCAGGCGATATCGTTGGTGGGCAAAGGCGTCAGCGCCGTCACGTTCAGCGCCGCCACCTGCGCCGTGTTGAGGCTCTGGAATTCGGTGCTGGTCATGCCCTGCAGCTGTCCCGCCGTCAGGGCGGCCACCTGCTGGGTGTTCAACAGGGAGAGGTTGGCGCTGAACGCCGGCATGTTGACGGGCGCGATGCTGGCGACCTGGGCCGTCGTCAGAGCCTGGATCTGGGCCGCGCTCAGGGCCATCAGCTGCACGCTGTTGAGGCCCTGGATGTCGCCCGGCGACATGGCCTGGATCTGGGCCGTGCTGAACACCTGCAACTGCAAGGTATTGAGCGCGCTGATGTCGGCGGTGCTGAGTTGCGGAATTTGCGCGGTCGTCAAGGCCTGCAGCTGGCTCGTCGTCATGGTCGACAGCTGCATGGAGTTCATGCTCGACATGGCGGCCGGATTCAAGCTCGCCAACTGCGCCGGGCTCAGGGCATTGAGCTGCGTGCTCGTCATTTGCCCCAGCTGCGAGCTGGTCAGCATGTTGAGCTGGTTGGTGTTCAGCCAGCTCAGCTGGTTGGTGTTCAGCGCCGCGATCGCGATCGAGCTCAAGGACACCATGTCGGCGGTGTTCAGCATCTGCACCTGCTGCTGGTTCAGCATGGCGAGCTGGCCGCCCGACAGTCCCGATATCGCGCTCGAACTCAGGGCCGCCAGGATGTTGGTCGCCATCACCTGCATCTGCGAGGTGCTCAAGCCCGTCAGCTGCTGCGAGCTGATGTTGCTCCACTCGGCGTCGGTCAGGTGATTCAGGTTGGCGGTACCCAGGCCAAACAGGACCTTGCTGTTCAAGGCGGCAATCTGCGCGCTGGACAGGGCCTGCACGCCCGCCAGGTTGAGCAGGTTGAACTGGTTGGAGTTGAGCTGCGCAAGCGCCTGGGAATTGAGATTTGCGATCTGTGCCGAATTGAAGCTCTGCAGCTGCACCGTGTTCATGTTGAGCGCCGTCTGGCTGCCCAGGAACTGCACCTGCCCGGTGGAGAGCGACGCGATCTCGGTCACGGTCAGGGACTGCGCCTGGCCTGGGCTCATACCCATCATCACGGCCGTGTTCAAGGCGCTGACCTGCGCCGTGTTGAGGGTCTGGATCTGGTGCGTGTTGAGCCCGTTGAACTGGACCGAGCTGAGCTGGGCCACCTGCGCCGTGTTCAAGGCGCCCAGCGACGCGTCGGAAAGCCCGCTCAGCTGGATGCCGGTCAAGCCCTGGACCTGGACGGTCGTGAGCGCGCCGATCTGCGCGGTGCTGAGGTTCGAAATGACGATGCTGCTCAGCCCGGAAATCGTGCTCGACGAAAGGTCGTTCAACTGCTGCGAGGTCAGCGCGGGCAGTTGCAGGCTGTTCAAGCCGGAAATCGCCTGCGAGCTCAGCGCCATCATCTGCGCGTCCGTGAGGGACTGCAGTGCCACCGTATTGAGCTTGGAGAACTGGGTCGGACTGAGCGCATTCAGCTGCGCCGTGGTCAGGGAGGCCAGGCTTGCGCCGGACAATCCGTTGAGCTGCACCAGCGTCAGGCCGGCCAGCGCGGTGGGCGAAATGGCGGCCAACTGCGCGGAGTTGAAGTTGTTGAGCTGCGTCGTGCTGAAGGCGTCCAGCACCGTGCCGCTCAGTTGCGGCATTTGCGTCGTGGTGAGCGCCGCCAGCTGGGTCGGGCTCAGCGAGGCCGCCAGCGGGCCGGTCAGCGCGCGGATTTCGGCCGCCGTCAAGCCGGCGATTTGCGCCGCATTGAGCAGCTGCAGCTGACTTTGGGTCAAGGAGGCAAACTGCGCGCCCGACAAGGCCGCCAGCTGTTGCGTGCCCAGGTTGACGATGACGTTGCTGCTCAGAACGCCAATCTGCGCGGGCATCAAGGCGGCCATCTGCGTCGTCGACAGCGTGGTCACGAGCGCGCTGCTCAGCGACGCAGTCTCGAAATTCGTCAGCGCCTTCAGCGCCGCGGGGCTCAAGTTGCCGAACTGCTCGGGCGACAAGGCCGCCAGCTGCGTGGTGGTCATGCCCACGATCTGCGTGGCCGTCAGCCCCGCCACCTGGTCATCGGTCAGCGCGGCAATTTCAGCCACGCCCAGCTTGTTGATCTGAACGCTGGTCAAGGCCGCCAGCTGTGAGGTGGTCAGCGACTGCGCCCCGTTGGTGTCCATCATGGACAGCTGCGCCGAGTTCAGCCCGACCATCTGCGCCGGCCGCAGCGCCGTCAGCACGTTCGACGACAAGCCCGTCGTCAGCTGCGTGGTCAGGTTGTAGATGGCTTGCGTGCTGAGCGCCGCCAGCTGCTGGGCCGACAGGGCCGCCACCTGGCCGGAGGACAGATTGGCCGCCTGGGTTCCGGTCAGCTGCGCCAGCGCCGCCGTCGACAGCGCGGCCATCTGCGCCGTGCTCAACAGCTGGATCTGGTGGGTCGAAAATCCCGTGATCTCCGGACCGCTGAGCGTGTTGACCTGGATCGGCGTCAGCATCGCCAAGGTGCTGTCGCTCATGGCGCGGATCTGCGCCGTGGTGAAGCTCTGCAACTGGGCGCTGTTGAAGTAGCCCAGCTGCGTGGTCGCAATCGCGCTGAACTGCAGGGTGTTCAGGGACCGCAGGGCCGTGTTGGAGAGCATGCTCAGCTGCTCTGCCGACAACAGGCCGATTTGCGTGGAATTCAATCCGGCCAGCTGCTTGACGGTCAGCACGCCGACCTGCGAATCCCCCAGGCCCTGTAGCTCGGCCGCGGTCAGGCGGGCAAACTGGCTCGAGGTCATTGCGGCGATCTGGCCCGGCAGCAGCTGCTGCAACTCGCTCACCGACATGTCGGCGAACTGTTGCGTCGTCATCGCCGCGATCTGCGTCGCCGACAAGGCGTTCAGCTGATTCTGACTGAGGTTGGCGATCTGCGCGTCCGACAGGCCGGCGATGGCGGCGGTGTTGATCGCCGGCATCTGGGTCACCGTGAGGCTGGAGAGCTGCGCCGGCGTCATCGCGTTCAGTTGGCGCGAGTTCAGCTGCGCCACCGCGCTGTTGCTCATTTCACCCAGCAGACTGCCTCCCAGCACCTGGATCTGGCTGGAGGTCATGTTCGTGATCTGCTGCGTGTTCAGGCCCGCCAGCTGGTCCGCGCTGAGCGAAGCCAGCGCCGCGGTCGACAGCGCGCGCAGCTGCATCGAACCCAAGGCGGCGATCTGGCTCGAATTCAGCGAATCGAGCTGGCTCAGGCTGAGCGCCAGCAGCTGCGTGCTCGACAGCGCGTTCAGCGCCTGCGTGCTCAGGTTGTCGATCTGCTCGTTGCTCATCACGCTCAGATCGGCCGTCGTCAGGCCGCGGATCTGTATGGATCCCAAGCCATTCAGGGCGCTGTCCGACAAGGCCAGCACGGCGGCCGTGCTCAGCGAGGCCAGTTGCGCGCTGTTCATGGCGGCGGCCTGAGCGCTGGTCAGCTCGTTCAGCTGCGCCGTGCTGAAACCCTGGAACTGCTGGGTCGACAGCACCGAGATGGCCGAGCTGAGCATCGAGCCCACCTGGTCCGGCGTCAGCACCTGCAGCTGGGCACCACTCAGCCCGACCACCGCATTGCTGCTCATGGCCCCGACCTGCGTCACGGTCATGCCGGCCAATTGGCCGGGGCTCAACGCGGACAGCGCCATGCTGTTCATGCCGCTGACAGCCTGCGTGTTGAACGCATTGACCTGCTCCACCGACAGCGCGGCAATCTGCGCGCTCGTCAAGCCCATGGCCTGCCCGCTGTTCAGGTCCGACAGCTGCTGGTCGCTGAACACCGCGACCTGGCCGGGCGACAAGGCGGAGATCTGGCGCGAGGTCAGGCCCAGCATCTGGTTGTCGTTCAGGACCGCCAGGGACGCGGGACTCAGTTGCGACAGCTGCAGGCTGTTGAACTGGCCCAGCTGCGCGCTGGAGAAGTTCTGCACCACATCGGAGGTCAGCGATGCCATCTGCGTGGTGGTGAGGCTGGCCAGCAGGACCGAAGGCAGGGCCTTCAGCTGCGCCGTATTCAGGTTCTGCAGCAGCGCGTCGCTGATGCCTCCGGCCTGGGCCGCGGTCAGCGCGGTCATGGCCTGCGACGTGATCGCGCTGAGCTGCAGGCTGGTCAGGGCCGCGAAGTCGACGCTGCCGATGGTCGCCAATTCCGCGCCGGTCATGCCGCTCATGGCCTGGCTGGAGATCGCCTGCACCTGGGTCGTGCTCAAGCCCAGCCAGTCGGCGTGGGTCAGCGCATTGATCTGCGCCGTATTCAGAGCACCCAGCTGCGCCGCCGTCATCTCGGACCACGACGCCGTGGTGAGCGCTCCAAGCGTGGCCACCGACAGGTCCGCAATCAGCGTCGTGCTGAGCTGGCTGATCTGCGTGGTGTTCAGCGCGTTGAGCTGCGTGGCGGTCAAGGCGCTCATCTCGGCCGCGCTCATGTTGTTGAGCAAGCCCGCCCCAAGCGCGGCCAGCTGGGTCGAGTTGAACGCGGCGACCTGCGTCGGCAGCAAGGCGCCCAACTCGTTTTGCGCCAGGTAGCCGACCTGCGTCGTGCTCATGGCGGCAATCTGGGCCGGCGTCAGCGCATCCAGCTGCTGAGGCGACAGCAAGGCCAGCTGCCCGGTGCTCAGTCCAGCCAGGGCCGCGGTGTTGATGGCGGCAATCTGGCTGGTGGTGAAGCCCGACAGCTCGTCGGGCGTCATCACATTGAACTGGCGCGAGCTCAGCTGCGCCACGGCGGTGTTGCTCAGCTGGCTGAGCTGCTGCCCCGACAGCAGCGGCATTTGGGTCGTGGTCAAGCTGACCACCTGGGCCGTGTTCAAGCCCTGCAGCTGCGTCGGCGTCAGGGATGCGAAGCTGGCCACGCTCAAGGCCCGCAGCTGCGCCGTGCCGAGCGACTGGATCTGCAGCGAGTTGAGGGAATCCAGCTGGCTCAGGCTGAGCGCGTTCAGCTGCGTCGTCGACAGGCCGCGCAGCGCCTGCGTGCCAAGGTTGTCGATCTGGTCATTGCCCAGGGCCGCCAGATCGGTGACCGACAGGCCCGCGACCTGGGTGCTGCCGAATCCGCTCATCGCCGAATCCGTCAAGGCCTGCACGTCGCTGATGCTCATGGCCGCGATCTGCGCGCTGTTCATGGCGGCGATCTGGGCGCTGGTCATGGACTGGATCTGGCTGGCCTGCAAGGCCTGCACCTGGACCGTCGACAGTGCCGCCACCGCCGAGGTCAGCAAGGACCCTACCTGGTCGGCCGCCAGCGACTGCACCTGGCCGGCGCTCAATCTCGACACCGCCTTGCTGGTCAGATTGCCGACCTGGCTGTCGGACAGGGTCGCCAATTGCGCCGTGCTCATGGCGTTGACGGCGCTGCTGTTCAAGCCGCCCACGGCCGAGGTGCTGAGAGATCCCAGCTGCCCGCCATTCAGGACCTGGACCTGCGCGCCGGTCAGCGCGGAAGCCTGGCTGCTGTTCAGGTCGGAGAACTGCTGGTTGTTCAGTACCGCTACCTGGCTGGTCTGCAAGGCGCCCACCGCATTGCTGTTCAAACCCGCGACTTGGCTGTCATTCAAGATCGCCAGCACGGCATTGCTGAGCACAGGCGCCTGGACGCTGGTGAACGCGCCGATCTGCAGGCTGCTCAGGCTTGACACCACATCCGTGGTCAGCGAGGCCGCCTGCCCGGTGCTCAGCGCGGCCAGCGGCGCCGTCGACACCGCCGTCAGCTGTGCGTTCGAGAGATTCTGGAGCAGGCTGTTGCTCAGGGCCGGCGCCTGCGCCGCGGAGATCGCATGGATGGTCGATGCGGCGATGGCGCTCAATTGCGCCGGCGTGAAGGCCGCCAGCGCCTGGCTCGCGACCAAGGGCATCCCGATCGCGCTGAGGCCCGTCACGGCCTGCACGGACAGCGCCTGCACCTGCGGCGTCGAGAGTGCCAGCCAGTCCGCGCCACTGATGTAGTTGATCTGGGCACTGGTGAGCGCTCCGATCTGCGCCAGGCTCAGGGATTGCCAGTCACTGGTCGAAAGCGCCGCCAGCGCGGAGCCGGACAGCTGGGCAATCTGAGTCGTGGTGTAGGAGCTGACGGTGGACATGAAATCTCTCTTTCGGCGCCTCAGAACGCTCTGATGGCAGGCTCCGTGAATTTAGGGTTTAAGTTCCCGGGCAAAGCGCCGAAAAGAGCTGGAAAAGACCTGTTTGGCAGGCTTACACCTGCCAATTCGCGTGCTTGGCGCCGCCAGGCGCATCCGTTTGAAAGTTGCACGGGAAATACCCGCCAAATCCAGGCTTTGAGCGGGCTTTGGGTTTTCTCCCGCCGCGGAGATGCCATTGGTCATGTCGCCCGGATCCCGTTCGAGGAAATACCGGCAAAATGGCCGGAAACCCCCAAAATAAGCGGCCTAAGGGGCGCAGATCCAGCGCGTCTAAAGCGCCTCGGACCTATACTATTTCCCTCGGTGAAACGCAGCTGGAAACCAAGCAATCCGCACTTGCGCCAGGCGTTTACCCGGGATTCGCCGAAATCATCGCAATACTTCACCGATAGGACACACTCGCATCATGGGTGCCAAACTGAAAGTCGCAGGCTGGGTCGCCTTGGGCGCCGTGGCCGGGGCGCTGACCACGATGCAGTTGCAAGCAGACGCGCACAGCAGCCTCGCGCCGCTGCCGCTCGAAGAGCTGCAACAACTGGCTGCCGTGTTCGGCATGATCAAATCCGACTACGTCGAGCCGGTTGACGAGAAGAAACTCATCAACGACGCCATCTCCGGCATGGTCTCCGGGCTGGACCCGCACTCGCAATTCTTCGACAAGAAGAGCTTCAAGGAATTCCGCGAAGGCACGACCGGCAAGTTCGTCGGCGTCGGCATCGAGATCAGCATGGAAGACGGCCTGGTCAAGATCGTCTCCCCCATCGAAGGCTCGCCCGCCTTCCGCGCCGGCCTCAAGAGCGGCGACCTGATCAGCAAGATCGACGACACGGCCGTCAAGGGCCTGACGCTCGACCAAGCCGTCAAGCGCATGCGCGGCGAGCCCGGCACCAAGGTCGCGCTGATGATCTTCCGCAAGAGCGAGAACCGCAGCTTCCCGGTCACTATCACGCGCGAGGAAATCCACGTCCAGAGCGTGCGCGCCAAGATCGTCGAGCCCGGCTATGCCTGGCTGCGCATCAGCCAGTTCCAGGACCGCACGGTCGACGACTTCGCCAGGAAGCTTGAGGAGCTGTACAAGCAGGATCCCAAGATCAAGGGCATCGTGCTGGACCTGCGCAACGATCCCGGCGGCCTGCTCGAGGGCGCGGTGGCGGTGGCCTCGGCCTTCCTGCCGCGCGATGCCGAGGTGGTGTCGACCAACGGCCAGATTCCGGAATCGAAGGCCGTGTTCAAGGCCAACCCCGAGTTCTATGCGCACCGCGGCAGCGACCCGTTGCGCAAGCTGCCCGACGCGCTGAAGGATGTGCCGCTGGTCGTGCTCGTCAACGAAGGCTCGGCCTCGGCCAGCGAAATCGTGGCCGGCGCCCTGCAGGACCAGAAGCGCGCCATCATCATGGGCGGCCAGACCTTCGGCAAGGGCTCGGTGCAGACCGTGCGCCAGCTGGGGCCTGACACCGCGCTGAAGATCACCACCGCGCGCTACTACACCCCCAGTGGCCGCTCCATCCAGGCCAAGGGCATCGTGCCCGACGTGATGCTCGACGAAACCGCCGAGGGCAATGTGTTCGCCGCGCTGCGTACGCGCGAGGCCGATCTGGAAAAGCACCTGGCCAACGGCCCGGAGCAGAAGGACGAAGCCCGCGAAAAGGCCCGCGAAGAGGAGCGCGACAAGCTCGAAGCCGAGTTTGAAAAGCGCCACGAGCCTCCCAAGCCGCTGCCCGAGTTCGGATCGCCGGAAGACTTTCCGCTGCAGCAGGCGCTCAACCGCCTGCAAGGCAAGCCGGTCCTGGCATCCAAGACCGCCACCGAACGCAAGGCCGAAGCCAGCGGCGACGACAAGGCGAACTGACCGGCACACGCAAGCGCCCCATAAAACGGCCCGCACGATGCGGGCTGTTTGCCTTTTCTCCAGCGATGAACGACGACCAACTGCTGCGCTACTCGCGACACATCCTGCTCGACCCCATCGGCATCGAGGGTCAGCGTGCGCTGTTGCAGTCGCATGCGCTGGTCGTCGGCATGGGCGGCCTGGGATCGCCGGCGGCGCTGTACCTGGGCACCGCCGGGGTGGGCCGGCTCACGCTGGCGGACGATGACCGCGTGGACCTGACCAACCTGCAGCGCCAGATCATTCACGCCACCGATCGTGTCGGCAGCCCCAAGGTCGAATCCGCCGCGCTGAGCCTGAAGGCGCTCAACCCTGACCTGCTCGTGCACGCCGTGCAGGAACGCTTGCTGGGCGAGCGTCTCGACGCCTGCGTGGCCCGGGCCGACGTGGTGCTCGACTGCAGCGACAACTTCGCCACCCGTCAGGCCCTCAATGCCGCTTGCGTGCGCCACGCCAAGCCGCTGGTCAGCGGCGCCGCCATCGGCTTCGATGGGCAGATTGCCGTCTACGACACGCGTCTTCCCGACTCGCCTTGCTACGCCTGCGTGTTTCCCGCCCACATCCAGCCTGAGGCCGTGCGCTGCGCCACCATGGGCGTGTTTGCACCACTGGTCGGCATCATCGGCAGCATGCAAGCCGCCGAAGCGCTGAAACTGCTGCTGGGCCTGCCCGGCACCCTGACCGGGCGCTTGCAGATGCTGGACGCCGCCCGCATGCAGTGGAGCGAGATCCAGTTGACGAGAGACCCGGCCTGCACGTGCTGTAACTCACGCCCCATGCCATCTGGTGCCGCATTCCCTGCGGCCCAAAGCCCTTGATTCGAAACAAAATCAGCCCGAGGCTTGGCTACAGTGCCGGGCCGGGGCGACAGATTTTCAAACGACTAGAACAACACTGACACACCGCCATGCTCAAGCGCCACAAGCTCATTGCCCGCAACTTTCCATCGGCCCAGGAAGAAGTCAGCCGCCAAGGCTCACCGGTATCGGACTACGCCGGCCCGGAGAGCGCCTACAGGCTGGCTTTCAACGACCCTGAATTCCTGCTGCGCGAGGAATTGCGCGCGGTCCGCATGCAGCTGGAGCTGCTCAAGCCCGACATCGTGCAGCAGGAGCAGGGCGTCAAGTCGACCATCGTGATCTTCGGCAGCGCCCGCATTCCCGACCGCAAGACCGCCGAGGCCCGCCTCAAGGCCGCGCACGGCGAAGGCCTGTCGACCTCGATCCGGCGCGCCGAGATGCAGCTGAAGATGAGCGCCTATTACGAAGAAGCGCGTCGCTTCTCCTCGCTGGTCACCCGGCAGTCGGCCGCGCGCGACAACCCGATCTTCGTCGTCACCGGCGGCGGCCCCGGCATCATGGAGGCCGGCAATCGCGGCGCGCATGAAATCGGCGGCAAGAGCATCGGCCTGAACATCGTGCTGCCGCACGAGCAGCTGCCCAACCCCTACATCACGCCCGAGCTGTGCTTCCGCTTCCACTACTTTGCGCTGCGCAAGATGCATTTCCTGATGCGTTCGGTGGCGCTGGTGTGCTTCCCCGGCGGCTTCGGCACGCTCGACGAATTGTTCGAGTCGCTGACCCTGATGCAGACGGGCAAGAGCCGCCGCCGCCCGGTGCTGCTGTTCGGCCGCGAGTTCTGGTCCAAGCTGCTCAATTTCGACCTGCTGATCGAGACCGGCATGATCAACCCGGAAGACGTGCAGCTCTTCCATTTCGTTGAGACCGCCGAAGAGGCCTGGAGCCTGCTGGAAAACGAATACGACATGAATTCCACACACGACGAGCAAGACAAAGAGGTGAAGGCATGACACTCAATCGCCGCGTTTCCCTGATTGGCGCACCCACCGACGTGGGCGCTGGCGCGCGTGGCGCCAGCATGGGCCCCGAAGCCATGCGCGTGGCCAACCTGGCCACCACGCTCGAAGGCCAGGGCGTGGAGGTGCTGGACCGCGGCAACCTCAGCGGTCCGCCCAACCCCTGGCAACCGCCCGCCCACGGCTACCGGCATCTGCCCGAGGTCGTGGCCTGGAACCAGGCCGTGCACGACGCCGTCTACGCCGAACTGAAGCAGGACCGCCTGCCCATCCTGCTCGGCGGCGACCACTGCCTGGGCCTGGGATCGATCTCGGCCGTGGCCCGCCATTGCCGCGAGGCCGGCAAGAAGCTGCGCGTGCTGTGGCTGGATGCCCATGCCGATTTCAACACCAGCGAACTCACACCCAGCGGCAACATCCACGGCATGCCGGTCGCCTGCCTGTGCGGATTCGGCCCCAGGGAATTGATCGAAATCGGCGGCCATGTGCCAGCGATCAACCCCAAATGGGTGCGCCAGATCGGTATTCGCAGCGTCGACGCCGGCGAGAAGCGCTTCGTCCATGAGCAGGAACTCGAAGTGTTCGACATGCGCTACATCGACGAGATGGGCATGCGCCACACCATGGAACTGGCCCTGGCCACGCTGGACGCCAACACCCACCTGCACGTCAGCTTCGACGTCGACTTCCTGGACCCCGAGATCGCCCCCGGCGTGGGCACTACCATCCCCGGCGGCCCTACCTACCGCGAAGCCCAGCTGTGCATGGAAATGATCGCCGACACCGGCCGCATGGCCTCGCTGGACGTGATGGAGCTCAATCCCGCGCTGGACATGCGCAACAAGACGGCCCTGCTGGCAGTGGACCTGATCGAATCGCTGTTCGGGAAATCGACCTTGATGCGCAAGTGAGCCGGATTTGCCTGGCTCCCGAAAGGCTTGGGCTCACGCCCACGTCTTAGGGCTGGGGCCCGCCGTGCAACTCGCCCATCACCTGCGCAAACGCATCGGCAACCGCGTCGTCAAGGCCCGCATCCCGACCAGCCACCTGCGCCCTGCCCTGATGCACGCGGCGCTGCCCGGCCACGTAGACCGAGCGCAACACCTCGCCTTGCGACGCGAACACCAGTGCATCGAGCAGGGTCGAGGTCGGCATGCCCAGCAGCCCTGAGGCGCGCGGCTCCAGCACCAGGAAGTCGGCGCGAGCGCCCTCCTCCAGACCCCAGGAAGGGAAGCCGGCAGGCGCCGCGCTGCCGTGCACGGCGGCATTGAACAGGCGCGCGGCCGTGGACGGCTCGCGGCCCGGGGCCGCGGCCACGTTGCGTTGCTGCAGCGCCAGACGCTGACCGTATTCGAGCCAGCGCAGCTCCTCCACCCACTGACGCGTCACATGGCTGTCGGAGCCGATGCTGATGGGCACCCCGTGGCGCAGCCAGGTCGGCAGATCGCAGTGCCCGTCGCCCAGATTGCCTTCGGTGCCGGGGCAGATCACCACCGACGCGCCGCTGCGCGCCACCTGCTCGATCTCGGCCTCCGTGCTGTGCGTTGCATGCACCAGGTGCCAGCGCGCGTCGGGCCGGGCGTGATTGCACAGCCACTGCATGGGCCGCTGCCCGGTGGCCTGCAGGCAGTCGCGCACCTCCTGCATCTGTTCGCTGATGTGGATGTGGATGGGCAGGTCGGCATCGCCCACCAGGGCCTGCAAGGCCGCGATGTCGTGCGGATGCGCGGCCCGCAGCGAATGCAGGGCCAGGCCGGCCGTCAGGAGCGGCCGTCCGGCCTGCTGCAGGCGCTGGCTGGCGAGCCAGACCCAGGCGGCATCGGTCGCAAAGCGGCGCTGATCGTCGCGCAGGCCGGTCTGCGCGAAGCCGGCGTGGCGGTACAGCACGGGCAGCAGCGTCAGGCCCATGCCCACTTGTTCGGCGGCGGCCGCAAGCGCCCAGGCCATGGCCAGTTCGTCCGGGTAGGCGCTGCCATCGACTTGATGCTGCAGGTAGTGGAACTCGCACACTTGCGTGTAGCCGCCCTTGAGCAATTCCAGGTAGAGCTGCGCCGCAACGGCCTGCAACTGCTCGGGACTGATGCGCAGCGCCACGCCGTACATGCGGTCGCGCCAGGACCAGAAGTCGTCCTTCTCGCTGTCGCGCTGCTCGGCCAGGCCCGCAAAGGCGCGCTGGAAGGCATGGCTGTGGGTGTCCACCAGGCTGGGAATCACGGGCCCGTCCAAGCGCTGCGCGCCCTCCGGCGCCGGCTGGTTCGCACGCAGCTCGGCCCAATGCCCGCGCGCATCCGCACGCATCAGCACCTGGGGCTGCCAACGGCCGTCCAACCAGGCCCAGGGTGCAAAGAAGAGGCCGCTCATGCCGCCGGCCTCCAGGCCAGCAGGCGCTCCAGCAGCGACTGCAGCAGCGGCTGCACGTGTTCCGCCAGCGCCTGGTCGTAGGCGAAGGGCCGCGCTTCCTGCATGTAGCAGCACTGGCACATCTCCAGCTGGACGGCATGCTGGCCCTGGTCAGGCCGGCCGTAATGGCGCGTGATGTAGCCGCCCTTGAAGCGCCCGTTGACCACCTCGCTGTAGCGGGATTGGCGGGCCAGCACCTCGCCCAGATCGCGGGTGATCGCGGCATCGCAGGACTTGCCGTCCGCCGTGCCCAGATTCAGGTCCGGCAGGCGGCCCTCGAACAGCCAGGGCAGCTCCGACCGGATGCTGTGCGCGTCGAACAGCAAGGCGTAGCCATGCTCGCCCTTGAGCCGCTGGAGTTCGCTCGACAAGGCCTGGTGGTAGGGCTGCCAGTACAGCTCGCGCCGCCGCAGCCGCTCGGCCGCGTCGGGCGCCTGCCCTTCCAGGTACAGAGGCTCGCCCGTGAAAAAGCGTGTCGGGCACAGCTCGGTGTTGGATGCGCCGGGGTACATGGGCGCGTCGTCAGGCGGACGATTCAGGTCGATCAGGTAGCGCGAGTAATGCGGCACCAGCAGGCTTGCGCCCAGCGACTCAGCCAGCTCGCCGTAGAGGCGCGCCAGGTGCCAGTCGGTGTCCTCGGTCTCCAGCGCGCGCGGCTGATAGCGGTGCTGCTGGTCGGCGGGGATGGCCGTGCCCACATGGGGCATGCTGATCAGCAAAGGCACGCGGCCCGGCTTCAATTCGCATGCAGTGCTTGTGCTGGACATGTTCAGTTCCTCATCAATCCGCCCCGCACCACCTGGCGCAAGGGATTACGGCCCACGTAGTAGGCCAGCTCATTGGGATGCGCAATATCCCAGACGCAAAAATCGGCGCGCTGCCCGGCCCGCAGTTGCCCGCGGTCGCTCAGGCCCAGGGCGCGCGCCGCGTGCTGCGTGACGCCGCGCAGCGCCTCTTCGGGAGTGAGCCTGAACAAGGTGCAGGCCATGTTCAACATCAACAGCAGCGACAGCACCGGCGAGGTGCCGGGGTTGTGGTCGGTCGCGATCGCGATGGGCACGCCCGCATCGCGCAGCGCCTGCACCGGCGGCAGCTTGGTTTCGCGCAGGAAGTAGTAGGCGCCCGGCAGCAGCACGGCCACGCAGCCGCTGCGCGCCATGGCGTCTATGCCTGCGGCGCTCAGGTACTCCAGGTGGTCGCAGGACAGCGCGCCAAACTCGCAGGCCAGCGCCGTGCCGCCCAGGTCGCTGAGCTGCTCGGCATGCAGCTTCACGGGCAGGCCGAAGCGGCGCGCGGCCTCGAACACCTGCCTTGTTTGCGCCAGGCTGAAGCCAATGCCTTCGCAGAACACATCGACCGCGTCGACCAGGCCTTCGCGCTGCAGCACGGGCATCCACTCGCAGACGGCGCCGATGTAGTCGTCGGCCCGGCCTTCGAATTCCGGGGGCAATGCATGGGCGCCCAGGTAGGTGCTGCGCACGTCCACGCCCAGGCCCGCCAGCCGGCGCGCCACGCGCAGCATCTTGGCCTCGGCCTCCGGGGTCAGGCCGTAGCCGGACTTGATCTCCAGCGTGGTCACGCCCTCATCCAACAGGGCCTGGGCGCGCCGCGCCGAGACGCGGTAGAGCTCGTCTTCCGATGCCTCGCGGGTCGCCTTCAATGAAGACCGTATGCCGCCGCCGGCCCTGGCGATCTCTTCATAGCTGGCGCCCTGCAAGCGCAACTCGAACTCGTGCGCGCGATGGCCGCCATACACCAGATGCGTGTGGCAATCGATCAGGCCCGGCGTCACGACCGCGCCGCCGAGGTCATAGGTCTGCGCGACGCTCTGCTGGTAAGCGGCAGGCAGCTCGGCGGCGGGTCCGACCCAGAGCAGGTGCTCGCCTTCGGTCACCAGGGCGCCGTCCTCCACCCAGCCCCAGGGCTGGTCGCCGGCCAAGGTGGCCAGGCGTGCATGGGTCCATAGCTGTCGTGTCATGGCCTGTCGTGTCATGGCCGGTCCTTTGTCCATTGCATGCGCCACACCGGACCTGGTGCGCGCAATTGCGCCGATGTTTGTTCCTGGGTCCAGACCAAGGTCAACGGGGCCAGGCTCAAGGATTGACCCGCAGCGCTCAACTCGCCGCCCTCGGGAAGGAACAAGCCGCACCAATCGCCGGACGCATCAATGCGCAAGCGCTGAGCGGCATTTGCTTGAACTGTCTCGACGGCGATGCGCCCCTGGTCCTGCCTGTGCATCAGGTTGAAGTCGCGAGTCATGCCGTCCAGCAAACGGCAGTCGGGCGCCAGCGCGCCGTCGAAAGCCAGCAGCCCATCGTCGCGCTGCCAGTCGCGCTCAAACAAACGGACGCCTGCCCCTTGCAGCACGGCAAACCAGCGCGCAATGCCGGGAAAGGCTGAGAACGGACCATCGGCCTCGATGTCGGCCACGCTGATGCGCAGCGCCCAATTGCCACTCGAGGCACCCGAGGCGCCGGCGGGCCAGGTCAGCAGTTCGCGCGTCCAGCCGCCGCCATTGCGCCAGCGCTGCGGACTGACCTGATCCGCCTGTACACAATGCCACGTCATGCTTGAAAACTCCCCTTGAGCAGGTAGCGCGAGCCGGGATGGGTCAAGCGCACCGCGGTCACAACCTCGCCGCGGCTCAGGGTGCTGCGCCGCACCACCAGGCAGGGATCCTGGCGCTTGATGCCCAGAAGTTCGGCCTCCAGCGGCGTGGGCAGCATCGCTTCGATCTCGTAGCGCGCCTCCGACAAAGGCGCCACCTGCAGGAGGTAATGCGTGGGGGTGAGGCGCTTGAAATCCTGCTTCAGGTAGTCGGGCGCGCAGGCCGGGTTGACCAGCCGGTCCTCGCATTGGATCGGCAGGCCGTTTTCCAGATGCACAATCAGGCTGTGGAACAGGCGCACGCCGGCCTTCATGCCGAACTGCGCCGCCTGGCTGGCCGTGGCCACGACCGCGTCGAGCTTGTGCAAGAGCGCCTCATGCCGATGGCCGCGCTCGGCAATCTCGTCGTGCACGTCGCGCACCGTCAGGCTCGATGAAATGCGATCGAGCTGCGCAACGAAGGTGCCCACGCCCTGGATGCGCTCGATCAAGCCCTCCTGCAGCAACTCGCGCAGGGCCCGGTTCACCGTCATGCGGCTGACCTCGAACTGTTGCGTCAGCTCCGCTTCGGACGGCAGCAGATCGCCGGCAATCCAGCGCCCGCTGGAAATGCCTTCGCGCAAATGGTTCTTCACCTTCAGGTACTGCGGCGCGGGCGGCGCCGGCGGGGATCTTCGACTTTGAGGCATGGCGAAATTGGCGAATGCGATGGCTTCACATGCTACTTGACTTTACTTGTCTATACAACTAGAGTTCGCTCCACCTTGAACCCAGACCCACGAGGAACGCCATGACCGCACAAGCCCGCACCGGACGCGCCCCCACCGGCACCGCCCTGACCTGCAAGAACTGGCTGGCCGAAGCCGCCTATCGCATGATCCAGAACAACCTCGACCCGGTCGTGGCCGAAAACCCCGATGCACTGGTGGTCTACGGCGGCATCGGCAAGGCCGCCCGCAACTGGGACTGCTTCGAGGCCATCCTCGATGCGCTGAAAAAGCTGGAGGCCGACGAGACGCTGCTGGTCCAGTCGGGCAAGCCCGTCGGCGTGTTCCGCACCCACGAGGACGCACCACGCGTGCTGCTGGCCAACTCCAACCTGGTGCCGCACTGGGCCAACTGGGAGCACTTCAACGAACTCGACCGCAAGGGCCTGATGATGTACGGTCAGATGACGGCCGGCTCCTGGATCTACATCGGCTCGCAGGGCATCGTGCAAGGCACTTATGAGACCTTTGCCGAAGCCGGCCGCCAGCACTTCGGCGGCTCGCTGGCCGGACGCTGGATCCTGACGGCAGGCCTGGGCGGCATGGGCGGCGCGCAGCCGCTGGCCGCGACCTTTGCCGGCGCCTGCTCGCTCAACATCGAGTGCCAGCAGTCGCGCATCGACTTCCGCCTCAAGACCCGCTATGTCGACGAGCAGGCCGAGAGCGTCGACGACGCGCTGGCCCGCATCGCCAAGTACACCGCCGAGAAGAAGGCCGTTTCGATCGCCCTGCTGGGCAATGCGGCGGAGATCCTGCCCGAGCTGGCCGCACGCTGCAAGGCCGGCACCGCCATCAAGCCCGACCTGGTGACCGACCAGACTTCGGCGCACGACCTCATCAACGGCTACCTGCCGGCCGGCTGGACCGTCGAGCAATGGAAGGCCGCCGCCGCCGACCACAGCCAGCATGCCGACCTGAAGGCCGCCGCCGCACGCGGCTGCGCCGTGCACGTGCAGGCCATGCTGGACTTCCAGGCCATGGGCATCCCCACCGTCGACTATGGCAACAACATCCGCCAGGTCGCCAAGGACCAGGGCGTCGCCAACGCCTTCGACTTCCCCGGCTTCGTGCCCGCCTATGTGCGGCCGCTGTTCTGCGAAGGCAAGGGCCCGTTCCGCTGGGTGGCGCTCTCGGGCGACCCGGAAGACATCTACAAGACCGACGCCAAGCTCAAGGAGCTGTTCCCACACCACGCCCATGTGCACCGCTGGCTGGACATGGCCCGCGAGCGCATCAGCTTCCAGGGCCTGCCCGCCCGCATCTGCTGGCTGGGCCTGGGCGAGCGGCACCTGGCCGGCCTGGCCTTCAACGAGATGGTCCGCAAGGGCGAGCTCAAGGCGCCCATCGTGATCGGCCGCGACCACCTGGACTCCGGCTCCGTCGCCAGCCCCAACCGCGAAACCGAAGCCATGAAGGACGGCTCCGACGCCGTGTCCGACTGGCCGCTGCTCAACGCGCTGCTCAACACCGCCGGCGGCGCCACCTGGGTCAGCCTGCACCATGGCGGCGGCGTGGGCATGGGCTTCTCGCAGCACAGCGGCGTGGTGATCGTCTGCGACGGCAGCGAAGCGGCCGACCGCCGCATCCGCCGGGTGCTCTGGAACGACCCCGGCACCGGCGTCATGCGCCATGCCGACGCCGGCTACGAAATCGCGCAGCAATGCGCCCGCGAGCAAGGCCTGAAGCTGCCCATGCTGGATCGCTGACCCGCCACAACACTGCCCCCCCATTCGAGAAGTCACCATGAACATCAAACCCGGATACCTGACCATTGACCAACTGCGCGCCATCCGCGCGGGCGGCCTCCAGCTGCAGTTGGACGACGCCAGCTGGCCCGTCGTCGAGCGCGCCGCCGCCGTCGTGCAAGCCGCCGCCGCGGGCGACGAGCCGGTCTACGGCGTCAACACCGGCTTCGGCAAGCTGGCCTCCAAGCGCATCAGCCAGGAAGACCTCGCCACCCTGCAATGCAACCTGATCCGCTCGCACTGCGTGGGCGTGGGCCAGCCGCTGTCGGCCAGCGTGGTGCGGCTGATGCTGGCCACCAAGGCGGCCAGCCTGGCGCGCGGCCACTCGGGCGTACGCGCCGTGGTGGTCCAGACCCTGCTGGATGTGTTCAATGCCGGCCTGATCCCCTATGTGCCCAGCCAGGGCTCGGTGGGCGCCTCGGGCGACCTGGCACCGCTGTCGCACATGACGCTGGCGCTGATGGGTGAAGGCGACATGCTGGTCGACGGCCAACGCATGCCGGCCGCCCAGGCGCTCAAGAACGCCGGCATCGCGCCCCTGGTGCTGCAGGCCAAGGAGGGCCTGGCGCTGATCAACGGCACGCAGACCTCGACCGCGCTGGCGCTGGAAGGCCTGCTGCGCTTCGAGACGGTGTTCGCCAGCGCCCTGCTCAGCGGCGCGCTCAGCCTGGACGCCGCACGCGGCAGCGACGGCCCCTTCGACCCGCAGATCCATGCCGTGCGCGGCCAGCCCGGCCAGATCGAGACCGCTGCAGCCTACCGCGTGCTGCTGAGCGGCAGCGCCATCCGCCAGTCGCATCAGGTCGGCGACGACCGCGTGCAAGACCCCTACTGCCTGCGCTGCCAGCCGCAGGTGATGGGCGCCTGCCTGGACCAGGCCCGCTACGTGCGCGACGTGCTGCTGCGCGAAGCCAACGCCGTGACCGACAACCCGCTGATCGTGCACCGCGACGACGGCAGCGCCTACATGGTCTCGGGCGGCAACTTTCATGCCGAGCCCGTGGCCCTGGCCGCCGACGCGCTGGCCTGCGCCATTGCCGAGGTCGGCGCCATTGCCGAGCGCCGCATCGCCATGCTGATCGACACCGGCGTGTCGCGCCTGCCGCCCTTCCTGACCGAGAACGCCGGCCTGAACTCGGGCTTCATGATCGCCCACGTGACCGCCGCGGCCCTGGCCAGCGAAAACAAGTCGCTGGCCCACCCCGCCAGCGTCGACAGCCTGCCCACCTCGGCCAACCAGGAAGACCATGTCAGCATGGCCACCTTCGGCGCGCGCCGTCTGGGCCAGATGCTAGACAACACCGGCCACATCGTCGGCATCGAGATGCTGGCCGCAGCGCAGGGCATCGAGTTCCTGCGCCCGCTCGCCAGCTCCGCGCCGCTGGAGCAGGCCCACGCGCTGCTGCGCAAGACCTGCCCCGCCATGCCCAGCGACCACTACCTGGCGCCGGACATCGAGCACGCGACGGCGCTGGTGCATGCCGGCGAGTTCGCGGCGATTGCAACCAAGGTCAGCGGAGTGGCGGTACTGTAAGCGTCACACCGCAAGCCGGGCGCCGGCCAAGCCTCCTCAGAGCCTTGCAAACAGCGCCCGGTATGCACTCGGCGAGGTGCGATAGGCCTTGCTGAAATGCTGGCGCAGCGACACCGCGCTGCCAAAGCCGGCCTGGAATGCAACCGTTTCCACCGGTTGGCGCGTGGTCTCCAGCAGGCGCTGCGCACAGGCCAGACGCTGCCCCAGCAGCCACTGTCCGACGGTCGTACCGGTCAAGTCCCGAAAGCGCCGCGTGAAGGTGCGTCGGCTCATCAAGGCGCGTTCGGCCAGGGAGTCCAGCGTGTGCGCTTCGGCCAGATGGGCCGCCGCCCAGTTCAGCAGCGCTGACAAACGATCGCCGCCCGGCGCATCGTGCAAGGGCTGCTCGATGAATTGGGCCTGTCCGCCCTGCCGATGCGGCGCCACGACCAGGCGGCGCGCCACGCGGTTGGCCACCTCCGCGCCATGCCAGCGGCGCACCAGTTGCAGGCAGCAATCCAGGCCTGCGGCCGTGCCGGCCGAGGTCACCAGGCGGCCGTCGTCGGCATCCTGATACAGCACGTCAGGCAACAGTTCGACGCGCGGATAACGCTTGGCAAACACGTCCACCGCGCTCCAATGCGTGGTCGCCCGGCGGCCATCGAGCACGCCGGCCTCAGCCAGCACGAACGCCCCCAGGCACAGGCCGACCACCGTCGCGCCGCGCTCATGAGCGGCGCGCACCGCCGCCACCATGGGCGTGGGCGGACGCTCGTCCTTGTCGCGCCACGAAGGCACGATCAAGACGTCTGCCCCTTTCGCATCGTCCAAGGTCAGGGGCGTCCGCACGGCAAACCCAGCCGTCGTTCGCATGGCATCTTGCTGCGCCGGCTCGCCTGTGCAGACTTTCAAGTCATAGGACGGCAGCCCCGCGAGCGCACGGTCTTCAAACACCAGGCAAGGCACGGCGAGATGGAAGGGACTGATGCCGTCGAAGGCCAGCACGGCGATGGTTTGGGGTTTCACGCGGAACTCCGTCGATGAGGTTTTGTCGATTGGCCTGATTCCATCGATCAATGGTAATCGAGCCACTGTCGATATCGAACTGCATCGCCAAAGATATCGCCACGAACCCGATTCAACCCCTCTCAAGGAGCCCGACATGAGCACGAATGCCAAACCCCAGAATGCCAAAGCCCGACGCGCCCTGATCGTCATCGACGTACAGAACGAATACTTCTCGGGCGGCCTGCCAATCGAGTATCCCGACCCGCGGCGGTCCGTCATCAACATCGACATCGCGATGGACACAGCGCACGCGGCGGGCATCCCCGTGGTGGTCGTGCAGCAGACCTCGGCGGCCGACTCCCCCTTGTTCGCGATCAACTCTGACGGATGGCAGCTGCATCCCACGGTGGCGGCGCGACCGCACGACCATTACCTTCGCAAGACCCTGCCCAGCGCCTACCCTGAAACCGACCTGGCACAGTGGCTGGCCGCACGCGGCATCGACACGCTCACGGTGGTCGGCTACATGACCCACAACTGCGACGCATCGACCATCAACCACGCCCTGCACAAGGGCACGGCGGTGGAATTCCTGCACGACGCAAGCGGCAGCGTGCCCTATTGCAATCAAGCGGGTTTTGCGAGCGCCGAAGAGATTCACCGCGTGTTCAGCGTGGTGCTGCAATCGCGTTTCGCCGCCGTCATGTCGACTGCGGACTGGGTGCGTAGCGTGACAACAGGCACCCCGCCCGTTCGCGACAACATCTTCAAGTCCAACCAGCGGGCGCGCGGTCTGTTGAAGGACGAGGTGGCACCGGTTGCGAGCTGAATGGCGGCACGCGCGGCGGGTTGCCTCAATACCGCCTCAATATCGGCCCGTGGCCCCCGCCACCCGCAGGTACACGTACGCCCCCCAGGCCACCACGGCGCGGCGCAGCATGGCGCGCAGGCCGCTGCTCGTGTCCGCCTGCACCTGCCGCGAGACGGCGATGGCCGCCTCGAATTCGGACTCCAGCTGCGCCGTGAAGACCGGGTCGCGGACGATCACGTTCGCCTCCAGGTTCAGCAGCAGCGACAAAGGGTCGATGTTCGAGGAGCCCACCGTGGCCCAGTCCTGGTCCACCACGGCAATCTTGGCATGCAGATAGGCCGGCGTGTACTCGAACACCTGCACGCCACGGCCCAGCAGCTCCGCATAGAGGGCATGCGCCGCCATGCCCGCGATCCTGTAGTCGACCTTGCCCTGCAGCAGCAAGCGCACCCGCACGCCGCGCCGGGCCGCCTGGCATAAGGCCTTGCGAAAGCGCGTGCCGGGATAGAAATATGGCGTGATCAGATCGACCCGCTCGCGGGCGCGCTGTATGGCCTCGACATAGGCGCGCTCGATGGTGCGGCGGCGCCGCAGGTTGTCGCGCAGCACGAAGGCGGCGCGCATCGGCGGCAGATGGGCCACGCTGTCGCCGTAGTCGGTGCGTCGCACCAGGTTCAGGCTGCGCGCCAGCAGCCTCAGGCGGCTCAAGGGGCTGGGGCTGTGCGCCAGGGTCGACAACTCCTCGCGCAAGTCGCTGCCCAGGTGAGCGCGCGTCCAGACCGCGCGCACCGCCTGCTCGATGGGCTTGACCAAGGGCCCCGTGGCCGAAATGGCGAAGTCGAGCCGGGGGGTGTCGGTGAGTCCATGGTGGAGGTCGCGCCGGTCGTCGATGATGTTGATGCCGCCCACAAAGGCCTGTGTGCTGTCGACGACGCAGATTTTCTGATGCAGGCGGCGCAGCTGTCCCGGCTGCAGCCAGCGCCACCAGCGGTCTATGGGCCTGAACACTTCCAGCGCCACCGCCGATCCGCCCAGGCGTTGGCGCAGCCAGTCCAGGCTGGCCATCGACCCATAGCCATCGACCACCACATGCACCCGGACGCCTCGGCGGGATGCCGCCAGCAGTTCGTCGACCAGCGAATTGCCGGACATGTCGTGATAAAGAATGTAGGTGCCTAACCAGATTTCATTGCGTGCCGCGCGCATCGCTGCCGTCATGGCGGGAAACAGCTGGTCACCGCCCTTGAGCAGGCTCACGGCATTGCCGCCCGAGTAGTCCGGCCGCGCACGCGCCGGCGCCCTCAATTGCGCCAGCAGCCTCGATGGTCGTCTGCGGCGCAGCTTCATGGCCCAGGATTGCCCAACACGCGTCAAGCCCCTAACGACGCATGCATCGAGGCCAGCTCGAACTCCGCCAGCAAGGGCAGGTGGTCCGACATGCGGGCCCAGGCGGAGCCGTGCGGCACCTGCATCTGCAGGCAGCGCAAGCCGCGCGTATAGATGCGGTCCAGCGAAAACAAGGGCATGCGGGATGGAAAGGTGCGGGGGCGCAATCGGCCTGCCGGCGCCATGGCGCGGTGCAGGCCGCCTTCGGCCATCGGTTCGTCTAGCCGCTCGCCCCAGTCGTTGAAGTCGCCGGCCACCACCAGGGTCGCATCGCGCGGCACCGCGGCGTCGAGGTACTCGCCCAGACGCTGCACCTGCCTGACCCGGCTGCTGTGCATCAAACCCAGGTGCGCCACGATGGCGTGGATCTCATGGCCCGACCATTGCACCACCACATGCAACAGGCCGCGCTGCTCGAAGCGGTGGTCGGACACGTCATGGTGCCCGATGTCGCCGACAGGCCAGCGCGACAGCAGCGCGTTGCCATGCTCGCCGTCGCGGGTCACGGCATTGGTCCGGTAGGCGGCCGCATAGCCGTCAGGCGCCAGGAAATCGGCCTGCCCTTCTTCGGGCCAGCCGAACCAGGTGCGGTCAAAGGTCTTGGCGTCGCGGTGGTGGAACTGCCGCACCTCCTGCAGAAAGATCAGGTCGGCGTCCAGCGCCTTGACACCCATGCTCAGGTTGTGAATTTCCAGGCGGCGCGCAGGCCCGAGGCCGCGCACCCCCTTGTGGATGTTGTAGGTGGCGACGCGCAAGCGCTGCGGCGGCACGCCCGCCTTCAAGCCTTCGCCCTCGCCATGCAGGGGATGCAGGCCGGAGGCCCTGAACGCGGCGCGGCGCGAAAACATCGTCATGAATGCTCTCCATGAAATCGCGGCAATTGCAGTATCGCCTCGGCATTGGACGCGGAGAAGCAAAGATCGGCGGCGTCCCGCCACGGCATCCAGCGCATCGCCAGGTGCTCGCGTTCGGCCAATTGCACCGGCGTGCCCGCAGGCACCGTCAAGCCGAACACATGCTCGGTGTTGTGCGTCACGCCGTCGGCGTAGCGATGGCGCCAGACCGGATAGATCTCGTAGACGTTGATCAGTTCCCAGTCGCGCAAGGCCTCCTGGGGCACCTCGAGGCTGCCGATCAGGATGCCGGTTTCTTCCGCCACTTCACGAATTGCCGTGGCGCGCAAGGGCTCGTCAAGCCGGTCCTTGGAGCCGGTCACGCATTGCCAGAAACCGGGACGATCGGCGCGCTCCATCATCAGCACCTCGAGTTCCGGCGTGTGGATCACGACCAGCACGGACTCTGGAATCTTGGGCGGTTTGTCTGGCTTCATGCCCTGAAGAGGCGCAACAATCTCACTCATGCAAGCAGCATAAATGAATCAATGCGGCCCCAAAAAAGAAAGGGTGCCTTGCGGCACCCTTTGCTGGACTTCAGAACAAGTCTTAACGGACCACAGCGATCTGCTCGCGATTGCCACCCTTGTAGGTGTAGAGCGTCAGCGCGCCGTTCTTGATGTCGCCCTTGTTGTCGAAGCTGATGGTGCCGGTCACGCCCTTGTAGCCTTCGGTCTTGGCCAGCACCGGCAGGTACTTGGCCGGATCGGCCGAGCCGGCCTTGACCATGGCGGCCGCCATCACGTTGACGGCGTCATACACATAAGGTGCGTAGATCTGCACGTCGGCCTTGTACTTGTCCTTGAAGCGGACCTTGAACGCATCCATGGCGACCTTGGATTCGCCTTCGACGCCGCCGGCTTCGGCGCACACGACTTGCCCATCGCCCATGGTGCCGGCGGCCAGCTTGGGCAGTTCGCCCGTGCAGATGCCATCGCCGCCCATGAACTTGGCTTCGATGCCCAGCTGCTTCATCTGGCGCAGCATCGGGCCAGCGACCGCGTCCATGCCGCCGAAGAAGACCACATCGGGCTTCTTGGCCTTCAAGGAGGTCAAGATGGCGGTGAAGTCCGTGGCCTTGTCGTTGGTGAACTCGCGGCCGACAACCTTGCCGCCGGACGCCTTGACGCCCTTCTCGAACTCGTCGGCGACGCCTTGGCCATAGGCGGTACGGTCGTCAATCACGGCGATGTTCTTGCCGTGCATGTCCGTCACCGCATACTTGCCCAGGGTGCCGCCCAGATGCACGTCATCGGCCACCACGCGGAACGTGGTCTTGTAGCCGTTGCGAGTGAACTTGGGATTGGTGGCAGAGGGCGAGATCTGCGGAATGCCCGCGTCGCTGTAGATCTTGGATGCCGGAATGGAAGTCCCGGAATTCAAGTGGCCCACCACGCCGTTGACCTTGGCGTCGACCAGCTTTTGAGCGGCCGCCGTGCCTTGCTTGGGATCGCCCGCGTCGTCTTCGGCCAGCAATTCAAAATGAGCCTTGTGACCACCGATCGTCACGCCCTTGGCGTTCAGATCATCGATGGCCATGCGCGCGCCCATTTCGTTGTCCTTGCCCAGATGGGCGATCTGCCCGCTGGTGGGGCCGACGTGGCCGATCTTCACAACGACCTCTTGCGCAAAGGCGCTTGCGCCCAGCAGCAGAGAAACGGCACCCACAATGACATTCAGTCTGACTTGCATGAATTACCTCCGTGTTAAAGCGAAAACCAAATCATTGAACAACCGCGCGACCTTACTGCAAATTCAAGCCCGACTCCATGGGGAAAGCCTGAGAAGAACGGGTTTACTTCATTCCGCTTGATCAAAGTGCAACAGGCAGACCCGCACATGCGCCTGCATCTTGGGACGCAACACGTCGCTCATGGACTGAGCGATCGTCGGCATCATGCGCGCCATGACGTCGTCAAGCGCCATCGGCAGCTGTTCGTGCAGGAATTGAGTCAGACTTTGCTCCAGCTGCGCTTCCAAACGGGCTGCGATGGCTGCAGAAAGCTGTTGAATTCCGCCTGCTGCCTCCCCAACATTGGGGACGAACGGGAGAGGCAGCTCGGACGGCATGCCGGCCACATGGTCCGCCGCCGTGTCTGGCTCCGTGACTGGCTCCATTGCCGGCTCGCTGACCGCGTCAATGACCGGCTCGAGCTCTGGCGCAATATCCAGCGCAACGGCAGGCTCAGCGTCCGCCTCAGCATCAGGCCCCACGTCCGGATCGGCGTCGAGCTCATGAACCGGCTCATTCAGGATCAGCTGGAAATCCTCCTGCGCCGCCCGGTCCCACGCCGGCGGGCCGGCGTCGTCATCCTCCAGGGCGTCCAGGACATTCTGCAAAGGCGCGGGTTCCGGACTGACCGGCGACGCGGCCGGTACGCCGGGCCCATCGTCGCGAACGCCCTCGACATCTTGCGACCATTGCGGCTCGTCGAGCACCTCGGTCAATGTGGGAACGGCTTTGTCGTAAGACCGGATCATGCGTTGGCCTCGAAATGCGTCACGGCATGACCCGCGTCGCGGTACAGCTTGAAGCGACGCCGGCCGGCCTGGACCTGCTCGGCATCGTTGGAGACGATCTCCAGCACGCGGTCGAAGGCCTCGAGGCCAGGAGGCATCTCCAGGCCCAGATTGAGCAACCTGCCCCCGGGCCATCCAGGCGGCGCATGCTCGGCCAGCACGATGGGCGTCTGGTCCAGCAAAGCCTTGTCGCAGGCGGCCTCGGATTGGACCCAGTAGTGGGGAAGGAATTCGGTGGCTTCGAAACGCCACAAGTCCGCATCCAGGCGCGCCAGGGCATGACCTGACCCCAGCACCAGGATCCGGCTACCGCCTTGCGCCGCCTTGCGCAGCAGCCGGCAGGCAAACGCAAGCCGGTCCGTCACACCGGTGTAGAAACTGACCTGCGTCACGATAGGCAATCGGCCGACTTCAAGCCCGCGCTCAGCGCGCCTGCGACAGCACGAAATGCGTCAGCAGGCCGACCGGACGTCCCGTGCCGCCCTTGGCGGCTCCGCCCTTCCAGGCCGTGCCGGCGATGTCCAGGTGCGCCCAACGGTATTTACCGGCGAAACGCTTCAGGAACATCGCGGCCGTGATGGAGCCGCCGGCACGCGAACCGACATTGGCCACGTCGGCGAAATTGCTCTTCAGGCCTTCTTCGTATTCTTCGTCCAAGGGCATGCGCCAGCAGGGGTCGAGGGCATCGTCGCCCGCAGCCAGCAGGGACTGCGCCAGCTCATCGTCGCTGGCGTACATGCCGCTGCGGATTCCCCCCAGGGCGATCACGCAGGCACCCGTCAAGGTAGCCACATCGACCACCACGGCGGGCTTGAAGCGTTCGGCATAGGTCAGCGCATCGCACAGGATCAGGCGGCCTTCGGCGTCGGTGTTGAGGATCTCGATGGTCTGGCCGGACATCGAGGTCACCACATCGCCGGGCTTAAGCGCACGGCCGCTGGGCATGTTTTCGCAGGCGGCGATGATGGCCACCAGGTTGATCTTGGGCTTGAGCTCCGCGACAGCGCGCAGGGTGCCCAGCACGCTGGCGGCACCGCCCATGTCGAACTTCATTTCGTCCATTTCGGCGCCCGGCTTCAGCGAGATGCCGCCCGAGTCGAAGGTGATGCCCTTGCCCACCAGCACCACCGGCGCCTGCGACTTGGCCGCGCCCTCGTAGCGGGCCACGATGAAGCGCAGGGGCTCGTCAGAGCCCTTGGCCACCGACAGGAAGGAGCCCATGCCCAGCTTCTCGACGGCCTTCTGGTCCAGCACCTCGACCTTCAGGCCATGGGTGCGGCCCAGCTCATGCATCTGCTCGCCCAGGTAGGTCGGGGTGGCGTAGTTGCCCGGACGGTTGGCGCATTCGCGCGCCAGTTCCACGCCGGCGGCGATGGCCTGGCCGCGCTCCAGCCCGCGCTTGACGGGCTTGGCCTGCGCCTTGTCGGCCAGCACCGTGACCTTGCTCAAGGCCGAGGCCTCCGGAGCGCTGGGCTTGGTATGGCGGTAGACATACACGGCATCGCTCGCAGCCAGCACGGTCTGCTCGGCCAGCGATTCGTCCAGGCCGTCGAAGCCGACATAGGCCACGGCGGCATGCGCCGCGGCGCGAGCCTTGACCAGCCCTAAGGCCGCCTGCAGCGCCGTCTTGGCCGCTTTCAGCGTGGCCTTGCCGGCCGCGGCCAGCACCAGGCGCGGCGCCTTCACGCCGTTGGGTCGCTGCAGCAGCAGGGTCTTGCCGGCCTTGAATTCAAAATCACCCAGCTTGATCGAGTCTTTCACCAGCTCGGCGATGGCGGGATCCAGATCGGCGGGCAGGCTGTCACCGGCCAGCACCACCACCAGGGCGTCAGCGCTCGTGGCGGCCAAGGCTTGAAGGGAAGCGGATTGAGTGCGGAAGTCCATAATACGAAGGTATAGATAAAGTGTCCGGATGTTATTCGATTCCACCCTGCGCAAGGAGCTGGCACGCAGCTTCGGTGTCACCTTCGTCGTGATCATCACCATCGTGCTCACCATCATGCTGATCCAGACCCTGGGTCAGGCGGCGGTGGGCAGCGTTTCGCCGCAAGATGTGCTGCTGCTGATGGGCTACACGGGCCTGGGACAGCTGCCGACCATGCTGACGCTGTCGCTCTTCATTGCGATCGTGTTCACGCTCAGCCGCATGTACCGCGAATCGGAAATGACGATCTGGTTTTCCAGCGGCGTGAGCCTGATGCGCTTCGTGCCCCCGGTGCTGCGCCTGGCGGCTCCGGTGCTGGTAGCGGTGGTGGCCCTGAATCTGGTGATCTGGCCCTGGGGCAATCGCAACAGCACCCAGCTGCAGGACCGCTACGAAAAGCGCTCCGACCTCTCGCGCGTCGCGCCGGGCCAGTTCCAGAGCTCCAGCGACGGCAGCCGCGTCTTCTTCATCGATCGCGACGCGCAGGACGGGCGCATAGGCCGCAATGTGTTCATCCTGACCGAACAGGGCGACTCCGAATCGGTCACCACCGCCCACAAGGGCCAGATCGTGTTCCAGGGCGACGACCGCTTCCTGGTGCTGGAGCAGGGCCAGCGCAATGAAGTCAACACCCAGTCGGGCCAGAAGACCCTGGCCAGCTTCGAGCAGTACCGCGCGTTGACCGACAAGCAAAGCGTCCGCGCGGTGGACCAGTTGCCGCCCAAGGCCATGGGCAGCATGGACTTGGCCGGCAATCCCGTGCCGCGCAACATGGCCGAGCTCACCTGGCGCCTGGGCATGAGCCTGGCGGCCGTCAACCTGGTGCTGCTGGGCATCGGCATTTCGGCCACCAACCCGCGCCGAGCCAGCAACTGGAACCTCCTGTTCGCGCTGCTCGGCTTCGTCGTGTATTTCAATCTCACGGTGCTGTCGCAAACCTGGGTGGCGACGGCACGCATGAGCATGCCGCGCGCCCTGCTCAGCCTGCACGGCGGCGCGATGCTGCTGGCCCTGGCCGTGATCTGGCTGCGCGACCAGGGTGGACGCCCGCGCCTGGTGTCGCGCCGACCCCGCTCGCGCGACGCTTCCGCATCCAATCACAACCGCATTTGTCCACCGACGGCATGAGAACAGTACGACGCCTTCTGTATCGCGACATCAGCGCTTCGGTGGCTTTCGTCACCGTGGCGTTCCTGGCCTTGTTCTTTTTCATCGACTTCGTCGACGAACTCGACCGCATGACGCGCCGCGGCGCCGGCCCGGGCGCGGCCAGCCTGATGGCGCTGTTCAAGCTGCCGGGGCACATCTACGAGGTATTTCCCATCACCGTCCTGATCGGCAGCATCTACTCGCTGGCGCGCATGGCCCAGTCGAGCGAGTTCACGATCCTGCGTACCGGCGGCCTGAGCCCCTCGCGCGCGCTGTCGCTGCTGGCCACCCTGGCCCTGGGGTTCGCCGTCACCACCTTCGTGGTCGGCGACTACCTGGCCCCGTGGACCGAAAAACAGGCCGAAGCCATGCGCACGCATTTCGACGGCGGCAAGGTATCAGGCAAACGCGGCGCCTGGCTGAAGGACAAGCAAACCGGCAGCGGCGGCGAGCGCAGCTTCTCCGTCAACGTCAAGGAAGCCGATGTCAATGGCGACCTGCGGGACGTGCGCATCTTCGAGTTCAATGCGCAAGGCCGCCTGCAGTCGCGCACGCAAGCCGCCGCCGCGCACGTGGGCCCGCACGGCCTGTGGCTGCTGCACGACGTGCAGCGAGATCAATGGATCGCGGGCAACAACACGGCTGACGGTACAGACAACAGCGCGGACGACAGCAGCGCCGGCGCCCAGGCACCCTACATCGTGCAGACCCACCTGCAGGACCTTCAATGGCAGAGCGGGCTCAGCGCCGACGTGATCAGCGCCGCCCTGCTGCCGGCCTGGACCATGTCCACGCTGGAGCTGTACCACTATACGGCCCACCTGTCAGAACAGGCCCAGGCCTCGCAGCAATACCAGATCCAGTTCTGGCGCAAGGCCTTCTACCCCTTTGCCTGCCTGGTGATGGTGGCCCTGGCGCTGCCTTTTGCCTACCTGCACGGCCGCTCGGGCGGCATCAGCCTGAAAGTGTTCGGCGGCATCATGCTGGGCATCAGCTTCGTGCTCTTGAACAACCTGGCCGGCCACGTGGGCTTGCTCAAGCAGTGGACGCCCTGGGTCGTGTCTGCCTCGCCCAGCCTGCTCTACCTCGGCCTCTCGCTGGGCGCATTCGCCTGGCTGGTGCGCTACCGCTGACCCGGCATGGACGGCATCCTGCTCTTCGCGCATGGCGCCCGCGACCCGGCTTGGGCGCAGCCGTTCCAAAAGGTCGAGACCGGACTGCGGGCGGCACGGCCGGGCCTTGCGGTGCGCCTGGCCTACCTCGAATTCATGTCGCCTTCGGTGGCCGAAGCCGCAGGGCAATTGGTAGAGGCCGGCTGCCGCCAGATCCAGGTCGTACCGCTGTTCCTAGGCACGGGCGGGCATGTGCGCCGCGACCTGCCCATGCTGCTTGAGCAACTGCGTGTCCAGCATGGGCCGCGCGTGAGCTGGCACCTGCAGCCCCCCATTGGCGAAGCCGCCGCCGTGATCGATGCCATGATCGAAGTCTGCATAGCCGCCGTTTCAAATACAGGATCCCTGGAGACGCCATGAATCTGCACCAGTTCCGGTTCGTGCAGGAAGCGGTGCGCCGCGGCCTCAACCTGACCGAAACGGCCAAGGCCTTGCACACCTCGCAACCGGGCGTTTCCAAGGCCATTCTCGAGCTGGAGGAGGAGCTGGGCGTCGATATCTTTTCGCGCCACGGCAAGCGCCTGCGCCACATCACCGAACCGGGCCAGCAGGTGCTGCGATCCATCGAGATCATCATGCGCGAGGTCAACAACCTCAAGCGCATCGGGCAGGACTACTCCAAGCAGGACGCGGGCCGCTTCAGCATCGCCACCACGCACACCCAGGCCCGCTACGTCCTGCCGGGCCCTGTGGCTCAATTGCGCAAGCAATTCCCACAGGTTCAGGTGAGCTTGCACCAAGGCAATCCTGAACAAGTCGCTCGCATGCTGATGGATGAATCCGCCGACTTGGGACTGGCCACCGAATCACTGGGGGAATTCGAAGACCTGGTCACCCTGCCCTGCTATGAATGGCAGCACGTGCTGGTGGTGCCGGCCGACCACCCCCTGGCCAGCGTAGAGCGCCCCAGCCTGGAACAACTGGCCGCGCATCCTCTGGTGTCCTACCACGCCAGTTTCACGGGACGTGCGCGCATCGACAAGGCCTTCGCGGCCCGCAGGATCGAACCCCAGATCGTGCTCGAGGCCATTGATTCGGACGTCATCAAGACCTACGTTCGCCTGGGCCTGGGCGTGGGCATCGTTGCCGAGATGGCCGTGCGCGACGATCCGCCGGGCGGCGATCTGGTGTCGCGGCCGCTGGGCCACCTGTTCGGCCAGAACGTGGCGCGCGTGGCCTTCAAGCGTGGCGCGTACCTGAGAAACTATGTGTATGCGTTTGCCGAGTTGCTGTCCGACCGCTTCAACAGAAGCCTGCTCGAGCGTGCCATGGCTGGAGACGCCAGCGACTACGGAATCTGAACCCATGAACGCCACGTTCACGCAAGCAAGCGCCCAAGCCCTGACACCCCTGGACAGCCGCCTGCCCCGGGTCGGCACCACCATCTTCAGCACCATGTCGGCGCTGGCGCAGGCCCACGGCGCCATCAACCTCGGCCAGGGCTTCCCGGACTTCGACGGCGATCCCGCGCTGGTCGAAGCCGTGCACGCGGCCATGCGCGACGGCCACAACCAATACCCGCCCATGCCAGGCACCGTGGCCTTGCGCGAGGCCATCGCCGCCAAGATCCAGGCCCTGAGCGGCCGGACCTATCGGCCCGACTCCGAGATCACCGTGACCGCGGGCGCCACGCAGGCCATCTTCACGGCGCTCCAGGCCATCGTGCATGCGGGCGACGAAGTGATCGTGCTGGAGCCCTGCTATGACAGCTACGCGCCCAATATCGAACTGGCGGGCGGCAAAGTCGTACGGGTGCCACTGACATCAAACAGCTATCGGCCGGACTTCAAGGCCATCGCCGCCGCCATCACGCCGCGCACGCGGGCCATCATCGTCAACACGCCGCACAATCCCAGCGCAACGGTCTGGACCGCCGCCGAGATGCAGGCGCTGGCCGACCTGCTGCGCGACACCCAGGTGCTGCTGATCAGCGACGAAGTCTACGAACACATGGTGTTCGACGGCCACCGGCATCACAGCTCCGCCGAGTTTCCCGCGCTCGCCGAGCGCGCCTTTATCGTTTCCAGCTTCGGCAAAACCTACCACGTGACGGGCTGGAAAGTCGGCTTTGTCGCCGCGCCGGCAGCACTGAGCGTCGAGTTCCGCAAAGTCCATCAGTTCAACGTCTTCACCGTCAATACGCCCATGCAGCTGGGCCTGGCGCATTACATGGCCGACCCCCGGCCCTATTTGGGCTTGTCTGATTTCTACCAGGCCAAGCGCGACCTGTTTGCGCAAGGCCTGGCGGACACGGCGCTGCGCACCCTGCCCTGCGCCGGGACCTACTTCCAGTGCGTGGACTATGGTGCCGTCGAGAACGCCAGCCACCTGGACCCGGTCGCGTTCTGCGAATGGCTGACGCGAGAAGTCGGCGTTGCCGCCATTCCGATCTCGGCGTTCTACGCCACGCGCAACGATGCCAAGGTGATCCGGTTCTGTTTCGCAAAAAAGGACGAGACCTTGCGTCAGGCACTAGCGCTCCTGCAGAAGCGCCTGCGCTGATTTCAAGCCTTGTCCGGAGGCGGCGTTTTCGGTTCGTCGAGCGACAGGTCCAGATCGACAGGATAGGTGTCGCCTTGATGGCCTGTGCCTTCCCACACCATGGTGGCCATCATGCTGGCCGAGGGTTCGTTGCCGATGTCCAGGTCGAGCGGCAGGAACACGTCGATCTGGTCATCCCGCACCTCGTGCTCGGACAGGTCGCGCGCCACGGCGTACAGCATCAGGATGTCGCGATACGCAGCCAGATCGAACCGCGTCCCTTGATCGCCGCCGCGCGCCAGCAGATCCTGCAGCAAGGCCATGGCGGCGCCGCTGTCGGGCCAGCACACCTGGATGCGGCGCATGGTCGCGGCATCCCCGCCCAAACCAGCGCCCTCGCTGAGATTCTCGTTCCAGGTCGGGGCCCAGGCTTGAAAGCGCTTGGCAAACTGATTGGCAATGCGCTGGAAGCCGGCCTCGTCGTTGTGATGCTGCATGATTTCCAGCAGCTTCAGATACGCCAGCGCATTGCCCGCATCGCCACGGCCGATGTGCTCGGTGAGCAGGTCGATCGCCGCATCGTCCTGCCCCAGCACCAGGAAGAAATCGACCTGCTGATCCAGGTCGATCAACTCCTCGACCCTTATGTGCGCCAACTCCGGTGTCGTCAGCAGTTGTGCGGCCGAATGCTGCTGCTGTGCCGGACTCAGCACGTCCATATCGCCGTACCCCGAAAGCGGCGTCAGCGAGAGCGCCTCGTCCTCAGGTGCACGAACCTGCTCGGGCAAGGCCCATGTACTGTCGCCGGGCGGCTCCTCTCCCAGGAATTCCGCCACCGCCTGCTCTTTGGGGCTTGCATACGCCGGCGTGAACACCGGTTCGTCCCATTGCGGCTTGAAGGACGGCTCGGCGGCGCCCTGCTTGACGGGTTCCGCATCCAGCACAGGCTGCGGACTGACAGACGGGGCTTCGGCCTGCTTGGCCGCCATGTTCGGCTCCAGCTTGGGCGTAACGGGCGCCACAGCGGGCGGCACACCGAATGATGCACCAGATGACGCCATCGGCTTTTGCGGTACAGGCGCAGCGGCGGGCGGCAGTTCCGCGTCCTCGCCAGCCCCGGCCCACCACGCAGCCTGCTGGGCCTGCACGAACACCAGGCGCTTCCACATCCATGCACCGGCTGCCAGCAGCGCAAGCGCCAGCAGCATCAGCCCATACACCAAGGGATTCTGAGAGCGTTCGCTGCGCTCGGCCTCCAGCCTGCCTCGCAAGGCTTGGATACCGGCATGGAAATCGTCGGTCGACTTGCGCATCGCCGCTATTTCAGATTCCAGCGCCGCCAGGCGTTTTTCTTCCGCCATGGCTTCGGGCGAGGCCGCTGCCGCGCCGGACGACAAATCGTCGAGTGGATCGAGTTGCAGACGCGCAACCGTTCGTACTTCGGGCGCCGATGCCGCAGCGACAGGCGCCGATGCCTTGTCCGCGGCAGGCTGGCGCGACGCGGACGAAGTTGCAGCGGTCGGCGCCGCCGCCACGACCGTTGGAATGGTGGCGGGAGCCACTGACGCAGGCACTGCCGCCGCTCGTGCCGCTGCCGGCGCCTGATGCGGTGTCTGGCGCCGGGCATTGCCAACCGCAGCCTTGGCGCCCTGCCCCGGCGCCTGCGCTGTCCTGACGGGGGGTGGAACCGGAGCATGGGCGTCAGCCTCGCGAGGAGCTTGACGCGCGCGTTCGGCCTGGATCTCGATGCCTGCGGGCGCGGTGATGGTGGTCTCTGCCACCACGGGCGCGGGCGCCACCGGCATGCTCATTGCCGTCTCGGAGCCCGAGCTGCGGGGATCAAGAGGCGGATCAATCAGCGCCGTGAACTGGCGCGTGAATCGAACCCCGTTGCAACCCACCGTCAATTCCACCGACACCACCGGCTCACTGATGGGCACGGTACTTTGCAGGCGGACGGAATGGGCTTCGACGCCCATGCGCGAATCGAGCTGCAAACGCAGGCTTTGTGTGGGAATCCGAGATTCTCCCGCCAGCACCTTGGCCTGGACGCAATCCAGGCTGATGCTTTCTCCCGCAGCCAAATTGAGGGGAAACAGCAAATTCAGCGGCTCGCCGATGCTGGACACTGTCTGCGGCCGTCCGACGCCCAGCGCATGGACGCAACCCACCCCCAGCAAGGCCGAAACCAGTACCGTGAGAGATCGTGTCAGCCCCGAGGGAGGCAAATCAAGTCGTGCAGCTGAATAGGCTCGGTGCATGCCCAGAAAAATTACTTATGTTTGTAAGCGACTCTAGCATGCGATTCATCGCATGGACGCCCGGAGCCGCATAGATATAAACCGATACAAAACGATGCCGCCGAACCTGCCGGACCGCCAAACGGCACGCAGCAAATTTCGCTCCAATCTGACACCGATTATTTTTAACAAGCGTAACAGTTTCGCCGCCGCATGGTAGTCGCAAATTCCCCCAAGAATGATGCGCGCGATCAAGGGTTTGCCTCGATTTTCTTCGGGACGCTAGACTGTCAAGCCAGTGTCCGCGATATCCGGCCACCATTCCGGGCGTACGTTCCAGGCGTACCTTCCAGGAGTACTGTCGCCTTTGAGACTCAGCATGAACAGTTCGATTCTTACAATTCCAGAACGCAGCAACATTGAATCAGGTTCATGGTTCTCCAGGCTGTCGCAGGCACTGCGCGACGACATCCTTTCGCGCGCCGTTGTCAGGCGAATGGAGGATGGCGCCCTGCTTACCTGCCGGGGCGAGGTTCCTGAGGAATGGGTCGGTGTCGCCAAGGGTGCGGTGCGGGTCAGTTCGGTCTCGCTATCAGGCAAGCAGGTCACGCTGACCTATGTGGAGCCAGGCACCTGGTTTGGCGACATTTCCCTGTTCGATGGCCTGCCGCGCACCCATGACGCGACGACACATGGCGAAACCACGTTGCTCGTGGTCCGCAAACCAGATTTCAAGGAGCTGTTACGCCAACACAACGAACTCTATGAAGCCTTGATGCGCTTGAACTGCAGGCGCCTGCGCCTGATGTTCGACCTGATCGAAGATCTCAACACGCGACCGCTCGCCGCTCGCCTGGCCAAACAGATTCTGCATCTGGCGCGCTCCTACGGCGTCACGCAAGGCGCTGAAACGCGCATTGGCTTGCAGCTGGCGCAAGAAGACCTGGCCCAACTGCTGGGAGCTTCCCGCCAACGGGTCAACCAGGAGCTCAAGGGCTTCGAAAGAGAAGGCGCCGTTCGGGTGGAACCCACCCGGCTGGTCGTCCTGGATCAAGACAAACTGATGGCCATCGCCGACCGCTGAGCCCAAAAAGGCTGGCGCTTCCTGGTGGTGGCTCGCTTTGAACACCGCAAGGAGACCCATGGATACTTTCACCGGCACCCGCGCCGTTTCCCAGGCCATTGACCTGCCCAGTTTGTCCGAGTGGCTGGGCCGCCACGTGAGCGGCTTTGCCGGCCCCTTGCAGATCGAGCAATTCAAGGGCGGCCAGTCCAATCCGACCTACAAGCTCGTCACGCCCTCGCAGTCCTACGTCATGCGGTCCAAGCCGGCGCCCGTCGCCAAGCTGCTGCCGTCGGCCCATGCCATCGAGCGAGAGTACCGCGTCATGCGCGCCCTGCAGTCCACCGACGTGCCCGTGCCCCGCATGCTGGCGCTGTGCGAGGATGAATCCGTCATGGGCCGCGCCTTTTATGTCATGGAATACATGGAGGGGCGCATCTTCTGGGACCAGACCCTGCCCGGCATGTCTCCTGTCGAGCGCAGCGCCATCTACGACGAGATGAACCGCGTGATCGCCGCGCTGCACCAGGTCGACGTGAATACCATCGGCCTGGCCGACTACGGCAAGCCGGGCAACTACTTCGAACGCCAGATCGCTCGCTGGACCAAGCAGTACCAGGCTTCGATCACGACCCCCAATCCCGCCATGGGCGCGCTGATCGCCTGGCTGCCGGAACACATCCCGGCTTCCGCCCGCGACGAGCGCGAAGTCGCCATCGTGCACGGAGACTTCCGGCTGGACAACCTGATGTTCCACCCCGCCGAACCCCGCGTGATCGCGGTGCTCGATTGGGAACTCTCCACGCTGGGGCATCCGCTGGCTGATTTCAGCTACCACTGCATATCGTGGCACATCGGGAACTCGGGGGTTTCACGCGGACTGGCGGGGGCCGATCTCCTGGCGCTGGGCATCCCCGACGAAGCAGACTACGTGCGCCGCTATTGCGAACGCACCGGCCGCGCCGATGTGCAGGGCATGATGCGCGACTGGAACTTCTATCTGGCCTACAACCTGTTCCGCATCGCCGCCATCCTGCAAGGCATCGCCAAGCGCGTGGAAGACGGCACCGCCGCCAGCGCGCAAGCCCGCGAGGCTGGAGCGGGCGCCCGCCCCCTGGCGGAACTGGGCTGGCAGTTCGCGCAAAAGGCATAACGGCAGGTCTCACGGCGGCGCATCACGGCTGAGCCCAAGCATCCGGACTCAGCTATTTGCCTTGCGGCGGCGCCGATTCCGGATTGGAGTTCTGCCAGGCGATCGACGCCGTGGTGGGCCAGGGGCTGCCGTCCCCCACCTTCAGGTTGACCCGCTGCGCTTCCTGGCCTGCCAGTTCCAGCAACCTCACGAAGGCCTGGATCTGCGCCAAGTCCGGCGCGGGCATGGTCGTGCGCAGGTACAGGTTGCCGCGCAGGCACAGCATCACGAACGGGCGGCCGGGCGGTATCAAATCCTGGCTGGCCTGGGCCAGGCCTTCACTGAGGCGCCCTTCCAGCCAAGCCGATGCCAGATCGCGGTTCACGCCCAACACGCCGTAATGCGACCTGACCAGCTTGGAGCTCATGTGCGCCAGCTTCGGGAACATCACCAACCAGCGCATTTCCTCGGGCGTATCGGTGTCCACACGGGTCCGCAAGGTGTCGGTATAGGCGTCGAACACCTCGACTTCCAGCTTTTCCATCAGTTGCCGGTCGAGCACCATCATTTGCAAGTCCGGGTTCAGCTTGAATTCGCAGCGCATGCGCAGCTCTTGCCCCTGGATGTATGCGCGCGTGGACGGCCCCCAGTCGATGCGCAAGGCTCCGGGAGAACGCCGCCTCTCGATGACGAAACCGGAGCCGTCCTTGACCTGATGGAACTGCGCCTGCTGCTGATGCGACCATTCGACGATAGGCTTCCAACGCGTCGCATTTGCGCGTGCCACAAACCAGTGCTTGACGTGTTGAATGACCATGAAATGTCTGGAGCCCTACTCTTTGCTGCGACCATTGCGGCGCAGGGATGCGCGGATGTAAGCTGTGACCACGCCCTGCGCCACAAGAACCGCCCTCGCACCCGACCCAGTCTGAATGGAGGATCGAATGATTGAAGTCTATTCCTGGGCCACACCCAACGGCCACAAAGTTCACATCATGCTGGAGGAATGTAACATCCCGTATCGGGTGATTCCAGTGGACATCGGCGCGGGGGCACAGTTCGAACCCGAGTTCCTGGCCATCAGTCCCAACAACAAGATTCCCGCCATCGTCGACCCTGATGGCCCCGACGGCAAGCCGATGGCGCTGTTTGAATCGGGCGCCATTTTGCTTTACCTGGCCGGCAAGCAGGGTCAGTTCTTGCCTGCCAGCGTGCGTGGACGCTACGAGGTCCTGCAATGGCTGATGTTCCAGATGGGCAGCGTGGGTCCCATGCTGGGTCAGGCGCATCACTTTCGCATCTACGCGCCCGAAAAAATCCCCTACGCCATCGATCGCTACACCAATGAGGCCCGGCGCCTGTACCAGGTCATCAACAAACGCCTCTCCAGCAGCCCCTACATCGGCGGCCCCGACTACAGCATTGCCGACATCGCCGTGTTTCCCTGGCTGCGTTCCTGGAAAAACCAGGGCATTGAGATGTCGGACTATCCGCAGCTCAAGGGCTGGTTCGACGAAATTGCCGCGCGCCCTGCCGTGCACCGAGCCCTGCAAGTGCTCGCCGACCAGCGCCGGCCGCTGACGGACGACAAAGCGTGGAGCACCCTGTTCGGCGAAGACCAGTACCGGAAGCACTGAACTGCCGCCACCGCCATCGTCCGCCCGCACCTCGCAGGCGGCGCGTCGCAGCTCAGCCTGCCAGCTCCTCGTAGCCGCCGGCCGAGACGAACACCCGAACCGAATCGCCGCCCGCCGCCTTGGCTTCGGCGCATGCCAGATCGGCCGCGGCCAGCACGGAATCGACCGTCTCCAGCGTCTGCTGGATCTGGACCACGCCCACGCTGGCCTTCACGCGGGTGCGGTGCAAGCCCCAGCGCAGCCTGTAGGCGGCGATGGACGAACGCATCTTCTCGGCCACGATCTGGGCGTAGTGCTGGTCGCAATCGGGCAGCAACACGGCGAAGCGGTCGTCCTCCATGCGGGCCACCAGGTCGGACGCCCGCACCTTGGTCACCAGCATCTGGCCCAGGCCGTAAAGGAAATGCTGGGCCACTTCACTGCCCATGTTGTCGGCCACGGTCGAAAAATGGTCCACATCGACCCACAACACCGATACCGGCTCGTGCCTGCGGCTCCCCACGTGCTCGCCCAGGCGACGCTCGAATTCGCGCCGGTTGGCCAACTCCGTCAGCGTGTCGTGCTTGGCGGTCCAGGTGGGTTGAAGGCGCAGCTGGCGCGCGGCGGTGACATCTTCAATGATCCACATCGCCTCACCCGTGGGCGCATCCCAGTGCAGGGGCGAGGCTTGCAGGCGCCCCCAGAAACGCGACCCGTCGCGGCGCACGTACTCGACCTCCTCGTCCAAGGGACGGCCGGCGTGGAAAGCATTGAGCACGCGCTCGTGCAAAGCCGTATAGGCCAGCTCGGAAACAAGAATCTTCCTGGCCGATTGCGCCGTCAGGTCGGCATCTTCGTCATAGGCAAACAAATGGTTGAACTGCTCGCTGACGACCTCGAACACCCCATCCTTGACGAATCCGATGGCAGTGGGCGAGCGCACCAGCATGGCCCGCATGCGCGCGCCGGTTTCTGCGGTGGGAGCCTGGTCGGGCGATTCTGATTCGGTATGCATCAACTTCTCCTTGCCACGTTCGCCCACCATTCTCAACCATTTGGAGCCCAAGCGCGGACTTGAAAACCCCAAGACAGCCCTGAGCGACGCGTCCGCTGCATGCCATTCACAAAAGCTTGCGCTGCGACAACACCGCCACCACGCCCAACAAGGCCAGCAGCACCAGCAGGCGATACAGGTCTTCGCAAGCCAGCAGCAGCGCCTGATGCGTCAGGGTGCGGGACAGCTCGAGCAAGGCCGAGCTTCGAGCCTGCAGCTCGCTCATGCCCTGCCCTTGCCACCACTGGCCGAGTTGTGTGAGCCAATCGCGTACGGCGACCCGGTCCGACCCCAGCTCGGCCCCCAGCACGTCGTGCAAGGCAAACTGCCGGTTTTGCAACATGATGGCGGCCATGGCCGTCGACGCCGAGGCGGCCAATTGCCGCATCATGTTCTTGCCCTGGTAGCCATGCGCAAAATGTTCGTCCCCCAGCTCCTTGAACGTCAGGCCCGCCACCGGCAGCACCAGCAGCACCCCGAACGCCCCCTTGGCCAGCATCGCCGGCACGACATGCCATGCGTCGACGCCCGCCGGCATGCACGACAACAGGCCGGCATACAGGGCAAAGCAAGCCAGGCCCGACAGCATCACCCAACGTTTGGACCGCAGGTGTGGCGAGAACTTCATGTAGGCCAGGGCCAATATCAAGCTGCACCAACCAGCCAGGCTGTTCAGCCAGCCTGCCGCTGCCAAAGGAAATCCCAGGCCGCTTTCCGCAAAGATGGGAAACAGGTAGGCGCTGAAATTCGATAGAAAGTAGTGGACGAAATAAAGTCCCAGCCCGGTCAGGTACACGGAGCTTTGCAGTTTGCGCAGGTGCAGCAACGGAACATCCTGGTGCCATTGCTGCCACAGGAATAGGGCCAGCATCAGCAGGCCGACCGTCAGCATCAGCAGCAGGCGCAGCGGGTGCGCCAGCACGTCGAAGCGCGCCTCGGACAAGCCGAGCTGCACGCACACCACCGCCACCGCAAACCAAAGCATCGGCACGGCCAGGAGATGGAAGTGCGGCTCCGCGCGCCATGACGCCTTCGCGCGTCCGACCTGTGCCGGCATCAAATACCAAATGCCCGCACAGGCCAGCAAGGCAGGCGGCAGCGCCGCGTAGAAGACCCAGCTCCAGTCGCGGTTCTCGATCAGCCAGGCCGAGCAGGCCGGCGCCAGCGCGGAAGCGCCGAAGATCAGGCCGATGAAGCGCTTCAACGCAGCACCCCGGTCTTCCGGCGCAAACAGCAGGGGCACCAGGATCCGGCTGCTGGTGAAGAACGTGCCGCCGCCGAGCCCCTGGATCAACCGGGCCCCCGTCAACTGCCCCAGGCTCTGGCTGTGCGCGCAAGCCAGCAGCGCCACCGAAAACAAGACCATGGACGCCAACAGATAGCGCCGGTACCCATAGCGCGCCGCCATGTACTGTTGCATCACCATGGCCATCAGACAGCCCACGGCATACGCCGCCTGTGCCCGGACGAACTCGGCCGGCGTGGCGTCCAGTCCGCCCATGATGTGGGCCGCGCCAAACACGAACATCGCGTTCTCAAAGAACTCGACCGCCGTGATCAGGCCCAGCAGGCACATCAAGGCGCGACGTCGGGTGTCGTGGCGCCGGGACTCGCGCCAGGCTGGCTCAGACGCTTTCACATGACCTCTGGATTTCCGTCAAGGCGGAGGCGGAGCAATCTGCTCCGCATAGTCGTACAGCGCGCCGAGTATGTCCTGCGCGCGCTCGTCGTCTGCCGCCTCGCCCAGCCTGTCGATCGATTCAAAGAACTGCGCCAAGGTCGAACTGCCGCCCTGACCCTGGTGCAGCCGCAAGGCGCAATGCGACTGCCAGCGCTGCTGCTCTTCCGCGCTCAGCGAATCGGGGAAGTTGCGCGCCCGGTAGCGGAACAACAACTCGTCCAGGCGCGCATCCTCGAACACCGCACGGCCTTGCACGACCCGATCGGCCAGGGCTTGCGCGTCCAGGCTGCGCAGGCGATTGAGCTGGCGGCGGTCTTCCTGGCCGAGAAAGCCGCCGTACAGGTCTTCGTCCACATCGACGCTCCCGCTGTCGGGGCGCTGAAACACCTCGGCCCACATGCCGGCGAGCAAATGGCTGCGCTCCGCCAGCATTTGCGCATGCACCAGGCCCTGCGCCAGGTCCAGCCCCCAGCGCTCGGCCATGGCGGGCGACAAGGTCTTGAGATTGCCGATCACGACCGGCGACTTGTTGACGTGAATGGTCTTGATCGGCAAGCGCGCCTGGCCTTCCGGCAGTTCGTCCTGCTTTGCAAACATGCGCGTGCGAATGGCCTGCGCGTTGAGCTCCAGCAACTCGGCCGGGTCCTGCGCCAAATCCCAGACGATCAGCTCGTTCTTGTTGGTCGGGTGCGGCGCCAGCGGCCACACCAGGGCCAGGCAGCCGCGCTCCACGCCGTACATGCCGGAGACATGCAGGAAGGGCCGGGCCGAGCCGATTTCGGCCCAGACCGCGTCTTTGCGGCGCAGCTTCAGGCAGAACTCGAACAGCTTGGGCTGCCTGTCGCGAATCAGCCGCGCCAGGGCGACGGTGGCACGCACATCGGACAGGGCATCGTGCGCTGCCTCGTGCGCCAGCCCATTGGCCGCGCTCAAGTGCTCCAGCTTGAACGAGGGCCGGCCGTCTTCGTGCCTGGGCCACTCGATACCTTCGGGCCGCAGCGCGTAGCAGCAGCGCACCACGTCGAGCAGGTCCCAGCGCCCGCATTCGTTCTGCCACTCGCGGGCATAGGGGTCCATCAGGTTGCGCCAGAACAGGTGGCGCGTCACCTCATCGTCGAAACGGATGCTGTTGTAACCCAGCCCCACCGTGCCCGGCTGCGCCAGCTCGGCCTCGATCGCGGCCGCGAACGCATGCTCGGGCACGCCCTGTTCCACGCAGGTCTGCGGCAGGATCCCGGTCAGCAGGCAAGCCTCGGGATCGGGCAGGAAGTCCGGTGCCGGCTGGCAATACAGCATCAAGGGCTCGCCGATCTCGTTCAGCTCGGCATCGGTACGCAGGCCGGCAAATTGGGCGGGACGATCGCGCCGGGGCACCCGGCCGAAGGTTTCGTAGTCGTGCCAGTAAAAGGTCAGGTCAGTCATGGCCGCGACGATAACCGATCCCATCGCCAAGCCCTCATCCTGCGCAGGCCCAAATGCTCGCGATAATCGCGCGTCGCCGCAGCGGATTCCTTGCATGAGAGTTTTGACACACCCAGCCTCCGTCAAACAGACCTCGCCCCTGGCCACGGCGCGAGCGCAGGCCGGCATGGTCATGCCCGGCGTGCTGACTCTTGTTGCGGGCGCCTTGGCCGTGGTGGTGCTGCTGCTGGCCGTGGCTGCGGCGCTGGTCTACCCCACGCTGCCCTCGCTGGACAACCTGACCGACTACCAGCCCAAGCAGCCGCTGCGGATCTATACCACCGACAACCAGTTGATCGCCGAATTCGGCGCCGAGCGCCGCCATTACCTGCCCCTGGCGCAGATCCCCAAGCGCATGCAGGACGCCCTGCTCGCGATCGAGGACACCAATTTCTACGAGCACGGCGGCGTGTCCTACACAGGCATCTTGCGGGCGATCTTCTCCAATCTGGTGAGCGCCCGCAGCCAGGGTGCATCGACCATCACCCAGCAGTTGGCGCGCGACCTCTACCTGACCAAGAAGAAGCTCTACAGCCGCAAGTTCATCGAGATCCTGCTGGCCAACAAGATCGAGAGCCAGTTGTCCAAGGAGAAGATCCTGGAGGTCTACATGAACCAGATCTACCTGGGGCAGAAAGCCTATGGCTTCGAGGCAGCGGCAGAAATCTACTTCGGCAAGCCGCTCAAGGAGCTGAGCATCGCGGAAACCGCCATGCTGGCCGGACTGCCGCAAAACCCAGCCTACGCCAACCCCATCAGCAACCTGCCGCGCGCCCAGCACCGGCAACTGGTGGTGCTGGAGCGCATGCGCGACACCAAGCTGATCACCGCCGAGGAATACGAAGCCGCCAAGAATGAACGCCTGCATATCCGCTCGCCGCAGGACCAGCTGCTGCACGGCGAATACGCCGCGGAAATGGTGCGCCAAGTGGTGTATGCGCAATATGGCGAGGACAGCTACACGCGCGGCCTGAAGGTCTACACGACCCTGGTCGCCGACCAGCAGATCGCCGCCTACAAGGGCCTGCGCAAGACGCTGATGGATTTCGAGCGGCGCAAGCCCTATCGCGGCCCCGAGGGCCGCATCGAACTCGGCGAGGACGAAGACGAGAACGACAGCGCCATCGAGCAGGCCTTGTCCGAGCATCCGGACAACGACGAACTGCACACCGCCATCGTCACCCAGGTGGCGCCCGGCAAGGTGCTCGCCACCTTGCAAAACGGCGACGACATCGCCATCACCAGCGAAGGCCTGCGCAACGTGCAATCGGCCTTGTCCGACCGGGCCAAGCCTGAATTGCGCATCCAGCGCGGCAGCATCATCCGTGTCGCGCGCGGCACGCCCAGCAAGGCCGAGCCCCTGGGCGTCTGGGTGGTGGCCCAGTCGCCGGAGGCGGAAGGCGCCTTCATTGCGATGGAGCCCGCCACCGGCCAGGTGCGTGCGCTGGTGGGCGGCTTCGACTTCGCCCGCAACAAGTTCAACCACGTCACACAGGCCTGGCGCCAGCCGGGCTCCAGCTTCAAGCCCATCTTGTATTCGGCCGCGCTGGAGCTGGGCATCACGCCCGACACGCTGGTGAACAACGGTCCCATCAGCATCGGCGGCTGGGAACCCAAGAACGCTGAAAATGACGCCGCCCCCGAGATGACGCTCAAGCAGGCCTTGGCGCACTCCATGAACCTGGTGTCGGTGCGCGTCATGCAGCAGGTCACGCCGGCGCGCGCCAAGACCTGGGCGGGCCAGTTCGGCCTGAGCGTCGACAAGCAGCCCGACAACCTCACGCTGGCGCTGGGCTCCGGCTCGGTCACGCCCATGCAGATGGCCAGCGCCTACAGCGTGTTCGCCAACGGCGGCTATCTGGTCCAGCCCCTGCTGATCAGCAAGATCGTCGACGACAAGGGCGCCACGCTGGTCAGCACCACGCCAACGCCCTTGGACGACACAAAGCGCGCCATATCCGAGCGCAATACCTTCGTGATGAGCACGATGCTGAACGAGGTGACACGCAGCGGCACGGCCGCGCGCGCGCAGGGTCAGCTGAAAAGGCCCGATCTTTATGGCAAGACGGGCACCACCAACGACTCCGTGGACGCCTGGTTCGCCGGCTTCCAACCCAGCGTGACGGCGGTCGTCTGGATCGGCTACGACAACAACAAGTCGCTTGGCGACAAGGAATTCGGCGGCGGCGTCGCCTTGCCAGCCTGGATCGACTTCATGAACGTGGCGCTGCGCAACGTGCCTGTTACCGAGATCCAGCCGCCCGCCGAAGGCGTGATGCGCCAGGGCGACAACTGGGTTTTCGACGAATTCGCCGGAGAAGCCGGGACCCGGCGCCTGGGCTTTGGCGACACCGTCGCCGAGCCGCTGGCGCCCGCAGCATCAGCGCCCTGAAGCGCTGAACGACCAGCGGCTCACTGCTTTTTCACGACCACGCTGCCGATCGAATAGCCGGCGCCGAACGAGCAGATCACGCCCAATTCGCCAGCGCTCAGGCCCTGACGGTGCTTATGGAAGGCGATCACCGAGCCGGCCGAAGCGGTGTTGGCGAACTCGTCCAGGATCAGCGGCGCCACGTCGCCGCCCACTTCGCCGCCGACCAGCTTCTTGATGATGAGTTGATTCATGCCCAGGTTGGCCTGGTGCAGCCAGTAGCGCGACACGTCGGTCGGCGCCATCTGCAGACTGCCGAGGTGCGCCTCGATGTGCGCCGCGGCCATGGGCACGACCTCCTTGAACACCTTGCGGCCTTCCTGCCTGAAGGTCTTGTCGCGCGCATTCGGGTCGGAATCTTCGCTGCGGTTCAGGAATCCGAAGTTGTTGCGGATCGCGTTGGAGAACTGCGTCACCAGCTTGGTGCCCAGCACCTCCCAGCGCTCGGGTGCCGTGCAGGTGTCGGCCGCCTCGATCAGCACGGCGGTGCAGACATCGCCAAAGATGAAGTGGCAGTCGCGGTCCTTCCACTCCAGGTGGGCCGAGGTGATTTCCGGGTTCACCACCAGCACGCATTGGGCCGAGCCGCAACGCACCGCGTTGACCGCCTGCTCGATGGCGAAGGTGGCCGACGAGCAAGCCACGTTCATGTCGAAGCCATAGCCCTTGGCGCCCAGCGCCTGCTGGATCTCGACCGCCATCGCCGGGTAGGCGCGCTGCATGTTGGCAGCGGCGCAATAGACGGCGTCGACGTCGGCGCCTGTCTTGCCGGCCGCGGCCAGGGCCTGGCGCGCCGCATCCACCGCGATCTCGGCCATCAGCGAGAGTTCGCCATCGGGCCGTTCGGTCAGACGCGGATACATGCGCGTGGGGTCCAGCACACCCGCCTTGTCCAGCACATAGCGCTGCTTGATGCCCGAGGCCTTTTCGATGAACTCGACGCTGGAATGCACCAGCGGCGCACGCTCGCCGGCGGCGATCGCCTCGGCATGCTGGGCATTTTGAAGATCCACATAGCGGTTGAAGGATTCAACCAGTTCGGCGTTGGTGATCGTGAAGGGAGGTTGGTACAGACCGGTGCCGCTGATGACGACTGAGCGCATGAAGTTTCCTGATCCCATAGCAGCTCGCGTGAACACGTGAGCCGTCGCGGGTTGATGAATTGATGACGCTGAAACGACGCCCTGTTCCGGACAGGACCACCGCCCTCAGCGCTGAGTAAACGACGATTTTAGCGACCGGCAATCCATCCACCATCAGCGCTTGCCCGCAAAAAATCAAAGTATCCGGATCGGCGTAGAATCAATCACCGGGCCCAAATTTTGGCGTCCGGTTTTTTTGCCGGATTTCCAAGTCAAGCGCTCGCAGCCCTGGCGGTGCACTGCGCGCAACGCACCCCAATTTGCGAACTTGGACATCATGGAAATTTTTGACTACGACAACATCCTGCTGCTGCCTCGCAAGTGCCGCGTGGACAGCCGCAGCGAATGCGACACCTCGATCGAATTCGGCCCGCGCCGCTTCAAGCTGCCGGTCGTGCCTGCCAACATGAAAACGGTGCTGGACGAACCCATCACCGAAACCCTGGCAGCCGACGGCTACTTCTACGTGATGCACCGTTTCGACCTGGACAATGTGGCCTACGCGCGCGCCATGCGCGACAAGGGCCTGTTCGTCTCGATCAGCTCCGGCGTCAAGGCCGAAGACTACGCCGTGATCGACCGCCTGGCGGCTGATGGCGTCGGTGCCGACTACATCACCATCGACATCGCCCACGGCCATGCCGACAGCGTGCAGCGCATGATCCACCACATCAAGCACAAGCTGCCCGACACCTTCGTGATCGCCGGCAATGTGGGTACGCCCGAGGGCGTGATCGACCTGGAGAACTGGGGCGCCGACGCCACCAAGGTCGGCATCGGGCCCGGCAAGGTCTGCATCACCCGGCTGAAGACCGGGTTCGGCACCGGCGGCTGGCAACTGTCGGCCCTGAAGTGGTGCGCGCGCGTCGCCACCAAGCCCATCATCGCCGACGGCGGCATCCGCCACCACGGCGACATCGCCAAGAGCGTGCGCTTCGGCGCCTCGATGGTGATGGTCGGCTCGCTGTTTGCCGGCCACGAGGAGTCGCCCGGCCAGACCGTCGAGGTCGACGGCAAGCTCTACAAGGAGTACTACGGCTCGGCCAGCGATTTCAACAAGGGCGAGTACAAGCACGTCGAGGGCAAGCGCATCCTGGAGCCCGTCAAGGGCAAGCTTGGCGACACCCTGCGCGAGATGCAGGAAGACCTGCAAAGCTCGATCTCCTACGCTGGCGGCAAGACCCTGGCTGATCTGCGCAAGGTGAACTACGTGGTGCTAGGCGGAGAGAACGCGGGGGAACATCTGTTCATGTAACCCTCCCCCTACAATCCCACCTCCATCCGATCTGACCTCGCCCGGAACGCCGCCGAATTTTGTTCGGTGCGCTCCGGCGCCGTGAATGAGTCCTTTGCCGCCATGACCGAACTTGCCAAGTCCTTTGAACCCGCCGCCCTCGAAGCCCATTGGGGCCCCCTGTGGGAGCAAAAGGGCCTGTACAAGCCGACGCTGGACCCGCAGCGCGAATCCTTCAGCATCCAACTGCCGCCGCCCAATGTGACCGGCACCCTGCACATGGGCCACGCCTTCAACCAGACCATCATGGACTCGTTGACGCGCTACCACCGCATGCGCGGCCAGAACACGCTATGGATTCCCGGCACCGACCATGCCGGCATCGCCACGCAGATCGTGGTCGAGCGCCAGTTGCAGAGCCAGGGAGTGAGCCGGCACGACTTGGGCCGCAAGAACTTCGTCGCCCGCGCGTGGGAATGGAAGGAGCAGTCCGGCAACACCATCACCACGCAAATGCGCCGCATGGGCGCCAGCGTGGACTGGAGTCGCGAGTACTTCACGATGGACGAGCAGCTGTCCCGGACCGTCACCGAGACCTTCGTGCAGCTGTACGAACAAGGGTTGATCTACCGCGGCAAGCGCTTGGTGAACTGGGATCCGGTGCTGATGTCCGCCGTGTCCGACCTGGAGGTGGAAAACGTCGAATCGGAAGGCAAGATGCACTACATCTGCTACCCCTTCGTCGACGGCCCGCAAACCATTGACGGCGCGGCCCAGCGCGGCATGACGATCGCCACCACCCGTCCCGAAACCATGATGGCCGACGGCGCGCTGGCGGTGCACCCGGAGGACGAACGATACAAGCACCTGGTCGGCAAATGGGTACAACTGCCGCTGTGCGAGCGCAACATCCCCATCATCGCCGACGATTTCGTGGACCGTGAATTCGGCTCCGGCTGCGTCAAGATCACCGGCGCGCACGATTTCAACGACTACGCCTGCGCGCAGCGCCACCAGCTGCCGCTCATCACCATCTTCACGCTGGACGCGCACGTCAACGAAAACGGTCCCAAAAAATACCAGGGGATGGACCGCTACGAGGCGCGCAAGGCGTTTCTGGCCGACCTGCAAGCGCAGGACTATGTGATCGAGATCAAGCCGCACAAATACATGCTGCCGATCTGCACCCGCACCGGCCAGGTGGTGGAACCGATGCTGACCGATCAGTGGTTCATCGCCATGAACAAGCCTGACGCCAATGGCAAGAGCATTGCCGCCAAGGCCGTGGACGCCGTCGCGTCGGGCGCGGTCAAGTTCTACCCCGAGCAGTGGGTCAACACCTACAACCACTGGATGGGCAACATCCAGGACTGGTGCATCTCGCGCCAGCTCTGGTGGGGCCACCAGATCCCGGCCTGGTACGGCACCGGCGGCGAGCTGTTCGTGGCCCGCGATGAGGCGCAGGCCCGGGAGAAGGCCGCCGCCGCCGGCTACACCGGCCCGCTGACCCGCGACGAGGACGTGCTCGACACCTGGTACTCCAGCGCCCTGGTGCCCTTCTCGACCCTGGGCTGGCCCGGGAAGACCCTGGAGCAAGACCTGTTCCTGCCCTCCTCCGTGCTGGTGACCGGCTACGACATCATCTTCTTCTGGGTCGCCCGGATGATCATGATGACCACACACTTCACCGGCAAGGTGCCGTTCAAGCACGTCTACATCCACGGCCTGGTGCGCGACTCGCAGGGCCAGAAGATGAGCAAGTCCGAAGGCAATGTGCTGGATCCCGTCGACCTGATCGACGGCATCGAGCTCGGGCCCCTGCTGGACAAGCGCACCACCGGCCTGCGCCGCCCCGAAACGGCGCCCAAGGTGCGCAAGGCCACCGAGAAGGAGTTCCCGGACGGCATCCCCGGTTTCGGCGCCGACGCGCTGCGCTTCACCTTCGCCTCGCTGGCAACGCTGGGCCGCAACATCAATTTCGACTCCAAACGCTGCGAGGGCTACCGCAACTTCTGCAACAAGCTCTGGAACGCCACCCGCTTCGTGCTAATGAACGTCGAAGGCCAGGACTGCGGCCTGAAAGAGCTGAGCAAAGAGGAATGCGCCGCGCAGCAATACCTGCACTTCAGCCAGGCGGACCGCTGGATCGTCAGCGAGCTGCAGCGCGTAGAAGCCGCCGTGGCGCAAGGTTTTGCAGACTACCGTCTCGATAACGTCGCCAATGCGATCTACACCTTCGTGTGGGACGAATATTGCGACTGGTACCTCGAAATCGCCAAGGTGCAGCTGCAATCGGCCAAGGACGCCGGCGTTGAAGCCGCTGCGCGCGCCACCCGCCGCACCTTGATCCGCGTGCTGGAAACCATCCTGCGCCTGTTGCACCCGGTGGCGCCCTTCATCACCGAAGAGCTGTGGCAGACGGTCGCGCCGATCGCCGGACGCAAGGCGGTCGGGACGGAAGCCTATCTGGTCAACGCGCCCTACCCGGCGGCGCAACTTGAGCGCATCGACGCCCGGGCCGACGCCTGGGTCCAGAGCCTCAAGTCCGTGGTGGGCACCTGCCGCAGCCTGCGCAGCGAAATGAACCTGTCGCCCGCCGAGCGCGTGCCGCTGCTGGTGGGCGGCGACACCGGCTTCATCAAGGAAGCGGCCGCCCTGCTGAAGACCCTGGCCAAGCTCTCCGACGTGCAGGTCCTCGATGACGAGGCCGAGTTCACGCGCCAAAGCGCCACCTCGCCGGTCCTGGTGCACGGCGACACGCGCCTGGCGCTCAAGGTCGAGATCGACGTCGAGGCCGAAAAAGCCCGGCTGGGCAAGGAAATCGCCCGGTTGGAAGGCGAGATCGGCAAGGCCAACGCCAAGCTCGGCAATGAAAGCTTCGTGGCCCGCGCGCCCGCCGCGGTGGTCGAACAGGAAAAACAGCGCGTGACCGATTTCAGCGCCACGCTGGAGCGCCTGCGCGAGCAGTTGGCCCGGCTGGGCTGAAGCTGACTGGCTTACAAGCGGCTCACTCCAGCACGGGCAGCTGCGCGAAGCCCGAGGGCAACGCCGCTGCAGCTGCAGCGGCGGTCCCCCCGCTCGTCAGCACCTCGTCCACGCGCTTGGCGACCGTCCATGCGGCGCGCGCGCGCGACTCGCGCGTGGTGCTGGCCAGCCTGGGCGTGACCTGCAAGCCCTCCGCACCATGCAGCGGATGGCCCGGTTCCAGCAAGCCGGGTTCCACGCTGTCCAGCCATGCAGCCAGGATGCGCTGCGAGCGCAAGGCTTCGGCCAGCGCGGCATCGTCAAAAATGGCCGAATGCGAAATGCTGACCAGGACCTGCTGCGGCTTGCCCAAGGCCAGCACGCGCTCGCCCATCAGGCCTCGATAACGCGGGAAATACGGCAACTGCACGCACAGGCCGTCCGACTGCTCCATCAACTCCTTGATGGGCACGGGATCAACGCCCCAATGGCTCCAGACCGGGTCGGTCGGATGCAGGCTGGGGTCATAACCCAGCACCCGGGTGCCGAACACGGGCAGCAATTGCCCCAGCACCCGCGCGGACGCGCTCATGCCGATCAACCCCACGGTGCTGCAGCCCAGTTCGCGACCCACCATGAGGCCGTCGCTGCTTTGCACGGGCACCCGGCGCAATAGCGCCAGCAAGGCGCCGACGATGAATTCGGCCTCGGCGTTGGCGCTGGCCATGTTGGAGCGCACGATCTCCACGCCGGCCTGCCGGCAGGCCTCCAGATGCAGATTTTCAGCGCCGGCGCTGACCCGGCCGACCACCCGCAATTGCGGCGAGGCCTTCAGCAAGCGGGCATCCACGGCCAGCGAAGGCGGCACGATCAGCCCCTGCGCGCCCGCCAAGGCTTCGGCCAATGCGGCAGGCTGCCCGACCAGTTCGGGCGCCACCACCACATCGTGACGGTCAGACAGCCATTGAATGACTTCCGACTCCAAGGGTTCAAGAATCAACACCCGCATCTTGCCAATCTCACTCGCCTCACTTGCACCCCGACCGCATGGCGCCGCCAGGCAGCCATGCCACAATCTGCACCCTACTCCCTGGGATAGCCTCACACATGAAAGTCAACAAAGCCATATTTCCAGTAGCAGGTCTCGGTACGCGTTTTCTGCCCGCCACCAAGGCACAGCCCAAGGAGATGTTACCGGTGGTGGACAAGCCACTCATCCAGTATGCGGTGGAAGAGGCTTATGCCGCCGGCATCCGGGAAATGATCTTCGTGACGGGCCGCCACAAGCGCCCCATCGAGGACCACTTTGACATGACTTTCGAGCTGGAGATAGCCCTTGAACAGGCGGGTAAGAAAGAGCTGCTCGAGGTGGTACGCAGCGTCAAGCCGGACGACATGGAGTGCATCTACGTACGGCAATCGCAAGCGCTGGGCCTGGGCCATGCGGTGCTTTGCGGCCAACGCCTGATCGGCAACGAACCCTTTGCCGTGCTGCTGGCCGACGACCTGATGGTCGGCACCCCGCCGGTGCTCAAGCAGATGGTCGACCAATATTCCGAATGGCGCGCCTCCATCCTGGCGGTGCAGGAGGTGCCGGCCGAGCACACGCGCCGCTATGGCATCGTGGCCGGCACGCCGGTCACCGATGCCCTGATGGACGTGAACCGCATCGTCGAAAAACCGGCGCCCGAACAAGCCCCGTCGCGCCTGGGCGTCGCCGGCCGCTACATCCTGACTCCTGGTGTCTTCCACGAAATCGCCAACCAGCCACGTGGCGTGGGCGGCGAGATCCAGCTGACCGACGGCATTGCCGGCCTGCTGCGCCGCGAAAAAGTGTTTGCCTACCGCTACGACGGCAAGCGCTACGACTGCGGCAGCAAGGAAGGCTTTCTGCAGGCCAACGTCGAGCTGGCGCTGGCGCACCCGGAACTCGGTGCAGAGTTCCGTGCCTACCTTAAGACGCTGGAACTCTGAGCAAGGCGGCTGGCACCGCCTCTCTGCCGCGCTTCATCAGCGGCGTTTCAGCACATGGATGAACTCGTCGGCCTGCGTGGTCTGCTCCACCAGTTCGTTGCCCGTCTGGCGCGAAAACGCCTGAAAGTCGCGCATCGAACCTGGATCGGTCGCGATCACCTTCAACAGCTCACCGCTCTGCATATCCGCCAAGGCCTTCTTGGCCTTCAGGATGGGCAAGGGGCAGTTGAGCCCGCGGGTGTCGAGTTCCTTGTGAATATCCATGTTGGAATGCTATAGCTTTTCGGGTTCGGTCGGTTTCGGAAATTCCATCCAGCGCGGCTCTATGCCCCGCCGTCTCAGCCATTGCGCCAGGGCTTGGCCGGTCCCGGCAGGCCAGCACATCACGTCCTGCGGCGGCAGCAGCTTGTATTCCGCCAGTTCGGGCGAAAGCTGGATATTGCCATGCGCCTGCACATGGTAGGCAATGATGACCTGGTTCATGCGCTGGAAATCGTACACGCCGATCAGGTCCTTGACCTCGGCCTGCAGGCCGGTTTCCTCCAGTACTTCGCGGGCAATGCCATCCTGCGGCGACTCGCCCGCCTCCATGAATCCGGTGATCAAACCGAAGAAGCGCCCGGGCCAGGCCGCGTTGCGCGCCAGCAGGACCGGTCCCTCGCGGTCCACGCATTCCACCACCGCTGCCAGGACAGGCGTGGGATTGTTCCAGTGCGTGAACTCACATGCCTGGCAGCGCAGCCGCGCCTTGTGCCCACCATCTTCCAGCTGGGTGAACCAACTCAGCGGCGCCGCGCATTGCGGGCAAAAACGGTAGGTCGGCTGGCTCACGCCGGAAACACCCCGGTGGACAGATAGCGATCGCCCCGGTCGCACACCACAAACACCAGGGTCGCGTTCTCGAGCGAACGGGCCAGCTGGACCGCGACCCAGCAGGCGCCCGCTGCGGAAATGCCGGCAAACAGGCCTTCCTCACGCGCCATGCGGCGCGCCATGTCCTCGGCATCCGACTGCGCGACCAGCACCAGTTCGTCGACCGCCTCCGGCCTGTAGATCTTGGGCATATAGGCCTCGGGCCATTTGCGGATGCCGGGAATGCGCGAACCTTCCGCGGGCTGGGCGCCCACGATGCGGATGGCCGGATTCTTCTGCTTCAGAAAGCGCGAAACCCCGGTGATGGTGCCGGTCGTCCCCATGGCGCTGACGAAATGCGTGATCTGCCCGTCGGTGTCGCGCCAGATTTCAGGGCCGGTCGTCTCGAAGTGCACGGCCGGATTGTCTTCGTTGGCGAACTGGTCGAGCACCCGGCCCTTGCCTTCACGCTGCATCTTGTCGGCCAGATCGCGGGCATATTCCATGCCGCCCGAGCGCGGCGTGAGGATCAGTTCGGCGCCGAAGGCCTTCATGGTCTGGGCGCGTTCGATAGACAGGTCCTCCGGCATGATCAAGACCATGCGATAGCCGCGAATGGCCGCCGCCATGGCCAGCGCGATGCCGGTGTTGCCCGAAGTGGCTTCGATCAGGGTGTCGCCCGGCTTGATCTCGCCGCGCTCTTCGGCACGCCGGATCATGTTGATGGCGGGCCTGTCCTTGACCGAACCGGCCGGGTTGTTGCCCTCCAGCTTGGCCAGCAGCACGTTGCCGCGCGCCGCCAGTTCCGGCCCCAGGATGCGCTGCAGACGCACCAGCGGCGTATTGCCGATCGCGTCTTCCACGCTCATGTAGTGTCTTGTGCTCATGGGGCCCATTGTCGCAGCGTCAAATCAGCTCTGCAGGCCCCCCGGCCGCTTCGCCTCATCCGAAGAGCGCCAGGAAAGCTATGGCATAATCCGACGCTTCAGCTTTACAGCACTGAATTTCCGCCCGGGTGGCGAAATCGGTAGACGCAAGGGACTCAAAATCCCTCGCCGCAAGGCGTGTCGGTTCGAGTCCGACCCCGGGCACCAAAGGTCAATCAATGACTTGCGGAACAGTGCAATGTGGTCTGAAGCGAAACCACCATCAGGTGGTTTTTTTTCGCCCGCCTGACACCACATACACTCTAGCCGCCTTGCCCGCGTTCGCGCCGACAGGCCCCTCGCAACTTCAAGCACGCCATGTTTGTCAGCCCGCCCCCCATCACCAAAGCCTTCATGCTCGCCTGCGTGGGCGCGTTCTGCCTGTTCATCCTGGCGCCACAGTTCGAACCCTACTTCATGCTGTGGCCCTTGCAGAGCGGCTATTTCATGCCCTGGCAGCCGATTTCC
>JAFALA010000055.1 GCA_019234815.1 Burkholderiaceae bacterium | reverse complement strand
TGGACCGACCCGGCCCAGGCGCGCTTCCAGCTGCGGCACATGCAGGTGATCCGCGACGGCGGCTTCGACCATGTGCGCATGAACCTGCAGGCCTTCGCCCACATGGACGCGCGGAACCAGCTCTCGGCTGCGTGGCTGAAGCAACTGGACGAGCTCGTCGATGCGGCGCTCAAGGCAGGCCTGCAGGTCATCATCGACGAACACAACTTTAACGAATGCGCCCAGGACGTAGCGCCCTGCCGGGCGAGGCTGCTGGCGTACTGGCGCCAGGTGGCGCCGCATTTCCGCACGGCACCAGATGGCGTGCTGTTCGAGATCCTGAATGAGCCCAACGGCGCCGCCGACGCGGTCTGGAACGAGATCCTGGCCGAGAACCTGGCCGTCATCCGCGCATCCAATCCGACGCGACGTGTCGTCGTCGGGCCGAAGTTCTGGAACTCGCTTGACCAGCTGGACAGCCTGACCCTGCCGGACGCTGACCGACAGCTCATCGTCACCTTCCACTACTACACGCCGATGGAGTTCACCCACCAGGGCGCGTCGTGGACGCCACAATTTCAGAAGCTGTCGGGCGTCACATGGGGCACCGCGGCCGAACGGCAACGGCTGCAGCAGGACTTCGACCGCGTAAAGGCCTGGGCGGACCGGAACCGGCGGCCCATCCTGCTCGGCGAGTTCGGGGCGCTGGAGAGCGCGGGCACGGCGCAGCGCGTGGCCTGGACAGCGGCCGTCGCCCGCGCGGCGGAGGCGCATGGATTCGGCTGGACCTACTGGCAGTTCGACTCGAACTTCCTGGTCTGGGACATGCAGGCGAACGGCTGGGTCCAGCCCATCCATGCCGCCCTGATCCCTGAGCAGGCGAGCGCGACCGCACCGGCGCAGGCGCAGGCGAGGGATCCGGCGCTCGACTACCTGATCAACACGCCGCATGTGTCGGCCTGGTCTGTCTATGGCGAAGGTCAGTCTACCCAGCAGCTGCCTTGCGCGGCGAGCGGCAAGGTCTGTCTGCGCGTGGCGCCGCCGCCGGCGCAGGCCAATCCATGGGACATCGGCGCGGTCATGCCCTTGCAGGGCGGCATCGCCAAGGGCGACAAGTTGCAGGCACTGCTTTGGGCTCGGCTGGACACCGAGGACCCAAAGGCCAAGGCCGTGGTGCCCGTGCTGCTACAGCTCGGCTCGCCGCCCTATACCGCGATCGTGTCCGGTTCCGCGACGCTGACAAGCAAGCTCGAACCGGTCATTGTCCACGGCGTGGCGGCGCAGGACTTTGCGCCCGGCACGGTCAACTTGGCGATGCAACTGGGTCAGCTTGGCCAGCCAGTCGTGCTGAGCGCACCGTATGTGCTGAAGAACTATAAGCCGGCCGCTCGATGAAAAGAGCTGGTTACCTTCCGCACAGGCGTAAGGCGAACACGAGCAGGGAAGCCCACTTGAAACTGTGCGTTCACTATTCGATGGCCGCAATACGTTACATCGCTGCAGCTAGGCTGCACTGGGGAGTCAGCACATGCCTACGCGTAACGTAGTGCTTACCGCGCACCAAGCTGGCCTTGTCGAGAGGCTTGTGCAGTCCGGCCGTTACCAGGATGCCAGCGAGGTGCTACGCGAAGGGTTGCGGCTCGTCGAGGAGCGAGAACGTCTGGAAGAAGCAAAGTTCAAGGCCATTGAGTTGGCCGCTAAAGAAGAGTGGGCCAATATCGCAGTGGGTCGATACATGGGACTGCCGAGAACGTAGGGAACGAGCGATTCATCAAATAGCCGGCAGACCCTCCTTGCAATGCCTGGCACCTCACTTTCACGACGTCGAGAGCTTGCCATGACACCCGCCCCTGGCCCCCGCGCACCCTTGATCTTCGGCATCGCCGCAGCCGCGCTGATCGGCGGATGTGGCGGCGGCGGCGGCTCCTCCGCCGTGGCGGCGCCTGCGCCATCCGCACCGGCACCCACGACGGCGCCCGCGCCCGCACCAGCGCCAGCGCCGTCATCCCCCGACGTCACCGTGACGCTGACCCCGGCATCCACGCACGCCATCTCGCCGTACATCTACGGCCTGAACTCGCTGAACAGCACGACCGGCGCGTCGCCGCTGACCACGCTGGACCGCACCGGCGGCAATCGCTGGACGGCCTACAACTGGGAGAACAACGCCTCCAACGCGGGCAGCGACTACCTCTACGAGAACGACAACTACCTCAGCACCAGCACGACGCCGGCCGAGGCCGTGCGCGCCATCATCGCGGCCGATCGCGGGGCCGGCGCCGCGAGCCTGGTGACGATCCAGATGCAGGGCTGGGTGTCTGCCGACATCGCCGGACCCGTCAGCACGAGCAACCCACCGGACACGACGCGCTTCAAGCCCATCGTGTTCAGGAAGAGTACGCAGACTTCGGTCGCGTTCACGACCACGCCGCCCACTTCCGACAACGCCGTCTACATGGACGAGTTCGCGTGGGCGCTCGACCAGAAGTTCAGCGGCCTGGGCATCTTCACCGCGAGTGCAGCGCTGCCCACCTTCATCGAGCTGGACAACGAGCCGGAGCTGTGGAACACCACGCACCTCGAAGTGCAGGGCCCCACTCCCATCACGTCGGATGCCTACATCGCAAAGACCGTCGCCCTGACGCAGGCGCTGAAGGACCAGTTTCCCGCCATGACCATCGTCGGACCGGCGCATTACGGCTTCGGCGGCCTGTACTCATGGCAGGGCGAACTCACGCCCACGCCCTCGGGCGCCAACTGGTTCGCCGACAAATACCTGGCCGCCATCAAGGCCGCCAGCACCACTTACGGCAAGCCCATCGTCGACGTTTACGACTTCCATTGGTACTCGGAAGCGACCGACGGTTCCGGAAACCGCATCACGAATCTCACCAGCACCACGCTCACCGACGCGCAAGTGCAGGCCGTTGCGCAGAGCCCGCGCAGCCTCTGGGACAACACCTATTCGGAGACCTCCTGGATCCGCAACACCCTGGGCGGCCCGATCGCACTGCTGCCGCGCCTGCAGGCCAAGATCGCGGCTTCCAATCCGGGCATGAAGCTCGGCATCACCGAGTACAACAACGGTGGCTGCCAGAACATCGCCGGCACGCTGGCGCAGGCCGACAACCTCGGCATCTTCGGCGTGCAGGGTGTGTACCTGGCGAGCTACTGGCCGCTGGGCAGCAACGAGTCCTATTGCCTGGGCGCCTTCCGCGCCTTCCGCGGTTTCGACGGCGCCAACGCCAGCTTCGGCGATGTGTCCGTGCAGGCTGCATCGAGCGATGTGCAAAGCGTGGCCGCCTACGCCAGCACCGACAGCGCGCACGCGGGCCGCACCATCTTTGTCGCCATCAACCGCTCGACCACGACGAAGCAGACCTTGTTCACCGGTCTGGCCGTATCCGGCACCGCGCACCTCTACCGTATCAGTGCGTCGTCGGCCGCCAGCCAGAGTCCGGTCACACCCGTTTCCGCAGGCACGCAGCTCGCCTCTGGCACTTCGTTCAGCGTGTCCTTGCCGGCCCTTAGCGTGACGACCATCGATGTCTATTGAGTCCTGAATTCATTGGAACGCCTGGCGCCGTTTGGGCCACGCCCGCACCCCTGATACCAGCACAGCCATTCGCGGCGGCTCCGAGGTGGCGGACGACGGGCGTTCCGCGCGAGGTCGGTACGTGGTGAGCCCTCCTTCGACGACAGCTATAGGCCGCGGCCCGTTCTTCTAGAACATGGCTGGCCTCCTTTGTTACGGCCGAACGTTCATTTG
>JAFALA010000012.1 GCA_019234815.1 Burkholderiaceae bacterium | reverse complement strand
GACGCGCAGGTCGCCAAGGTCGGCATCGCCGCGCTGGCCTGAGCCCCGGGGCGCGGGGCGAGGCAGACTTCGTGGATTTTTGACGGCTGCATGACTCCGTGAATACCCTGGTCGGCTATACTTAGCAGGTTTACCCGCAACCACCCGCCACCCAGCGAAACTCATCCCGTTTCCATCACCGGATTCAGGCCTGAAGTCAGCCATGACCGCAGGCCAGACAAGCAAGCCCGCAGCAGATCGAGGACGACTCGGTGTGTGCGGGCTTGCTGCAAGAGCAGAACTGGGCGCGCGCACAATAACGGAGTCTCCCGTGCTGCCCGATCTGCTTTCCTCCCCCTCAGCGATCCTCGCCCTGGCAGACGGCACGGTCTTCAAAGGCACCTCGATCGGCGCTGCCGGTCATACCGTCGGCGAAGTGGTGTTCAACACCGCGCTCACCGGCTACCAGGAAATCCTCACCGACCCCAGCTACTGCCGGCAGATCGTCACGCTGACGTATCCGCACATCGGCAACTATGGCGTCAACGACGAGGACGTCGAGGCCCGGAAGATCCATGCCGCCGGCCTGATCATCAAGGAAGCGCCTGTCCTCGATTCCAATTTTCGCAAGACCCGCAGCCTGGTCCAGTACCTGAAGGACGAAGGCACGGTCGCGATCGCCGACATCGACACGCGCCGCCTGACCCGCGTGCTGCGCACCACCGGCGCCCAGAACGGCTGCATCCTGGCGCTGGCCGCAGGCGAAACCATCACCGACGCTCATATCGCCGATGCGATTGCCAAGGCCAAGGCCGCGCCCAGCATGGCTGGCCTGGACCTGGCCAAGGTCGTCAGCGCCACCGAGCGCCAGACCTGGTCCCAGACCGAGTGGCAGCTTGGCACCGGCTACGGCCAGCAGACCGAACCGCGCTTTCACGTGGTGGCCTACGACTTCGGCGTGAAGGCCAACATCCTGCGCATGCTGGCCTCGCGCGGCTGCCGGATCACCGTGGTGCCGGCGCAGACGCCCGCGAGCGAAGTGTTCGACCTCGAACCCGATGGCGTGTTCCTGTCCAACGGCCCCGGCGATCCGGAGCCCTGCGACTACGCGATCAAGGCCGCCGCGGCGCTGATCGACTCGGGCATCCCGACCTTCGGCATCTGCCTGGGCCACCAGATCATGGCGCTGGCCTCGGGCGCCAAGACCTTCAAGATGAAGTTCGGCCACCATGGCGCAAACCATCCGGTCAAGGACCTGGACACCGGCCGCGTCAGCATCACGAGCCAGAACCACGGCTTCGCGGTCGAGGCCGACAGCCTGCCGGCCAACCTGCGCCCCACGCATGTGAGCCTGTTCGACGGCACGCTGCAGGGCCTGGCCCGCACCGACAAGCCGGCGTTCTGCTTCCAGGGCCACCCGGAAGCCAGCCCCGGCCCGCATGACATCTCCTACCTGTTCGACCGCTTCATCGCTCTGATGGCCAAGGCTTGAGAAGGAAAAATACAAATGGCAAAACGCACTGACATCAAGAGCATCCTCATCATCGGCGCCGGCCCCATCATCATCGGCCAGGCCTGCGAGTTCGACTACTCCGGCGCCCAGGCCTGCAAGGCGCTGCGCGAGGAAGGCTACAAGGTCATCCTGGTCAACAGCAATCCGGCGACCATCATGACCGACCCGGACACGGCCGATGTCACCTACATCGAGCCCATCACGTGGCAGGTGGTCGAGAAGATCATCGCCAAGGAACGGCCCGACGCCATCCTGCCGACCATGGGCGGCCAGACGGCGCTGAACTGTGCGCTCGACCTGCACAAGCACGGCGTGCTGGAGAAGTACCAGGTCGAGATGATCGGCGCCAACGAAAAGGCGATCGAGAAGGCCGAAGACCGCCTGAAGTTCAAGGACGCGATGACCAAGATCGGCCTCGATTCGGCCAAGTCGGGCATTGCGCACACGCTGGAAGAAGCCTGGAGCGTGCAAAAGCGCATCCAGGCCGACATTGGTGGCAGCGGCTTCCCGATGGTGATCCGCCCCAGCTTCACGCTGGGCGGCACGGGCGGCGGCATCGCCTACAACCCCGAGGAATTCGAGGAAATCTGCAAGCGTGGCCTGGACCTGTCGCCGACCAACGAGCTGCTGATCGAAGAGTCGCTGATCGGCTGGAAAGAGTACGAGATGGAAGTGGTTCGCGACAAGGCGGACAACTGCATCATCGTCTGCTCGATCGAGAACCTCGACCCGATGGGCGTGCACACCGGCGACTCCATCACCGTCGCGCCTGCACAGACGCTGACCGACAAGGAATACCAACTGCTGCGCAACGCCTCGATCGCGATCCTGCGCGAGATCGGCGTCGACACCGGCGGCTCGAACGTGCAGTTCTCGATCAACCCCGACAACGGCCGGATGATCGTCATCGAGATGAACCCGCGCGTGTCGCGCTCATCCGCCTTGGCGTCCAAGGCCACGGGCTTCCCGATCGCCAAGATCGCGGCCAAGCTGGCCGTCGGCTACACGCTCGACGAGTTGCGCAACGACATCACCGGCGGCGTGACGCCGGCCTCGTTCGAACCTTCGATCGACTATGTCGTCACCAAGATCCCGCGTTTCGCCTTCGAGAAGTTCCCGATGGCCGATTCGCACCTGACCACGCAGATGAAGTCGGTCGGCGAGGTGATGGCCATGGGCCGCACCTTCCAGGAAAGCTTCCAGAAGGCTTTGCGCGGCCTGGAGACCGGCATCGACGGCCTGACCGAGCGCAGCACCGATCGCGAAGAGATCGTGCAGGAAATCGGCGAGCCCGGCCCCGAGCGCATCCTGTTCCTGGCCGACGCCTTCCGCATCGGCATGTCGCTGCAGGAGGTGTTCGACGAGACTGCGGTCGACCCCTGGTTCCTGGCCCAGATCGAACAGCTGATCCAGATCGAGCGCGCCCTGCAAGGTCGCCAGTTGGAGAGCCTGAGCGCCGACGAGCTGCGCTTCCTGAAGAAGAAGGGCTTCTCGGACAAGCGCATCGGCAAGCTGCTGAACAGCAACCAGCACGACGTGCGCCGCGCCCGCCACGCCCACGGCGTGCGCCCGGTCTACAAGCGCGTCGACACCTGCGCCGCCGAGTTCGCGACCGAAACCGCCTACATGTACTCGACCTACGATGAGGAATGCGAGGCCGAGCCGACCGACAAGAAGAAGATCATGGTGCTGGGCGGCGGTCCGAACCGCATCGGCCAGGGCATCGAGTTCGATTACTGCTGCGTGCACGCCGCGCTGGCCATGCGCGAGGACGGCTATGAAACCATCATGGTCAACTGCAATCCTGAAACGGTCTCGACCGACTACGACACCAGCGACCGCTTGTATTTCGAGCCGGTGACGCTGGAAGACGTGCTGGAAATCGTCGCCAAGGAAAAGCCGGTCGGCGTGATCGTGCAGTACGGCGGCCAGACCCCGTTGAAGCTGGCGCTGGACCTGGAAGCCAATGGTGTGCCCATCATCGGCACCTCGCCCGACAGCATCGACGTGGCCGAAGACCGCGAGCGCTTCCAGAAGCTGCTGCACGAGCTGGGCCTGAAGCAGCCGCCCAACCGCACCGCGCGGACCGAAGACCAGGCCGTGGTGCTGGCCAACGAGATCGGCTACCCGCTGGTGGTGCGTCCCAGCTACGTGCTGGGCGGCCGCGCGATGGAGATCGTGCACGGTGACAAGGACCTGGAGCGCTACATGCGCGAGGCCGTGCGTGTGTCCGACAAGTCGCCCGTGCTGCTGGACCGCTTCCTGCAGGATGCCGTCGAGGTCGACGTGGACTGCATCTCCGACGGCGTCGACGTGATGATCGGCGGCATCATGGAGCACATCGAGGCGGCCGGCATCCACTCCGGCGACTCGGCCTGCTCGCTGCCGCCCTATACGCTCGCGGCCGAGCTGCAGGACGAGCTGCGCCGCCAGACCGCCGCCATGGCGCGTGCGCTCAAGGTGGTGGGCCTGATGAACGTGCAGTTCGCGATCCAGGGCGATGTCACCAAGGGCCTGGCCGCCTGCACGGTCTACGTGCTGGAAGTCAATCCGCGTGCCTCGCGCACCGTGCCCTTCGTGTCCAAGGCCACCGGCCAGCAACTGGCCAAGATCGCCGCGCGCTGCATGGCCGGCCAGAAGCTGAGGGACCAGAAGGACCGCCTGGGCCGCGTGCCCGCCGAGGTCGTTCCGCCGTACTTCAGCGTCAAGGAAGCGGTGTTCCCCTTCAACAAGTTCCCTGGTGTCGACCCCATCCTGAGCCCCGAAATGCGCTCGACGGGCGAGGTGATGGGCGCCGGCCGGACCTTCGGCGAGGCGATGCTGAAGAGCCAGCTGGGCGCCGGTTCGCGCCTGCCGCGCCAAGGCCATGTGCTGATCACCGTGAAGGACGCTGACAAGGCGCGCGCCATCGCCGTCGCACGGGATATCCATGCCCTGGGCTTCGGCGTGGTGGCGACCAAGGGCACGGCTGCTGCGCTGAGCGAGGCCGGCGTGCCTGTCAAGGTGGTCAACAAGGTCAAGGACGGGCGTCCGCACATTGTTGACATGATCAAGGGCGGCGACATCCATCTGGTGTTTACGACCGTGGACGAGACCCGCGCGGCAATAGCTGACAGCCGCCACATCCGCCAGGCTGCGCTCGCCAACCGCGTGACCTATTACACGACCATGGCCGGTTGTGAGGCTGCCGTTGAAGGCATGAAGCACAAGGACGGCCTATTGGTGCAATCCTTACAAGAGCTGCACGCCGAACTCGCTTAAACTCAAGGCTCACTGAACTCCGCCGCGGCGGCTCAGATTTCTGGGCGGCAGCGGCGGAGTCATTTTGTCTCTTAAGGTTGATAGATGGCCACGATTCCACTGACCAAACGCGGCGCTGAAAAGCTCAAGGAAGAACTGCATCGTCTCAAGACGATCGAGCGGCACGCCGTGATCAAGGCCATTGCCGAAGCCCGCGCCCAGGGCGACCTGTCCGAAAACGCCGAGTACGAGGCCGCCAAGGACAAGCAGGGCTTCATCGAAGGCCGCATTCTCGAAATCGAGGGCAAGCTCGCCGCGGCCCAGGTCATCGACCCCGCTGACGTTGACGCCGGTGGCCGCATCGTGTTCGGCACGACGGTCGACCTGGAAGAAGAGGCCAGCGGCTCCGAAGTCACCTACCAGATCGTCGGCGACGATGAGGCCGACCTCAAGCTGGGCCTGATTTCCATCAGCTCGCCGATTGCCCGCGCGTTGATCGGCAAGGAAGCCGGCGACGTGGCCGAGGTGGTGGCACCCGGCGGCGTCAAGCGCTACGAAATCGTCGAAGTCCGCTACGTCTGAGGCCGGGCGTGCTCAAGCGTTGGCAAGGCTTGCTGGCCAGCCTTTGGCTGGGGCAGATGTTTTGCGTGGCGGCCTTGGTCGCCCCCACTGCGTTTGCCAGCCTGGAGCGTGCCCAGGCCGGCGTCTTGATGCGCCGGGTGTTCGAGCTGGACGCGCAGTTCAGCCTGGCGGCCGGGCTGCTGCTGGTCTTGATGGCGCGGCGGCTGCAGCGCGATGTTGTGCCGGTCCGCACGCTGACGGCTGAGTTGTTGTTGCCCTTGGCGGCGCTGCTGGCTACGGTGGCGGGTTACTTCGGCTTGCAGCCGATGATGGAAGCGGCGCGCATGGGGCAGGGCGCCCTGTCGTTCGGCGCCTTGCACGCTGTCTCGAGCGCTTTCTATGCGATCAAGGGCCTGGCCGTGCTGGCGCTGGCCTGGCGGCTCAGCCGCCCGATTTCTTGAGGCTGGTCTGGCGCGGCTTGGCGCGCTTGATCTCGCCGCCTTGCGTGACGCGCTGGTTGCCCAGCACCTGGACCTTCTTGATCTCGGGGCGGCGATTGCCGGACTTCGAGAACTTGACGATCTTGACCGTCTTGGGGCCCGGCTTGGCGTCTTCGCGCTCGGCCTTTTCCTTTTCGGGAATGGGGCGCCACAGCACCAGCAGCTTGCCGATGTGCTGGATGGGGGCGGCGCTGAGTTCGTCGCTGATCGAGGCGAGAATCGATTCGCGCTGGGCGCGGTCGTCCGACATCACGCGCACCTTGATCAGGCCGTGGGCCTTCAGGGCGGCATCGGTTTCCTTCACGACAGCGGGAGTGAGTCCATCGGCGCCGATCATGACCACGGGGTCGAGGTGATGGGCGTCGGAGCGTTTTTCCTTGCGCTGGGCAGGGGTCAATTGAATCGCAGGCATGGCAGTATTATCCCTGCAAGACGTGCTCTATATGAAAATCAATTCAAAAAGCAAGAAGATCAACAAAGCCTGGCTCAACGATCACATCAACGACCCGTATGTGAAACTGGCCCAGCGCGAGGGCTACCGCGCGCGCGCGGCCTACAAGCTCAAGGAAATCGATGAAGAGCTCAAGCTGATCCATCCCGGCCAGGTGGTGGTGGACCTGGGCGCCGCGCCTGGGGCCTGGAGCCAGTACCTGCGCCGCCGCTTCGCCCCCAAGGAGGCCGGAACGGGCGGCGCGGCGGTGGGGGAGCTCAACGGCACCATCATCGCGCTGGACCTGCTGGAGTTCGAGCCGATCGAAGGCGTGCAGTTCATCCAAGGCGATTTCCGCGAGGACGCCGTGCTGGCGCAGCTGGAAGCGGCCTTGGGCGGTCGTGCCGTCGACGTGGTGGTGTCCGACATGGCGCCCAACCTGTCGGGCATCGAGATTTCGGACGCGGCGCGCATCGAAAACCTGATTGAGCTGGCGCTGGATTTTTCCAGCAAGCACTTGAAGCCCGAAGGGGCCCTGGTCGCCAAGGTCTTCCATGGCAGCGGCTACAGCCAACTGGTCGAGCTGTTCCGCCAGTACTTCAAGAAGGTCAAGCCGATCAAGCCCAAGGCCTCGCGCGACCGGTCGTCGGAAACCTTCCTGGTCGGCATCGGCCTGAAATAGGCCTTGACCTACATTGAAGATTGGCGCGATTGGCCCAATATTGCCTGAATCCCCGGGGCAGGCATGGGCATCGCCGTGCATGCCCGGGCCTTGACTGCAATAGAATCGTCCCTATATGCCGTGCATCAGCCGCCTCTTTGGCGGCATGTGGAAATGAATAAGGAGTCGCGGTGAACAATCAGTGGTTCTCGAAAGTAGCTGTTTGGCTGGTGATCGCTTTGGTGCTGTTCGCTGTCGTCAAGCAGTTTGACAAGCAGCGCCCTGCCGAAACCGTCACCTACACGCAGTTCATGGACGATGCCAAGGCTGGCAAGATCAAGCGCGTGGAGGTCCAGGGCCGCAATGTGCGGGTCACACCGAACGACGGCTCGGCCTATTCCATCGTGTCGCCCGGCGACATCTGGATGGTGGGCGACCTGATGAAATACGGTGTGCAGGTGGCCGGCAAGCAGGATGAAGAGCCGTCCGTGCTCACTACCTTGTTGATCAGCTGGGGCCCGATGGTGCTGCTGATCGGCGTCTGGGTGTATTTCATGCGCCAGATGCAGGGCGGCGGCAAGGGCGGTGCGTTCAGCTTCGGCAAGTCCAAGGCGCGCATGCTCGACGAAGCCAACAACTCCACCACCTTCGCCGACGTGGCCGGCTGCGACGAGGCCAAGGAAGAGGTCAAGGAGCTGGTCGACTTCCTGAAAGACCCGCAGAAATTCCAGAAGCTGGGCGGCCGCATTCCGCGTGGCGTGCTGTTGGTCGGCCCTCCGGGCACCGGCAAGACCCTGCTGGCCAAGGCCATTGCTGGCGAGGCCAAGGTGCCGTTCTTCAGCATCTCGGGCTCCGACTTCGTTGAAATGTTCGTCGGCGTGGGCGCGGCCCGCGTGCGCGACATGTTCGAGCAGGCCAAGAAAAGCGCGCCTTGCATCATCTTCGTCGATGAAATCGACGCGGTCGGCCGCCATCGCGGCGCCGGCCTGGGCGGCGGCAACGACGAACGCGAGCAAACCTTGAACCAGATGCTGGTCGAGATGGATGGCTTCGAGACCAATCTGGGCGTGATCGTTATGGCCGCGACCAACCGTCCCGACATTCTCGACCCCGCCTTGCTGCGTCCGGGCCGCTTCGACCGCCAGGTCTACGTGACGCTGCCTGATGTGCGCGGCCGCGAGCAGATCCTGAACGTGCACATGCGCAAGGTGCCGGTGGGGCAGGACATCCGCGCCGACATCCTGGCGCGCGGTACACCGGGCTTCTCGGGCGCCGACTTGGCCAACCTCGTCAACGAGGCTGCCCTGTTCGCCGCCCGCCGCAATGGTCGCGTGGTCGAGATGGTCGACTTCGAGAAGGCCAAGGACAAGATCATGATGGGTCCCGAGCGCAAGTCCATGGTCATGCCCGAGGAGGAACGCCGCAACACCGCCTATCACGAAGCCGGCCACGCCCTGGTGGCGCGCCTGCTGCCCAAGACCGACCCGGTGCACAAGGTCACTGTCATTCCGCGCGGCCGTGCCCTGGGCGTGACCATGCAATTGCCGGAAGGCGATCGCTACAGCATGGACAAGGACCGCATGCTGTCGACCATCTCGGTGCTGTTCGGCGGCCGTATCGCAGAAGAAGTGTTCATGCACCAGATGACCACCGGCGCCAGCAACGACTTCGAACGCGCCACGCAGATTGCACGCGACATGGTCACGCGCTACGGCATGACCGACGAGCTCGGTCCCATGGTGTATGCGGAAAACGAAGGCGAAGTGTTCCTGGGCCGCTCGGTGACCAAGACCACCACCATGTCGGAAGAAACCATGCGCAAGGTCGATTCGGTGATCCGCCGCATCATCGACGAGCAGTATTCGATCGCCCGCAAGCTGATCGAGGAGCATCAGGACAAAATGCACGCGATGGCCAAGGCGCTGCTCGAATGGGAAACCATTGACAGCGACCAGATCGACGACATCATGGACGGCCGCCCGCCGCGTCCGCCTAAGGATTGGACGCCGCCCAGCAACGGCAAGTCGGATGGCAATACGCCATCGGTCAGCGCAGGCAACGCGCACGCCGCAGCTTGAGCCACACGTCAATCCAGAGGGCCTGTCTGCAAAGACCGGCCCTTTTTTCATTGAGCTCTTCCCATGACGCAATCGAGGCATTGGCAGGCAGGCCGCTTCCAGATCGATCTGGCACGGCCGCAAGTGATGGGCATCGTCAACCTGACCCCCGACTCCTTCTCGGACGGAGGAGCCTGGACCGATGCGCAAGTCGCCGTTGAGCACTGCGAGCAACTCGTCCGCGACGGCGCGGACATCCTGGACCTGGGCGGAGAATCAACCCGTCCGGGGGCTGCAAGATTGAGCGTGGAGGAGGAATGGGCCCGGCTGGCGCCTGTGCTGCCTGCGGCCCTGAGCCTGGGGGTGCCGGTTTCGGTCGACACCTGCAAGACCGAAATCATGCGCCGAGCCCTGGACCTGGGTGTCGACATCGTCAACGACGTCCAAGCCTTGCGCGATGCGGGCGCCGAGGCCTTGCTGGCGCAACATCCGAATGCAGGCATGTGCCTGATGCACATGCGCGGCGAACCGGCGGCCATGCAGCAACTGACCGACTACCAGGACGTCACGCGCGAAGTGTTTGAATTTCTTGGGCAGCGCGCCGAGGCCATGGTGTCTTTGGGCGTGAGCCGGGATCGCATCGTCCTGGACCCAGGTTACGGTTTTGCCAAGACCGCGGCGCAGAACTTCGAGCTGCAGCGCAGGCAAGGCGAATTGCTGGCACTGGGGTATCCGCTGCTGGTCGGCTGGTCCAGAAAATCATCGCTGGGCGCCTTGACCGGGCGTGCCGTGGATGAACGCCTGCCTGGCAGCCTGGCTGCCGCCTTGGCTGCCTTGACGCATGGCGCCCGCGTCCTGCGCGTGCACGACGTCGCGGCAACGGTCGACGCGCTCAAGGTGTGGGCTGCCTGCGGGGGCGAGGGTTATGGCATGAGCGAGAATGGCGCGATAAGTTCAGGAGGTTGAGTTCAATGAGCCGTGTTTATTTTGGAACCGATGGCATTCGTGGCACCGTCGGGCAGTCGCCGATCACGCCCGATTTCATCTTGCGCCTGGGCCACGCGGTGGGCCGTGTTCTCAAGCAGAAGTCAGCCAAGCCCAGCGTGCTGATCGGCAAGGACACCCGGATTTCCGGCTATATGCTGGAGTCGGCCCTGGAGGCCGGTTTTGCATCGGCCGGCGTGGATGTCTGGCTCACCGGCCCGCTGCCCACGCCCGGCGTCGCGTATTTGACCCGCGCCTTGCGGCAGGACCTGGGCGTGGTGATTTCCGCCTCGCACAATCCATTTGCCGACAATGGCATCAAGTTCTTCTCGTCCTCGGGCGAAAAGCTGCCCGATGCCTGGGAGCTGGCGGTCGAGCAGGCGCTGGACCAGGCGCCGAGCTGGGTGGATTCCGCGCAGCTGGGCAAAGCCCGCCGCCTGCAGGATGCGCGCGGCCGCTACATCGAATTCTGCAAGAACAGCTTTGGCGCCGACCTGAGCTTGCGCGGCCTGAAGATCGTGGTCGATGCTGCCCATGGCGCGGCCTATCACGTGGCGCCCGACGTCTTTCATGAGCTGGGCGCCGAGGTCATCGCCATCGGCTGCAAGCCCGACGGCTACAACATCAACGACGGATTTGGCGCCACCGCGCCGCAAGCCCTGGTCGCGGCGGTGCGCGAGCACCAGGCGGACTACGGCGTGGCGCTGGACGGCGATGCCGATCGCCTGCAACTGGTCGACAGCCAGGGGCGCTTGTTCAACGGCGACGAACTGCTCTACATCATGGTGGCCGACCGCCTGAACCAGGGTGTGAAGGTGCCCGGCGCTGTGGGCACCCTGATGACCAACATGGCCGTCGAGCTGGCCCTGAAGGCGCGCGACGTCGAATTCGTTCGCGCCAAGGTCGGCGACCGCTACGTGCTGGAAGAGCTCAGCGCGCGCGGCTGGCAACTGGGCGGGGAGGGCTCGGGCCATTTGCTGTCGCTGGACAAGCACACCACAGGCGACGGCATCGTGTCGGCTCTGCTGGTCCTGCAGTCCGTGTGCCGTTCGGGCCGCGGCCTGGCGCAGCAGCTCGAAGGCGTGGACCTGTTCCCGCAAACCTTGATCAATGTGCGGTTGCAGCCGGGGCAGGACTGGAAGAGCAATGCCGTTCTGGCTCGCACGCAGGCTGAAGTCACTGCGGAACTCGGGTCCAGCGGCCGGGTGCTGATCCGACCCTCGGGGACCGAGCCGCTGCTGCGCGTGATGGTCGAGGCCCGCGATCCCGACTTGGCACGGCTGTGTGCCGAGCGCCTGGTGCAGGCGGTGCAAGCCTGAGACGGCCGAGCCTCCCGCCCCCAAAAAAACCATCCATCGGATGGTTTTTCTTTATGCCCTCCCTACCTCATTCAAGGATTGACATGGCCGTGAGCCATTTGTCATAAAGCTGCCATTTCATGACGATAAGGTCGATCTTGAATTGTGTCAACCCTCGGAATTGCGTCACAGTGATGTCATATTTAAGTCATACGATGCGCCGCGATCTCCCGAACCACCATGGAACGAAACCTTATGAAACGCAAATTGCTGCAAACTGGTCTGATTTTGGCAACCCTGGCCAGCGGCGCCGTATCGGCCCTGGCTGAAGATGTGACCGGTGCCGGCGCATCGTTTCCTGCTCCCATCTACGCCAAATGGGCGGATCAGTACAGCAAGCAAACCAATATCCACGTCAATTACCAATCGGTGGGTTCGGGCGCAGGCATTCGTCAGATCAAGGCCAAGACGGTCGATTTTGGCGCCTCTGACATGCCGCTGACGGAAGAAGAGCTCTCCAAGGAAGGGCTGCTGCAATTCCCCATGGTGATCGGCGGCGTGGTGCCGGTGGTGAACATCCCGGGCATCGCTGCGGGCCAGCTGAAGCTGACGGGCCAGGTGCTGGCCGACATCTATCTGGGCAAGGTCACCAAATGGAACGACGCTGAGCTGAAGGCGCTGAACCCCGGCTTGGCCTTGCCCGACGCGACCATCGCGCCGGTCCGCCGCGCCGACGGTTCGGGCACCAGCTTCATCTTCACGAACTACCTGTCCAAGGCCAATGCCGAATGGAAGTCCAAGGTGGGCGAAGGCACGGCAGTGAACTGGCCCGCCGGCGCTGGCGGCAAGGGCAATGAAGGCGTATCGTCTTATGTCCAACGCCTGCCGAACTCGATCGGGTATGTCGAATACGCTTACGCCAAGCAGAACAAGATGGCTTACGTGCTGATGCGCAACAAGGCCGGTAATTTCGTGGCCCCCAGCGAGACCTCGTTCAAGGCGGCCGCTGCAGGCGCCGAATGGGCTAAGAGCTTCTATCAAGTGCTGACCGAGCAGGCCGGCAAGGACAGCTGGCCGCTGACTGGCGCCACCTTCCTGCTGATGCACAAGGTGCAAGACAAGCCGGCGGCTGCGGCCAGCGTCCTGAAGTTCTGCGAGTGGGCGTATGAGACGGGCGACAAGTCCGCCGACGAGCTGGATTACGTGGCACTGCCGGCATCGGTGAAGGACCTGGTCCGCAAGCAGTGGGGCGAGATCAAGGACGCCGCCGGCAAGGCCGTCGCGTTCAAGTAAAGAGAGTGAGGCAAGGACCGTCGCGGCGAGCCGCGTCAGTCCCTTGCAGTGAGACGTGGATCCGGCATACGACGTCTGTCGTCTGCGGCAGATCCACGTTGTTGTATTGAATGGAGGTCCGATGGCCGCAATTCTTCCCGCCAATGATCCGGCAGCCAACGCGTCCACGACGGAGTCCAAGCCCCAGTTGCAATCTGGCGGTCAGCCGCCAGTGCGCAAGCGCGTCCTGCCCTGGGCGGACGTGGTGTTTGCCAGCCTGACGCAAGGAGCTGCCTGGCTGACTTTGATCCTGTTGGCCGGGATCCTGGTGTCTCTGCTGGTCGGCGCTGCGCCGGCGATTCAGCAATTCGGACTTTCGTTCCTGTGGACCAGCGATTGGGATCCGGTGCAGGAAAAGTTCGGCGGCCTGGTGATGATCTACGGCACGCTGATGACTTCCCTGATCGCGCTGCTGATTGCCGTGCCCATCAGCTTCGGCATTGCGCTGTTCCTGACCGAGCTGTCTCCCAACTGGCTGCGCCGCCCGCTGGGCATCGCCATTGAATTGCTGGCGGCCGTGCCATCGATTGTCTACGGCATGTGGGGCCTGCTGGTGTTCGGCCCCATTCTGGCCACCTATGTGCAGATGCCTTTGCAGCATGCGTTCTCGGGCCTGCCCGGGCTGGGCAACCTGGTGTCGGGCCCGCCGGTCGGCATCGGCATTTTGTCGGCCGGCATCATCCTGGCCATCATGGTGATTCCTTTCATCGCCTCGGTGATGCGCGACGTTTTCGAAGTCACGCCGACGATGCTCAAGGAGTCGGCCTATGGGCTGGGCTCGACCACCTGGGAGGTGGTGTGGAGGGTCGTGCTGCCTTACACCAAGACGGGCGTGGTGGGCGGCGTCATGCTGGGCCTGGGCCGGGCGCTCGGCGAAACCATGGCTGTGACCTTCGTGATCGGCAACATGAACCAGTTGAATTCGCCTTCGGTTTTCGAGGCCGCCAACAGCATCACCTCGGCCTTGGCCAACGAGTTCGCCGAAGCCGGCGAAGGCTTGCATCAGGCCTCTCTGATCTATCTGGGGCTGGTCTTGTTCTTCATCACCTTCGTGGTGCTCGCCTGCTCCAAGGTGCTGCTGATGCGTTTGAAGAAAAATGAAGGAGCGCGTTCATGAGCGCTTTGTCGAACCAGGCGCGCAGCGAATTGCTGACGTCGCGAGCCCGCATGCACGCCAAGCGCAAGCGCGTCAATGCCCTGGCCTTGACGCTGTCCTTGGGCGCCATGGCCTTTGGCGTGTTCTGGCTGCTCTGGATTCTGTTTGAAACCGTTCATCTGGGTGCCGCCGGCCTGAGCTTAAGCACCCTGACCGAAATGACGCCGCCGCCTCAGGCCGAGTCGGGCGGGCTGCTCAACGCCATCTTTGGCTCGGTCACCATGGTGGGGCTGGCCACCGCCCTGGGCACGCCCATCGGCGTGCTGGCCGGCGTGTATCTGGCCGAATACGGCCAGAAGACCTGGCTGGGTGCGTCGGTGCGCTTCATCAACGACATCCTGCTGTCGGCGCCGTCCATCGTCATCGGCCTGTTCGTCTACACGGTGGTCGTGACGCGCATGAAGACCTTTTCGGGCTATGCGGGCGTGCTGGCCCTGGCGCTGATCGTGATTCCGGTGGTGATCCGGACCACCGAGAACATGCTGAGCCTGGTGCCCAACGCCTTGCGCGAGGCCGCCTATGCGCTCGGCACGCCGAAGTGGAAGGTGATCCTGAGCATCACGCTCAAGGCCGCCCGCACGGGGGTCATGACCGGCATCCTGCTGGCGCTGGCGCGCATTTCGGGCGAGACCGCGCCGCTGCTGTTCACCGCGCTTTCCAACCAGTTCTGGTCCAGCGACATGGGCAAGCCCATGGCCAGCCTGCCGGTGACGATTTTCAAATTCGCGATGAGTCCGTACCAAAACTGGCAGCAGCTGGCCTGGGCCGGCGTTTTCCTCATCACGCTGGGCGTGTTGCTGCTGAATATTGCGGCGCGGGTCCTGTTCAAGAACAAACATTGATTGAAGTGAGTTCATCCATGGATGCCAAAGCCAGTCAAGCCCGCGAGAACGCCAAGCTCTCCGTGCGCGACCTGAATTTCTATTACGGCAATTTCCACGCACTCAAGGGCATCAACCTGGAAATTCCAGAGAACAAGGTGACGGCCTTCATCGGCCCGTCGGGCTGCGGCAAGTCGACCTTGCTGCGGACCCTCAACCGCATGTTCGAGCTTTACCCGGAACAGCGCGCCGAAGGCCAGATCCTGCTGGACGGCGAAGACATCTTGTCGAGCGGCGAGGACGTGTCCCTGATTCGCGCCAAGGTCGGCATGGTGTTTCAAAAGCCCACGCCGTTTCCCATGTCGATTTACGACAACATCGCTTTCGGTGTCGGTCTGTTCGAGAACCTGTCGCGCATCGAAATGGACGAGCGCGTCGAATGGGCCTTGAAGAAAGCCGCGCTGTGGGGCGAAGTGAAGGACAAGCTGAGCCAAAGCGGTTCCGGCCTGTCCGGCGGGCAGCAGCAGCGGCTGTGTATTGCGCGCGGCATCGCCATCAGGCCCGAGGTGCTGCTGCTCGACGAGCCCTGTTCAGCGCTGGACCCGATTTCCACCGGCAAGATCGAGGAGTTGATCGACGAACTCAAGAGCGAGTACACCGTGGCCATCGTGACGCACAACATGCAGCAGGCGGCGCGCTGCTCGGACTACACCGCCTACATGTACCTGGGCAACCTGATCGAGTTCGGACCCACCGCCGAGCTGTTCATGAAGCCCAACCGCAAGGAAACCGAAGACTACATCACGGGCCGTTTCGGTTGAGGCGTCGTGGCGACAACTAGAACGAGGAGAAATCATGAGTGAAAAGCACTTGTCCACACAGTTTGACTCCGAGCTGAGCAACATCTCCACGCGCGTGCTCGAAATGGGCGGATTGGTGGAGTCCCAGGTGGCGCAGTCCGTCGAGGCGCTGATCACCTTCAGCGGCGACATGGCGTCCGTGGTGCTGAAGAACGAGGAGCGCGTGAATGCGATGGAGGTCGAGATTGATCACGACCTGTCCGCCATCATCGCGCGCCGCCAGCCGACGGCCCGCGACCTGCGCCTGCTGATTGCCGTGTCCAAGACGATTGCCAATCTGGAGCGCGTCGGCGACGAAGCGGCTCGCGTGGCACGGACCGTGCAGCGCCTGATCAATGCCGGGGTGTCGAGCCGCCTGCGCCTGCCCATTGCGGACCTGTCGTTCGAGGCCGAATTGGCTACTGCGCAGCTGCGCAAGTCGCTGGACGCGTTCGCCCGGCTCGACGTGGAAAAGGCGCTGGAAGTGCTGCGCCAGGACGACGAGATCGACAAGGAATTCGAAGGCCTGATGCGCAAGCTCATCACCTACATGATGGAAGACCCGCGCACCATCTCGGCCAGTATCGATCTGGTCTTCGTGGCCAAGGCCATCGAGCGCGTCGGCGACCACGCCAAGAACCTGGCCGAAGTGATCATCTACGTGGTCAAGGGCACCGACGTGCGGCACAGCACCCCCGAGGCCGTGGCCCACATGGTGAACCCGGACGCTGCCTGATTCTGGAGTATTGAGAGATGAGCCGTATTCTTGTTGTTGAAGATGAATCAGCGATCGCGGAGCTGATTTCGATCAACCTGCGCCACGCGGGCTTCGAAGTCACGATCGCCAATTCGGCCGACCAAGCCCAGCTGGAAGTGGACCGCGTGTTGCCCGAGCTGGTGGTGCTCGATTGGATGCTGCCCGGGCAGTCGGGGCTGGCGCTGGCGCGGCAATGGCGCTCGCAGCCGCGTACCAAGGACATTCCCATCATCATGCTCACGGCGAGAGCCGAGGAGGGCGACAAGGTCTCGGGCCTGGACGCCGGCGCGGACGATTACCTGACCAAGCCTTTCTCGACCAACGAATTGCTGGCCCGCATCCGCGCCGTGCTGCGCCGCAAGGCGCCGGATGCGCTCGATTCCGTCGTGGAGGTCGGGCGCCTGACGCTGGATCCGGGCACGCGCCGCGTCAGCAGCGACGGGGTGGAAATCAAGCTGGGCCCCACGGAATTCCGTTTGCTGCACTTTTTCATGACGCATCCCGAGCGCGTGCACAGCCGCTCGCAGTTGCTGGACCGGGTCTGGGGCGACCATGTGTTCATCGAGGAGCGTACCGTTGACGTGCATGTGAAGCGGCTGCGCGAATCGCTGGAGAAGGTGAACTGCCAGCGCATGATCGAGACGGTTCGCGGTGCCGGCTACCGGCTGACGCAGCAGCTGAACGCCCTGACGGCCTGACGAAAGCCACCCATGACCTGGATCTTCTCGCGCGCCCTGCTGGCCGTGGCCGCCATTGCCCTGGGCGGCCTGGTGGGCTACCTGGATTCGGAGCTGATTCCGGTCGGTTGGGTCGCGTCGCTGGTCAGCGTCTCGGCGGCGGTGGCCTTGATGATTCTGGTCGACGGCTTCCGCGCCCGCCGCCTGATCCACTGGCTGCATGGCGACCAGGAGGATTCACCTCCGAATGAATTCGGCCTGTGGGGCGAACTGGGCTATCGGATCGAGCGGGCCGTGCGCGATCGCGACCGCACCATCCAGCAGGAGCGCAACGAGCTGCTGCAGATGCTGACCGCCATCGAGGCCTCGCCCAACGGCGTGCTGATGCTCGATGCGGAGGACCACATCCGCTGGTGTAACCGGGTCGCCGGGGACCATTTCTCGCTCAATCCGGAGCGCGATCGGCAACAGCGCATCACCAACCTGGTCCGCTACCCTGCGTTCGTCAGCTATTTGCAGGCCGGGCAGTTTGCCGCGCCCTTGATCCTGACGAACACCCGGGGCAAGGCCACCCTGTCGGTGGTCGTGAGCCCCTATGGCAATGGCATGAAGCTGGTGCTGTCGGTCGACGTCACCGAGAGTGAACGCGCCGAAGGCATGCGCCGCGATTTCGTGGCCAATGTGTCGCATGAAATCCGCACCCCCTTGACGGTGCTGTCCGGGTTCATCGAGACCATGGGCTCCTTGCCGCTCACCGAGTCGGAGCGGCGTCGCGTGCTGGTGCTGATGGGGCAGCAGACGCAGCGCATGCAGACCCTGGTCAGCGACCTGCTGACCTTGGCGCAACTCGAAGGCAGCCCGCGTCCGGCGTCCGATCGCTGGGTGAAGCTGGATGGATTGCTCGCCCGCGTCCTGTCGGACGGGCTGGCCCTCTCAGCCGGACGCCATCAACTCGAGGTGTTCACGCAGACCCACCTGGAAGTCGCCGCCGTGGAAACGGAGCTGTACAGCGCCATCGCGAATCTGGTGACGAACGCGGTCCGCTACACCCCCGAGGGCGGGCAGATCCAGCTGAGCTGGCGCCGCACTGCGGATGGCGGCGGCGAGGTTTGCGTGGCCGACACGGGCGTAGGCATTGCCCGGGAACATCTGCCGCGCCTGACCGAACGCTTTTACCGCGTGGACGGCAGCCGTTCGCGCGACACCGGCGGCACGGGCCTTGGGCTGTCCATCGTCAAGCACGTGATCCACCGCCATGGCGGCGAGCTGCTCATCCAGAGCGAGCCGGGCAAGGGATCCAAGTTCCGCCTGACCCTGCCGGCCATGCGGCTGCGTGAGCTGGAGGAGCCTCCGCACGCTCCTGCGGCGCCGGCCATAGAGCACATCGGCACCTGACCGACCCAGCCGGCGGAGCATGCGGCCATGCGGCCGCTGCTTCAGTGGCTGGAACTGTCGCCTGCGGAAGTCTTCTTGATGCGAACGGGCGCGCGCGGCTTGGCTTGCGCCGCCAGCACGTCGCCAGCGTCAGGCGCCGGCTTGGCCGCTTCAGGCTCGGCGGCGGACTCGTCCTCGGTCTTGATCACGCGGGTGTAGGGCGCCAGGACCTGGACCAATTGGCCGTAGATCTTGGGCGAGCCGGCGACGATTTCGCGCTGGTGCAGGAAGTCGGATTCGCCGGTGAAGTTGCCCACCAGCCCGCCCGCCTCGGTGATCATCAGCGAGCCTGCGGCCACGTCCCAGGGGCTCAGTCCGGTTTCAAAGAAGGCGTCGTAGTAGCCCGCGGCCACGTAGCAGAGGTCCAGCGCGGCCGCGCCGGGACGGCGCAGGCCCGCGCATTGCTGCATGACCTCTTCGAACATCTTCATGTAGCGCTTGAAATTGTCGCCGCGGCGGAAGGGGAAGCCGGTGCCGATCAGCGCATCGCTCATGCGGGTGCGCTTGGACACGCGCAGGCGGCGGTCGTTCAGGAAGGCGCCGCGGCCCTTGGTGGCATAGAACAGGTCGTTGCGGGTGGGGTCGTACACGACCGCCTGCTGCACCACGTTGCGGTGCGCCAGGGCGATCGAGACAGCGTACATCGGCAGGCCGTGGATGAAGTTGGTGGTGCCGTCCAGCGGGTCGATGATCCACTGGTATTCGGAATGCTTGGCGCCATGCGCGCGGCCCGACTCTTCGGCGAGGATGCCGTGGTCGGGATAGGCTTGCAGCAGGGTTTCGATGATGACGGCTTCGGCCGCTTGATCCACCTCGGTCACGAAGTCGTTGGGCGCCTTCGTGTTGATTTTCAGGATGTCGAGGTCCAGGGAGGCGCGGTTGATGATGGAACCGGCCGCGCGCGCCGCCTTGATGGCGACGTTGAGCATGGGATGGAGCGTAGCTTGCGTCATGCGTGAACCTGCAAACGTGAAAAGGGTGGATTGGCGAAGATAAAGAACAGATCTTGGCGCGACCGAGGTTGGACCTGGGTGGGGCGAGGATAATCGCGCATTTTAGCCGAGAAAATGCCATGAGTGCCGGTCAGGATGTCACACGATTCGTTTTGATCCAGACCAGCCATCCCGGCAACGTGGGGGCGGCGGCGCGCGCCATGAAGGTGATGGGCTTCTCGGACCTGGTGCTGGTGCGGCCCCGTTTTGCCGACGTGCTCAGCCAGGAGGAGACCGTGGCGATGGCCAGCGGCGCCGCCGACATCCTGGTGCGGGCCCGCATCGTCGATACCCTGGCCGAGGCGCTGGAGGGCGTGCATTTCGCCTGCGCCACCGCGATGACGCCGCGCGACTTCGGCCCGCCCACCTACGAGCCGCGCAGCCTGTTCGGCGAGCTGGCGCGCGAGGCCAAGCGCGTGGCGCTGGTGTTCGGCTCCGAGCGCTATGGCATGGCCAACGAGGACGTCTATCGCTGCCATGCCGTGCTGTCGATTCCCACCCATCCCGACTACGGATCGCTGAACCTGGCCCAGGCCGTGCAACTGCTGGCCTATGATTGGCGCCAGGCCTTGGGCGGCTTCGGTGTCGAGGCGCGCACGCCCGACCCGCAACTGGCCGATGTCCGGGCGGTCCAGGGCCTGCTTGCGCATCTGCAGGAGGGCCTGGAGGCGATCGGCTATCTCGATCCGGCGGCGCCCAAGAAACTGATGCCGCGTCTGAATCAGCTGTTCAACCGCGCCGAATTGACGGCCGAGGAAGTCCACATCCTGCGCGGCGTGGCGCGGGCCATGGCCAAGGCCGCTGGCCGGGCGGCAGCCCCTTGACCGGTAGGCACTTGTCCTGCCCGCTAAACTGGGCGTAAAGCTGCATTTGCTGCGCTTCACTGAACCACTTATTACATTTCCAAATGTTCAAGCATTTGCGCGAAGACATCGCCCTGATCCTGGAGCGAGATCCAGCGGCCCGCACCGCCTGGGAGGTGCTGACCTGCTATCCCGGCCTGCATGCCTTGTTCATGCACAGGCGGGCACATTGGTGCTGGACGCATGGCTTGCGCTGGCTGGGCCGCTTCATCTCGCATGTGTCGCGCTTCCTGACTGGCATTGAAATCCATCCCGGCGCGACCATTGCGCCGCGCGTCTTCATCGACCACGGCATGGGCATCGTGATCGGCGAGATGGCCGAGATCGGCGAGGGCTGCACGATCTACCAGGGCGTGACCCTGGGCGGCACTTCGCTGGTCAAGGGGGCCAAGCGCCACCCCACGCTGGGGCCGGGCGTGATCGTCGGCGCCAATGCCTGCGTGCTGGGCGGCTTCACAGTGGGCGCGGGCGCGCGCATAGGCTCGGGTGCGGTGGTGACCAAGCCCGTGCCTGCCGGGGCCACGGCGGTCGGCAATCCGGCGCGCATCATCGAGGCCCAGGCCGACGCGACCCGCGAGGCCGCGGCGGTGCGCATGGGCTTCTCGGCCTATGGGGTGACGCAGGGCGACGACCCGGTCGCGCAGGCCATGAAGGGTTTGATCGACCATGCGGCCTCGCACGAGCACCAGATCGCGCTCCTGTGGCAGGCGGTCACGCTGCTGTCGGCAGCGCAGCGCAGCGACTGCGTGCCGCAGGATGCGCAGAAGCTGGAGTGCTTCGACGCGCAGTCGCTCAGCAAGCTGGTGGAGTGAGGCGTCTCAGGCGCCGGTTCGGCGCTGCGCCGACTTGGGCCTGAAGGCCCGGATCAGCTCGTCCCGGGTGTCCAGGTAAGGCCCGCAGAGTAGGTCCAGGCAGTAGGGGACGGCAGCGAAGATGCCGTTCACCAACACCTCGCCGTCGGCGCCACGCAGGCCTTCGAGCGTTTCGGCAATGGCCTTGGGTTGGCCGGGCAGGTTGATGATCAGGGCCCGACCGCGGATGACCGCGACCTGGCGCGACAGGATCGCCGTGGGTACGAAGCGCAGCGAAATCTGGCGCATCTGCTCGCCAAAACCCGGCATCTCCCTGTCCGCCACGTCGAGCGTCGCTTCGGGCGTGACGTCGCGCAAGGCCGGGCCGGTGCCGCCGGTGGTCAGCACCAGGTCGCAGCGGGCCTCGTCGACCAGGGCCTTGAGGGTCTGCGCGATCATGGGACGCTCGTCGGGAATCAGGTGGGCTTCGAAATGAATCGGGTTGCGCAGGGCACGCGTCAGCCAGTCCTGCAGGGCCGGCAGGCCCTTGTCTTCGTAGGCGCCGGTCGAGGCGCGGTCGCTGACCGACACGATGCCGATGCGGACCGCCTCGAATGCCTTGCCGTCATTCATCGTCATCTTCTTCGAAAGCGTCCTCGTCCTGCGCCTTCAGGTCGGCGTCGCCGCCGTTCACACGCAGGGCTTCGCTCTTGATGAACTGGAACAGCTCGCGGAAGGCGCGGCCGCTGCGCTGCTCGGGCGCGCTGGCGGCGTCCTTGCGGGCCGCGCGGACGAGGCTGCGCAGCTGCTGCATGTCCAGGCCCGGGTGTTCCTGGATGAAGTCCTGCAGTGCGCCGCCGTCACCGTCACTGGCCAGCAGGCGTTCGCGCCAGCGCTCGCTCTGGTGCAGCGTGAGGCTGTCCTGGGCGCGGCCGAGCTTGAAGTCGGCCACGGCCTGGCGGATGGGTTCGGGGTCGACCTGGCGCATCAGCTTGCCGATGTACTGCATCTGGCGGCGCCGGCCTTCGAAGGCGCTGATCTTCTTGGCGGCCTTGACCGCGTCGAGCAGGATCTCGGGCAGGTTCAGGGCCAGGATGCGGTCCTTGGGCAGGGTCAGCAAATCTTCGCCGAGGCTTTGCAGCACATGGCTGTCGCGTTTCTTCTGGGTCTTGCTGGGGCGATCGAAATCATCGCCAGCGTCTTGTTCTTCGTGGGGGTAGGGCATGGCGGTCTGCCGGTCTGCTGGAGGGGTAAGCGCTTCTTTGTGCTGCTGTGCTGACAGCAGCGCGCAGGCCCGTATGATAAGCGCCCTGGTTGGACTGCTTCGTGTCCAACGCCGTTTCATGACATTCACACACCCTCCAATGACCCAAACCGCGCATCCTGCTCAAGCCGTCCATGGTTTTGCCTACAGCCAGGACCAGTTCCGTCAACTGGTGGAAGACGTGCTGGCCGAAGCCAGGCACTTGGGCGCCAGCGATGCCGGGGCCGAGGTGTCGGAGGGTTGCGGCCTGTCGGTGTCGGTGCGGCGCGGCGAGCTGGAGAACGTCGAACGCAACCGCGACAAGTCGCTGGGCATCTCGGTCTACCTGGGGCAGCGCCGCGGCAACGCTAGCACCTCGGACTTTTCTCCGCAGGCCTTGAAGGACACGGTGCGCGCGGCCTTCGACATTGCGCGTTTCACGGCGGAAGATCCGGTCGCCGGCCTGCCCGACGAACAAGACCTGTCGCTGGATCCGGCATCGCGCCCTGAACTCGATCTGTTCCACCCCTGGGCCATTGACGCGCAGCAGGCGGCGCAATTGGCGCTGCGCTGCGAAGCGGCGGCGTTCGAGACCGACCCCCGCATCACCAATTCGGAAGGCGCCGCCGTGTCGGCCCAGCAATCGCATTTCGTGGCCGGCAACACGCGCGGATTCATGGGCGGCTACGCCAGCTCGCGGCATACCCTGTCGGTGGCGCCGATTGCCGGTCGTGGCGCGGGCATGCAGCGCGACGCCTGGTACAGCTCGATGCGCGACGCCAAGGAGCTGGCCTCGCCCGAGCGGGTCGGCCGTTATGCGGCAGAGCGCGCGCTGTCGCGCCTGAAGGCGCGCAAGGTCAAGACGGCCGAGGTGCCGGTGCTGTTTGAAAACACGGTGGCGGCCGGCCTGCTGGGCGCCTTGGTGCAGGCCACCAGCGGCGGCGCCTTGTACCGCAAGGCCAGCTTCCTGCTCGACAGCCTGGGCCAGCAGGTGCTGGCTTCGCATCTGGATGTGCGCGAGGACCCGCATGAGCGCAAGGGCAAGGGCAGTTCGCCGTTCGACGACGAGGGCGTGGTCACGCGTCCGCGTACCGTGGTCGAGGCCGGCGTGCTGCAGGGTTATTTCCTGTCGACCTATTCGGCCCGCAAGCTGGGCATGCGCACCACGGGCCATGCCGGCGGCTCGCACAACCTGCACCTGACCAGCCGGCTGACGGCGCCCGGCGACTCGCTCACCACCATGCTGCGCCGCATGGGCCGGGGCCTGTTCGTGACCGAATTGATGGGGCAGGGCGTCAACTACGTGACCGGCGACTACTCGCGCGGCGCCAGCGGCTACTGGGTCGAGAACGGCGAGATTGCCTTCCCCGTCCATGAAATCACCATCGCCGGCAATTTGCGCGAGATGTTCCAGAACATCGTCGGCGTGGGCAATGACGTGTTCAACCTCGGCAGCAAGTCGGTGGGGTCGGTGCTGATCAGCCGGATGAAGCTGGCCGGCAACTGAATCGCCGCCGAGCCTGGCGCTCGGCGGTCTTGTCTTGCGAGGCGCTTATTCCAGCGCCTGCGCAGCCGCAAACAGCTTGCTGGAGCGAGCGCCCGAGCGGCAGAACGCCAGGATGGGGCGGGGCAGGCTCTGCAGCAGAGTGTGGAAGGCGGCAATCTCCTCGGGACTTTGATAGCCGCCCGCCACGGGCAGATGGCGGTACTGCAGGCCTGCAGCGAGCGCCGCCTGCTCCATCTGGGCGCTGGTGGGTTGGTCGGGGCCGCCCTCGAAATCGGGCCGGTTGTTGACGACACTCTTGAAGCCGGCCTGGGCCGCCTGGACCATGGCCTCGGGCGTGAGCTGCGGGGCCACGCTGAAGTCAGGGGTCAGGGCTTGAGAGGGGAAACTCATGTCGAACTCCTTCAACGATCAAGGCTTCAGGGACTGCTTGACCGCCGCGGACACCAGGCCCATGTCGGCCTTGCCGGCCAGCTCGGCCTTGACGGCGGCCATCACGCGGCCCATGTCGGCCGGTCCGCTGGCACCGAGGCGGGCCACGATGGCCTTCACTTCGGCATCGACCTCTTCGACGCTCAGGCGCGCCGGCAGATAGGCTTCCAGTACCAGCAACTCGGCGCTTTCCTTGTCGGCCAGATCCTGGCGGCCCGCGGCGCTGAACTGGCTGATCGAATCCTTGCGTTGCTTGATCAGCTTGTCGACGATGGCGACCAGCGCGACGTCATCGACCACGATGCGTTCGTCCACTTCCTTTTGCTTCACGGCGGCGAGCAGCATGCGGATGGTGCCGAGCCTTTCGCTTTCCTTGGCCCGCATGGCGGCCTTCATGTCTTCTGTGATGCGTTCCTTGAGGGTCATGGTCTGGATCCTGGTGTTGTGTTCTGACATCGGGGGCGGAAATGAAAAAGCCCGCGGCAGCGTCCTGCGCGGGCTTGTCTCAGAAAGCGGTCAGGCCTTCTGGCTGCACTTGAGCGTTGGAAAAACGATCAGTACAGCTTCTTGGGCAGCTGCATGCTGCGCACGCGCTTGTAATGACGCTTGACGGCCGCAGCCTTCTTGCGCTTGCGCTCTGCCGTGGGCTTCTCGTAGAACTCGCGGGCGCGCAGGTCGGTCAGCAGGCCGAGCTTTTCAATGGTGCGCTTGAAGCGGCGCAGGGCCACGTCGAACGGTTCGTTTTCTTTGACGCGAATGGTGGTCATGGAAATATTGTTCCTTCTATATGCGCTCGGTGTTCGCCAAGATTTTTCTCGAAAATCCTTGAAGCGGAGGTATCCGGATTCCACTTCGGAATCGATGCCAATCCATGCGAATCGACGCGCGGGGGTTTGCTAGCAAAGACGGCGATTATAGCCAGAAATATTTGGCGAGCCAATCTGCCTTCATAAAATGTTCATGCCTCGGGGGGAGGGTAGCCCAGGCTCCTGGCGCAGGCCGCCGCCGAGGCCCAGGCCCACTGGAAGTTGTAGCCGCCCAGCCAACCCGTCACGTCGACCACCTCGCCGATGAAGTAAAGGCCGGGCTGCAGCCGGCTTTCCATCGACTGCGAGCTCAGCTCGCGGGTGTTGACGCCGCCGCGCATCACTTCGGCCTTGCGCCATCCTTCGGAGCCGTCCGGCGTCAGGCGCCAGCCTTTGATCGCCTGAGCCAGCTGAAGCAGGTCCTTGTCCTTGCATTCGGGCATGGGGCGGTTCGGATCGAGCTGCAGGCGCTGCAGCCAGAGTTGCGCCAGGCGCTGCGGCAGGATGGCCGCCAGCTCATTGCCCAGTTGGCGTTTGCTGGTGGATTTGGCCTGTCTGAGCTGGGCTTCGAGATCGATGTCGGGCGCCAGGTCGATCTCCAGCGCTTCGCCCTCGCGCCAGAAGCTGGAAATCTGAAGAATGGCCGGACCGCTCAGGCCGCGATGCGTGAACAGCAGGTCTTCCAGGAAGCGCGTCTTGCGCTTGCCCTGGCCGGCGCTGACCGCCACCGGGAGCGCCAGCCCGGCCAGTTCGGCGAAGGGTGCCCAGTCCTGTGGGTTGAAGGTCAGCGGCACCAGGGCGGGACGGGGCTCGATCAGGGTGTGCCCGAACTGGCCTGCCAGGCGCATGCCCCAGTCGGTCGCGCCGATCTTGGGGATGGGCAGGCCGCCCGTGGCGACGACGAGGTGCTTGCAATACACCGGCCCGCGGGAGGTGTCCATCTCGAACCCCGGTGTGGCATCGCCCGATGTCGGGCGGACATCTGCCACCGTGCAGGGCTGCCAGCGCTGGACGCCGCCTTTCTCGCATTCATCCAGCAGCATCTGGATGATGCGTTCGCTACCCTGGTCGCAGAACAGCTGCCCCTTGTGCTTTTCATGAAAACCCACGCCGTGCCGCTGCACCAGGGCGATGAAGTCCTGGGCGGTGTAGCGCGCCAGCGCCGAGCGGCAGAAGGCCGGGTTGTCCGACAGGTACTGGGCCGGGCCGGCGTCCCGGTTGGTGAAGTTGCAGCGGCCGCCGCCGGAGATCCGGATTTTCTCGGCCAGGCGCTCGGCATGGTCGATCAACAAGACTTTCTGTCCCAACTGGCCGGCCATGCCTGCGCAAAACAGGCCGGCTGCACCGGCACCGACGATCACGGTGTCAAAAATCTGCATTGAATCCTTGGGGCAGATGGATGAAAAAGGCGCGGCGCGCAAGCGCCGCAATTCATCCCATTAGGGCGACTGCGCTGTCAAGGCGGCTTCAATTCGCTACCATCAGCACGCCGAGGCTCGTATTGTGTTTGTTAAAGCGTCATGAACCGGTCTTTACCCATGAATTTTGAATCATCCGATCCAGCATCAACGGCGAGGGCATTGTTGGGCGTCATCGCCGGCCTGGATCTGGAAGGCGCGCTGGAGGCCTTGGCGGCCATGCAGGCGCAACTGGGCCTGAGCCTGGCCGTCAAGCATCTTGGAACAGGCCGCTATGTCTACGTCAACGAGAACATGAATCGCATGTTCCCGCTGGCCAAGCCCAGTTTGCTGGATGCCAGCGATCACGATGTTTTCCTGCATGACGACGTGCTGGCCATGCGGCGGCTCGATCAGGCCGCGATGGCGCAACGCACGGTGCTGTTGAACGAGCACCGGCTGGACGTTGGCGGGCGGCGGCGCGAATTCAGTGTCGCGCGCACGCCGCTGGGCACCGAGCACGTGGCCTCGGTCTGGACGGAGAGAACCGATGAAAGACATCGTGAGACGCAGCTGCAGCGCGCCATGGCGCAAATCGAGCAGCAGCAAACGGCGTTGGAGGAGTTGCGCCGTGAGCTTCAGGCGGACAGCGGGCGGGACGCCGTGTCGGGCCTGTACATGCGGGCCCAGTTCGACGACCAATTGATGCGCGAGGTGGATTTGTCCACGCGCGAATACCGCGAGTTCGCCCTGGTCCTGCTGTCGATGGATACCGAGCAGGGCGCCATCGTGCCGCAGGCACAGGAGCGGCTGCTCGAAGGCGTGGGCCGTTTGCTGCGAGCCAACACGCGCGCCATGGATGCGGCCAGCCGGATCGGGGCGAACCAGTTCGCCGTGGTGCTGTCGGGTGTCGGCCTGGCGACGGCGCATGCCCGCATGGAGCAGTTGCGCCGCCAGTGCATGTCGCAAATGATCGTGCTGGGCGGCCAGGACCTGGGCCTGTCGCTGTCTGTGGGGGTCGCCAGTTTTCCCCATACGACGGATCAGCATGCCGAGCTGGTCAAGTCCGCCGAGCGGGCGCTGGCGGAAGCGGTCCGTCGAGGCGGCAACCAGGCGGTGCTGGCGGCTATTCCTTTTGCCGCGCGTGCTGTATGACAGGGCGCCGCTCAAGGTGTGCCACTTGAAGCTGCGTCAGGCGACTCTGGCGCCGAGGCCTCAGCCTTCGAGCAGTGTCAACACCGAGGCCCATTCACGTGGCGTGACGGGTGTGATGGACAGCCGGCTGCCCCTTTGCAAGACCACCATGCTGGACAACTCGGGGTGCGCGCGCATCTCTGTGAGGCTCAGCAAGCGGGTGACGCGCACGAGGCTGACGTCGACGTGCAGCCAGCGCGGCGTTTCGGGCTTGGACTTCGCGTCGAAATAGGGGTTTTGCGCGTCAAACTGGCTGGCGTCCGGGTAGGCTGTGCTCGCCACCTGTGCCAGGCCCGCAATGCCGGGCTGCGGACAGGAGGAGTGGTAGAACAGCACCCCGTCGCCCACGCGCATGGCGTCGCGCATGAAATTGCGGGCCTGGTAATTGCGCACGCCGATCCAGGGCACGGTTTGCCGGGGCGCTTGCGCAAGGTCGTCGATGCTGCATTCCTGCGGCTCGGACTTCATCAGCCAGTAGTTCATGGTTGTCGAGTGGGACGCAGGGGGCGTCGAGAGAGGTGTCCGCCACAAACCGTGGGCCGCATTCCTGAACCCAGGGGATTCAGGTGGGCGAGGTCAGCCCGGCTTCGGGTTCATCTGACGCGAGACGATCACACCAGCCGGGAAATATTCCAAGCCCTGGCTCGCAAGAGCATCGGTTCAAGGAAATATAGGACCCACGCGTAGGTGACGGACGGCATGATTTTAGGGCTGCCGCGCGCCAAGGGCGCCATTCAGGCGCGTAAAAAATTTCAGGCGCGCAAAGCCCCTCACGACCCTCAAAGCAATTGGCCGTCTTCGGCCAGCGCTTCATCCAGGCGCTGCATCAGGTTGCTGAGGTCAGGAATGGTCTCCTGGCCGGCTTCAGCGCTGCCCTGGCGCGCTGCAGGCGAGGCGGGCGGGCTTTTGGCCTGATCGGCCAGCTGATAAGCCAGGTTCAAGGCCGCCAGCACGGCGATGCGCTCGCGCGCCTTGATGCGGCCGGTATCCCGGATGGCGCACATCTCCTTGTCGACTTCGGCGACAGCCGCGCTCAAGGCCTGTTCTCCGCCTTCGGGGCAGCCGAGCAGATAGCTTTGGCCCATGATGGTGACTTCCATTTGCTTCATGGCGCTGGGTTCTCCGGTTCTTGCGGCAGTCGGTCCAGCAGGGCTTCGACGCGGGCCCGCGCCGCATGCAGGCGCGAACGCAGGTTGTCGCGCTCCAGCGTCAAGGCCTGCACCTGCGCCTCCAGCAAGGCGTTGGTGCGTTTGATTTCTGCATGGCGCAACAGCAGTCGCTCCACCCTGTCAAGGAGGTCGTTGATGCTAGGCATGGTGTCGGGTTGGATTGCCGGTGGGGGATCTGATCAGGATTGTAGGGGGGCCGTCTGCGGCGGCTGTTTCAGAGTGCGTCCGTGATCGCAGCAGGAGCGTACGGCGCAGCGCTCGCATTGCGGCCTGCGTGCCTGGCATACGTAGCGCCCCAGCAGGATCAGCCAATGGTGGGAGTCGACCGCGTAGGCCGGCGGCACGCGCTTGAGCAGGCCGAGTTCGACGGCCAGAGGCGTCTTGCCGGGCGCCAGGCCGGTCCTGTTGCTGACGCGGAAGATATGCGTGTCCACCGCCATGGTGGGCTGGCCGAAGGCGACGTTGAGCACCACGTTGGCGGTCTTGCGGCCCACGCCGGGCAGGGCCTCGAGTGCCTCGCGCGTGCCGGGGACCTGTCCGCCGTGCTGGTCCAGCAGGATCTTGCAGGTCGCGATCAGGTTCTTGGCCTTGGTCTTGTACAGGCCGATGGTGCGTATGTAGTCGCTCAAACCGGCTTCGCCCAGGGCCAGCATCTTGGCCGGTGTGTTGGCGACTGGAAACAGTTTGCGCGTGGCCTTGTTGACGCTCACGTCGGTCGCCTGCGCCGAGAGCAGGACGGCGGCCAGCAATTCAAACACGCTGGCGTATTCCAGTTCGGTCTGCGGGCTGGGGTTGGCCGCCTTGAGCGTGGCGAAGAAAAGTTCGATGTCCTGAGCGTTCATGGCGTGATTGTGGCGCGTTCGCGCTGAACTCCCGCAAGGTCGGCGAGAATGCCGGGTGGTGTTTGACGACGACTCATGAATTCAAATTCTCCAGCCGCAGGCGCTTTTCCCCGATCGCAAGAATCAAGCGGAGCGTTTTCGACCGCGGAGCGCGCCGAGCGCGGTTCGGTGCGCGCGTGGCAGGTTCTGCTGTTCTTGGCCATCGCCGTCCGGCTGCTGACGCTGCCGCTGATACCGCTGACCGACCACACCGAGGCGCGCTATGCCGAGATCGCCCGGTTGATGGCGCAGTTCGGCGACTGGATCAGTCCGCACATCACGCCGCAGGAAGTGTTCTGGGCCAAGCCGCCCCTGTCGACCTGGAGCCAGGCGTTGCTGATGCGCTGGCTGGGCGTCAACGAATGGTCGGGCCGCCTGGCCGCCTGGCTGTGGAGCTTGATGGCCTTGGGCTGCTTCCACTGGATGCTGCGCGGCAGCGTCAGCCAAGCGCATCGCCTGGCGATGCTGGCGGCGCTGATGCTGTGCCCGATGTTCTTCATCTGCGCCGGTGCCGTCATGACCGACGCCACCCTGAGCGCCTGCGTGCTGCTGGTGCAGGCGGCGTGGTGGCGCGTCCTGGCTGCCGGCAGCGCCGATCGGAGGCGGCAGCGGCGGGCCGGACGCATCCTGGCCCTGGGCCTGGGACTGGCCCTGCTCACCAAGGGGCCCGCCGCGGCCGTGCTGGCCTTGCTTCCGGTGCTGATGCACGCCGCCTGGCGCCGCCATTGGGCCGCGGTGAAGCTTGTCTTGCGCGATCCCGTCGCCTGGATCATCTGGATGGCGGTGGGCCTGCCCTGGTATGTGGCGGCCGAACTCAAGACGCCGGGCTTCATCCAGTATTTCGTGCTCGGCGAGCACGTGATGCGTTTCATCCAGCCGGGCTGGAAGGGCGACCGCTATGGGTTTGCCCACGCCGAGCCCTTGGGCATGATCTGGGCCTTCACGCTGGTGTCGGCCCTGCCATGGGTCTTGATGGCCGCGGTGCGCTGGCCCTGGCTGCGCTGGAAGCAGGGTCGCGGCGCCGCCGCCGCCGTGCTCCGGCAGGCCGTGGGATCCGAGCTGGCCAGCTATGCGCTGTGCATCACTCTGGCGCCATTGCTGCTCTTCAGCGCCGCCGGCAACATCATCATGACCTACTCGATGACCGCCTTGCCCGGCATGGTGATCCTGGCGTTCGGGCTCTGGCCGGCGCGCAGCCTGCAGGGCTACAGGGTGGCGGCCGGCGCCGGCGCGGTGCTGGCGCTGATGGCATGGCTGTTCGTGGCCAAGGTCCCGGCCGTGAGCGAGCGCAGCTCCGATAAAGTGCTGATACAGGCGTATGAGCGCGCTTGCGGTCCCCGCGCCTGCGGGTTGCGGTACGAGGACAAGCCTCCGTACTCGGCCTTCTTCTATACCCAGGGCCGGCTTTACGACGGCATCCGGGCCGAGGCCGGCGCACCGACGTTTGTCGTGCGGTCCAAGGCGAAAATTCCGAACGCCGAGCGCGACACGCTGGCCTGCAACAAGGATGCGTGCCTGCTCCCATCCAGTGAGCTGGCATCGCCTGCAGCGAGTCCACTTCCTTCCACCACCTTGAAGCCGAATTGATGCAATCCGTCCCACGCTCTGCCGAAATTCCACTGCTTTCCGTGGTTCTCCCCGCCTTCAACGAGGCCAAGAATCTCGCATGGCTGCTGCCCGAATTGAGCCTGCGGCTGGCCCCGCTCGCGGCACATCTGGAGCTGGTCGTGGTCGACGACGGCAGCCGGGACGACACCGTGCCGCAGGTGCGGCAGCTCATCGCGCAGGGCCTGCCCGTACGCCTGTTGCAGTTGTCGCGCAACTTCGGCAAGGAGGCCGCGCTGACGGCGGGCCTGGATGCGGCGCAGGGGCAGGTCGTCGTCAGCATGGATTCAGACGGCCAGCATCCGATCGCCACCGTCGTCGAGATGGTGACGCTGTGGCGCCAGGGCTTTGACGTGGTCTATGGCGTGCAGGTCGGGCGTCGGGCTTCGCAGTCCTGGGCGCGGCGCACCTACACGCGCCTGTTCTACTGGCTGATGCAAAAGGGCTCGCGCTTTCAGATGCCGGCCGACGCCGGGGATTTCCGTCTGCTGGATCGGCAGGTCGTGCTGGCCCTGCGCCAACTGCCAGAACGCGCCCGCTACATGAAGGGCTTGTTTGCCTGGGTGGGCTTCAAGGCCAAGGCCATCGAGTTCGTGCCCGAGGAGCGCGCCTACGGGGAGACCCACTTCAAGTTCACGCGCCTGCTGTCCCTGGCGGTGACCGGCATCACGGCTTTCAGCAAGGTGCCGCTGCGCCTGGTGTCGGCCCTGGGCATGCTGGTGTCGGTGCTGTCGGTGATCTTCGGCCTCTGGATCGTGTGCGAAAAGCTCCTCTGGGGCAACAGCGTTTCAGGTTTTGCCACGCTGGCGGCGTCGATCACCTTTCTGGCTGGGGTGCAGTTGCTGTGCCTGGGCATCATCGCCGAATACCTGGGGCGGGTGTTCGACGAGGTCAAGCGCCGGCCCTTGTATGTCACGCAAGACCTGACGCCGCCGTTTGAGCAGGCTCGGTTGGCGCAGTCCTTGCCCCAGGCGGACAAGCCGACACGCGACGCGGAATTGTCGGAACTATGACCGGACTGATCTGGTTCGGCGCGGTGGGCGCCGCGGCGGCGGCCGTGCACGTGGGCTGCGTGTGGCTGCTGGTGTCGCAATTCGGCGTGCCGGCCTTGTGGGCCAATGTGCTGGGCTTTGCGCTGGCTTTCTGCGTCAGCTTCACGGGCCATCACAGGCTGAGCTTCGCGGCCCAGCAGGCGCAGGTCCGGCAGGCCTTGCCGCGTTTCGCCTCGGTGGCGCTGACGGGCTTCGTCAGCAATGAGCTGCTGTATGCCGTGCTGCTGCATTTCGGGCTCGAATACCGCGTGGCATTGATCCTGGTTCTGGTCCTGGTGGCGGGCATGACCTGGCTGCTGAGCCGTCATTGGGCCTTCAAGAGGCGCTCCGCATGAGCAGCGCCCGCAAGCGGATCCAGATCTGCGCCGACGATTTCGGTTTCGACGCCGGCGTCAGCCAGGGCATCCTGGACTGCTTGGACGCAGGGCGCGTCAGCGCGACCAGCTGCATGGTGCTGTCGCCAGCCTGGCCGGCTTGGGCGCCGGCCTTGCGCGAGCGCGCTTCGCACGTTGATGCGGGGCTGCATCTGGACGTGAATGAATTCGCGGCAGAGCTGACCGGCCAGGCGCAGCGCAGCCTGTCGGGGTGGATTGCCGCGGCCTACCTGGGCCGCATTGCGGCGCCGGACGCCCGGCGTTGGGTGAGCGTGCAGCTCGATGCGTTTGAAGCCGCCTGGGGCGGTGCGCCGGCCTATGTCGACGGGCACCAGCACGTGCACCAACTCCCGGTCTTGCGCCAGGCTGTCGTGACGGCGGTGCAGCAACGGTATGGCCAAGCCTGCGCGCTGCGGGTCACTACGCCGCGGCGCTGGCGCGGACTCAAGGCCGCCGTGATCGGAGCTTTGGGCTCGGGCGCCCTGGCGCGCGACTGCCGCCGTGCGGGCTTGCCCTGCAACATCGATTTTGCCGGGGTGTACGGCTTCGAATCCGATGCCGATTTCGCCGCCTTGGTTCGCCAATGGCTGCATGGCCTGCCCGACGGCGGCTTGCTGATGACGCACCCGGGCCGTGCCGACGGGGTGGGCGCACGGCCCGATGCCATCAGGACTGCGCGCGCGCGCGAGCGCGACTTCTGGCTCAGCCCTCAGGCTGGCGAACTGCTGGCCGAACTGGGCGTTCAGATCGCGCTGTGCGCCGATTGGCGTCGCTGAATCCCCTGAACTCCCTCAGGGCTGACGCTTTGCGCGCGCCCGGGCGAGCGCCGCTTCAACCACGGCGCGCTTGCGCTCCAGCTCGGCGGCGTCCGCGGGCTTGGTCAACTCGGCCAGGTGCGCGAGCTTGTGCTCGGCCTTGGCGCGCAGGCGCTGCTCGTTCTCCGATTTTTCGCGTTGTTCGCGCAGGCGGTGAAAGGCATAGCGTTCGCGGGCCTGCTCGGCCTGGTCGGTGCTCCAGGCCTGCCAGGCGGTCTGACTCGAGTCGAGTTCGACCAGAGAGATGCAGTCGACCGGGCAGGCTGGAATGCACAGCTCGCAGCCGGTGCACTGGTCGGCCACGATCACATGCATCTGCTTGGGCGCGCCGGCAATGCAATCGACCGGGCAGGCCGTGATGCACAGGGTGCAGCCTATGCACCAATTTTCGTCGATCACGGCCAGCAGGCGCGGCCCTTCGACGCCATGCTCCGGGTTGAGCGGCAGGACGGGCCGGCTCGAGATCGCGGCGAGTCGCGCAACGCCCTCGGCGCCGCCGGGCGGGCATTGGTTGATGGGGGCGCCGTCGCGTGCAATGGCCTGGGCATAGCTGAGGCAGTCGGGATAGCCGCAGCGTGTGCATTGCGTTTGCGGCAAGGCCTGGTCGAGCTGCTTTGCCAGCTCTTCGACCGGATCGAAGGCCTTGTCGGGATTTGCCAAAGTCAAATGTCAGGCCTTCTTGCTGCGGCTGGCGCGCGTCGGTGCAGCCGTGCTGGTGGCGCTGCTGCGCGATTTCACCGCTGCGGCGCGGGCCGTGGCCTTGACGGGCGCGCTGTTCGCAGCGCTTTGGGACGACTGTCCGACGCGGTGCTTGTTGTACTTCAGGATGAAATCGCGCACCACCGGATAGACGTTCTCGCGCCAGCGGCGGCCGGCGAAGATGCCGTAGTGGCCGGCGCCCTCGGCGTCGTAGTGCTTCTGGTGTTCGCGCGAGATGCCGCTGCACAGCTCGTGCGCCGCACGCGTCTGGCCGGCGCCGGAGATGTCGTCGAGCTCGCCTTCAACCGTCAGCAGGGCGGTGCCCTTGATGTCCTGCGGGCGCACCAGTTGCCCGTTCACCTCCCAGGTGCCGTTGACCAGGGCAAAGTCCTGGAACACGGTCTTGATGGTGTCGAGGTAGTACTCCGCCGGCATGTCGAGCACGGCGTTGTATTCGTCGTAGAACTGCCGGTGGGCTTCGGCGCTGTCGCCGTCGCCGCGGATCAGGTCCAGGAAGTAATCGTAATGCGAGCTCAGGTGGCGGTCGGGGTTCATCGCCACGAAACCGGTGTGCTGCAGGAAGCCCGGGTAGACCTCGCGGCCGGCGCCGGGGAAGTTGGTCGGCACGCGGTAGATGACGTTGTGCTCGAACCAGCTGTAGCTCTTGTTCATGGCCAGGTTGTTCACGGCCGTGGGGCTGCGGCGGGCGTCGATCGGGCCGCCCATCATGGTCATGCTGCGCGGCGTGGTCTCGCCGTTCGATGCCATCAGCGAAATGGCGGCCAGCACCGGCACGGTGGGTTGGCAGACCGAAATCACATGCACGTCCGGGCCGATGAAACGAATGAACTCCTGCACATAGGCGACGTAGTCGTTCAGGTGGAAGGGGCCGACCTCGGCGGGCACCATGCGCGCGTCGGTCCAGTCGGTGATGAAGACCTTGTGGTCTTTCAGCAGTTGCTTCACGGTGTCGCGCAGCAGGGTGCTGTGGTGGCCGGACAGGGGGGCGACGACCAGCACGGTGGGCTGGTCCTTCATCTTCGACAGGACGGTCAGGTCGTCGGTGTAGCGCTTGAAGCGCAGCAGGCGGCAGAAGGGCTTGGTGACGGGCACCAGTTCCTGCACCGCCACGTCCACGCCGTCCACGTTCACGCTGTGGATGTTGAACTCGGGCTTTTCGTAGTCCTTGGCCAGCCGGTGCATCAGGTCCAGCCCGGCGCTGACGCGCTGCGACAGAGGCGTCATGGCCAGCGGCGACAAGGGGTTGTTGTAGAGCTTGGCCGAAGCGCTGGCAAATTCTGCAAACGGGCTCAGAAGCGCGCGCTGTGTTTCATAGAGTTGATACAACATGGAATCCCCTTTGTTCCGCAATTGTCTCGGGCATGCGGCCTTGGCCGGTTGAACACGGGATGCGCTCAGACCCAATTATGCTGCATTGCAGCAATTGATGCATGACACGATGCTTACCCAGCGAAGCCTACGCAAAAAAGGGCTGATGTGCCCATCAGCCCCCTGCTCAGAATGGCGCAAGCCGTGCGTATTTGGCTCAAGCCTGCATCACGGTGGCCATGGCGGTCGCCACGGCCTGCAGGTTCTTGCTGTTGAGCGCGGCCACGCAGATGCGGCCCGAGTCCACGCCGTAGATGCCGAATTCGCTGCGCAGGCGTTGCATTTGCGCGGCATTCAGGCCCGAGTAGCTGAACATGCCCTTTTGGCGCGTCACGAAGCTCAGGTCGCGGTTCACACCGGCGGCACGCAGGGCGTCCACCAGGGCGAATCGCATTTCACGAATGCGAACGCGCATAGCGCCCAGCTCTTCTTCCCACTGTGCCCGCAGGGCCGGGGTGGACAGCACGGTGGCCACCACCTGGGCGCCATGGGTGGGCGGGTTCGAGTAGTTGGTGCGGATCACGATCTTGAGCTGGCTCAGCACGCGACCGGCTTCTTCTGCCGAGGCGCAGACCACGCTGAGCGCGCCCACGCGTTCCCCATACAGCGAGAAGCTCTTGGAGAAGCTGGTGGACACGAAGAAATCCATGCCCGAGGCGAGGAATTGCTGCACCACGGCGCCATCTTCGGCAATGCCTTCGCCGAAGCCTTGGTAGGCCATGTCGAGGAAGGCCACCAGGCCGCGCGACTTGATGACCGCGACCACCTGGCTCCATTGCTGCGGGGTCAGGTCGTAGCCGGTGGGGTTGTGGCAGCAGGCATGCAGCACGAGGATGGTGCCGGGCGCGGCGGCGTTCAGCGCAGCCAGCATGGCGTCGAAGTTGATGCCCAGCTTGTCGGCGTCGTAATACGGGTAGGTCGACACCTTGAAACCGGCGTTGGTGAACAGCGCGCGGTGGTTTTCCCAGCTCGGATCGGAGATCAGCACCTCGGCATTCGGGCTCAGGCGCTTGAGGAAGTCGGCGCCGATCTTCAGGCCACCGGTGCCGCCCAGGGCCTGCACCGTGGCGATGCGGCCAGCCTTGACGGCTTCGCTGTCGGCGCCGAACACCAGGCCCTTGACGGCGTTGTCGTAGGCGGCAATGCCGTCGATGGGCAGATAGCCGCGCGCCGCAGGTTTTTCCATCATGGCTTGTTCAGCCGCCTGCACGCATTTCAGCAGCGGCAGCTTGCCGTTGTCGTCGAAGTACACGCCCACACCCAGGTTGACCTTGTTGGGGTTGGTGTCGGCGCCGAACTGTTCGTTCAGACCCAGGATGGGGTCGCGGGGGGCCATTTCGACGGCTGTGAACAAAGACATGCTGGTATACCTGTTGGAAAGTGGGCTTGAAGGCGTTGCCAACTGCTGGCAAACCCTAGGATTTTACCGGGATGCGGACGGGAGCCGACAAATCCCGGGATGGGCGCTGTACCTTACTCCGGCAAGGGCTGCGGAAACGGCTTGGCGAAGCTGAATGCCACGGGCGACGGTCCGTGGGCCCTGAAGTGCTCGATCTTGGCCTTGGCTTCCTGGACACTCGGGGTGTGGCCGGCAGGCACCCACCAGAGCGCCTGGTGCGCCTCCATCATTTTGCTGAACCAGGCGGCCCGATCACGGATGAGCTCGACGTGCACGGACTTGTAGACAAAGGCCCGCAGCGACTCGAGGTCTTGCCAGACACTCATGTTCACGAGCATCAAGGGGTCGTCGAAGGCCCGGATGCTGGTGGCGTCCGCACCGTCGCCGACGAGGCGCCAGACGAAGCCCTGGGAACGTTCTGCCAGGAGGTTGATTTCGTCAAGCCTGGCGACGAAGCCGCTCATGATCTCGGAGTCCATGTCGGCACGGGCCAGGGCAATGTTGACCTGGGCGAGGTGGTAGGTGGTCATAGGGCTGAAAGGTAGGTGATCGCTTCGTGGTCTCGGTAAATTTGAATCGCGTATCCGATCATCTTAAAATGTGTACAGATATTTGCTTCTATACACATCATGCGCACCAATATCGAAATTGACGATCAGTTGATGAAAGAAGCGCTTCGCCTGACGGGCGTCAAGACGAAACGCGAAGCCGTTGAATTGGGCTTGCGAACCTTGCTGCGCTTGCGCCGGCAGGAGGAAATCCGTCGCTTCAAGGGCAAGTTGCACTGGGAAGGTGATCTGGATGCGATGAGGACCGATCGGTGATCCTGATCGATTCGAGCGTCTGGATCGACTTCTTTCGAGGCGTGGAAACGCCGCAAACTCAGCGTTTGGATGCATTGCTGGGCAGCGAACCCTTGGTCATGGGTGACTTGATTCTGGCCGAGGTCTTGCAAGGTTTTCGAACAGAGCGCGAATTCAACCAAGCCAGGAAGCTCTTGTCGAACTTGGATGTTGTCGAGCTTGTCGGGCAAGAGATCGCCATTCAAGCCGCAAGAAACTTCCGATTCTTGAGGGCCAAGGGCGTCACGGTTCGCAAGACCATAGACACCCTGATTGCGACCCGGTGCATTGAGAGCGACATGGCCTTGTTGTTCAGTGATCGGGATTTCGAACCCTTTGTCGAACATCTTGGCTTGCGTTCTGCATTGAGAGGAAGCTAGGCGCTATGCATCGACGCCTAGGCCGTCGCACCCCACGTAAACTGGCGGCTGCCCTTCGTTGATTTGAGAGCACCTCCATGTCTGATGCGCCGCAAGGCCAGTTCGTTTCGTTTCCCGACTCGCCCTTCGAGCTGTTCCAGCCTTTTCCGCCGGCGGGTGACCAGCCCACGGCCATCGCGCAGCTGGTCGAGGGCATCAACGACGGGCTGAGCTACCAGACCTTGCTGGGCGTGACGGGTTCGGGCAAGACTTACACCATGGCCAATGCGATTGCTCGGCTGGGCCGGCCCGCCATCGTGTTCGCGCCGAACAAGACGCTGGCGGCGCAGCTCTACAGCGAGATGCGCGATTTCTTCCCGAACAACGCGGTCGAGTACTTCGTCAGCTATTACGACTACTACCAGCCCGAGGCCTATGTGCCGCAGCGCGACCTGTTCATTGAAAAGGACAGCGCCATCAACGAGCAGATCGAGCAGCTGCGGCTCTCCTGCACCAAGAGCCTGCTGGAGCGGCGCGACGTGGTGATCGTGGCCTCGGTGTCGGCCATCTACGGCATCGGCAATCCGAGCGACTACCACCAGATGGTGATGACCTTGCGGTCCGGCGACAAGATGGGCCAGCGCGACGTCATTGCGCAGCTGATCCGCATGCAGTACCAGCGCAACGACATCGAGTTCACGCGCGGCAATTTCCGTGTGCGCGGCGACACCATCGACGTGTTTCCGGCCGAGCATTCCGAGCTGGCTCTGCGCATCGAGCTGTTCGACGACGAGATCGAGACCCTGCAGCTGTTCGACCCGCTCACGGGTCAGGTGCGGCAGAAGATCGTGCGCTTCACCGTCTACCCGTCCAGCCACTACGTGACGCCGCGCGAGCGCGTGCTGGCGGCGATCGAGACCATCAAGGTCGAGCTGCGCGAACGCGTGGCCCAGTTCCTGGCCGAGGGCAAGCTCGTAGAGGCGCAGCGCATCGAGCAGCGCACCCGCTTCGACCTGGAGATGCTGCAGGAGGTCGGCCACTGCAAGGGCATCGAGAACTACACGCGGCATTTGTCGGGGTCCAAACCGGGCGACCCGCCGCCCACGCTGGTGGACTACCTACCGGCCGATGCCCTGATGTTCCTCGATGAGAGCCACGTGCTGATCGGCCAGTTCGGCGGCATGTACAACGGCGACCGGGCACGCAAGCAAACGCTGGTCGAATACGGTTTTCGGCTGCCTTCCGCGCTGGACAACCGGCCGCTCAAGTTCGACGAATTCGAGCGCAAGATGCGCCAGGCCATCTTCGTCTCAGCCACGCCGGCCCAATACGAAAGGGACAACGCCGGCCAGATCGTAGAGCAGCTCGTGAGGCCGACAGGTCTTGTCGACCCCGAGGTGCTCGTGCGCCCCGCGACCAGCCAGGTTGATGACGTGCTTCAGGAGATTCGCGACCGCGTGGAGATCCACGAGCGCGTGCTCATCACCGTGCTGACCAAGCGCATGGCCGAGCAGATGACCGACTACTTGAGCGACAACGGCGTGAAGGTCCGCTACCTGCATTCCGACGTGGACACGGTGGAGCGCGTGGAGATCCTGCGCGACCTGCGCCTTGGTGTCTTTGACGTGCTCGTGGGTATCAACTTGCTGCGCGAAGGCCTGGATATTCCCGAGGTCTCGCTCGTGGCCATCCTGGACGCTGACAAGGAGGGCTTCTTGCGCAGCGAGCGCAGCTTGATCCAGACGATCGGCCGAGCGGCGCGCAACCTCAACGGTCGCGCCATCCTGTACGCTGATCGTGTCACGGACTCCATGCGCGCGGCCATCGGCGAGACTGAGCGGCGCCGCGCAAAGCAGATGGCTTTCAACCTGGAGCACGGCATTACGCCGCGCAGCGTGGCCAAGCGCATCAAGGACTTGATTGACGGCGTGTACAGCGATAAGCCGGGCCGCGATGGCTCGCAACTCGTGGAGGCGGCGGCGATCGAGGATCTGTCTGAGAAGGACTTGAGCAAGCGTATCCAGCAACTTGAGAAGAAAATGCTGGAGCACGCGCGCAACCTTGAGTTCGAGCAAGCCGCCCGCGTGCGGGATCAGCTTGCGCAACTGCGCGAACAAGCCTTCGGTGCGACAACGCACGATCACGTCATACCCCTGGACGAGGCGCGCCAGCGCAAGAGTGGCCCCTGAGGCAAGATGACATGAACCCGGACGCCGCGTGCGGGTAATCTCGGGGTGCGGCGAGCGTACTCAAAAATAATTGAGTAAAATGCTCGGAAATTCCCCGGGGTAAACCCTGGCCGCTCATTGGCGCGTTCGCCGAAGGAGGGTTCCATGCGTCTCACCACCAAAGGTCGTTTTGCTGTCACCGCCATGGTTGACTTGGCGCTGCGCGAAAACAGCGGTCCAGTCGCGCTTGCGGCGATCAGCCAGCGCCAGCAGATTTCGCTGTCCTACCTGGAACAGCTGTTCGGCAAACTGCGCCGTCACGAGCTCGTGGAGAGCACGCGGGGCCCAGGCGGCGGCTACTCGCTTGGACGCAAGTCCGGCGAGATCACCGTGGCCGACATCATCGTCGCCGTCGACGAGCCGATTGACGCCACTGGCTGCGGTGGCAAGGAAAACTGCATGGGCGATGACGGCGGGCGCTGCATCACGCACGAGCTGTGGGCCAGCCTGAACGCCAAGATGATCGAGTACCTCGACTCGATCACGCTGCGCAAGCTCGTCGAAGACCAGCTCGCCAAGGGCGTGACCATCGAGGAGACGCCGATCAAGCGTGCTATCTCGAGCACGCCGGTGGTCAAACCGATCCGCGTCACCGCGCCAAATTCGGTCTTTGCCCTGGGCAATGCTTTCACCAAGCAATAACAACGAAGTACGTCGCGATGGACATGACTCCGCATTTCCCGATTTACCTGGACTACGGCGCGACAACGCCGGTGGACCCGCGCGTCGTTGACGCGATGATTCCCTGGCTGCGCGAACACTTTGGCAATCCGGCCTCGCGCAGCCACGCTTGGGGTTGGGAGGCGGAGGCCGCGGTCGAGAAGGCGCGCGAGCAGGTCGCGGCGCTCGTCAACGCCGACCCGCGCGAGATCGTGTGGACGTCCGGTGCGACCGAGTCCATCAACCTTGCGCTGAAGGGGGCGGCTCAGTTCTACAAGACGCGCGGCAAGCACATCATCACGATCAAGACCGAGCACAAAGCGACGCTGGACACCTGCCGCGAGTTGGAGCGCCAGGGTTTCGAGGTGACCTACCTTGACGTGCAGGCTGATGGCTTGATCGAGCTTGAGGCCTTCAAGGCCGCGCTGCGGCCTGACACCATTCTCGTCTCGGCGCTTTTCGTGAACAACGAAATCGGCGTGATCCAGGATGTGACGGCCATTGGCACGATCTGCCGCGAGAAGGGCATCATCTTTCATGTCGATGCGGCGCAGGCCACAGGCAAGATCGAGATCGACCTTGCCAAACTGCCCGTCGACTTGATGAGCCTGGCTTCGCACAAGACCTACGGGCCCAAAGGTATTGGTGCGCTTTTCGTGCGCCGCAAGCCGCGTGTTCGCTTGGAAGCGCAGATGCACGGCGGCGGCCACGAGCGTGGCATGCGCTCGGGCACGCTGGCCACGCACCAGATCGTCGGCATGGGCGAGGCCTACCGCATCGCAAAGGATGAGATGGCCGATGAGCTGCCGCGCATCCAAGCGCTGCACGAGCGGCTGCTGAACGGGCTGAAGGACATCGAGCAGGTTTTCGTCAACGGCGACCTGACACGGCGCGTGCCACACAACCTCAATATGTCCTTCAATTTTGTGGAGGGCGAATCGCTGATCATGGGCGTGAAGGGCCTGGCCGTATCGTCCGGTTCAGCCTGCACGTCGGCCAGCCTTGAGCCCAGCTATGTGCTGCGCGCACTGGGCCGCAGTGACGAACTCGCACACAGCTCGCTGCGCATGACGATCGGCCGCTTCACGACCGAAGAAGAAATCGACTACGCGATCTCGGTCCTGAAGGACCGCGTCGCCAAGCTGCGCGAACTCAGCCCGCTTTGGGATATGTACAAGGATGGTATCGACCTGAGCACCATTCAGTGGGCAGCGCATTGAGAACGAAGTTGGAGAGACATCATGGCTTACAGCGAAAAGGTCGTTGACCACTACGAGAACCCCCGCAACGTCGGCTCCTTCGAGAAGGGCGATGAGTCCATTGGCACCGGCATGGTCGGCGCCCCGGCCTGCGGCGACGTGATGAAGCTGCAGATCAAGGTGAACCCGGCGACGGGCCTGATCGAGGACGCCAAGTTCAAGACTTACGGCTGTGGCTCTGCCATTGCTTCGAGCTCGCTCGTAACCGAGTGGGTCAAGGGCAAGTCGCTGGACGAAGCGCTGTCCATCAAGAACACCGCGATCGCCGAAGAGCTGGCACTCCCCCCGGTCAAGATCCACTGCTCGATCCTGGCGGAAGACGCCATCAAGGCCGCCGTCGACGACTACCGCGCCAAGCACGCCAACTGAAGGATCTGCGCCCCATGTCCGTCACGTTGACTGAAGCCGCGGCCCGCCATGTCACGCGCTACATCGCCAAGCGCGGCAGCGGCGTCGGCGTGCGCCTGGGCGTCAAGACGACCGGCTGCTCG
>JAFALA010000065.1 GCA_019234815.1 Burkholderiaceae bacterium | reverse complement strand
CCGCCACCGCCTGCGCCGCCGCCCATGACCGTGGGCGACACGCCATTCCATTTTTTGATGGCCTCGTGCTGGAGCTTGATCCGCTCCCATTCGAGCAGCTTGGGGTCGAGCGATTGCAGCAGCGCCCGATTGGCTGCGGCCTCCCCTTCGGCGATCGCGACACGCTTCTTGGCTTCGGCCTCGGCGGAGCGCACTTCGTTCTCGGTACGGATCGCATCCTGAATGGCGCGCGTCTTGGCGGACACCGCGTCGAGCAGGCTTTGCGGCGGGCGCAGGGCGCCGATCAAGCCGAATTGCTGGATGCTGACGCCGTATCCGATCACGCGGCCGTTGAGCTCCTTGGCGATGCGAACCAGAAACTCCTCTTTCTTGGCGCCGTTGATTTCATCGAAGGAGTATTCGCTGCCAACGGCCACCACGACATTGCGCGCGGTATCGCGCAGGAATCCGTGGGTGAAGCTGTCGAGGTGGTCGGCCCTGAACTTGGTGTAGAACTCGGGCACCTTGCTGGCATCCAGGCCGTAGCTGACGGCCACGTCCAGATTGACGGGCACGCTGTCGCGGGTGTTGAAGGAAAGCTCCTCGTTGACCGGGTTGCCCTCCTTCAGGTCGTGCGTCCAAACCACGCGCTGGATGAAGGTCGGATAGACGACGAGCTGCGATTGAACCGGGTTGAAGAAGACAAAGCCGGTGACCGTGTCTTCGTGGGTGATGCCCTTGTCCACCAGGCGGTTCACCTTGATGCCGGTGTATCCGGGCGGAATGATCTTCCAGCTCAGGACAAAATTGTTGACGATCAGACCCAGTACGACGACGGCCGCAAGCGCGAGAACCAGCTTTTGAGTGAGACGCTGCATGACTATTTTTCAGGGTTGGATGGCTTCGATGACGCCAGCGGATGGTAGCCCTTGCAATGCGCAGCGGAATCCCCACCAAAGGGGTGGCCGGGGCTTGGTGTGTCAGCCGTCCTTCATCGCGCGGCTCCGAACCTGACCGCGGCGCGCGCCCTTGCCTTGGCCGCCTCGGTCTCCCGCGTGCGCGGCTCAGCCGTGGTCACCAGGGCGCGGATGAGCTCGCGCGCGGACGCAGCGACCTGCTCGACCGCGCGCTCGAACGCAACCTCATTGGTTTTGGAAGGCACGGTGAAGCCGCTGAGCTTTCGGAGGAATTGCAGCGATGCGTCGCGTATCTCCAGCTCGGTGGCGGGCGGGTCGAAGTTGAACAGGGTCTTGATGTTTCGGCACATGGCTTGGGCACTGAAATGCGGAGGCCTTGATGGTATGCCCCCGCGGTTTTCAGCTGGAGCCAGCGATCAGGGCCGATTGAAACCGATGTCCAGCGCCTGCAAGGCGTCCTGGATGGGGACGAAGAAGTTGAAACCCTGGGCATCCTTCAAGCCGCTCCTGGTCAAGCCGATCACGCGGCCATCCAGGTCCAGCAGAGGGCCGCCGCTGCTGCCAAAGGTCACCGCGGCATCGCTCTGGAGCACGTGGACACCCTTCATCACGCGGTCCGCGCTCAGAACGCCTTTGGTCACGGAGTTGGTCAGCACGCCCAGCGGTGTTCCGATGGCATAGACATCTTCGCCCACGTCGAGCGCGTTGCGGCGCACGGCCAAGGGGTCAAACTCGATCGACGGCGTCTTGAGCAATGCGACGTCGGCCTGCTCATTGACCTTCACGACCTGCGCCACCAATTTGTCGCCATTTTGCAAGCGGACCTTGGCGAACTTGGCGCCGCGCACCACGTGCAGGTCCGTCAGCAAATACCCGCTGCGGTCGATGTAGAAACCGCTGCCCGAGCCGGCCGAGGTTTCCAGCGTGACCACGGCGTCCCGGAGCCTGGCTTGCGCCGCCTGCACCCCGCCGCTGGGCGCGCGCGCCTCCGTCAGCATGAGGCTGCGATGCGCGGCGTCGGTGGTAACGACTACCGCCGCGCCCGGCTGGGCGTCCTCGCCAGCGCCAGGCAGTTTGCCTTGCGGCTGCGGCGCATCGTTTTTCGCCTTGAGCGCGGCCAGGAATTCGGGGGCGGCCAGGAAGTTGTCGACCGAGGTGATCAGCGCGCGCTTGGGCAGGTCAAGCACCTTGTCTTCGCTTTGCGCGAGCCCTTCGGTCGTTTTCTGGAACACCACCTTTTGCTCGCGTTCCGAATAGAGCGCCCAATCGACCTTGTAATAAACCCAGCCTTCCGCGCGCGGGCCGGTCATGCAGATTTCGAGCTTGATGTCCTTCAGGATTCCGCCGACGCGAAAATCCGGCGCGTTATTGACATCCGTATCGAATGCGCTTGATTTGCCCAGGTCTGCCAGCGGATATCCGAGCCGCTTGAGCTCCTGGGTCGCGACCATGGTGATGAAATTGCCGTAGTTCTTGATGAACGGCTCGCTGACCATTTGCCCCTTGGTGCCCTGGCAGAAGATGCCGCCGGGCGTGTGCCCCAGCTCGTCGCCGGGCAGCAGGCCGATCTTGACTGAATCGACGGAGAGCCGGACGTTCAACTCCTGGCCCGCCGCACCGACCGGCGCCAGCAATGTCACCTTGGGAGGCACAAGTTCCGCAGGGCTGTTTGCCTTGGCCTGCACTGCAAATGCCGAGGCCAGCGCCAAGATGATCAAACGCACGTTTTTCATTCGAAAGGACTTTCACGCGAATTGTCTGGCGGCGATTATCAAACGGAAGCCCTGCCAGCCTCACCCTCCCAAAGGGGGGTCGCCATGCTGGGTTTCCCCAATGCCGTTGAGCGCCAGGGACCGCCGCATGGAACACCGCAAAGTCCGATACATTGACGGCAGTTTCGATGCCTTGATTTCAGCGCCCTGCCTCCCATGCCCCTCCAGTACAAGACCATCCCCGTCACGCCCTTTGCCCAGAACTGCTCGATCGTCTGGTGCGACGAGACACGCGATGCCGCCATCATCGACCCGGGCGGCGACCTGCCTGTGCTGAAGGCGGCCGTCAAGGACCTGGGCCTGAACCTCAAGGCCCTGTGGCTCACCCATGCCCACATCGATCATGCCGGCGGCACCGGGCAGCTGGCGCGCGAGTTGAACCTGCCCATCATCGGCCCGCATCCGGGCGACCAGTTCTGGATCGACGGCCTGGCCAGGCAAAGCCAGATGTTCGGCTTCCCGCCTGCCGAACCGTTCACGCCGACGCGCTGGCTGGCCGACGGCGACCAGGTCAGCATCGGCAATCAGACCCTGAACGTGCGCCACTGCCCAGGCCATACGCCGGGCCATGTGGTGTTCCATTCACCGGCGGCCCAGCGCGTGTTCGTCGGCGACGTGCTGTTTGCCGGCAGCATCGGCCGCACCGACTTCCCCGGCGGCGACCACGCCACGCTGCTGCGCTCCATCACCGAGCGCCTGTGGCCCATGGGCGACGACACCGTCTTCATTCCCGGCCATGGCCCGGAAAGCCGCATCGGCGAGGAACGCCGCAGCAACCCCTTCGTGGCGGACCGGCGGTTTGGGTGAAGGGAATGATTGACTGTTAACCGGTTAACAGCTAATCTCTTCCCATGTCAATCCAGTCTTTCGCGTGCCCCGACACGGAAGCGTTGTTCACCACAGGCAAGAGCCGCCGATTCGTCAACATCAAGGGCGTCGCCGAGCGCAAGTTGGCGCAGCTCGATGCAGCGCCCTCGCTGAACTTCATGAAAGCGCCGCCCGGCAACGATCTGAAGGAATACGGGGGAGCCTGGCACGTACGAATCAACGATCAATGGCGTCTGAGCTTCAAATGGGGCGAAAGCGGTCCCTACGACATCCGGATTGAAGACCCGCATTGAGCCGGATTGGTTGGCGAAACACCCCTGCAAAGCAACGGAGTCCATGATGTTCAAGAACGGTATGCGGCCCGTCCACCCCGGCGAGATCCTGCTGGAGGACTACATCAAGCCCTTGGGCGTCAGCGTGCGTGCCGTGGCCCTGGCCCTGCACGTGCCCTACTCGCGCCTGAGTGAAATCATCAAGGGCGAGCGCGGCGTGTCGGCGGACACGGCGCTGCGGCTGGAGCGCTATTTCGGCAGTGAGGCGCAGGGCTGGTTGAACCTGCAAAGCGCATACGACCTTCGCGTGGCCGAGATGGTGGCTGGCAAGACCATCGCCAAGGAAATCGAACCGCTCGCACTGGCCGTTTGACGATGGTGATGCAGTGAGCGCTCGCCGACGACCCAGGTCATGTCCCGCGGGATGCTCAAAAAGAAACGTGAATTTTTCACATTCCCAAGCTTGAATATTCCCCGCCCAACGCGGAACCGACCTTGTTAGGCTGTGCTTTGGGCGATTCGTGAACCACGAATCCACTACCCAGGGAGTACAGCCAATGTGGAACCACCACGCAGCCCCTGACAGCATGCCGCCCGGCGTGCCCTATGGACAGGGCGCCAATGCAAACCTCAACACCAACCCACTTGCGGACCGCTATCCGTTTTTGCCGCATGCCTTCGACAAGGAGCGGCGGCGCGCCGATTCGCTCAGCGCGCACTGGCTGAGCCTGATCCTGGAGGAACTGGACTACGGCGTGCTGCTGGTCAACAGCTTCGGCACCCTGATGCACAGCAACCTGGCGGCGCGCCGCACCATGGACGAGCAATACCCCGTGCAAATCCACGACGGCATGCTGCGCCCGGTGCACGAGGCGGACCAGGTGCCGTTCTTCGAGGCCCTGCAGCGTGCTGAAACCGAGGGCCGGCGCTGCCTGCTGCGCCTGGGCGAAGGCACGCACCGCCGCAATGTGGTGGTGGTGCCGCTGAACAACCAGGTCAACCAGGCCGCCGTGCTGCTGGTGCTGGAACGCCGGCAGCTGTGCGCCGATCTGGCCGCGCAGTGGTTTGCGCTGCGCTACGGCCTCACGCCGACCGAGACCGAGGTGCTGAAGTCGCTCAGCGACGGCGCCCGCCCCGCCGAGGTGGCCAAGCTGCAAGGCGTGGCGATCTCGACCGTGCGCACGCAGATCCAGAGCATCCGCTCCAAGTCGGGCGCCCAAAGCATCGGCGAGCTGATGCGCCAGCTGGCGGTGCTGCCGCCGCTGATGTCGGCGCTGCGCATGGACGTGCGCTGAGACCACTGCCCCGCCCGGCTCAGGGCTGGGCGAACGGTGCGATCCAGCTGGACAGGTCTTGCGCCAGCTGGCGCGAGGCCTGCGCCATGGCCTTGGCCCCGCCCTGCGCGTCCGCGCTGGCGGCGTCCTGCGCCGCGACGAACTGGCGCTGCGCCAGCAGCACCTCGCCGCTGGTGCCGCCGCGGCTGAACAGCGTGGCCTGCAGGCGCAGCCAGGCATGGCTTTGCGCCGGGCCGTCGAACACCTGACTGAAGTCCTGCAGCTCGAGCCGCAGCACCAAGGCCTGCAGCTTGCCCGGATCGTGCAGCACCGCGCCGTCCTGCGGCGTCAGCACCGGCTGGCGCTGGCTCAGCTGCTCGTGCAGGGTTCGACGCACCAATTCAGCCGGCGCCACGCTCCAGCGCGCCTGCGCATAGGGCCTGAGCTGCTGGCCGTCGGCATAGGCCAGGCGGTACAGCATCGCCGTGCCTTCGGGCAGCGCCGTGGTTTCGATCTCGCCCAGGATCAGCGGCATGCGTGGCGACGCGGCGACTTGGCCGGCGGCGGGCGCATCACCGGGCCCGAAGTCGTACACCGCGGGCTGCACCGGATGCTGCGCCAGCGAAACGCAGCCGCTCAGGCCCACCGCGAAGATCGGGGCCAGGACCAGCCCCGGCAGAGCGCGGCGCAAAGAGTTTTTCTTCATGGAAACAAGCTTTCGTTCAACGTGGCGTGGAAGGTGCCGGGGCGACAAAGCCCGCTTCGCCCGGACCCGGCGGCGTCGGTCCGCGTCCGAACAGCAGCGCCTGCGGCTGCTCGCGCACATCGTTGGCGAGCCGGCCCACCTGCTGCGCCGCGTGCGCGGCATCGTCGCTGACGCGGTTCAGGCGCGGCAGAGTCTGGGCCTGCACGGCCTGGGTGGTGAGCAGCAGCTGGCCGCTGGTTTGCGCCAGGCTGTCGAGCACGCCCTGGGGCTCGTTGATGCGGCGCAAGGTCTGCTGCATGTCGGCCGTCAAGGCGCCCATCTGCGTGACGGTGTTCTGCACGCTTTGCAGGGTGCGGGTGGCCGACTGCGCCACGCCCGGCACGCTGGCCAGCGCCGGGTCGAGCTGGGTCTGCACGGTGTGGTCCAGTGTCGTGCTCAGCTCGGCCAAGCGGCTGGCGGCCGTGCCGATGTTGTCCAGGGCGCGGGAGACGCGCTTCTGGTTGTCGTCCGACAGGAGCTGGTTGACGCGGCGCGTGGCGTCGGTCACCTGGGCCATCACTTCGGGGATCTCCTGGGTCAGCTTGCTCAGCTGCGAGGTGTCGAGCGGTAGCCGGGGCACGCCGTCCGGGCTCGGGGGCAGCGGCTCGTGCGGCTGTTCGGCCTCGTCGAGCAGCACGTAGGCCAGGCCGGTCACGCCCTGGTAGGACAGCGTCGCAAAGGTCTTGTTGCTCAGCGGCGTGTCGTCCTCGACCGTGATGCGGATCAGCACATGGCCAGAGGCCTCCGGGTCGAAGCCGATGCGCGCCACCTTGCCGACGGCCACGCCGCGGTAGCGCACCGGCGCCTGCACCTGCAGCCCCGCAATGCTGTCGGCCGTGGACATTTCCCAGACGTGGTAGCTGCCCTTGTCGCGCATCAGCCACCAGGCCAGGCCGCCCAGCATCAGCAGCAGCGCCAGCACGAAGCTGCCGGCGGCCAGCGCATGGGATTTGTTTTCCACTCGATCACTCCTTGAAAGCAGGTTCCGCCAGCATGGCGCGCCGCCCCCGCTCGCCCTGGAAGAACTCCCGGATGAAAGGATGCGGCAGCAAGGCCACCTCGCGCGGCGGCCCGTGCGCCACGATTTTCTGCTCCGCCAGCACCGCCACGCGAGAGGACAGCGCGAACAGGCTGTCCAGATCGTGCGTGACCATCACCATGGTCAGGCCCAGCTCGTCGTGCAGGGACTGCAGCAGCTCGCAGAATTCGTCGGAAGCGCGCGGGTCCAGCCCGGCCGTGGGCTCGTCGAGCAGCAGCAGCGGCGGGTCCATGATCAGCGCGCGCGCCAGCGCCACGCGCTTGATCATGCCGCCCGAGAGGTCCGCCGGCCGCTTGTCGGCATGCTCGGGCCCCAGGCCCACCATCTGCAGCTTCACGTAGGCGGCCTCCTGGATCAGGTCTTCCGGCAACGCGTGCAGCTCCCGCAGCGCAAAGGCGATGTTGTCGAGCACGCTGAAGGCCGAGAACAAGGCGCCCTGCTGGAACAGCATGCCGACCCGGCTGGCCGCGCCATGCCCGTCGTCCACGGTGGCCAGCTCCGAGGTCGGCACGCCCATGACCGTGATGCTGCCGCGCGCCGGCGTCTCCAGCCCCAGCATCTGGCGCAGCAGCAGGGTCTTGCCGGTGCCCGAGCCGCCCACCAGCGACAGCATCTCGCCGCGCTGGACCGAAAAATTCAGGTCGCGGTGGATGACCACCTCCTGGCTGCCCTGGCCGAAGATGGTCCACAGGCCGCGGATGTCGACAATTGGTGCTTGGACCGGCGCTTGATCGGGAGACGACGGCATCGCTCAGACTCCCAGGTTCTTGAACAGGATGGCAAACAGGGCGTCGACCAGGATCACCATGGTGATGGCCGTCACCACCGAGGAGGTCGTGCCGTGCCCCAGGCTGTCGGTGTTGGGCTCCACGCGCAGGCCGTAGTGGCAGCCGATCAGCGCGATCAGGAGCCCGAACACCGCCGACTTGCCCATCGCCAGCCACAGATTGGCCACCTTGACCGCGCCCGGCAGGGCGTTCATGAAATAGGCGGCGGTGATCTGCAGCGAGACATTGGCCGCCAGCATGCCGCCCAACAGCCCGATCAGCGTGGTCCACAGCGCGATCAGCGGCATCACCACGGCCAGCGCGATGGCGCGCGGCATCACCAGCCGGTAGCCGTGCGGGATGCCCATCACCCGCATGGCGTCGAGCTCTTCGGTGACCCGCATCACGCCGATCTGCGCGGTGATGGCCGAGCCCGAGCGCCCGGCTACCAAAATGGCCGCCAGCATGGGCCCCAGCTCCCTGATCAGCGACACCCCCAGGATGTTGACGATGAAGGCGTCAGCGCCGAACTGGCGCAGCTGCAGCGACATCAGGTAGGTCAGCACCACGCCGATCAGGAAACCCACCAGGGCCGTGATCGGAATGGCCTTGGCGCCCATCTGGTAAAGGTGGCCCGAGACGTCGCGCCAGGGCCCGTCGCGCAGCTGAGTGAACAGGCGCTTCAGGTCCAGCACCAGCTGCCCCAGCAGCTGCACGAAGTCCTGGGCATGCTGCCAGGCGTAGAGGGCGGCCGTTCCCAGGAACAGCAGGGGCTGCTGGAGCAGGCCCTGCCCCATGGGCGCCTGCGGCGGTGCCAGGTCTTGCGGCGTCAGGCAGGCCACGCGCTCGATCAGCTGGCGGTGCGTGGGCAGCAGCTCCAGGGCCTTGGGCCAGCGCCGGCCCCACAGGTGCCACAGGTATTGCGCGCCCACGTGGTCGAGCTGCGCCAGCTCGCGCAGGTCCCAGCGCAAGGCCGGCTGGCCGCGCAGGCGCGGGCGCGCGGCATCCAGGGCCTGGATCACCTCGCGCCGGCCCAGGCCCGCCGCCGTCCACGGGCCCAGCGGCAGCACGCTGGGCGCGGGCGCATCGGGCGGATCGCAAAAGCTCAGGGTGGCGGCGCTTGGAGACGGCACATTCATGTTTGAATTGCAACACAGGCCGCTGCTAATATGCAGCAGCTTTTTCGCCAAGGGCCTTCAGTTCATGAACACACCCGAGCGCATGCTGGCACATTCCGAACCGGGCGCCGAAGCCTTCCCGGAGTTGCCGCCCTATCTGCAGGGCCTGGCGGCGCGCGGCATCACCCGCATGTACAGGCGCGGCACGCTGCTGATCGAAGAGGGCACCCGGGGCGACAGCGTCTACCTGATCCAGATCGGCCTGCTGCGGGCCTTCAGCAACGACGCCCGCGGCCGCGAGATCACCTACGCGCATTTCGGTCCCGGCGAGTACGTGGGCGAAACCTGCCTGGACGGCGGCCTGCACTGCGCCAACGTGATCGCGATGGACGACTGCCACTGCATACGCCTGACGCGCGTGTCGGTGCTGGCCCACATGGAGGCGCATCCCGAGTTCGCCACCGCCTGGCTGTACAAGTCGATCCAGCGCACTCGGCTGGCGATGCAGTCGATCAAGACCCTGGCGCTGAGCGACGTGTACGAGCGCCTCAAGGCCCTGCTCGACGAGGAGGCGCGCCACCAGCACCCGGAAGATCCGGTGCTGCTGCAGCGCGTGACCCACCAGGCCATGGCGCAGCGCCTGGGCTGCTCGCGCGAAATGGTCTCGAAGCTCATGAAGGGCCTGGAGGCGGGCGGCTACCTGGTGCGCGCCGGCCGCGGCCGCTACCAGAAGATCAAGGCGCTGCCGGCGCGTTGGTAGACGCCTTTTTGCGCAGCGGCGGCGCCAGTTCGAAATGCTGCGCCGGCTTGTCGGCGCGCGCGTACAGCGGCATGACCTCGGGCAGATGCGCCTGGATATCGGCGATCCGCGTCGGGCTGGCCGGGTGGGTCGACAGCCATTGCGGCGGCGCGCCCTTGGCGGCCTGCATCATCTTCTGCCACAGCGTGACGCCCGCGCGCGGGTCGTAGCCGGCCCGCGCCGCCAGCTCCAGGCCGACCAGGTCGGCTTCGCTTTCGTCGTGGCGGCTGAACTTGAGCGTCAGCAACTGGCCGCCCATGCGCAGCGCCATGTCGCCCGCATAGCCCAAGCCCAGCACGGCCGACACCACGCCCGTGCCGAGGCGCGTGGCCTGCTCCTTGGCCATGCGCGCGCGAACATGCTCGCGCAGCGCATGCGCGACCTCGTGGCCCATCACGATGGCGACTTCGTCGTCGCTGAGCTGCAGCTTGTCCAGGATGCCGTAGTAGAAGGCGATCTTGCCGCCCGGCATGCAAAAGGCGTTGAGCTGCGGGCTGCCGATCAGGTTCACCTCCCAATGCCAGCTGCGCGCGCGCGGATTCCAGGCCGGAGACTGCGCAATGATGCGCTTGGCGATCTCGCGCAGGCGCACCAGTTGCCCGTTGCTGACGGGCGCCAGCGCATGCTGGGCCTGCGTCTGCGCCAGCATCTGCCGGTACTGCTGCGCCGCCATGCCCTCGACCTGCTCGGCCGGCACGATGCTGGCAAAGGAGCTGCGCTCGCCGACGTCCTTGCCGACGCCGAGCTCCGCTTGGGCCTGAGCAGGCGATGCTGCGATCAGCGCCGCCAGAAGCAGCGCTGTCGGGAAAGATTTCAGGGAAGGCATGCGCATGGCCCTCAGTTGGCGCCGTCCGCCTGGACTTCAAGCCCGCGGATGCTGAAGCGCAAGCGCCAGAGCAGGACCAGCGCCGGGACGGACAGCACCGTCGCCAGCACGAAAAAGCGCGGCCAGCCCGTGGTCTCGGCGCTGACCCCGGCCAGCGGCCCGACCCAGACCCGGCCCACCGACGAGAACGCCGACAGCAGGGCAAACTGCGTGGCCGTGAAACGGTGGCTGCACAGGCTCATCAGCAGCGCCAGGAAGGCCGCCGTGCCCATGCCGCCGGTGATGTTCTCCAGCGCCACCACCATCAACAGGCCACCGTCCACCGGCGTGGCCTGCGCCAGCTTCACGAAGCCCCAGTCGAAGGCCGGCACCACCAACTGGCCCATGCTGCCCGCGCCGGTCTGCGCCAGCCACCAGAAGCCCAGGTTGGCTGCGCCCTGCAGCACGCCGAACAGCATCAGCGCGCGCCACAGGCGCAGCCGCATCATCAGCGCGCCGCCCAGCAAGGCGCCGCCTATGGTCAGCCACAGGCCGAACACCTTGTTGGCCACGCCGACCTCGCCGGTGCTGAAGTGCATGGCCTTGAGCAGGAAGGGCGTCATCAGCGACAGCGCGAAGGCGTCGCCGAGCTTGTAGAGCACGATCAGGGCCAGGATGGGGCCGGCGCCCGGCTGGGTGAAGAAGTCGCGCAGGCTGGCCAGCAAGGTCTCGAACTGCGCGCGGCGCGCGGCCCAGGCCGCCAGCGGCAGCGTCAGCGCAATGCCCAGCAACAGCGTCAGCAGGTCGGCCCACTTGACCTGCAGGGGCGCGGCCAGACCCACCCAGGCCCACAGCGGATCGGTGAGCCAGCGCACCAGCGGCGCCAGGCCGTACTGCGTCGCCGCCACGCCCAGGGCCACGGCCAGCAGCACGGCCGCGAAGCCCTGCACGTCGTGGCGCGCATCGCTGCGGGGCTGCTCGACGTGGAACAGGCGCGGCAGCAGCAGGGCCGAGAACACCGCCGCCGCCAGCATCAGGCCGGCCATCACGCGGTAGACCTGCGGCCAGGTCCAGCCGCTGCCCTGCACCGGGTCGACCCAGATGAAGGCCACGCCGCCCGACAAAATCATGGCCAGCCGGTAGCCGGCCACCTGCAGCGAGGAGCCCAGGCCGCGCTCGCGCGGCAGCAGCAAATCGGTCTGGTAGGCGTTGATGACCACGTCCTGCGAGGCCGACAAGAACGCCACCAGCAGCGCCAGCAGCGCAAAGCCCCGTAGATTGCCGGCCGGCGAGGCCTGCGCCATGCACCACAGCGCCAGCGCCAGCGCCAGCTGCGTCAGCACCAGCCAGCCGCGCCGCCGGCCCAGAAAAGGGAGCTCGAAGCGGTCCATCAGCGGCGCCCACAGGAACTTGAAGGTGTAGGGCATGCTGACGATGCTCAGGAAGCCGATGGTGGCGATGTCCAGGCCCGCGCCCGCCAGCCAGGCCTGCATGGCCTGGCCGCTGAGCGCCAGCGGCAGGCCCGAGGCAAAGCCCAGCATCAGCACGACGAAGAGACGGTAGAAGACCTGCAGGCGGGGCGTGTGGGCGGCCGCATGCGTCATGGTCGACAGCGTCGGCGTCTTTGGCATCTTGGGCTTCATGGGCATGCGCGGATTCTAGAAGCCGCGACAATGGGAGCATGTCGTCCCCCTCCTCCACGCCGCCAGACGTGGCGCAGTTCCGCGCCGCGCTCGCCATGTTCGCCACCGGCGTGACCGTCATCACCGCCCGCGCCGCCGACGGCAGCCTGGTGGGCCTGACCGCCAATTCCTTCAACTCCGTGTCGCTGACGCCGCCGCTGGTGCTGTGGAGCCTGTCCAAGAACGCCGGCTCCATGCCGGTCTTCAGCCAGGGCTCGCATTACGCGATCAACATCCTGGCGGCCGACCAGAAGGCGCTGGCGCAGCGTTTCGCCACGCGCGACATCGACCGCTTCGCCGGCATCCCATTCCGCACCGGCGCGGGCGGCGCGCCGGTGCTGGAAGGCGCGGCGGCGGTATTCGAATGCGCCAACCGCAGCCAGTACGACGAAGGCGATCACGTGATCTTCGTCGGCGAGGTCGAGCGCTGCAGCCGCCTGGAAGCCGCGCAACCGCTGATCTTCCACGGCGGGCGGTATTACACGGAATTGCCGATCTGAGGCGTGGCGGCGCGGGAAGCTTTCACCTTCACGCCTCCGCCGGATTCAAGCTTGGCTGGGCACGGCCCCTGATTCCCCCTTCAGAAGGGTTGACCGCCGGCAGCCCCTCCTGTCAACTGAGGGCATGAGCTTCAATGTGGGGTATGTGTGGCGCAAGACACGGCTGCAGGCGAGTCTGGTCTTGTTTTGGGGGTCGGCTGTTTTCGGACTGCCTGCCCCTGACGCCCTTGCGCAGACCGTTGCGGTGCAAGAGGGCAAAGTCATCTACACCGACGGTGCCGGAAAAGACCATGCCCTGACCCAGCAGGGGCTGGACCAATCTGCCACGCTGTCTCCGGATCATCGCTGCATAGCCTTCGTCCGTGCCACACCCGCTCGATGGATCGATGTCGGCCCCGGCAAGGCCCAGGCCACCGAAATCTGGATCGTGCGGACGGACGGAACCGGTGCTCATCGCATTCTGTCGGGTCGGGACAGTGACAAACCCGAACAAGCCCTGGCGGACATGGCCTCGCTGCAGTTTTCGCCTGACGGCCGCCTGCTCTATTTCAAGAGCAAGGCATGGGTTACCTCGGACGCGGTCCATGCGGTCGACTTGAAGACCGGCCGGGAGCACTTTGTTCAGGACGGTAATGCCTTGGACTTGCTGCGCTCAGGACCGTATGCTGGCGACTTGCTGGTGCGGCGCCACAAGCATTGGCTCGGAGGCGGCTCCTACGATTGGGTCTGGCTGCTCGATCCAGAAGGCCATGAGATCGGCGCGGTGGGGCCTGACGACGAGACCGTTGATAAATTCAAGCGCGTCTTTACCAAGTAGCAACCGCAATCTATCGAAATGATTTGGCTTCCGTCTGAAGGCAATGAATATGAAATCAGCTCCTGATTAGAAACATGCCTCAGCAGGCTCATGCCATGAGCGAGTAGGCCCGTAACCTGGGCGTACTTTCACAGTGGAGCCTGCATCATGTCTTCTCACCGAATCCAGTTCCAGCACGGCATGTCCATCACGGAATTTCTGAACCACTTTGGCACTGAGGCGCAATGCGCCGAGGCGATCAAGGCGGCGCGGTGGCCGGATGGTTTTCGATGCCCACGTTGTGGGGCCGCTGATCACTATGTCGTCGGCCATGGCGCCCGCAAACTGTTTCAGTGCAATGGATGTCGGCATCAGACCTCGCTGACGGCGGGCAGTTTGATGGAGCACACCAAACTGCCGCTGACGACGTGGTTCCTGGCGATCTACCTGATCAGCCAAGCCAAAACGGGGTTGTCGTCCCTGGCGCTCATGCGCCAACTGGGCGTCAGTTACCCCACGGCATGGCTGCTGCATCACAAGATCAACGGCGCCATGGCGCAGCAGGACAGCACTCAGCAGCTCAGCGGTTTTGTCCAGCTTGATGACGCTTATCTCGGAGGCGCGCGCACCGGGGGCAAGGTGGGCAGAGGTTCCGAGAACAAAGTGCCCTTCGTGGCTGCGGTCTCGCTGGATGACCGGGGTCAACCCGTTCACTTGAAGCTCAGCATGGTGAGTGGATTCACCTGGGCTGGGATCAGCCACTGGGCGCAGACCCATCTGGCTCCGCAAACCTTGGTCTTCAGCGATGGCTGCCATGCTTCGCCGCCGTGGCGGATGCTGGATGTGTTCATTTGCCCCGAGTGGTGGGCACCCTCAAGCCGCGTGACCTGCCTGAATTCAAGTGGGTCAACACGGTGTTGGGCAACCTCAAAACCACGCTGTCCGGTGCCTTCCATTCCTTAAAGTACCGCAAATATGCCGAACACTACCTCGCCTCCTTCGCCTACCGATTCAATCGGCGCTTCGATTTGCGCGGATTGTTGGCAGGGCTCATCGTCGATGTCGCTCGCAGCAAATCGGTCAAGGAAAACGAAATCAGAGCACATGCTGAGGCAGGTTTCTAATCAGGAAAATTAATGGGTCTTCTTAATGAAAATGTCACGCGCCGCCAAAGCTATCGTTGTAATTGCTGCTGCATTGATTGCATTTGCCATATTCGCATGGACGCGATGGACGGCGAATTCAAATTTCGCCACAAAAATCACCCAACAACATGAGCTCTTAATCACTAGTGCTGGAAAGGCATACGGATATAAGGCTGCATCTTCATCGCCTACAAAAATTGCGACGGAGAATTCGCACTTTGATTTTGATTCTGAACACGATATTTACAAATTCGCACTTGAATCTATAAAATCAAAAAATCCTGCGATGAAATATGAGGCCTATGTAGGTGCGCGCGAATGCTGGGGATTATTGATTAATATGGAGCAGCTTCAGAATTTCGAGGCTGGATCAACATCAACCTCATATCGTGGGGCACTTACACCAGAGCGTCAGTTGGCCATTAGAGAGATTATGAAGCGATGTGACGGATTCATACGTGCCGGGACAAAAAGTAGTCGGGATCTATTTAATGAACTACGTTTACAAGGTGAGGCCATGCATGCAGTCGAGTTCTCCAAGGACTTATATGACGGCGGGAAAGCCCCTTCAAATGAAATTCTAATTGCCACGCTTAATTCCAACAGCAAGGCTGCTATTGAAGCAGCCCTCCATGCTGTGGGAAATCGGTGGGTTTCCAATAGTTTCCGAGACGAGCCTAGCGAACAAGATTTAGCGCTAGTTGCAGTAATGCTTGCGTCTTGCAACTTGGGAAAGAATTGCACAAGCGAGTCTTTTGCAACCTCATATTTATGTGTTTCAACCGGAAAGTGTGGCAATTCACTATTTGATCATTGGGAGGAACAATATACGAACGATGAGCAATCAAAGATAAATTCTTATAAAGCTTCATTTATCAAACTAATTCAAGACAAAAATTATCAAGGTCTTGGATTGTCTAAAGGCGGGTAACATATGAAGAGAATATTTAATAAATAGATCATCTTATTCGCGTCGCTTATCACCTTTGTTGCGGTTGCGACGACATATGGCCCATTCCTGATAAGCGCAGCCGGTCCTAGTTTTGCTGGCACTGATGAGTTAAAAGGGCAGGAAGGCCGCTTGGTCATCGACATCACGTCGGGCGCCCACAAGTATCAGTTTGACTACTCGTTGCCTTCGGGTCATTGAGAAGCGGATTCGGCCCAAGTCCCGAGCGACGCAGATGCGTCGCTGGAATTCACAAATGGCCGGGCCCCCTGCATTTCTTTCAATACGGTGACACCGGCCCGTGGACGCTTTCTCGCCTTAATCCGCGCGACGACGACGGACGAGCAGCGATCCGAGCAATCCCAGAGCAACCAGGGCGACCGATCCCGGCTCGGGAACGTCGTTAGCGCTGATCTGCGTGAAGGCGACGCCCTGAGGTCCGTTGTCACCCCAGACGTAATGGGTGTCGGTCCCGTCGACGTTGACGAAGTTGTAAGGCCCTTCACCACCGTCGATATACAGCTGGCTCCCTTGGAGAAATCCATTGAACGAGTTCTGTGCCCAGAACTCGGCGGCGACGATAGCGCCACCAGAGACCGTGAACGAGTTTTGCAGTTGTTGGTCCCAAAGGGCCGCATCAATCGAACCAACGGGGTAGATGCTGCTCATACCGGCAGGGAGCGTGTCGATCGTCACATCGGACGCTGCGCCGGTGGAGTTGTCGCTCAAGCCATAGATCGTGCCCGTGACCGTACCGCCAACGGTGCCGATCGTGTTGGTGATCGAAAACTGAAAGACCAAGCTCGCTTGCGCACTAACGCTAACGATGATCAGGGCCGTCAACGCGATCGCGCTGCGTAGAAGTGATTTAAAACTCATTTTTACTTGTCCTTTCGTCTTGCCTGAGTTGGTGGTTTGCAGGATTAAGCAATATTCATGCCTCTTCGCCTCTTTGCCAGCAGAAATGCAGGATTGCGGGCGCGCCCTGCCGACGTTGCGCTTGCATGTGTAAAAAATTCCGACAGTGGCCTGCGGGCTGTGCAGCGAGACACTCGCGCTTTGCGGCCGCACTGGCGCGGTCCCCCGCGCACGCAGCTCAAATACCTCAAGTCGCGAATCCACCGGCATGCATTGGGCCCCATTTTTCAAGGATTCACCCCGCATTTGAGTTGCCCGTGGCTGGGGGATATGCCTCGCGCTCACCTGGGTATTCAATTGCGCCATGCGGGGCAGAACACTTGCGCACTCAGCCTTCGTTGCGAAGCGGCCCGCTGCCCAAGCTCACGAGAGCGCCAGGCAGGGCTTCCCCCGCACCACCTTCTAGATCGATGCGTCCGATCCCAGCATCCCCAAGAACGCATCAATCAGCCTTGACCCCCGCCGCTCGCAGAGGCAGTACAGGTACTCCTCGATCATGGGCAGGGTTTCGATGAAATGCAGGGCGACGAGGTCGGGGTGGGTGCCGGTTTCGTGGCGGGCGAAGACGCTGACGCCCATGCCGGCCATCACGGCTTCGCGGATGGCTTCGCGGCTGGCAATTTCAAGCACGCGGCGGGGGGCGACGCCGTGCTCGCCAAAGGCCTGCTCGGTGACCCGGCGGGTGATGGAGCCGCGCTCGCGCATGATGAGGTCCAGCCCGCGCAGGGCCTGCAGGCTCACGGCGCGCTGGGTGGCCAGCGCATGGTCGCGCGGCAGCAGCAGCACCAGCGGATCTTTGCCCAGCAGCTGGCGGTGCAGGCGCTGGTCCTGCTCCAGGTGGGACGAGGTGGCCAGGTCGACCTTGAATTCCAGCAGCGCGTCGACCATCTGGAGCGAGTTGCCGGTGCTGATGCTGACGTCCACCAGCGGGTAGGCGGCGCCGAACTGGCGCATCAGCGCGAGCACATAAAAGGGCGAGGTGGCGCCGAGGCGCAGGTGCCCGCGCACGCCTTCGCCGGCCTGGCGCATGGCGAGTTCAACGTTGATTTCCTGCTGCAGCTGCAGGTCCACCGCGGGCAGCAGGCGGATGCCTTCGTCGCTGAGGCTCAGGCGCCCGCCCTGGCGGCGAAACAGCTCCACGCCGTAGTGCGCCTCCAGCGCCTTGATCTGCGCGGTGACGGTGGGCTGGCTCAGGCCCAGCTGGCGTGCCGCCTGCGTGACGCTGCCCAGGCGCGCCACGGCGAAGAAGGCCTTGAGTTGGGTGACGAACATGGGCAGCGCTAGAGCCTGGACGAAATACGCAATTATCGGCGGCGGACTTCAAACCGCTGCCGATCAGCGCGAGATCGGCGCTCAGCCGTTTGTCTCGAAATGCCGCTCCGCCAGCGCCAGCCCAATGCTCATGCCAATGCCAGAGCCCATGGCCATGCAGTGCACGCCGGCCTCGGGCGAGAAGGCCTCGTAAGGCCGCGGGCCCGAACCGTACACGCCTTGCCAGCGCTCCAGCACGCGCAACGGGCGCCGCAGCAGTCCTTGGACCTCGCCCAGCAGCAAGGCGTCGACTGCGTCGGCGAGGAAGGGCGAGGGCGTGGCGCCGTAATGGTGCGAGTCGCCCACGATCAGCTCGCCGCCCAGGCCCACCTGCTGCACGATCAGGTGAATGCCATGCGCCAGCACATCCGGCTGCGTGGCCTGCACATGCGCCTGCAGCGCGGCCAGCGGGGCCTGCAGCGCGGGCAGCCCGGTGAAGGACGGGTAGTGCAGGGCGGAGAGGCCGGTCAGCAGCGCCGGTCCCAGGTGCAAGCCTGAGGCCTCCAGGCGCAGCATCTGCAGGCTGCAGCGGCGCAAGCCCCGTGGTGCAAAGGCCTCGGGGTAGAGCTGCTGGTACTCATGGCCCGAGCAGACGATCAGCTCATCCGCCTCGAACACGCCGCGGCTGGTGTGCAGCTGCGGCAGTGCCGCCTCGCGCACCAGGGTGTCGAAGTGAAAGCGCACGCCATGCTGCTCGGCCAACCAGCTCGCGAAGGCCGGAATCGCCAGGCGCGACTCCAGCGCGATTTCCTGCGGGCTGTAGAGCGCGCCCAGGCCCCGCAGGCCCGGTGCGCCGTCATGGCTCTGTACCTGCGCCGCGTTCAGCAGCTGGGTGCCATAGTACGCGCCCGCTGCTGCGTGAAAGGCCTGCAGCACGCTCCACTGCGCGGCATCGCGCGCCACGATCAGGCTGCCCTGCGCCTTGTGCCAGGCGCCGATGGCGGGCAGCAGTTCCAGCCACAGCTGGCGGCTGCGCCGGGCCAGGTCCAGCAGCTCGCCCTGGGGCTGGCCCAGCAGCAGGCCCAGGCCGAAGTTGCGCACCGAGGCGCCTACGGCCTGCGCATCCCGCTCGAAAACCTGCACCTGATGGCCGCGCCGTGCGGCGGCCCAGGCATGGGCCAGGCCCAGGATGCCGGCGCCGACGATGGCGATGCGCTTGCCGTGCTTCACGGCCGCTCGCCCCGGGCGAGCCGTGCCTCGATCTGGGCCTGCGCCTGCGGCAGCTCAGCCACGCTGTCCACCACCACATGGGCGCCGGCGGCCAGCAGCTTGCGCGCGGCGCGCTCGCGGCGCTGCTGGCGCTCATCTGCACCGAGGGCCCCCAGCTCGGCCCTGGTCAGCCCGCATTCATTGCCGGAGAGGGTCAGGCCCACGGTCCACATGCCGGCGGCCAGGCCTTCCTCGATGCCGGGCACCGTGTCGTCCACCTTCACGCAGGCGGCCACGTCGGCCACGCCCAGTTCGATCACATTGGCCAGGGCCATCCAGGGGCCGGGGCGGCCGCCGGGCTTCAGGTCGTCGGTGGCCACGGCATGGTCCACCCGCAGGCCCTGGGACCGGGCATGGGGCAGCAGCTGGTCCATCACCACGCGCGGGTAGCCCGAGCAGGAGCCGATGCGCACGCCGCGCGCGCGCAGCGCCGCCAGCACGTCCAGCGCGCCGGGAATGGCGTCGGAGTAATGCGCCACGCGCTCAATCTGCAGCGGCATGAAAGCGGCGTACAGCGCGTCCACATCGTCGCGGCTCATGCTGCGGCCATGGCGCTCGCGCCAGCGGGCGTCCACCGCGGGCATCTGGCCCAGGGCCTGGATGTGGTCCCATTTGGCTAGGCCCATGGGCACGCGGGCTTCGGCCAGGCTGATGTCAATGCCAAAGCCCGCGAAGGCGTCGATCAGCACCTGGGTGGGCGCGAAGGAACCGAAGTCGACCAGGGTTCCTGCCCAGTCGAAGATGACGGCCTGCACAGGGCCCTGGTAGCGGCGTTCGTAGTGATAGCTCATGTCGAGATCCAGTCAAGCAGAAGAAGGTTCAGGCGAAGGTTCAGACATTGATGCCCATGTCGGCCAGCGCGAGGCCCATGGCCGTCAGCGCGGCATGCATCTCGGCCCGGCCGATGGCGCCGATGCAGCCCACGCGGAAGGTTTCCATCGCGGTCAGCTTGCCAGGGTAGAGCACCACGCCCATGGCCTTGACGCGCTGGTAGAAGTCCTTGAAGTTCCAGGCCGGGTGGTCCGGCGCATGCACGGTGACGATGATGGGCGCCTGCAGCTCGGCGCTCAGGAAGGGCTTGAGGCCCAGGACCTGCAGGCCCCGGATCAGGGCCTCGCAGTTGTCTTGGTAGCGGGCCAGGCGGGCGCCCTGGCCGCCTTCGGCTTCGTACTGGCCGATGGCGCTGGCAAAGGCCGCCACCACGTGCGTGGGCGGGGTGTAGCGCCACTGGCCGGTGCGCTGCATGTAGCGCCACTGCTCGTGCAGGTCCAGCGACAGCGAGTGCGAACGGCCCTGCGCCGCCTCCAGCGCGGTGCGCCGCGCAATCACGAAGCCCATGCCCGGCACGCCCTCCAGGCATTTGTTGCTGCTGGCGATGACGGCGTCGAAGGCAATCTCGCGGCTGTTGATGGGCAGTGCGCCGAAGCTGCTCATGGCGTCCAGAATGAGCGAGCGGCCGGCCTCGCGCACCACGCGGGCCAGCTCGGGCAGCGGGTTCAGGATGCCGGTGCTGGTCTCGCAATGGATCAGGCCCACATGGGTGATGCCGGGGTCGGCGGCCAGGGCCTCGGCCACCTGGGCCGGGTCCACCGGCGCGGTTTCGCCAAAGTCCAGCACGCGAAGCGATCGGCCCATCTGCGTGGTGAGCTGGGCCATGCGCTGGCCGTAGGCGCCGTTCACCAGCACCAGCAGCCGGCCTTCGCGCGGCATCAGCGTGCCGATGGCGGCCTCCACCGCAAAAGTGCCTGAACCTTGCAGCGGCACGCAGACGCAGTCGTCCTGCCCTTGCACGATGGCGACCAGCCGCTCGCAGACCTGGGCCGTCAGCGCATTGAAGTCCGCGTCCCAGGAGCCCCAGTCGCGCAGCATGGCGGTCTTGGTGGCGGCGCTGGTGGTCAAGGGGCCGGGGGTCAGCAGGATGGGGTCGCGAGAGGTCATGGCAGGGTCAACTCAAGGTGGGGGCGCCTCGGCAGGCAAGCCCGTGGGAACAAAAACGGTCGCAGGGTCGGCAATCGGTCCTCAGCGCAAGCGCCAGGCCTGGCTGCGCGCCTGCAGCCGGGCCGAGAGGGTGCTCAGGAGCAGATTGGCCGCCAGCGAGCTGGCGACGATGAGGCTGGCCATGGCCGCGGCCGCCGCGGTGTCGCCCGCGTCGTCCATGGCCAGCACCGAGACCGAGGCCAGCGGCGTGTCGGCGCCGTACAGAAAGATCACCGCGCTGACCGTGGTCATGCTGGAAACGAACAGGTAGCGCGCCACGTCCAGCAGGCTGGGCAGGCAGATGGGCAGGCTGACCCGCCACAGCTGCACCCACCAGGGCCGCGCCAGGCTGCGGCCCACCGCCTCCAGCTCGGGCGCGATCTGGCGCAGCGCCGTGCCCAGGGTCAGGTAGGCCGTGGTGAAGAAGTGCACGATGGTGGCCGCCACCATCAGCGCCAGGCCCCCGTACCAGCCATGCAGCGGGTGGCCGGGGTTGTTGAAGCAGAACACATAGCCCAGGCCCAGCACCAGGCCCGGCACCGCCATGGGCAGCAGCGCCTGGGTGCGGATGGCCAGCGCCGCCAGGCGCGGCACGGGCAGCTTCTCGGCCAGGTAGGCACAGGCGAAGACCAGGACCGTGCCCAGGCCGGCGGTGCAGAGGCTCAGACGCAGGCTGTTGAAGAACCCGTCCCAGCCGCCGCCGTCCATGTCTTCGAACTGGTAGTGAGCCAGCGTGAATTCCATGCGATAGGGCCAGAGCTTGATGAAGGAGGCCGCCACCGCCGTGCCCAGCAGGGCCAGCAGGAACACCAGCACGAGGGTGCACAACAGAGCCAGCAGCACATCGCGCAGCCGGTTCACCGGCGGCACGTAAGGGGTGGCCCGGCCGCTGAGCTGGCTGCCCTGGCGGCGCGAGAGCCAGCGCTCCACGCCCACGCTCAGCAGCGCCGGCACCAGCAGCAGCAGGCCGATGACCGCGCCCTTGCTGAAGTTCTGCTGGCCGATGACCTGCTTGTAGGCCTCCAGCGCCAGCACCTGAGTCTGGCCGCCGATGACCTTGGGCACGCCGAAGTCCGTCACCACCAGGGTGAAGACCACCAGGCCGGCCGAGATCAGCCCATAGCGCGCCTGCGGCAGCGTGACGGTGAGAAAGCGCCGCCAGGAACCGGCACCCAGGACCTGCGCCGCCTCGTACAGCCGCGCGTCGGCCAGCGAGAGGCTGGTGACCAGGATCAGCAGGGCATGCGGGAAGGTGTAGAACAGCTCGCCCATCACGATGCCTATGGGCCCGTAGATGCTGGCGTCGGCGCCTAAGAGGCCCAGCCAGGACTTCAGCAGCCCCTGGTTGCCGAACAAGTAGACCAGCGAGATACCCGGCATCAGCGAAGGCGCCAGCAGCGGCGACAGGGCCAATAGCCGCCAGGCGGGCCGGCCGGGCAGGCGGCTGCGCGTCAGTGCAAAGGCAAAGCCCAGGGCCAGCGGCAGCACGAGCCCGGTGCTGGCCGCGGCCAGCCACAGGCTGTTGGCCAGCGCGCTGTGCAGGCGCGGCTCGCTCAGGAGCGTGCCCACATGCTGCCAGCCGGCATAGGCGCCGCTGCCGTCCTGCAGCGCCTTGACCAGGATGCTGCCCAGCGGCCAGGCCAGGAAGCAGGCCAGCAGCGCGGCCAGCAACCAGGCCAGGGCGGCGGCCAGGTGCTCGTCGCGGCTCTTGGGCAGGGACGCGGATCGGGGCCCGAACAAGCCGAAACCTGACAAATTCAATCGCGCTTGCATCAAGGTCCGCCTGTCAGGAATTCGGCAAGCCGAAGCAGCGCAGCCGCTCGGGCCGGAACTGCAGGGCCACGCGCTGGCCGGGGGCCAGGCGGGCACAGGCGGGGTCGTGCGCGGGCAGCTCGGCCATCAGGCTGTGCTGCGGCGCATGCACCAGGCTCAGCTGCACGCGGCGGATGCCGCCCAGGAAGCCCTGCTGCAGCACAGTGCCCAGCAGCGGCGGATGCTCGCGCGACCAGGGCATGTCCACCAGGCTCACATCCTCGGGGCGGCAGAACAGCTCGCCCTGGCTGCCCGCGGGCAACTGGGCCTCGCTGATGGGCAGGGCCAGCGGCAGGCCGGCCAGCTCCAGCAGGCCATCGTGGCGGCGCCGCAGCGGCAGCCAGTTGACCTGGCCCACGAAGCCGGCCACGAAGCGGCTGGCAGGCTCCCGGTAGATTTGCTCGGGGCTGCCCACCTGCTCGATGCGACCCTGGCTCATCACGGCGATGGTGTCGGCCAGGCTCAGCGCCTCGTCCTGGTCGTGCGTGACCATCAGGGTGGTCACGCCCAGCTGCTGCTGCAGGCCGCGCAGCTCCTTGCGCAGGTGCTCGCGCACCCGGGCGTCCAGCGCGGAGAGAGGCTCGTCCAGCAACAGGAGATTGGGCGAGGTGGCCAGCGCCCGGGCCAGGGCCACGCGCTGCTGCTGCCCGCCCGAGAGCTGGGCGGGGTACTTGGCCTCGCTGCCCGGCAGGCCCACGAGGTTCAGCAGCTCGCCGACCCGCCGCGCCTTCTGCGCGCGGCCGGTGCGCAGGCCATAGGCGATGTTCTCTGCCGCATTCAGGTTCGGGAACAGCGCATAGGACTGGAAGACGATGCCGTAGTCGCGCTGCGCAGGCGGCAGGCGGCTGATGTCGCGCTCGCCCATCCACACCCGGCCGGCATCCTGCGCCTCCAGCCCCGCCACGATGCGCAGCAGCGTGGTCTTGCCGCAGCCCGAAGGGCCCAGCAGACAGACGAATTCGCCGCGCGCCACGGAGAGCTGGATGTCGCGCAGCGCATCAAAGCCGCCGAAGCGCTTGGCAATGCCCTCGATGCGCAGCCAGGGGACCGCGGCGGCGGTCGCCGTTGCGGCGGCGGCAGGCAGGGCGATGGCGGTATCGCCGCCGTACTGGGCCTGGGTGCTCAGGAGGGTTTCGATCTGGTCAGGCGTCAAGGGCATGGACACACGCTCGGAGGAACTGCAGGAACGGCTTGGGTTTCGCCGAACGCTTATTGCTTGGGCTTGGGTTCCGACTTGGCGTCGTAGCGCTTGGTCCACTCGGCCAGGATGCGGTCGCGGTTGGCGGCGGACCACTTCAGGTCCTGCTTGATCAGCATCTGCTCGTAGTTGGCCGGGATGAAGGGATTGGGCTTGGCCACGCCGGGGTAGGCCACCACGGCGAAGTTCTTCTCGTACTGCAGGTTGGCATTCTTGGAGGCGGACCAGTCGGCCAGGCGCTTGGCGGCGTCCAGGTTCTTGCTGCCCTTCATGATGGCGGTGGCCTCCACGTCCCAGCCCAGGCCTTCCTTGGGGAAGACGAGGTCGATGGGCGCGCCGCCTTCCTTCAGCTTGGCTGCGCGGTATTCAAAGGCGATGCCGATCGGGAATTCGCCGGCCGCCGCCTGCTTGCAGGGCTTGGAGCCGGAGTGGGTGTACTGGGCGATGTTGTCGTGCAGCTTGTCCATGTAGGCCCAGCCGTCCCTCTCGCCGAACATCTTCAGCCAGGCGGTCACGTCAAAGTAGCCCGTGCCGCTGGAGGCCGGGTTGGGCATCACGATGTGGCCCTTGTACTCGGGCTTGGTCAGGTCCTTCCAGCTCTCGGGCTTCTTCAGGCCCAGCTTGGCGGCTTCCACCGTGTTGAAGCACAGCGTGGCACCCCACACGTCCATGCCCACCCAGCTGGGCTGCCTGGCATCGTCCACATACTGCTTGCTCAGTTGCTCCACGCCCTTGGGGGTGTAGGGCGTGAGCATGCCTTCGCCTTCCAGCACCAGCAGCGAGCTGGCGGCCACGCCCATCACCACGTCGGCCTGCGGGGCGGCCTTCTCGGCCAGCAGGCGGGCGGTGATGATGCCGGTGGAATCCCTCACCCACTTGATCTTGATGCCGGGGTTCTCCTGCTCGAAGGCCGCCTGGTAGGCCTTGATCTGGTCGGCCTCCAGCGCCGTGTAGACGGTGAGGGTGGTGTCAGCGCGGGCGGCGGCGCCCAGGCTGAGGGCCAGTGCGGCGAAAGCGGCGAGTGTGGTCTTGCTGAACATGCAAACTCCTGGTGGGGTGAGGGTCGGCTGCGGATGAGCACGAATATCCGTGCCCTGGGTGCACGCTGTGCACGCCCTGCACTCTAGGCAGCCCTTGTGACGCCTCATTGAACGTTTGACCCGTTGCGCCGATGGATCCATCAGCAAACTTTTGTATGCGAATTCAGGCTGTCCATTCGGCCTGGGCAAATGGGGGTACCCCGAGCGATAATCGCCTCCCCAAATTCACGGCCCCGAGGTTCACATGAAGCGTGTCACCGGCATAGGCGGAATCTTTTTCAAGGCCAAGGACGCGCCCGCGTTGCGGGCTTGGTACAAGCGCCACCTGGGCATCGATGTGCAGGCCTGGGGCGGCGCGGCATTCGATTGGATCGATGCGAAAGGCCAGCCGACCGGGGGGACGACGGCCTGGGCCATCAACCCGGAAAGCAGCGACCAGTTCGCGCCGAGCCAGGCGCCGTTCATGGTCAACTACCGCGTCGACGACCTGCATGCGCTGGTCGCAGCGCTGAAGGCGGAAGGCTGCCAGGTGCTCGACAAGATCGACGACTCCGAATACGGCAAGTTCGCCTGGGTGATCGACCCGGAGGGGAACAAGGTCGAGTTGTGGCAGCCGCCGGCTGGGCAGTGAACGCGGACAGGATCAATAGACCGAATCGGTCGCCGACAGCTGCGCCTTGAGCCGAGCCACTTCGGCCTTGAGCGCCTCGTTCTCGGCCGTCAAGGCCTGCACACGGGCCTGCAGGCTGGCCACATCGGCTTCTTCAGCCGGACCTTCGGCTTGCTCGGTCGCCTCCTCGGCGCGCGGCTTGCGCTTGGCCTCGCGCACCTGCTTGGCGACGCGGCGCAGTTCGTCCTTGCCGCCGGCCACGGCTTCCGCCTGCGCCTCGGCGGGCAGGCTGGCCACCGCGGCGGCGGCGTTGAGCGAGAGTTCGCCGGTCTTGAGCGCGGCCACGAGTTCGGGCGCGGCCTGCTTCTGGATCTTCTCGATCATCACGACTTGGGCGCTGCTGATGCGTGCCGCCTTGGCAACGGCTTCGCGCGTGTTCAGTGGCTCGGGTGGCGGCACTGCGGCCGGCGCCTGTTCAGATTCAACGTTGGGCACCATGTCGGAGGCTTCGGCGGCCGGTGTCTGCGCCGACGCCGCCAGCAGGGCCTCGCGCCTGGCGGCGACGATCTCCTTCTTGCGCAGGGCCAGCACGCCGCGCTGGTAGTCGGACACGCTGCGCCGGCCCAGGGTTTGGTCGATCATCCACAGGTGCACGTCGTCGAGCGACTTGAAATGCGCGGCCTGCACGGTGCGGAACGGAATGCCGTGCTGCTGGCAGATGCCGTAACGGTTGTGGCCGTCGACCAGCACCTCGCCCCACAGCACCAGCGCGTCGCGGCAGCCTTCGGCCAGCAGGCTGCGCTCCAGCGCCTGGTGCTCGTCGGGGGTCAGGGGATCGATATAGGCGCGCAGTTCTTCGTTGACCTGGATGTTCATGGCAAGGGAGACAAAAAAGCCCCGCCGAGGCGGGGCAGGTAAATCAGTGAGAGGCTGTGAGAGGTTTAGAGCTGAACGCGGCTGCCGAGTTCGACCACGGCATTGTCGGGCAGGCAGAAGAATTCGGCCACGCCGCCGGCGTTCTGGGTCATGGTGGAGAACAGGCGCTCGCGCCAATGCGCCATGCCGGCGCCGGCCTTGGGCACCACGGTTTCGCGGCTGAGGAAGTAGCTGGTCTCGAGCGGCGGCACGTGCAGGCCCTTGGCCTCGCACAGCGCCAGCGCCTTGGGCACGTCGGGCTGGTCCATAAAGCCGAAGTGCAGGGTCACGCGCCAGAAATCGGGCGCCAGGGGCTCCAGGTCGACGCGCTCGCTGTCCGTCACGAAGGGCACCTCGTGGAACACCACGGTCATGACCAGGTTCTTCTCGTGCAGCACCTGGTTGTGCTTGAGGTTGTGCAGCAAGGCCTGCGGCACGGTGTCGGGATTGGCCACCGCATACACCGCCGTGCGCAGGGCGCGGTTGGCGCCGGCATGGTCGAGGCTCTTGATGAAGGGCAGCAGGTCCAGGCCGTCGCGGCGGATGCTGCTCATCAGCAGCTCGCGCCCGCGCGCCCAGGTGCTCATGACGACGAACAGGCCCAGGCCCATGGCCAGCGGGAACCAGCCGCCGTCGAGGAACTTGATCGCGCAGCCCGACACCAGCAGGGTGTCGACCACGAGGAAGAAGGCCGTGGCCGGGTAGGTCACCGCCGGCGGCAGCTTCCAGCCGTCGTGGATGACGAAGAAGGTCAGCACCGTGGTGATCAGCATGGTCATGGTGACCGCGATGCCATAGGCGCCGGCCAGCGCCGCCGAGCTGCCGAAGCCCAGCACCGCGATCATCACGCCGATCATCAGGGTCCAGTTGACGCTGGGCATGTAGATCTGGCCGACCTCGCGCGCCGAGGTGTAGTGCACGTGCATGCGCGGCAGGAAGCCGAGCTGGATGGCCTGCTTGGTCATCGAGTAGGCGCCCGAGATCACGGCCTGCGAGGCGATCACCGCGGCAAAGGCCGCCAGCATCACCGTGGGCAGCACCAGCGACTCCGGAAACAGCCGGTAGAAAGGGTTCTCGATCGCGCTCGGGTCGCTGATCAGCAGCGCGCCCTGGCCCATGTAGTTCAGCGCCAGCGAGGGCATCACCAGGAAGCTCCAGGCCAGGCGGATCGGTTTGGCGCCGAAATGTCCCATGTCGGCGTAGAGCGCCTCTGCGCCGGTCAGCGCCAGGCAGATGGCGCCGACGGCGGCGAACACATGCCAGCCGCGCGCGAGCAGGAAATGCACCGCATTGAACGGATTGAGGGCCGCCAGGATCTGCGGCTGGGCGCGGATGTGGTCGAGGCCGATCGCGGCGATGACGAGAAACCAGACCACCAGCACCGGGCCGAAGATCTTGCCCACCGCGCTGGTGCCGAAGCGCTGGATCAGGAACAGGCCGACCAGGATCACCAGCGAGATCGGCAGCACATAGCTCTTGAGCGCAGGCGCCGCGACCTCCAGGCCCTCGATCGCGCCCATCACCGAAATCGCCGGCGTGATGATGCTGTCGCCGTAGAACAGCGTGGCGCCGAACACGCCCAGCAGCAGCAGGGTGTGGCGCAGGCGCGCCTTGGACGCCACGGCATGCGAGGCCAGCGCCGTCAGCGCCAGGCCGCCGCCCTCGCCGCGGTTGTCGGCGCGCAGAATCAGCACCACGTACTTGAGCGTCACGACGAACATCAGCGCCCAGATGATGGCCGAGATCGCCCCCGTGATGTTGACCGCATCCAGCGGCACGCCGGTGGCGGGCTGGAAGATCTCGGACACGGTGTAGAGCGGGCTGGTGCCGATGTCGCCGTAGACGACGCCGATGGCGCCAAGGGTCAGGAAACCAAGGCCATGGCGAGCGTGCGGAACACCCGCGGGATTGGCTGAAGGCATAGTGGCGCTGATGGGTTATTGACAAACGAGCAGCGTCGCTGCAAGCGCATCTTTACGACTTTTTGATGCAATTCGAGCCTCGGCACTGTAACGCAAACTCGCCTCGCGCACGCTTTCAGCCGCGCGCGGCCGCCTGGCAGATGTCGTCCACGAAGCGAGGCCACAGCGCGGGCGGCAGGTCGTGCCCCATGCCGGGCACCAGGTCCAGCGCGGCGCCCTTGATCTTGACGGCCAGGTCCGACGCCGCCGGCACCGGCACCAGCGGGTCCGCGTCGCCGTGGATGATCTGCGTGGGCGCCTGGATCTGCGCCAGCAGGCCTGAGCGGTCGCCGTCGGCCAGGATGGCCATCAGCTGGCGCAGCATGCCCTTGGGCCGGTAGGCGCGCTGCAGCGACTCCTGCACCAGGCGCTCCAGCCAGCCCTCCGGCATGGGGTGGCCCGGGCTGCCGATCAGGTGATACAGATGCACGAAATGCGCCGTCAATGCGGCCGCATCGCGCGTACGCGGCCGGGCCATCATGGCGGCCTGCACCTTGAGCGTGGGGCCGGGCAGGTGGCGGGCGCCGCTGGTGGTCATCATCAGCGTCAGGCTTTGCACGCGCTCGGGATGGCTGGCGGCCAGGTGCTGGGCGATCATGCCGCCCATGGACGCGCCGCAGACGTGGGCGCGGGCAATGCCCAGCGCGTCCAGCACGCCGGCCGCGTCGGCCGCCATGTCGGCCACGGTATAGGGGCTTTGCTGGGGCAGGTGCATCAGCTGACGCATCGTGGCCAGCGCCAGGTTGGGCACGCCCAGGGCGTCGAAACGCTGGCTCAGGCCGATGTCGCGGTTGTCGAAGCGTATGACCCGGAAACCCCTGGCCACCAGGCGGTCAATGAACCCCGGGCTCCAGGCCACCAGCTGCATGCCCAGGCCCATGATGAGCAGCAGGGGCCTCCCGTTGACGGGGCCATGGTCTTCGACTTCCAGGCTGATGCCGTTGGCCGTGATTTGCATTCGCGTCTCTCGAAACCGTTGCTCGGAAAACGTGAAAGCATAGACGAGGGCGGCGCGGCTTCAGGGCATCAATCGGTAACCAACGGCCGTTTCCGTCAACAAATGCTGCGGGCTGGCCGGTTCCTTTTCGAGCTTCTGGCGCAGGTTGCCCATGTAGACGCGCAGGTAATGGTTGCTGTCGACATGCGAGGGCCCCCACACGGCCTTGAGCAGCTGCCGGTGCGTCAGGACCTTGCCGGCGTTGGCGATCAGGTAGGTCAGCAGGCGGTACTCGGTCGGCGTCAGGTGCACCTGCTCGCCGGACCGCAGGACGCGGCGTCCGGCCATGTCGACCTCGACGTCGCCGAACGAGAAGCGCGTCTGCGCCACCTCCGCGCCGCGGCCGGCCGCCTGGCTGCGGCGCAGGGCCACGCGCACGCGCGCCATCAGCTCGCCGACGCCGAAAGGCTTGGTCAGGTAGTCGTCGGCGCCGGCGTCCAGCGCGGCGATCTTGTCGTCCTCGCCGGCGCGCGCCGACAGCACGATCACCGGCACGCTGGTCCAGCTGCGCAGGTCTTTCAAATAATTGATACCGCTGTCATCGGGCAGGCCCAGGTCGAGAATCACCAAGTCGGGATGGCGCGTGCCGGCGTCCACCAGGCCCTGGCGCACCGATTCGGCCTCGTGCACCTGCCAGCCTTCGGCCTCCAGGGCCATGCGCACGAAGCGCCGGATGCTGGCCTCGTCTTCGACCAGCAGGGCAACAGGATGGGGATCACTCATGGTCTTCCGACTCCGACAGCAGGGGCGGCGGTTCCCCCAGGGGCAAACTCAAAACGAACGCTGCGCCGCCCTCCAGGCTGCGTTCGGCCCAGATGCGCCCGCCGTGGGCCTCGACGATAGCCCGGCAGATCGCCAGGCCCAGGCCCACGCCCGGCGTGCTCGATTCGCGCTCGCCGCGCGTGAACTTGGCAAACAGGGCTTCCTCGCGGCCGGCGGGCAGGCCCGGACCATTGTCGGACACGCTCAGGCGCAGTTCATCGTCATGGCGCTCGGCAGCAATCAGGATGCGGCTACCCGGCGGGGTGTACTTGACCGCGTTCTCCAGCAGGTTGCACAGCACGCGCTCGGCCAGCACCGAGTCGAGGTTGACCAGCGGCAGCTCGTGCGGGATGTCCAGCACCAGCTCATGCCCCTGCAGGCTTTGCTGCATGGCCTGCAGGGCCACGCCCACCACCTCCTCGACCGGCTGCCATTGCCGGTTCAGCTGCACGACGCCGCTTTGCAGGCGCGCCATGTCGAGCAGGTTGTTGACCATGGCGCCGATGCGCTGGGCCTGCTGGCGCAGCGAGTCGCTCATCTCGCGCGCCGCCTGCGGCAGGTCGGCCATGCCGGACAAGGTCTGCGCCAGGCCGTAGACCACCGCCAGCGGCGTCCTCAGGTCGTGCGAGAGCGCCGACAGCAGCGAGTTGCGCAGCCGCTCGGACTCGATGTGCACCAGCGCCTGCTGCGCCACCTCGACGTAGTGCACGCGCTCCAGCGCCTGGCCGATGATGCGGGCATAGGTCTCGAGCTGGGCGCGCAACTCGGGCAGCATCACGCTGCGGATCGCGCGCGGCCTGAGCGCCAGCACGCCGCGGGTGCGCATCGGAGCCGTCAGCGGCAGGTAGAACCAGGCGCTGCCGGCCAGGGTGTCGGTCGAGAGTCCGGCCGGCTGCATGTGATCGAGCACCCAGCGCGCCGTACCCACGTCGGGCGGCTCGACGCCGTTCAGCTGCGCCAGGTGCGGCGAGACCTGCAGGCTGTCGTTCAGGTCCAGCACGTAGAGCAGCGCCTGGCCGTGCACTTCGCGCGCCAGCGTGGTCTCGGCCACGTCGAGCACCGCCTCGGTCTGCAGGGCGCTGGCCAGGTCGCTGGTGAGCTCGAACAGCGCGCGCGAACGCGATTCGCGATCGGCCGACACCTTGGCCTGGTAGCGCAGGCCGGCCGTCAACTGCCCGATCACCAGGCCCACCGCCAGCATCACGACGAAGGTGAGCAGGTACTGCACGTCCGAGACGGCAAAGCTGAGCTTGGGGTCGACGAAGAAGAAATCGAACAGGCCCACGCTCAGGAAGCTCGCCACCACGGCCGGACCGCGCCCCAGCCGCAAAGCCACGCCCACCACGGCGAGCAGGAACAGCATCACGATATTGGCCTGCGCAAAGCGGGACTGCAGCGGCCAGGCCAGCAGCGTGATGGCGCCGCAGGCCGCGATGGCCAGCGCGTAGCGGCGCGTCCGCTGGCGCCAGTCCTGCTCGCGCTCCAGCGCCTCGCGCTCGGCCGCATGGGCATCGGCCCGCGCGCCGCTCATGGCCTGCTCGCTGCGGCGCTGCGCGGCGGCGGGCGGCGCGGCCACCAGGATCAGGTCCAAGTCGGGCGCCACCTCGGCCAGGCGGCGCGGCAGCGAGCGGCCGGACCACAGGCGCAGGCGCCGCGTCCAATGGCCGGCCTCGGCCGGACGGCCCAGCACCAGCTTGGAGAGGTTGTGCTCGCGCGCGTGCTGCACCAGGGCGGTGGCCAGGTCCTGCGCGTTCAGCGTCGCGGTGCTGGCGCCCAGCTCGTGGGCCAGGCGCAGGACTTTAAGCATGCGGTCGCGCACCGCCTCGGGCTGGCGCTGCATGGCCGGCGTCTCCACCGCCACGGCATGCCAGCTCACGTTCAGCTGCTGCGCCAGCTGCGCGGCGCTGCGCACCACGCTTTCAGATTCGGCGCCCTGGCCCACCGCGCACAGGATGGACGCCTCGGTCTTCCAGACCTGGGCGATGCGTTCGGTGCTGCGCCAGGCCTGCACATCGTCTTCGACGCGGTCGGCAGTGCGGCGCAGCGCGATCTCGCGCAGGGCCATCAGATTGCCCTTGCGGAAGAAGTTGCGCGCCGCGCGCTCGGCCTGCGGCCCCATGTAGACCTTGCCGGCCTGCAGGCGCGACAGCAGCTCGTCCGCCGGCGTGTCGACCAGCACAACCTCGGTGGCGGCGTCGAAGAAGGTGTCGGGCACCGTCTCGTTGACCCGCACGCCGGTGATGCCGCCAACCACGTCGTTGAGGCTCTCGAGGTGCTGGACGTTGAGGGCACTGTAGACATTGATACCGCGCGCCAACAGCTCCTCGACGTCCTGCCAGCGCTTGGCATGGCGCGATCCGGGCACGTTGGAATGCGCCAGCTCGTCGACCAGCACCATGGGCGGCTGGCGCTCCAGCACCGCGTCCAGGTCGAACTCGGGCAGCTCCTTGCCGCGGTACTCGACCATGCGCGGCGGCAGCACTTCCAGGCCCTCGAGCAGGGCCGCGGTCTCGCCGCGGCCATGGGTCTCGACCACGCCGATCAGCACCGGCGTGCCCTCTTCCTTCAGCTTGCGCGCCGCCAACAGCATGGCGTAGGTCTTGCCTACGCCCGCCGAAGAACCGAAATAGATGCGCAGCTTGCCCCGCACCGCCGACAACTCTTCCTCGCGCAGTTGCGCGAGCAGAGCGTCGGGGTCGGGTCTTTGGGCTTCAGGCATTGGATCGGTCAGGCGTCAGCGTTTGAGGTGGTCCAGCGCCAGATTGAGGCGCAGCACGTTCACGCGGGGCTCGCCCAGCATGGCCAGGTCGCGTCCTTGCGTGTTCTCGGCGATCAGCTGCTGCACCTGCTCGACCGACAGGCCGCGCACGCGCGCCACGCGCGCCGCCTGGTACTGGGCCGCGGCGATGGTGATCTCGGGATCCAGGCCGCTGGCCGAGGCCGTCACCAGATCGGCCGGCACGGGCGCGCTGTTGCCGGGATCGGCCTCGCGCAGCGCGGCGATGCGGCCCTTGACGGCATCGACCAGCGCCGGATTGGTCGGCCCCTGGTTGGAGCCGCTGGAGTTGGCGGCGTTGTCGCTCTGCGGCGAGGTGGCCGATGGACGGCCCCAGAAATAGCGCGGCTCGCTGAAGTTTTGCCCGATCAGCGCAGAGCCGACCACCTGGCCCTCGCGTTCGATCAGGGAGCCGGCCGCCTGGCGCGGGAACAGGGCTTGCGCCAGGCCGGTCACGACGGCCGGATAGATCAGCCCGGTGAGCACGCTGATCAGCGCAAAGATCACGAGGGCGGGACGAATGAGCTTGTTCATCAAAAAGTCCTCAAACCAGATGCAGGGCCACCAGGATCATGTCGATCGCCTTGATGCCGATGAAGGGCACGATCAGGCCGCCCACGCCATAGATCGCCAGATTGCGGCGCAGGAGCGCGGCCGCGCCGATGGGCCGGTAGGCCACGCCCTTGAGCGCCAGCGGAATCAGCGCCACGATGATCAGGGCGTTGAAGATCACCGCGGACAAAATGGCCGAGCTGGGGCTGTGCAGCGCCATCACGTTGAGCGACACCAACTGCGGGTAGACGCCCACGAACATGGCCGGGATGATGGCGAAGTACTTGGCCACGTCGTTGGCGATCGAGAAGGTCGTCAGCGAGCCGCGCGTCATCAGCAGCTGCTTGCCGGTCTCGACGATCTCCAACAGCTTGGTGGGGTTGGAGTCCAGGTCCACCATGTTGCCGGCCTCCTTGGCGGCCTGCGTGCCCGAGTTCATGGCCACGGCCACGTCGGCCTGCGCCAGGGCGGGGGCGTCGTTGGTGCCGTCGCCGGTCATGGCCACCAAGCGGCCTTCGGCCTGGTAGTCGCGAATCATCTTCAGCTTGGCTTCGGGCGTGGCCTCGGCCAGGAAGTCGTCGACGCCGGCTTCGGCAGCGATCGCCGCGGCGGTGAGCTTGTTGTCGCCGGTGATCATCACGGTCTTGATGCCCATGCGGCGCAGCTCGGCGAAGCGCTCCTTGATGCCGCCCTTGACGATGTCCTTGAGCTCGACCACGCCCAGCACGCGCACCGCGCCGGCCTTGAGCTCGGCCACCACCAGCGGCGTGCTGCCGCGGCGGGCCACTTCGTCGACCGCCAGCGAGACTTCATTGGGGAAGCTGCCGCCGACCTGCTCGACGTAGCGGCGGATCGCATCGGCCGCACCCTTGCGGATGCTGCGGTTGGGCGCCGCCGGCTCGCCGAAGTCGACACCGCTCATGCGGGTCTGCGCCGTGAAGGGCACGAAGCTGGCGTGCAGGCTGCTCATCTCGCGCTCGCGCAGGCCGAAGCGCTGCTTGGCCAGCACGACGATGCTGCGGCCCTCGGGCGTTTCGTCCGCCAGCGAGGACAGCTGGGCCGCGTCGGCCAGCGACTGCTCGCTCACGCCGGGGGCCGGCACGAAGGTGCTGGCCTGGCGGTTGCCCAGCGTGATGGTGCCGGTCTTGTCGAGCATCAGCACGTCCACGTCGCCGGCGGCCTCGACCGCGCGGCCGGAGGTGGCGATCACGTTGGCCTGCATCATGCGGCTCATGCCGGCCACGCCGATGGCGGACAGCAGGCCGCCGATGGTGGTCGGAATCAGGCACACCAGCAGGGCCACCAGCGCGGTGATCGACACCACCGTGCCGGCGCCGGCCGCCTCGACGCTGAACATCGAGTAGGGCAGCAGCGTCACGGTCACGACCAGGAACACCAGCGTCAGCGCCACCAGCAGGATGCTTAGCGCGATCTCGTTGGGAGTCTTCTGGCGCTTGGCGCCTTCGACCATGGCGATCATGCGGTCCAGAAAGGACTCGCCGGGGTTCACGGTGATGCGCACCACCAGCCAGTCCGACAGCACGCGCGTGCCGCCGGTGACGGCCGAGAAGTCGCCGCCCGATTCGCGGATCACGGGGGCCGATTCGCCGGTGATGGCGGACTCGTCCACCGAGGCCACGCCCTCGATGACTTCGCCGTCGAGCGGAATCATGTCGCCGGTCTCGACCAGCACGACCTGGCCCTTGCGCAGTTCGTTGGACTGCACCGGGTTCCACTTGGCGCCGTGCTGGGGCTCCTGCAGCTTCTTGGCCCAGGTCTGGGTCTTGAGGCCGCGCAGCGAGGCGGCCTGCGCCTTGGAGCGGCCTTCGGCCAGCGCTTCGGCGAAGTTGGCGAACAGCACCGTGAACCACAGCCACAGCGAGATCGACAGCATGAAGCCGGAGCCCTCGACGCCGGCGACCTCGGGCTGGCTCAGGCTCAAGGCCCACAGGATGCTGGTCAGGATCGAGCCGATGAAGACCACGAACATGACCGGGTTGCGCCATTGCACGCGCGGGTCCAGCTTGGCAAAAGACTGCGCCAGGGCCGGCTTGACCAGCACCGGATCAAACAGGGAGAGAGATTTTTTGCTTGTCATGATGGATGGCCTCAAGCCTTCAACAGCTGCAGCTGTTCGACGATGGGACCCAGTGCCAGGGCAGGCACGTAGTTCAGCAGGCCCACCAGCAAGACCGCACCGATCAGCAAGGCCACGAACAGGGGGTTGTGCGTGGGCAGGGTGCCGCTGCTCACGGGGATGCGCTTCTTCGCGGCCAGGCTGCCGGCCATGGCCAGCACCGGCACGATCACGCCGAACCGGCCCAGCCACATCACGATGCCCAGCAGGACGTTGTAGAAGGGCGTGTTGGCCGACAGTCCGGCGAAGGCGCTGCCGTTGTTGTTGCCCGAGGAGGTCAGGGCGTAAAGAATTTCGGAGAAACCGTGCGCGCCCGGGTTGGCGATGCCGGCCTTGCCGTCCGCCGACAGCACCGCCACGGCCGTGCCCACCAGCACCACCAGGGGCGTGACGAGAATGGCGATGGAAACCATCTTCATCTCGAACTTCTCGATCTTCTTGCCCAGGTACTCAGGCGTGCGGCCGATCATCAGGCCGGCGATGAACACGGCCAGGATCGCGAACACCAGCATGCCGTACAGGCCCGAGCCCACGCCGCCGAACACCACCTCGCCCAGCTGCATCATGATCAGCGGAACCATGCCGCCGACCGGCGTCAGCGAGTCGTGCATGGCGTTGACGGCGCCGCAAGAGGCGGATGTCGTGACCACCACGAACAGCGAGGTCGCGTTGATGCCGAAGCGCGTTTCCTTGCCTTCCATGTTGCCGCCCGGCTGGGTGGCGCTCTGGGCCTGGTCGACACCCAGGGAGTTCAGCAAGGGATTGCCGGCCTGCTCGGCCCCCGTGGTCACGATGACCGCCGGCACGAACATGATCACCATCGCCGCCAGGATGGCGACGCCCTGGCGCGAATCGCCGACCAGCTGGCCGAACATGAAGCACAGGGCCGCCGGGATCAGGAAGATCGACAGCATCTGCACGAAGTTGGCCAGCGCCGTCGGGTTCTCATAGGGATGGGCCGAGTTGGCGTTGAAGAAGCCGCCGCCGTTGGTGCCCAGCATCTTGATGGCCTCCTGCGAGGCCACCGGACCCATGGCGAGCTGCTGCGTGGCCGTCTGCGCGGGCTCGGTGACCGGGTTGCCCTGGGCGTCCTTGATCGGCTGCCCGGCGGCGTCGACCTTGGGGTTCTGGTAGTGGTTGACTTCCAGCGTCGTGACGTCCTTGTAGGCGTCGAAGTTCTGGATCACGCCCTGGCCGACCAGGAACAAGGCAAACACGAGCGAGATCGGCAGCAGCACCCACAGGGTGACGCGCGTCAGGTCGGCCCAGAAGTTGCCAACGTGCGTGGCCAGCTTGCCCGTGAAGCCGCGCACCAGCGCGAACACGACCGCAATGGCGGTGGCCGCGGAGAGGAAGTTCTGCACCGTCAGCGCCAGCATCTGGACCAGGTAGCTCATGGTGGACTCGCCGCCGTAACCCTGCCAGTTGGTGTTGGTCACGAAGCTGATGGCGGTGTTGAACGCCGAGTCCGGCGTGACGGCCGGCATCGCCTGCGGATTGAGCGGCAGCACCGCCTGCAGCCGCTGCAAGGCGTAAACGACCAGCACGCCCAGGAAATTGAACAGCAGCACGCCCAAGGCGTAGGTCTTCCAGTGCATGCCTTCATCCGGGTCCACGCCGGCGAGGCGGTAGAACACGCCCTCGACCTTGTGCATCCACGAAGGCAGCCGGCCCGAGGCCACGGCGCTCAGGCCTTTGGCCAGCGGCCAGGCCAGCGCGATCAGCACGCCGAGGAACAGCGCCAGATTCATCCATGCCAATGCATTCATGGCTCAGAACTCCTCTGCGCGCAGCAGCGCATAAACAAGATAGACAAACAGGCCCGCCGCAGCCAGACCGCTCAGCCAGTACAGGAGCATCATGATTTGTTCTCCAGGTTGTGGCTGACGAGTGCCAGGCCAACGGCCAGGCCGAAAAGCGCCAGACTCAGTGCGATGTAAATCAAGTCCATGGTGGTCTCGCCAAAATGAATGCCCGACAGCTTATGGAACCCGACCTCAAGCCCGCGTAGAAGCTGCCGGATACGGTATCAAGAAAGTATCAATGCCAAACCTGCGCGTTTTCCCCAAGATAAATCGAAATCTGATCAGTCTTGGGGATAGCGGTTCTGAATCAAAATCACCGCAGAAGAGAAATAGTTCCACTTTGCTCTGCCATACGGCAGGCAGGCTGGGAGACACTTGAAGTCGATGTACCCCTCATTGGAAGAATCTCGGCCAATTCCCGCAGCGCGCCGGACCAGGGTCAAGGTCTCACGCGCCCTTTGCCTGCCCCTGTTGTTTGGCGTGCTGAGTTTCTCGGCCTGCCAACCCGAAATGCCGACGCCGTCCGCGGCGCCGATGCAGGCGCTGTCCCAACAGCAGGACGCCGAACTGACCCGGCTGGAACGCCAGGCCCAGATCCGTCCGAATGACACCCGGCTCGCATTGCGAGGCCTGCTCGACAAAAGCGCCGCCGGCAGCCTGGAGCGCCTGCAGATCGAGACGGCCAGGGCCCGGCTCGTCGCCGTGTTGCACGACGATGCGTTCAACAGCGCGCTGGAAAGCGACCTGGCCCAGTGGCCCGACAACCCGCAGTCCGTCGCGGCGCATCTGCTGCTGCTGAGCATACGCGCCGATCGGCTGCAGGAGCACGGCCAGATGCTGGAGGCCCACAAGCTGCTGGAGCCGCTGAGCCGGCACGAGATCGACCTGAACGTCGTTCCGCTGCGCCTGCAGTTCCTGACCCAGACCATGCTGTCGCGGATCGACTTTGCGCTGGGACGCGCGGACGAATCGGTGGCCTGGGCCATCTCTTCGCTGAGCGTGGCCGACAAGATGAACGAGTCGTGGCGGCGCGCCACGGCCCTCTCCAAGCTGGCCGCCGCCTACTTCGGCGCCCAGCAGCTGGACCGCGCGACGGACGCCGCGGCCCAGGCCTTGCGGGAGGCCAACAAGGACCCCGACCCCGCGCTGCTCTACGAGGTCTACAACACCATGGGCATCGTGCTGCAGGATCCGGAGCGCAACCAGGACGCCACGAACAAGGCGCTGCACTACGCCGAACTGACCGCCAACGACAACCTGATTGCGCAAGCGCACGGCAACGAGGCCGACATGCTGCTCGACCGGCACCGCTACCAGGACGCCATCGCGCACGCCGAAACCGCCATTGCGCTGTCGCGCCGCACCGGCAACCTCAGCCAGGAAAGCGTGGCCACCCACAACATGGGGCTGGCCAAGATGGCCCTGGGCCGGCTGCAGGAGGGCGAGCAAGACGTCAACCACGCCCTGGAGATGTCGCGCAGCCTGGGAGTCGACCACTACACCGCCAGCCTGCTGAATGAATACGGCATGGCCTTGGAAAAGGCGGGCGAGCCGGCCAAGGCCATCGCGGCCTTTCACCAATACCGGCAGTTGATCGACCAGATCCTGCGCGAGGATTCGCGCAAGCTGGTGCTGGAAGCGCAGGAGCGTTTCGACGCCGAACAGCGCGCCAAGGCCATCGAATTGCTGAACCGCGACAACGCGCTCAAGAACGAGCAACTGCGCTCCAGCAGGCTCAAGCTCAAGCTGTGGATCGCGCTGGGCGCCTGCATTGCCGTCTCCATGGGCCTGGTGGCCTCGGGCTACCGCCGGGTGCACCGCACCAACCAGGCCCTGGCCACGACCAATGAGGCGCTCAAGATCCAGGCCGAGCGCGATCCGCTCACCGGCCTGGCCAACCGGCGCCATTTCCAGTCCGCGATCAAGGCGCTGACGCAGGGCGGCAAGCTCAACGGCAGCCTGTTCCTGATCGACATCGACCACTTCAAGCGCATCAACGACCGCTTCGGCCACGCAGCCGGCGACAGCGTGCTGGTCGAGGTGGCGCAGCGCATCCGGGCCGCCCTGCGGGCGGAAGACCTGGTGGTGCGCTGGGGCGGCGAGGAGTTTCTGATCGTAGTGGCCTCGCACGACCTGACGCAGGCGCAGGTGTTGGCGCAGCGGCTGCTGGACCTGATCGGCGGCACCCGCGTCCAGCACGAGAACCGCAGCATCGGCGTGACCGCCTCCATCGGCTTTGCGTGCCTGCCCCTGGCACCCTTCGACCTGAGCCTGAACTGGGAGCGCGCCATCGACATGGTCGATACCGCCATGTACCTGGCCAAGGCCCACGGCCGCAACAAGGCCTACGGCGTGCAGGCGCTGTCGGCCGGCGACGAGGCGGCGCTGGTCGACATCGTTGCGCATCTCGAGACGGCCTGGCAGGACCAGCAGGTCCGGCTGATTGCGCTGCAGGGACCGCCCTCCTGGCATGAGCCGCAGGAGGTGCCCGCATGAAGGTTCCGTATTTGCGCCGCGCGCTTGCCATGGCCGTGCTGGCGCTGGGCACGATCGCCGGGCCGACCCCGGCCGCTCACGCCGCCGAACCCGAGGCGAAGCGCGATTTCGACGAATCGGGGCTGGCGGCTCGCATTGACGACCTGGGGCTCAGCAGCATCGTCGTGCCCGAGGAAAGCCTGCGCAGCATGGAGTTGCTGCGCGTGGAACTGGCCGGCGACGCGACGCGCGACCATCGCGACGTCAGGCTGCATCCGATCTACCAGTCGCTGCTGGTGCAGATGGCCCTGGCCCACCTCACCAGCGGCGACATTGACTCCGCGCAGCAGCTGGCATCGCAGCTGGAGAGCGCGGGCCATCCGACGCCCCGCAGCGAGCTCGTCCAGGCCATGATTGCCCTGCGCAAGGGCTTGAATCCGCAAGCCTACGCCGGTGCCAAACGCGTCCTGGCCCAGCTCGCCCCGCCCTGCGAGGACGGCCAGGAAGCCGACAGCGTCGCCAAGGGCTGCGACGCCCTGAGCGCCTGGGCCGCGCTGGACATGCTGGAGCGTGAACAACTGGGGCTGGGCGCCAACGCCAACGCGGTCGTGCTGTCGCAGCGCATGGTTCGGCTGGCCGAAGCCACCCACAGCACCTTGCGCCGCGCCGTGTCGCTGGCCATACTGGCCCGCAGCGAGGGCGTCGGCGATCAAAGAGAGCAGGCGCAGATCCACATCGGCCAGGCGCTGGAGCTGAGCCTGAGCCATCCGGTCGTGAACGGATACATCAAGTTCTTCGAGAGCCGTGTCCTGCGCCTGCAAGGCGACACCAGCGAGCGCATCCGCATCCTGGACGATTGCCTGGCGACCGCGGAGTCCGCGCATGCGGCCTATCTGGCGGCCATGGCCCGGGTCAACCTCAGCGATGCCTACCTGATCAGCGAGAAGCCGCAAAAGGCGCTCGAACTGGCCCGCTTGGCGATCCCGGTCCTGCAGCATTACAAGGATCAGCAGGCCGAGCACGTGGCTCACCTGAACAGCGGCCACGCCTTGATCGCGCTGGGCCGCTTCGAGGAGGCCCGGCACGAGATCGCCCTGACCGCCAGCACGGGCGAAAACAACCTGGACACGACCCGGCGCATACGCGAGTTGCGCGAGCTGGACGAAGCCTGGACCGGGGTCAGCCAGCCGCTCGAGGCGCTCAAGCTCTTCCACCAGGAGCGCATGCTGCAGCAGGAGGCCAACGACCGCGCACGCGACGCCTCGCTGCAAACGCTGAGCCGCACCTATGACAGCGCCCGCAAGCAGCGCGACCTCGAGTTGCTGCAGCGCCAGCACGAGCTCAAGGAGCAACAGCTCGACAACGCCAGGCTGGGGCAAAAGCTCGGCATGAGCGTAGCCGCGCTGGCCGCGCTGTCGCTGCTGGCCATCGTGCTGTTGATGCGCAGGCTGCGCCTGAGCAACCGACAGCTGCGCCGCAACCAGGCCCTGCTGAAGGCCCAAAGCGAGCGCGATCCGCTCACCGACCTGGCCAACCGCCGCCATTTCCTGGCCGTGATGGAGCAGCAGGAACAGCAGCTGTTCCACGGCGCGCTGCTGATGATCGACATCGATCACTTCAAGCAGATCAACGACGTGCACGGCCACGGCGCCGGCGACGTGGTGATCAAGGAAGTGGCGCACCGCATCCAGGTGGCGGTCCGCGAGCAGGACCTGGTGGTGCGCTGGGGCGGCGAAGAGTTCCTGGTGTTCGTGCGCAAGCTGCCGGACGAGCATCTGCGCCTGCTGGCCGAGCGCGTCCTGCAAGGCGTGCGCGGCAGCGCAATCCAGACCGAGAGCGGCGCGCTGCAGGTGTCCGTGTCCATCGGCTTCGTGCAGTTCCCGCTGATGCCCGACAACCTGAGCGTGCCCTGGGAGCGGGCGGTCAATTGGGCCGACATGCTGCTCTACTCGGCCAAGGCGCAGGGCCGCAACGCCGCCATCGGCGTGGCCGCCGTCCATCCTGCGCCCGACACCAGCCTGCAGCAGATCGAACAGGATTTCGAAGCCGCCTGCACGCAGGGCCAGATCAGCCTGGTGCATCTGCCGGGCCCGGACATGCCGTCCTAGGCGCCTGCGCGAGACGCCTGGCTTGTACAGTCCCCGCATGTCCTCCCTCCCCGCCACCTGGCGCGATCGCTGGCGGCGTTATGCCCAGGACTATCTGCGCGACGACCTGCTGGCCGCCTGCATCGTCAGCGTGCTGCTCATTCCGCAAAGCCTGGCCTACGCCATGCTGGCCGGCCTGCCGCCGCAAGCCGGGCTGTACGCCAGCCTGCTGCCCCTGCTGGCCTACGCGGCGCTGGGCTCCAGCCCCTTCCTGAGCGTCGGGCCGGTGGCCATGCTGGCGCTGATGATCGCGCAGGCCCTGGCCCAGGCGCCCGCGGACGTGGGCGCCGCGGACGCGAGCCTGGTGCTCGCGGCCGAAGTGGGCGTGGTCCTGGCGCTGGCCGCTCTGCTGCGCTTGGATGCGCTGGCCTCGCTGCTGAGCGCACCGGTGCTGCACGGCTTCGAGACCGGCGCCACCTTGAGCATCGCCGCCAGCCAGTTGCCGGGCCTGGTCGGCAGCCCGGCGCACGGTTTCGAATGGCCGGAATTGCTGCGCAGCGCGATCGCCAGCCATGGGGCCTGGCGCCCCTGGACGCTGATGTTCGGCGGCACGGCGCTGCTGCTCCTGCTGCTGGCCCGCGCCGGCCTGCCCGGCCTGCTGCGCCGCTGGTTGCGCGCGCCCCTGGCCGCCGCGCTGGCCCGCTTGGCGCCGCTGCTGGTCCTGCTGGCCGCCATGGCCCTGGCCCATACCGGGCAGGTGCAGCTCCGCGGCGTCGCCTTGGTGGGGGCCCTGCCCACGCTGTCGCTGCCGCTGACGGCGCCGCCGCTAGATGCGCGGCTTTGGGCGGCCATGCTGCCCGGCGCGCTGATGCTGGCGCTGCTGGCCTATGTGAGCAGCCTGGCGGTGGCCGAGTCGCTGGCGCGCCGCCGCGCCCAGCGCATCCTGCCGCGCCGCGAACTGTGGGGATTGGCCGGCGCCAACCTGCTGGCTTCCATCAGCGGCGGCATGCCGGTGGCGGGCAGCTTCTCGCGCAGCGTGCTGCTGTTTGATGCGGGCGGACGCACGCGCATGTGCATCGCCTTCATCGCCATGCTGATGGGCCTGGCGCTGCTGGTGCTGGCCGAAGCGCTGGCCTGGCTGCCGCGCTCGGTGCTGGCCGCGACCATCATCGTGGCCGTGCTGTCGGGGCTGCGGCCGGGCCCGTTTGCCCAGGCCTGGCGCTACGACCGCGGCGAGGCGCTGCTGATGCTGGCGGTCGCCGTGCTGGTGCTGACCCAAGGCATCAGCGTGGCCCTGGGCCTGGGCGTGCTAGGTTCGATTGCGCTGCTGCTCAAGCGCACGGCGCAGCCGCATGTGGCGCTGGTCGGCCGCGTGCCCGGCACCGAGCACTACCGCAACGTGGACCGGCATCGGGTCGAATGCCATCCCGAGGCGCTGGGCCTGCGCATCGACGAGAGCATGCTGTTCACCAATGTGCGCGGTCTGCCGGACGTGGTGCAGGCGCACCTGGACCAGCATCCGCAGACCCGCCGCGTGGTGCTGCTGATGTCGCCGGTCAACAGCATCGACTTCAGCGGCCTGGAGGCGCTGCACGACCTGCACGATGCGCTGGCCCGCCAGCGCATCCGCCTGGACCTGAGCGAGGTCAAAGGGCCGGTGCTGGACCGGCTCAAGGCCGGCGGCTGGGAACAATGGTTCAGGGGCCAGGTCTACCTGAGCCACCACCAGGGCATGCAGGCGCCCCATGCCGACTGAGTTGAACTGAAGCGGCGGCCTAGCGGTTCCAGGCCAGCCGCAAGCCGAGGCCGACGAAGAGCGCGCCGATGCCGCGCTTGAGCCAGGCCGTCCACACGCCGCTCAGGCGGACGCGCCGGCTCGCCAGACCGGTGAACAAGGCCAGGGCGTGACACCAGAGCATGCCGTTGAAGTCGAAAACCAGGCCCAGCACGATGAAGGCCCAGGCCTTGTGCGGCGCATCCGCGTCGATGAACTGCGGCACGAAGGCGAGGAAGAACAAGGCCACCTTGGGGTTGAGCACATTGGTCAGCAAACCCTGCATGTAGATGCGCCGCCGGCTCAAGCGCGCCAGCTCGCCCGGCCGGACCTCGGCCTGCTGCCGGCCTGCCCGCAGCATGCTGAATCCGATATAGGCCAGATAGGCGGCACCCGCGTACTTGACCAGGGCAAACGCCGCCGCCGACGCGCTCAGCAAGGCCGACAGGCCCAGGGCCGCCGCCAGCACGTGCACCAAGGTGCCCGTGCCTATGCCCAGCGCCGCCGCCGATCCGGCCCGCCAGCCCTGGCTCGCGCTGCGCGTCATGATCAGCAGGGAGTCGGGTCCGGGCGCGATGTTCAGCAGCAGGCCCGAGACGATGAACAAGGGAAGATCGTGTATGCCCAGCATGATCAGTCGACGAAGACCACCTTTTCGCGCCGTTCGCCCCAGCCTTCGAAATGCGCGCCGTAGATTTCATCGATGCGATTGCGCCGCACCTTGAAGGTGGGGGTGATGAAGCCATTGTCGACGCTCCAGGGCGTGCTCACCAGCACCAGCGCGTCGAGCTGCTCGTGCGGGTCGAGATGCGCGTTAACGCCGTCCAGGTGCAAGCTCAAGGCCGCCGCGAGTTCGGCACGGCCCTGCACCGTGGCCGCCAGGTTCACGGCCTCGGCGCACAGCATGGCGATGCCCAGCGGTTGCCCCAGGTTGGCGCCGGCGACAACGCAGGCTTCGATGGCGTTGTGTGCGCCGAGCTTGTCCTCGATGGGCGCGGGCGCCACGTACTTGCCCTTGCTGGTCTTGAACAGGTCCTTGACGCGCCCGGTGATGCGAGTGAGCCCCTGTGCGTCGATGCTGGCCTTGTCGCCGGTGTGCAGCCAGCCGTCGGCGTCCAGCGCCTCGCGGGTCAGCAGCGGCTCCTTGTAATAGCCCTGCATGACGGCGTGGCTGCGCATCAGCAGTTCGCCGCTGTCCGGGTCGATGCGCACCTCGATGCCTTCGTAGACCGGACCCACCGTGCCGGTCTGGTCCTGGTCCGGCAGCGTGATGTGGCTGATCGCCAGGTTCTCGGTCATGCCATAGCCTTCGTTGATGGGCAGGCCCAGGCGCCGGTACCACTGCAGCAAGGCCACCGGCATGGGCGCCGCGCCGCCCGCGGCGAAGCGGCACTGATCCAGCCCCAAGGTTTTGAGGATCTTGCGCCGCACCAGCGCCCCCACCAAGGGCAGGGCCAGCAGGCGCTTGAGCTTGGCCTCGGGCAGCTTGGCATGCACGCCCTGCTGGAACTTGACCCACAGGCGCGGCACCGAGAAGAACACGGTGGGCCGGGCACGCCGCAAGTCGGCTGCGAAGGTGTCCAGCGAATCGGCGAAGAACACGTGGAAGCCCGTGCGCAGCCAGCCGTGCTCGATCAGCACGCGCTCCACCACGTGGGCCAGGGGCAGGTAGGACAGCAGGCGGTCGTCGCTGCTCATGGAGGCACGCCGCAGGGCCGTGCTCAGGCCCCAGGCGAAATTGCCGAAGCTGTGCATCACGCCCTTGGGCGTGCCGGTGGTGCCCGAGGTGTAGATCAATGTGGCGAGCTCGTCGGCCTCGCGCTGGGGCTGCCCCGGCAGCGGCTCGCTGCGCCGGCAGATCGCGTCCCAGGACTCGTAATGCGCGCGCGCATCGGCGGGCGACAACTCATAGCTGATGCAGGGCAGGTCCTCGGGCACGCCGGACTTCATGCCCTCCCAGCCGTCCAGCTTGCCGACGAAGCACAGGCGCGCGCCGCTGTGCGTCAGGATCTGCCGGATGGTCTCGGCCGCCAGCGTGGGATAGAGCGGCACCGAGACATAGCCGGCCATCCAGATCGCCAGGTCGCTCATCAGCCACCAAGCGCAATTCTTGGAGAGGATGGCGATCTTGGCATCGGGCTCCCAGCCCTGTGCCTGGCCCTGCTGGCGCAGATGGGCCGCCATGCGGCGCACCTGGTCGCCGACCTGGGCCCAGGTGAATTCGCGCAACTGTCCGTTGGCGACCGGCTGGGTCAGGACGACGCGATCGGGCGCCTCCTGCTCCCAGCGGTACAAGCACGACAAGGCAAGGGTGGCGCGATCGATCTGGGGCATGGCGTATGTCTCCTGCAGTGAGCCGCAAAGACTAGCCGATATGCGTGCCGATCAACCCTGCCGACAACCCTTGAATCAATTAGACCTGCGCGTCTGGAATGGCTGCCTCGCCTGTGGGATCGCTCAAGCCGACTGCGCCTCGACATCCTGCAGCGCCGCCAGCGCCGCGTGCACGTGGTCCACGGCGGCCACCACGCTCACCGGCGCGTCCGCCAGCGCGGCGGCACCGTCCTTCTTCAGCCGCGCCACCCATTGGCCGGCCTCGCGCCCCTGCAGCAGGCCCCGGCTTTGCAGCAGCAGCTCGCCGTCGGCGGCCACCAGCTTGAAGTAGAACAAATTGTCGGCTTCGCGATACTGCTTGAAGCTCGGCAGCGCCGACTTGGCCTTGTGCGCCTCGGCGCTGGCCGCCTTCAGCGGCTGGAAGCGGCGCAGGCCCACGGCCTCGCGCAAGGTGGCCAGCAGCGGCGCCGCCAGCGTGCGCGCCTTGACCGCGCCGGCTTGCAGGATCGCCTCAATCTGCTCGGGCTGCGCCATCAGCGCCTCGTAACGCGCGCGCATGGGGCCGATCTCGGCCTCGATCTGGTCGAACAGGCGCTGCTTGGCCTCGCCCCAGGCCAGGCCGGCGCGCAACTCGTCGCGGAACGCGGCGCGCTGCGCGGGCGTGGCGAAGGCGTCGAAGATGGCGACCAGGTGCGAGCCCTCGGGGTCCTTGGGCTCGCCAGGCAGCCTGGAATCGGTGACGATGCGCGCGATCGCTTCCTTCAGCGCCTTGGACCCGCCTTCGAAGAGCGGGATGACGTTGTCGTAGCTCTTGCTCATCTTGCGGCCGTCCAGGCCCGGCAGCAGCTCCATCTCGGCCTCGACCTCGGCCTGCGGCAGCACGAAAAAGTCCTGGCCGCGGCCGAACAGGTGGTTGAAGCGCTGCGCCACGTCGCGCGCCATCTCGATGTGCTGGACCTGGTCCTTGCCGACCGGCACGCGGTGGGCATTGAACATCAGGATGTCGGCCGCCATCAGGATCGGATAGCTGTACAAGCCCATGGTGATGCCGGCGTCGGCGTCCTCGCCGGCGGCCACGTTGGCGTCGACCGAGGCCTTGTACGCATGCGCACGGTTCATCTGGCCCTTCGAGGTGACGCAGGTCAGCAGCCAGGTCAGCTCAGGAATCTCGGGAATGTCGCTCTGCCGGTAGAACACCACGCGCGAGGTGTCCAGGCCCGCCGCCAGCCAGGTGGCGGCGATCTGCAGGCGCGAGCGCTCGATGCGGTCCGGCTCGTCGCACTTGATCAGGGCGTGGTAGTCGGCCATGAAGAAGTAGCTCTCCACGCCGCTCTCGCGGCTGGCCGCGATGGCGGGCCGGATCGCGCCGACGAAATTGCCGAGGTGCAAGGTGCCGGTGGTGGTGATGCCGGTGAGTACGCGCTGGGTCATGGTGGGTGGGGCTGGGGACGTGGGAACAGGCTTCGCGAAGCGGCTATTGTCCCCGCTCAAACCCAGTTTTCGATTTTCAGGCCGGGGTAACCCCGAAAATCCGCTTCGTTGTTGGTCACCAGCGTGACATCGAGCGCCACCGCATGCGCGGCGATCAGCTTGTCCAGCGCGTCGCGCTTGCGGTCCTGGCTAGCGAACCGGACCGGGCCATAGGCAAGGGCAGCAGGCGAGTCGAAAGGCAGCGCAGGAATGTCTTCCAGAAAACTGTCAAGAGCGCGGCGGTTCTGGACGCGTGATTCACCCGAGCAGTTGACGCCATATTCCAGCTCGGCCAGCGTAATGGCGGAAATCGCCACTTCGCCAACATAGCATTGCGCCAGGCGCTCTGCCACCTCGATCGGCTGGCGCTTCATGAGGTAGATGCAAATGTTGGTGTCCAGCAGATAGCGCAGCTTCACAGGCGTTCCCGATCAGCTTCTTCATTGAGCTGATCGGATGGCTGCCCAGCGCCTGTACGCCCAGGCACTTGAAAGTCGGCCGAAAACGATGCCAGCTTGTCCAGCACATTGCCTATGCGACGCGCGACCGGCCGGATGCGCAATTCATCGCCCTGGCGCTCGATGCTGAGCTCCAGATCCCAGGAACCGTACGCGAGTTCCGCGGGAATGCGAACCGCTTGCGAATTGCCGTTCTTGAACAGTTTGGTGGTGGGCATGACTGGATCCATGGCCGTTCGGGACTGTTCCAGTTTAGTCGATCCTTCCGTCTTTGTACATCCATGGATGTACAAAGAGATTCAAACCGCCATCACCTCGCCCAGGCGCACACCGGCGCCGGGCTTCCAGGCGCTATTGAAGTTCAGCCCGCCGGCATAGTCCTGCGGGAACAGCATCACCACGGTCGAACCGAGCAGGAAGCGGCCCATCTCCTGGCCTTGCGCCAGTTCGACGGGCGCCACGTCCGCGCCTTCGTAGCGCCAGTCGCGCAGGTCGCCGGTGCGCGGCGGGTTGACCACGCCGTGCCAGACCGTGGCCATGGAGCCGACGATGGTGGCGCCGACCAGCACCAGCGCAAACGGGCCGTGCGCCGACTCGAACACGCAGACCACGCGCTCGTTGCGTGCGAACAGGCCCGGCACGCCGCGCGCCGTGACCGGGTTGACCGAGAACAGCTGGCCCGGCACGTGGATCATGCGCAGCAGGCGTCCGGCCACCGGCATGTGGATGCGGTGGTAGTCGCGCGGGCTGAGATAAATGGTCGCGAACTGGCCGAATTCGAACTGCCGGGCCAGCGCCTCGTCGCCGCCCAGCAAGGCCGTGGTGCTGTAGTGGTGGCCCTTGGCCTGGAAGATCTGGTCGCAGACGATGTCGCCGAACTGGCTGACCGCGCCGTCCACCGGGCACACCAGCGTGGCGCTCGCCAGCGGGCGGACCCCGGGCCGCAGCGCCCGCGTGAAGAAATCGTTGAAGCTCGCATAGGCGGCCGGGTCGGACTCCAGCGCCTCGCCCATGTTGACGTCGTAACGCCGGATGAAGCGGCGTATGGCCGCCTGCGTGAGCGCACCCAGGCGGGCCGACGCGAACCGGCCGGCCAACGAGGTCAGCGCCTGCTTGGGCAATACATACTGGGGCAGGACGGCAAGACGGTCGGACACGGGCGCACTCAAAACGTAGACAGCCCGGGATTCTATCGGCGGGCCTCCCGGCGACACAGGGGTAACATCCCGGAGCCTCCTCAGCCCCGAGCCAGTGAATCCCCGCGAAAAACCCGGCCACTGCTCAGGCCCGATAATTCGCCTCCACGCCCCCAAAGGCCCGCAGCACATCCCGCCACGAGCGCCCCACATGTCGAATCTCATTGTCCACGGCGGCACCCCGCTGGCCGGCCGCATCATCCCTTCCGCCAACAAGAACGCCGTGCTGCCCATCCTGTGCGCCACGCTGCTGACGCGCGAGCCGGTGCGGCTCAAGGGCGTGCCCGAGATCACCGACGTCAAGAAGATCCTGGACGTGTTCCGCAACCTGGGCAGCGACATCGCGGTGGACTTCCGGACCGGCGTGCTCGACGTGCACCACGCCAACACGCGCTTCGATCCCGCCCACGACCGCCTGCCCGAGGAGATGCGCTCGTCCATCATGCTGGTGCCCGGCCTGATGGCGCGCTTCGCCGCCGCCCGCATCGAAGACGACGTCAAGGGCTGCACGCTGGGCATGCGCGAGATCGATCCGCACGTGGAGGTGTTCGAGCGCTTCGGCGCCTTGGTCGAACGGCTCAGCGACGGCCTGGCGCTCGATGTGCCGGACGGCCGGCTGCGCGCCAACGACCACTGGACCGACTACGCCTCGGTCACGACGACCGAGAACTTCGTGCTGTGCGCCGTGCTGGCGCAGGGCACCTCCACCCTGATGAACGCGGCCTCCGAGCCGCACGTGCAGGAGTTCTGCCAGTTCATGCAGATGCTGGGCGCCAAGATCGAAGGCCTGGGCACCTCGCGCCTGCGCATCGAGGGCGTGTCCAGCCTTCGCGGCGGCGAATTCAGCTTCGCCGAGGATTTCCACGAGATCGTGACCTTCCTGGCGCTGGGCGCCATCACCGGCGGCGACGTGCAGGTCAAGAACTCGACGCCCGAGCAGTTCCCGCTGATCGACCGCACCTTCGCCAAGTTCGGCGTGCACATCGTGCACGAGAACGGCTGGTCGCGCGCCGTCACCGACGGCAAGCTCAAGGTCAAGGAGCCCTTCACCCGCAACATCCTGCAAAAGGTCGAGGCCGCGCCCTGGCCCTACCTGCCGGTGGACCTGCTGCCCATCTTCGTGGCCCTGGGCGTCAAGGCCGAGGGCAGCGTGATGTACTGGAACAAGGTCTACGACGGCGCCATGGGCTGGACCTCGGAGCTGTCCAAGTTCGGCGCGCACGCCTTCCTGTCGGACCCGCACCGCATGGTCACCTTCGGCGGCAAGCCGCTCTCGCCCGCCGAGGTGGAGAGCCCCTACATCATCCGCGTGGCCATCGCGCTGCTGATGGTCGCGGCCAGCATCCCGGGCCGCTCCATCATCCACAACGCCACGCCGATCCGGCGCGCGCACCCGCATTTCGTCGAAAACATCTGCTCGCTGGGTGCGCGCATCGAGTGGTTCGAAGGCGACTGAAACGCTCAGCGCATGGCGCGTCCGCCCAAGCTTGCCTTACCGATGGTGCGGGGCGTCAGCGCCAGCGCGGTGGCCTGCCCGGCCGGCCCCTGGGGCAGCGTGCTGGACTTCCTCAGCGAACGCCTGCCCCTGGTGGCGCGCGCCGACTGGCACGCGCGGCTGGACCGCGGCGACGTGCTGGACGCCCAAGGGCAGCCGCTCGCGCCCGACGCGCCCTACCGGCACAGCACCCGGCTCTACTACTACCGCCAGCTTGAGCACGAGCCCGAGATTCCGTTCCAGGCCGAAGTGCTGTTCCGCGACGACTGGCTGGTGGTGGCCGACAAGCCGCATTTCCTGCCCGTCACGCCCAAGGGCCGCTACGTGCAGCAGACCCTGCTCACAAGGCTCAAGCGCGAGCTCGACCTGCCCGACCTGACGCCGGTGCACCGCCTGGACCGCGAGACTGCCGGCCTGACCGTGTTCGCCGTCCAGCCCGGCTGCCGCGACGCCTACCAGCGCCTGTTCCGGGACCGCGAGGTGCGCAAGCTCTACCAGGCCATCGCGCCCTACCGGCCGGACCTGAACTTTCCCATCGAGCGCAGCAGCCGCCTTCAGGAGCGGGCTGACGCCTTCATGCAGATGGAGGAGGTCGCCGGCCCCGCCAATGCGCAGACCCGCATCGCCCTGCTGGAGAGACAGGGCGCCCTGGCGCGCTACGAGCTGCAGCCGCACAGCGGCCAGAAGCACCAGTTGCGCATGCACATGTGCGCACTGGGCCTGCCCATCGTGGGCGACCGCATCTACCCCGTGCTGCAAGCCGAGCAACGCGAACCCGACTACCGCGATTCGCTGCAGCTGCTGGCGCAAACACTCTGCTTCGAAGACCCTGTCAGCGGACAGCGGCGCGAGTTCCACACCCGCCTGAAGCTGGAATTTCCGGCAGAAATTTGAATTCGGCAGGGCATACCCTGATGCTGCGGTGCATCAAATCGCGGTGCGGCTGGGCACAATTCAGGCTCGAGTCCAGTTGTCCAGTCGTACCCGACAGCCATGCCCTCTTTGCCGCCGCCAGCCCGCCGCACCTCGCCGACGGCCCGATCCGTGATCGGCCTGATCCTGCTGCTGCTGCTGATCCTGATCGGGCACAGCGCCTGGCGAGTGCATGGGCTCAAGCTGGATGCCACCACGCATGCAGCGTTTGAACTGCAGCTGCTGGCCATTTTCGTGCTGGTGCTGCTGGCCGCCTGGCTGACCGAGCACTGGCTGCTGCGCGACCTGCGGCGCATCACGTCCGACATGGAGCGCTTCGACACCAGCAGCGGCTTCTCCAGCACGCAAACGGGCGACGATGCCAAACCGCGCCACGCGCCCGCCGAAGTGCAGCAGATCGAACGCGCGCTGAGCCAATTGCAAAGCCAGATGGCGCAACAGCTGCAGCAGGACCAAGCCCGCGTCAACGCCTTGGAAAGCGAGGTCAAGCGGCAGGCGGCCGCACTGGCGGCGTCGGAGCAGATCCTGGAAATGCAGCGCGGCGAGCTGGCCCGCCTGAGCCGCCACGACAAGCTCACCGGCCTGATCAACCGGCTCGAATTCGACGAACGCATGCGGCGCGAATTCAAGCGCTGCCAACGCTCGCGCAACGATCTCGCGCTGGCCGTGCTGGACCTGGACCACATGAGGGGCTACAACGAAGCCATGGGGCGCGATGCCGGCAATGCGCTGCTGCGCCAGTTCTGCGAGCTGATGGAGCAGCATTTCAAGCGCGACACCGACCTGCTGGCGCGGCTGGACGACAACGCATTTGCTGCGCTGCTGCCGAGCATGGACGCCGCGCTGGCACAGTCGCGCCTGGACGCCTTGCGCGAAGAATGGCGCGACCTCCAGCAGCCCGGCGGCCCCGACGCCAACCCGCCGGTGGTGACGCTCAGCATCGGCCTGGCGGTGATGACGCCGCGCGATCCCTACCTGGGCGCGACCGCATTGCTGCAGGCCGCTGAAGAAGCGCTCTATTTCGCCAAGCACACGGGTCGCGACCGGCTCAGCCGGGCCCCCGAGGCACGGCACCAGGAGGGGCTCACTCGCGGCCGTGAGCCTGTGCTTCCAACAACTGCTCGCTGACGCGGCGTGCCGCCCTGAGCACCAGGGTCTCGTCGAGCTGGGCCTGCGGCGCGATCTGCCGCGCGACGTCTTCCAGCGTGTCGGGACGGTTCATCAGGGCCCAGGCGATCGTCGAGATGGCGCAGACGCTGCGCCGCTGCAGCACGTCCGGCATCAGCAGGTCGTGCTGGATGGTCACATGGTGGCGCACGCTGGCCACTGCCGCCGGCGCCAGGCCCCAGCTCTCGCACAGCGCCGCGCCGAGCGCGTCGTGGCTGACGCCAAAGGCCGTGTGCTCGAGCTGCGCCAACTGGACGTCGTCCGACGTCGAACGCAGCATGGCCGGGTAAGTGGACGGCGAATGCCGGTACAGCACCGCCTTGCCGCACTCCTCAAACAGGCCAGCCGAATGCGCCGCCCAGGGATCGATACCCAGCATCTGGCCCATGCGGCCCATCAGCAGCCCGCGTTGCGCGGCATGGACCCAGATCGGCTCGAGTTCGGCCGCGGGCGGAAAGGCGGCGCGCAAGCCCATCTCGAAGGTGATGGCAGCCACTTCGCGCATGCCCAGGTAGGTCAGGGCCTGCTGCACCGTCTGGACGCGGCCGCGCAAACCGTAAAGGGATGAGTTGACCGCCTTGAGCACCGCCGCCGCCAAGGCCATGTCCGTTTCGACCAGCGAAGACACGGCCAGGAGGTCGATATCGTCCGACGCCATCAGCAGGGACAACTTGACCAGCACGTCGGGCTGGGTGGGGATTTCAATGTCCAGCGTTCGCAGTTGGGAGTCGACTGACATGGCGAGCTTCAAAAAAGGGTATCTGACAATGGTAGCGCCTGATGCTGTTCGCACGTGCGATCAACTGTGTGAAAACGCGTCCCATCCGGTCTTCAGTATCAACAAACTGACGACGAGAACGAACATCGAGCGGACAAATCCCGTGCCGCGCGCCAGCGCCATGCGAGTGCCGAACAGGCTGCCCAGCACATTGGCCACGGCCATCACCGCCGCCACCTGCCACCAGATATGGCCCTTTAGCACGAACAACAGCAGCGCCGCGGCATTGGTGGCGGTGTTCAGGAACTTGGCGCTGGCCGAGGCATGCAGGAAATCGAAACCCAGCAGCCGCACGAACAGGAAGACAAAAAAGCTGCCGGTGCCGGGCCCGAAAAATCCGTCGTAGAAACCTATGCCTAAACCGATCAGGCTGGCCACCAGCGCCTGATGGCGGCCGGCAAACCGCGGCATGTGCGTGTGCCCCAGGTCCTTGCGCACCAGGGTGTAGGCCAGCACCCCTGCCAGGATGAAAGGCAGGGCCAGGCGCAAGCCCGCCGGGCTGACCTGGGTCACCGTCCACGCGCCGCCGAAACTGCCCAGCAGCGCCGCCAGCGCCGCCGGCACCAGAGCCGACCAGGGCACGGTCACGCGACGCGCATATTGGACGGCCGACCAGGCCGTACCCCAGATGGCCGCGCCCTTGTTGGTGCCGAACAGCGTGGCCGGGGCCGCGCCCGGATACACGCTGAACAGCGCCGGCACCAGCACCAAGCCGCCGCCGCCGACCACGGCGTCCACGAAACCCGCCATCAACGAGGCCAGTCCAACCGTCACAAAATCAAGCATGGCCCGCGGCGCTCCCGAGAAAAGAAAAGGGCACCCGGTTGGGTGCCCTCGAATTGTGACTTTGTCACATGATTCATTTGAATTGATCTGGTTTATTTGTCTCCTCAGCCCCCGCAGGCAAGCGCTGTTGTAGAGACGCTCGCGACGAGTGAGGTGAATGTAGGCGCAGCCCGCCATGCACGCACTTGGGGTTTTCCTCTCAAGTGGCACCAATGGAGTGCAGTTAGTTTGCGCTAACTTCCATTGAAACCATTGAATTAAAAACATTTGTCACAATTCTCCTGCGACCGGCTTCGGCACCAATCCGTTGCATTCACACAACTCTCAGCAATCAAATCGAACTTGCCAGGCGTCGAATCCGTCGCAGTACACCATCGCGACACAGAGCGTAGCTAGCGACAATGCCGCATGCCTGTTTCACCGCCCGGCGCCGTTCACGGTTTTCGCCCCCATCTCACCCTCCAGACCCTGCATCGCGGCGACGGCCTGCTGGGCATGCTGCCGCATGAACAGCTGGGGCCGCGCGGCCTTCCTTTGAGCGTGATGCTGCTGCGCTGGACCTTCGACGGCGCGCAGACCCTGAACCGCCCTCGCGCCGCTCCGGCACGGCTGCAGGATGAATTGCCAGGCAGTGCCCAGGCGCAAGCGCTGCAGAAGTTCCTGGCCCTCGGCGCCCAGGCCCTGGCCAGCCGCCACCTGCAATGGCGCAGTCCCGAGGAGGCGCGGCGAGTCGGCCAGCAGCCGGCCTGGGCCGGCAGCCTGTGGACCCTGAAGCAGGAGGAGTTTTTCGCCGACTTCCTCGCGGACCAGGTGCCAGAGCTGATCCGACTGGGCTGGCAGGTCGAGATCGCGCCCGGCTTTGCGCACCATGCCCGGCCGGTCAGCACCTGGCACATGGACGTGACCGAGGCGCCCGAAACGGCCGCGCGCGTCGAAACCCTGGGGCTGGCGCGCCGCCAGGGTTCGTGGCTGCTGAGCCTGGGAATCGAAGTCGACGGCGAGCGGCTCGATCTCGCCCCCCTGCTGGCCGACCTGCTGCGCCGCGACAAGCGCTGGCTGCATCCCGAAGCGCTGGAGCAGATTGATGACGACGCGCTGGTCCGCTTGCGCGCACCCGGCGGGCGCCATGTCGAAGCTCCGGCCCGGCCGCTCAAGGCCATCATGGGCGCGATGCTGGACCTGCTCACCTTGGCCCGTTTGCGCGAGGGCCCGATCCCGCTGCAGGACTGGGATGCCTCGCGCCTGCTCCAGTTGGAGCTGGACGACCGCAGCCGCTGGCAGTTCCATGGCCAAGCCTCTCTACAGGCCATGGCCAGGCGCCTGACCATGGCCGGCGCGCCGCCGCTGCTCGACCATCCGCCGGGGCTGGGCATCCAGCTGCGCCCCTACCAATTGCACGGCCTGTCGTGGCTGCAATACCTGCGCGCCCACGACCTTGCCGGCATCCTGGCCGACGACATGGGCTTGGGCAAGACCGCGCAGGCACTAGCCCACATCTGGGAAGAAAAACGCGGTGGCCGCCTCGACACGCCGGCGCTGGTGGTGCTGCCCAGCTCGCTGCTGTTCAACTGGGAGCATGAGGCGGCGCGCGTCACGCCAGGCTTACGGGTGCTGAGCCTGCACGGCCCGGACCGCGCCCAACAGCACGGCCAGATGACCTCGCACGACCTGGTGCTGTGCCCCTACGCGCTGGCGTGGCGCGACGTCAAACTGCTCGAGAAGCAGCGCTTTCACCTGCTCATCGTCGACGAGGCGCAGGCCGTCAAGAACGCCCGCACCCGCACCGCCCGCGCCCTGCGCCGGATCCACGCCCGCCATCGCCTCGCGCTGACCGGCACGCCGCTGGAGAACCACCTCGGCGAGCTGTGGTCGCAATTCGATCTGCTGATGCCCGGATTCCTGGGCGACGCCCGCAGCTTCAACCGCCACTGGCGCAAGCCGATCGAGGTCAACGGCCACGGCATGCGGGCCCGGCTGCTGCAGGGACGCGTGCGGCCCTTCATCCTGCGCCGGATCAAGGCCGACGTGGCGCCCGAGCTGCCGCCCTGCACCGCAACCGTCATCCGGATCGGGCTGCAGGGGCACCAGCGCCATTTGTACGAGAGCGTGCGCGTGGCTGCCGACCACATGGTGCGGCGCATCCTGGCCAAGCAGGGCCTGGAGCATGCCTTGATCAGCGTGCTGGACGCGATGCTGAAGCTGCGCCAGGTCTGCTGCGACCCCTTCCTGCTCAAGAACATGCCGCTGGCGCCCGGCATGGAGCGCGCCAAGCTCGACTGGCTGCTCGAGCATCTGCCCGACCTACGCGCCAGCGGGCGCCGCGTACTGGTGTTTTCGCAATTCACGGAAATGCTCGATCTCCTGGCCGCCGAGCTTGCGCGCCTGCAGGAGCCGCACCTGATGCTGACCGGCGACACGGCCGTGTCGGGGCGGGCCGACGTAGTGCGGCGCTTCCAGGCGCTGGAGGTGCCGCTGATGCTGGTCAGCCTCAAGGCCGGCGGCGTGGGATTGAACCTGACCGCCGCGGACACCGTGATCCACCTGGACCCCTGGTGGAACCCGGCAGTGCAGGCCCAGGCCAGCGCCCGTGCGCATCGCATCGGACAGGACAAACCGGTGATGGTGCACCACCTGGTGGTGCAGGGCAGTATTGAAGAGCGCATGCTGGCCCTGCACGCCCGCAAGCTGGAACTGGCGCGCGGGGTGCTGGGCGAAGACAGCGGTCTGGGGCTGAAGAAATTCAGCCAGCCCGATCTGGACTGGCTGCTGGCGCCTTTGGCCGACGAGGAAGATGCAGGCGATGCATCATTTGGCGCTGCCCTGGCGAGGACTGATATGGTCGCTCCTGTCAATCGCAAGATTTGAATTTCATTTCAGCGGCTCGGGGTGATGCGACACGAAGTCTGCTGCGACGATGGATCAGACTGATATCCGCGGGTTGGTTTCCGCCGTGCATGGGTCCGTCGTGGAAG